>DATNDR010000021.1:0-69484 GCA_035606945.1 Pseudonocardiaceae bacterium
ATCGGCATCCAAGTGCTTCGCCTCCGACGTGGCGATGGAGGTGACGACCGATGCGGTGCAGCTGTTCGGTGGTTACGGTTATACGCGGGATTTCCCCGTCGAGCGGATGATGCGCGACGCGAAAATCACTCAGATCTACGAGGGCACCAACCAGATTCAACGCGTCGTCATGGCCCGCGCCCTGCTCAACAGCTAGATCAACACGGTCGAGCGATCATGTTCCGGGACAAGCGCGTCGACGCGACGGAATACTCGTGTCGGCCCCGCCTGTCCACGTCAGGCCAACACTCCACCCGCCATTGACGGTGGCCAACTATCGTCAACAGCTGAGAGCTATCGGCCGCATTTCTTACAGACCAGCCCGCCCCACCGTCCGTCGACAAAAACATGCCCGTCGCACTCATAACGGCGGTCGTGATCGTGGACCTCCCGATGCATCCATCCGGGCAGTTCTTCTTCTTTGTAGACGCGGTTGACCGTGACGACATATTCGTCCATCGGATCGAGCTCCGTTTCTTGCGTTGGGTCGCCAGGTGGACCCTGAGGAACCACGGTTAGGATTCGTTCCGATTGCCAGAGTGCCGGACGGTCGACGAATGTTCGTCGTCCATACAGATCAGCTTTCGCGTACCGCAGATCGGGCAGCGTCGCTACACCAAATGATGTAGGTCAAGAGATTTCCTACATCTGTAGCGCGACAATTCCTTGACGGGTCGATGAGTCGGCTGCAGCCCGGGGCCGGGCCGTTGTACCGCCGAGGGTGCCTACGCGATCGGGTGGCGTTTGAGGAAGCCGGCAAGCCTTGCCGCGGCGTCAGCAGGGTGTCGGAGGTGGAGCAGATGGTTGGCTTCGGGCATCACGTCGTCCTCGGTTTGCGGTAGGTACGCGTGAAGCCGGTCGCGGACCTCGACGAAGATCGGCAGGCTGTCGGTTCCGGTGAGGAACAACACCGGCTGGGTGATCTTTGCTGCTTCCTCGGCGCCGAAGTGCCACTGCTGCCCAGCTCGCAGATCGGACTCGAAAAGGGTGGCCGCGTCCTGGTCCGCCTGTTCGGGACCGCCGGGGACCGTGCGGCTGACCTCGGCCCGCCAGTCCAGGCCGAATACTTCAGAGAAGATGCCATCGACCGCGGCCACCGGGTCACCCGCCAAGTAGTTATCCATGATCGGGCGGATGCTGGGGCGTATCGCGTCGTCGAATTCCTCTGAGGTCATCACGACGAGCGGCGAGGGATCGAACAGCGCCAGGCTGGATACGACCTCCGGGGCATCGACAGCCAGCCGCACGGCCACCACAGCGCTGTAGGAGTGGCTGATGATGTGTGCCTGCCTGACATCGAGTGCACCCAGCAGTGCCCGGCAGTCCTGTGCATGTTCCGCGATCGAGACTGGGCCCTGGATCCGGGTGCTCCCGGCATATCCCCGCCGCCGATATCGGATCATCCGGTAGTGCTCGTTCAGAGCCGGCTCGGCCGCCAGGGGCAGGCCAGTGTCAGCGATACCGCCGCCGTGGATGAACACCACCGGCTCACCCGAACCCACACAGGCAAACTCCAACTCGACGCCGTTCACCGACACATGTTCCATCGCGCTACGCATGGCAATATCGCTCCCTACGAGTCACGCGTGCGCCAATACGCCTCCGACTGCAAGGAACACCGGACCGGTACACGCTCACCAGACGATGTTGAGAAGAGGAGACGGTCAGGCCAGAAATACCCACCAAGGACAGGACACTGGGGACATTGTCGTGCTGCCGCCGGGTGCTCTCACTTGGCTGAGCTGTGCCCAGAGGCGCCGGAGCCGAGACCGCCGCCGCCGAAGCGGCCACCCCCGGAGTTTCCGGAGCTGGAGCCGCCGGAATTGGAGCCGCCAAGGTTGGAGCCGCCAAAGTTGGAGCCGCCGAAGGCCTTGGGGCCCGCCGCGCCACCGGAGCGGCCGGAACCAGTCGGCCCGGTTAGGCGGTTGGCGCTGGAGCCCGAGGGGCTAACGCCGCCGCCGAAGTTGGCCTGGGAGCCGCCAGGCGAGGCGGAGGTGCTCTTGGGGGGGTTCGGGGTGCTCTTGGGCAAGCTCGGGCTCATCGGGGCGCCCTTGGGGAAGGTGGCTCCGCCGCCCTTAGGGAAGGTGGAGCCGCCGGCAGTAGTGCCGCCCGGGCTGCTCGGCAGCTGTGCCAGCAACTTCGCTAGCCGCGCAAGTTGCTCGCGTTCGTATTCAGATGGCGGATCTGGATGAATGGATGGGGCCGGTGGCCCTGCTTGCCAGCCCGGGCCGGGATATCCGGTCCCGGCCTGCCGGTGGCCGGGGTCGCCTGCCTGCGACTCGACCTGCAGCACAGGACCGGCGACACCGGCCGGCTGGGCTGGCGCAGGAAGCTGTACCGGCATACCCGGCGCTGCCGCGGTCCGATCAGCGAGCAGCGTCACGGGGCCGCGCGCGGGACCATGATTGACCGCGGCCACCGCAGCCGGCTGGTCGGCGCGCGCCCCCGGATTGTTCTGGCTGTCCGGTGCCGGTGCGGCGTCGGCGTGCTCACTCGCCGGTGGTAGTGCCGCCGGGTTCGATGGTGCACCGGACGACAGAAGCGGCAGCGTGAGCCCCACCACGAGGGCAACGCTCGCCACCAGCGACGCGCCGATCACCACGTCCGCGCCGGCCCGTCGTTGCCTCGCCGCACGCGGTCGGGGAGGTTCGGCGTTCGCCCGGACTCGCTGCAGCGGTTGAGGTGGTCGGGTCAGCGGTCCGGCGGGCGGACGTTGTGGTGGAGGTGGCGCCTGTTGGGCGTTGTCGTGGGTGCGCCGGAGCGGGTGGTGCGGTCGCAGGGCCGGCAACGGTGGCCGGAGTGATGAGGCCTGTTCGGTGTTGTCGCGGACGCTGGACAGCGGTGGGTCGGCTCGCAGGGCCGGCACCCGTGGTGGGGCCGGATCGGTGTTGCTGTCGGGGGGCCGGGGGGGAGGCTCCGCGTGCACCACCGGGGCGGGCGGTGCCGGTAGCGGGGCAGTGTTGTCGTGGGTGGGCAAGGTCTGTTCTGGTTGATCCGCTGGAGCCGGTGAAGGCGGCGCAGTGGGGTCGGGGTGCTCGTGGGCGCGCCGGAGAGGTTGATCCAAGCGAAGTGCGGGCCCGGCGAACGTGCATTGCTGCGGCATGCCGGGCTCGGCGCCGTCGTTGTCAAGGGTTCGCCGGAAGGCGCCTCGCCAACCTCTCTGCCGAGCCAGCCGGCGGCCCCGACGGCCATGAGCGCTTCTATTTCTCGGAATGGGATCCGGCATCGTCAGCTCCGGCTAGCTTCAGTGACCAGTAATGCTGAGGCGAACAGGGGGCCGGCCGTCGGCGCAGCCCGCAGGGGTGCCAGGTCGGCGACTCCGGCGACCCCATCGATACCGCAGGTCGCGCACTCCGGCGAGTAGCTGACACCCGCCGTAAACGTGCGCTGAGCCTGCGCGTCGTAGATGACCAATTTCGGCACGACGTGCTCGTGCCCTGACTCGGCGGAGAGAATGCGAACGGCAAGTGCAACCTGCATTGATGCTACTACGCCATTCAAAAATATCACCGAGGGTGCGGCCTCTTCGGTGCCGTAGCCGTGGGCTCTTTCGTATTCCTGAACTCCCGGCGGGGCCAAATCATACGCCGCTTGTCGGGCCTGGATGAAGCCTCGGCATTCGAGGCATCCGAAACCCGGTGCCACAACCTGCACTTGCCCACCAACTTTTGCGGCGCGGCTGTCGGTACCCGGTCTAGCGCCCGTCCCGGCGTCGATGAGCGGAATGAGGTAACGAATGGATAGATGGTTCAACGACAGTCGGGCACCGTGCCCGTCGACGCAGCCCAGCAGCAGGTCGGCAGTTTTGGCGTGGTCGAGAGCCGTATCGTCCAGGAGGGGCGCTGCTACGGCGGTCACCCCGACGTTGGGCGCCACCCGCTCGAGGAGCTCTCGAAAAACGTCGACCTTGTACCGTCCGATGTCTTGCGGTCCGGCGCCGATGAGTCGGTTGAGATTGCTGGCTTCGATACAGTCGGGATCAATCAGAGTCAGGTGGCCGACGCCGAGGTAGGCAAGCTCTAAGGCAACGAACGACCCAAGACCGCCTAGGCCGACGACAGCGATCCGCGCTTTTGAGAAGGCCTCTTGGGTGGATGCGCCGAGCAGCGGAAGTTGGCGGCTGTGCCGCACTTCCGGTGCGCGCACAGAGTTGCGCGCGGAAGTCGAGGAGGGAAAGTGACTCAAGACTGGTGACTCGCCGCAGATGCCACCGACGATCGTCACCTGACCTACCGGCAGAATTGCTCCGGTAGCACGCTGATAGTAATGGGCGTCGAGGCTGTTCTGCCCCACGACTATCGTAGCGTGATAAAACGGATCGGGTAACATCGACGCGAGACGGGGCATCTTCATCCGGTCGTTGGACCAGTCGACCCCACTGAAAGTTGTCCGCGGACTCGAGTCAAAGGGATGGGAGTGGACCTCGATGAGGCTCCACCCCTCTTGCCGGCACCTGGTCAGCGCGTCAGCGACGAACTGACCAGCTGGCCCGATGGCTGATGGCGACTGGTGAGCCAAGTCTGGACGCTGCGCAAGAAGTAGCTCATGGCCCACCAAGCGGACTCGGCTCGCCGAGACGTTCGGTGCGGCGAGGATGAACGCCAACTGCTCATTGTTGCTCCATTGGCCCGCGCCGTCGCCAGTGGGTAGCAGATGGTCACGTAACCGCAACCACAAGCTCGAACTCAGCACGATGTCGTGCACCTCAAGTGCCATGGTCATGCTCCACTCAGGGTGCGCCGATCGCGAAAGATTGCGGCGATCAGATTCAAATAGGTTATCAAGCTATGGCCGCGCATCAAGTCGGCGCCGCCGGCCGGTCGCCAGCCGATGAGGTGCACGCAGAAATGCCCCCAGCCGTGATCGATATGTTCCCTGTCGCTGCTCGGACCACGCGTGAAGAAATGATTGATCGGCTGACTTTTTTTGGTGCGCAGATCGTAGTCGGTCCAAAACCATTATGGCGGCACCGAGGGATAGCCGGGAGTGCCGTGCGGAATATCAATGAGCAGCTCGATGTGTGTTTTATTCCAACCTGGCGAGATCGGGAATCGCTCGACATAGAACCAGGTACCGTGCTGCATATCGAACCGGACACCGCCAAATTGTTGCGAGAGTAATAACGCCTCGGTTTTGAGTCGGCTCAGCCTTCGCCGAGTTTCGAGGTCTTTAATCGGCGACGACATCATCCCAACCGATCTGCGCTCCCATAGGTGAACGGCGTCACGACCGAGTAGTCGACAGCATTGGGGGGCAGCGGCTTGTTGTCTTCGATTTTCACAATCTGGCCGTCGGGCATGCTCGCCATTACCCAATCTGACAGCACGCTTTTGCTGTGGCGCTTGAGATCCGCGGCGGTTGGCCGGTCCTCGCGCACGTCCACAACCTCGCCGTTGACGATGTAGTTTCCCATCTCAGCCTCCCGGTTCGTCAGTCGATTGCACATTTCGTCACTGGAAGCCGCTCGCTTCCGTGCGCATGGAGTCCGCTTATGCGCGGGTGATGGCGCAGGCGCGCCCGATGGGTGACGGCGGCCGATGTTCGCCGGGTCCAGCGCATTTGAGTCGCCATGGTCCCCCTTTGCTGGGCCGCCCGTATCGGGTTCATCGCATCCCAGCAAAGCTGCGTTACGGCTTCCGCCGTGGAAACGCAAAGTTATGACGCGTACACATAGCGGATTTTTAGTCGCGCGTGTTGTACTATTTGTCTGTTTGCTTTTGAGAATTCGGGCCGGGCGACGCGAGGGCAGGGCCGCCGACGCCGAGGCACGAGCTCGACCCTCCGGATCTCACGACCTCAGGAGTGCAGGGCCGACATCGCCAGCCAGTCGTCCCACGGCACCGTCCAGTCGTAGATGTCGCCGTCCGCACCGGTCAGTGGAGTTGGGCTGTTGGTCACCTCGACGGGATCGCCGAAGATCGCGGAGTCGTAGTATTCCTGCGCGTTGGCGGTGGACAGGTTCACGCAACCGTGGGTCACATTGGACGAGCCTTGCACGCCGGTGGTCTCCGGGTTGGCGTGGATGAATTCTCCGTTGTTGGAAATCCGCACCGCCCAGTGCTCGGGGATGTTGACGTATCCATAGGCGCGGTTGGACATCAATACGGTCTGCGCCTTGTTCATGACCACGTGAATGCCGCTGGTGGTGTTGCGATTCGGGTCGGAGCTCAGCCCGTAGCTGGCCGGGAAGTTCATCACCTCCTGCCCGTCCCGGATGACGATCATGCGATGGCTGTTGACGTCTGCCTTGACGATCTGCGCGCGACCGATGGTGAACTGCGTGCTGATGTCTTCCCGACCATAAGAGCCCTCGCCGAATGCGACGCCGTAGAGCTTGGCGGTGACGCTGACCTTGGTGCCGGACTGCCAGTAGTCCTTGGGCCGGTAGTGCGCTCGGGAGCCACCGTTGTCGTCAGGTAGCCACGCCCACGATCCCTCGGTCGGCACGGACGTCTGGACCTGCAGCGCCCGCTCAACGGCGGCCTTGTCGGACACGTGGTCATCGAACTGCAAGATGATCGGAGCGGCGATGCCGACGGTATCCCCATCGCCGATGTTCAGCGTTGCGTGTAGCTGCTCTTTCGGCGTGACGGTGCGGAACGAACCGGTGATAGGCACCGACAGGTGATCAGAGCCCGCCGCGGAGCCGGTCCAGGTATAGGTCTTGCCGTAGCCCAGCGGCTCCGAGCTGGTCCAGCTGCGCCGATCTGCGCTCAACGTGCCGGCCACGGCCTTGCCGTCCGCGTTGGTCAGCGCCACCTGCAGCAGGGCACCGCCGGTGACCCGCACCGAGACCGGCAGTGTCGGGCTGACGTTGGCTGCTTTGTCCCCCGGCAGGATGCTGACGTGTGCTTGTGGGTGTGGTGGCGGGTTTGCCCCGAACGATCCGGTAGGGGCCTCTGAACAGGCCGTAAGCAACACCGCCAAGACAAGCAACATCAACACGCGCCGCATGGTTCCCGCCGAATCTGCCCGAATCACCCCTCGGCCCCAGCCTATCGCGGGTGTGTGTCACATCGGTGACAAGCCACGGTGCCCGCGGCGAATTGTCGGTGCCATCCGGCAGGGTGGCCCCGAACTGAAAGGAGGGGGACCATGACAGCCATGACCGAACCGATCGGACTCGCCGAGGGTCGCCCGTTCACGGTGCACGACCTGGAGGCGATGCCCGATGACGGACGGCGCTACGAGATCATCGATGGGATGCTCCTCGTGACCCCGGCGCCGGGGTGGTCGCACCAGGAGATGTCACTGGAGCTCTGCACGGTGCTGCGACAAGCCTGCCCACGGAGCTTGCGTGTGCTGATTGCCCCCTTCGCGCTGCGGACCGCTGTCACCAGCGAGGTCCAGCCCGACGTGCTGGTGGCCCGTTACGACGATCTCACCGAGGCGTGCCTGCCGGTGGCTCCGCTGCTCGTGGTGGAAGCGCTGTCCCGCAGTACCCAGCTGAACGACCGCAACACCAAGAAAGCCCACTACGAGCGGCTAGGGGTGCGCTCGTACTGGCTGCTCAATCCGGTGCAGCCGGGTGGGCTGGAGGTCCACGAGCTCGATGAGCACGGTCACTACCAGCTGATTGCCAAGGTGACCGGCGATGAGGTCTTCAGCGCGCAACAGCCGTTCCCGGTAGAGGTGTGCCCGGCGCGGCTGCTCGACGGCCTGCGCCCACCGTAACAGGATGTTGATCAGCCGGCCCGGCGCAGCGACGGCACTTCGACGCCGAGTGTGACGGTCACTCGCTCGGTCGCGCAGCGGCGCGGCAGGGCGCCCAGATCTGTACCCGTGCACTGGACCAGCGATGCGTCGGCGGCCAGCACCGCGAGCAGAATCTCGCCAGGTGTCTCGGCGTCCCAGCCGGTGATGCACAGCAGGCGGTCGTCGGCGGCCAGACCCAGGGCAGTGGCCTGCGCCCGAGCCGAGGCGAGCACCGTGTCGGTGTCCGGTCCGGAACCGCCGGGCTGGAAGGTATCGCCGTGCACCCGAACCTCGCTGGCGAAGTCCCGCACGCCTGGAGGCAGCACCGAGATACCCATCCCCAAAGCGTCCAGCCCCAGCGCGACCAGCTCGTCCGACCCTGCGACCTCGTTGATCTGGTCTACCCCGCACAGCGCGACGGCGGCGCCGGCGGCCGAGGTGACGACCGTCGCGCCGCACCACCATGCGCCCAACAACACCCCGGCGGTCTGCCAGTGCGGTGGCAACAACACCGCGACCGGATCATCGGGTTGGATGTCCAGCTCGTCACGCAGCCAGTTCGCGGTCTTGGCCGCCCAGTTGGCCAGCGTGGCGCCGGATAGTTCCACCCGGCTGCCGGCGGCGTCGTCGTAGTGGGTGATTCGAGGTCTGGCAGGGTCCGCGCGCAGCATCGGGCCGAGTACCTGGTCGGTAATGGTCATCGCCTTGAGACCTTAACTTGCCCTCGTTTCACCCCGACATGGAGACATATCGGGGTGAAAAGGGGTACCGAAAGCCCGATATGTCTCCATGTCGGGGTGACAGGAGGCGATGGCGGTCAGGAGATGCAGGGCACCTTGCCGCCTATCATGGCGGGGCGCGGCGGTGGGTTGGCCGGGGCCGGGGTGCTCGACGCTGCGACCGAGGTGCCCTCGCCGTCGGCGACGTCCGGGATCGTCCGCGCGGCACCGCTGGCCTGCGCGGTGCCCACCGGTCCAGGCGATGCGCCGCCGATCCGGCGTCTGCTCGGGCCGGAGTAGTCCTTGCCGAGATAGACCCGGACCGTGCCGGCACCGAGGTCGGAGTCCTCCTCGATCGGCAGGCCGCCCAGCGTGTCGGCCACCAGGCGGCCGGCGTTCGCGCCACCGGGGGGGTAACGCACCACACTGGCGGCTCGCGCGCGGCTGTTGCCGACAGTGCCTTGGATGAACCCCTGCCCGGTCAGCTGCTCGGACACCGATTTGGCCAGCCCGGCCACGGTAGCGGCGTTGAACACCTCGACAGTGATCGCCGCCGCCGCGGGCGGCGCCACCGGGGCGCTCGCGGGAGGTTCGACAGCTTGCGCGACGAAGGTACGCACGGCCTCCGGGTCGACGGTGAGCACCGAGCCATCGGTCTCACTATCGCCGTCGCCGAGCACCGGCACGGTCTCGAACGCGACGTTGCCGGCGGTCAGGCCTTGCATCCGGCTGGCGAAATCGAGCACGTCGAAGCCATCGTCGAGAACCAGCGACTGCTGGGCGGCGTTGATCAGCTGACGGATCCGGCTGGGGTTCGCCAGCGTCCCTGCGGTCAAGATCTTGTTCGCCAGCGAGGCCATGTAGGCCTGCTGGCGCACGATGCGGTCCAGGTCACCTCGAGGCAATCCGTGCCGCTGCCGGACGAAGGCCAGCGCGTCCGGCCCGGAGATCAGCTGTGGGCCGGAGGGGAAGTCCGCGCCGGAGAACCTGTCGTGAACCGGTGCCCGCAGGCATACCGGCACGCCGCCAACAGCATCGGTGAGTAGCGCGAAGCCGAGCAGGTTGATCTCCGCGTAGTGGTCGATGCCCACTCCGGTCAGGTCCTTGACGGCCTCCAGTAGCTCCTTCCGGCCGGCGGCGGTGGACTCGGCGCGCACCGTCGCCGGGTCGGCGCCTTGCGCCACGAGGCGCTCGGCGGTCGCGCTCTTGGCGCGGGTGAACGCGGAGTTGAGCTTGTGCTTGCCGTAACCGTCGGGCAGCTCGACGTACAGATCCCGGGGAAGGGAAATCGCCACCGCGTGGCGCCCGTCGTTAGGGATGCGCACCAGTATCATGGTGTCGGTGAGTTCGCCCTCGTTGTCGCCGGCGCGCAGCTGAGCCAGCACCTGCCGGGGCAACGGATTGTCGTGTGCGTCCGTGCGGCTGTCCAGGCCCACCAGCAGGATGTCGGTGGCCTTGTCCGGGGCCGCCGCACCGATCACGTTAGCGGTGGTCAACCCCTGGTGGAGGTCCCGAAACGTCGTCCAGCCGTAGCCCGTGACGCAGAACACCAGCGCTGAGATCATCGCGGCGGCCACCTTGATGAGCTGCAGCGCCCACCGACGATGCCGCTGGGAGCCGGCGCCACCGCGTCCCCTGCGCGCGGACGCGGTGCTTCGCGCGCGGTTATGCCCCGACCTGGTCTGCCCGGATCTGGTCGGCTGAGTTCGGTGTCGATCGGCGCCGCGCCGCTGCGAGCCAGACCGGTCGGACCTCCTTCCGGAGTTCGCCGACCGCCCTGGCCTGTCGTCCACGGAATGCCCTCCTGCGACTGATGTGGCGGCAGTGTCTGTTGTGGCGCGGCTGGACCTCAACTGATGCGTTACACAGCTGTCTACTCCAGACGTGGCAACCCGTGGTCAGGTTGCCATGGCAAACTCGGCCGTCGTCGGTCGCCCACTGCCGGCGAACTGAGGAGGATGTGCGGATGCGGTTACTGGTCACCGGGGGTGCGGGATTCATCGGATCCACATTCGTACGCCGGGTGCTGCAGGGACTTGAACCGACGCTGGCCGGCGCGCAGGTCGTGGTTTTGGACAAGCTGACCTATGCCGGTAATGAGGCGAACCTCGCTCCGGTCGCGACTCATCCGGCGTTGCAGTTCATGAAAGGCGACATCACCGACGAGTCGCTGGTGGCCGACCTGATGGCGGGCATCGATGCGGTGGTGCACTTCGCAGCGGAATCACATGTGGACCGCTCGATCCTGGGCGCCGATCCGTTTGTGCTGACCAACGTGGTGGGCACGCAGATCCTGCTGCAGGCTGCCCTGGACGCAGGGGTGGGGCGGTTCGTGCACATTTCCACCGACGAGGTTTACGGGTCGATCGAGTCGGGTTCATGGCGTGAAGACCACGTGCTCGAGCCGAACTCGCCCTACTCGGCGTCCAAGGCGAGTGCCGATTTGTTGGTCCGGGCGTACGCGCGGACTCACGGTATGGACGTGCGGATCACCCGCTGCTCCAACAACTACGGTCCCTACCAGTACCCGGAGAAGGTCATCCCGCTGTTCGTCACCAATCTTCTCGACGGGCTGCCGGTGCCGCTGTATGGAGATGGACTCAACGTGCGGGACTGGTTGCACGTCGACGACCATTGCCGCGGTATCGCGCTGGTGCTCGAGCAGGGCCGAGGAGGTGAGATCTACAACATCGGCGGCGGCACCGAGCTGACCAACACCGAACTCACCAACCTGCTTCTGGATGCGCTGGGCGCTGATTGGTCGCAGGTGCAGCCGGTGGTCGATCGTAAGGCCCATGATCGCCGGTATTCGGTGGACTGGACCAAGATCCGAACGCAGCTGGGTTATGTCCCGCAGGTCGACTTCGCCCGGGGGTTGGCTGACACGGTGCGCTGGTATGCGGAGCATCGGGACTGGTGGGAGCCGCTGAAGACGGCATGAACCTGGACCTGTCGCTGCTCATCACCGGCGGTGCAGGCCAGCTCGGCCGGGATCTGGTGCTCGCGGCGGCCCGCGCCGGGATCAGCCGGGTCCTCGCGCCCGGTTCAGCTGAGCTCGACGTCACCGATCCGGCGGCAGTGTCCGGCCAGGTTGTCGCCGCGGCGGCCGGCGGCCGGCTCGTCGTGATCAACGCAGCCGCGTACACGGCGGTGGACGCCGCCGAGCGGCAAGGCGCGGCGCGGGCCCACGCCGTCAATGCGAAGGGTCCGGAAAACCTGGCCAGTGCCTGCGCCGCCCATCACGCGCATCTGGTGCAGGTCTCGACCGACTATGTGTTCGGGGGGCACGGTGCAGGGCCCAACCTGGTGGACGGTCCGACAGCGCCGCAGACCGTCTATGGCCACACCAAGCTGGCGGGGGAGCGCGCGGTGCTGGACTCAGCAGCGTCGGTCCATGTGGTACGGACCGCGTGGCTCTACGGCGCCCACGGGGCGAACTTCGTGCGCACCATGGCCCGGCTAGCCGGCGAGTGTGCGAGCGTGCGGGTGGTTGCCGATCAGTATGGCAACCCGACCTGGACGGCCGACCTCGCCGACGGTCTGATCGCGCTGGCGCTGACCGCCGACCGGGTGCCGGCCAGGGTGTTGCACTGCACCAACGCATCCGCCACGACATGGTACGGGCTGGCCCGGGCGGTGTTCACCGAGATCGGTGCCGATCCGGACCGGGTGCAGCCGTGCAGTACCGAGGAGTTTCCCCGCCCTGCGCCGCGCCCGGCGAACTCGGTCCTGGACACTTCGGGGTGGGCTGCCGCCGGTCTGCCCGAGTTGCGGCACTGGCGCGACGCACTGCACGCCGCCGTCATTGCGGGGGTGCTCGCCGGCTGATCAGTGTTTGGCGCTGCGCACCACGCTGGCCGGCAATGACGCGTGCATCATCATGACGTTGTAAGTCTTGTACTGGGTCATGGTGAAGTACAGGTCAGTGCCCTCGGAGTCGGGGTTGAGGAATCCGCCGTAGAGGTCCGGGTACTCGGTGGCGGTGGCGACTGGTATCTCCGCGCTCCAGGGGCCGGTCGGCTGCGGCGCGAGTCGCAACACAATTGCCTTTCGCGACTCGTCCAGATACATCATTTCCCAGCTGTTGAGCGTCTTGTCGAAGCGGACCGACAGCTCCCCGACCGGGCCCTGGACGATCGGGGTCGCGCTTGTGCTGTTACCGCGCTCCCAGCCGTGGCCGGTCCAGTACTCGTAGGCGGAGTTGTCCAGCAACTGGTCTTCGGGTACCCGGGCCAGGTGAGCGTCGCCGAAACGACCGTTAGGTGTGCCGAAGGCATAGACGTAACCGTGGTGCCGCGCGTAGGCGATCATCTGGAAGGTGTTGTCGAGCGCAGCGGTGTTCGGGCGGCGCGCGCTCGGGGCATCCTTCCAGTTCTGCCCGCCGTCGTCGGAGTAGGCGACGCCGCTGTAGTTCGTGATCCAGTGCCCGGGTTCGGTGAACTTGCGTATCGACATGTAGGCCAGGTAATTGCGGCCGTCGATGTTGATGCCGCCGGTCGGGATCTTGGTCGTCTCGACGCCTTCCCGCTTGAGCGAGGGGATCAGTTCCTTGGCGTGGCCGGGACGGTCGGTGACGTAGTTGTCGAAGGACATGCCGTCGGCCGGGTTGCGGTCGGAGCTGCGGGCCAGCGTGTTCGAGCGCCAGTCAATGGCAGCCGGTCTGGCGAATCCACTGTCGACGCCGGTCCATCCGGCCCCGAACGTGTCGCCGAAGGCGGCCAGGACCCGGTTCCGCTCGTCGGTCCACATGATGCCGAGGTCGGTCCCTTTGATGTCGTAGCGCTCTTCGGTGACGTTGATGGACTTCGCACCGGTGATGAGGGCTACCGGATTCGCCTGACCTACTGACGTTTGCGCCGACCCGGGTGCCGCCGCGCTGACCGTCACTGCTAACGTTGCTGCGCTCAAGGTGGCGAAGGCTGCCCCGATTCGGGTTCGATGAGCGACCATTGTCTGCCCCTCTGTTCTGAGCGCGCGCGCCATCGCGCGGGCGCAGTTCGGCGCCAGCGTGGGTATAGCTCTTAGCGACGTCCCCCTCCCCCCGAAAGGGAAAAAGCGGCCCTCCCTGCCGCGGTGAGTAGATACTGTGCGACTCACTGTATAGTAACGTTATAGTAACGTTACCAGCTCTAGGCCACGTGGGTGAAACCAACGAGAACGAGGGTTAACCCGCTGTGTTCGTTGATGATGCCCGGCGTGTCGCCCACTCATGCTGGCGTGTCGCGCGTTGGTGCCCGGTGTGTCGCCTGCCGGTGCCCGTTCAGTCCAGTGCCTTCCGGTACGCGTCGACTGTGGCCTCGGCACCAGCACGCCCGGTGTAGCGGGCAGCATGGGCGCGCCGGGCGGCCACGCCGTCACGATCATCGTCACCGCTGTCCGCGGAGGTCAGCGCGCGGGCCAGCCGCGGTAACCGGCGGCTGCCTAGGGTGACGCATCCCGCTGTGGCTGTTGCGCCAGGGGTCGGCTGCGCTCCTGGGGCGGTAGCGGGACGCTCGCCGCTGGCCAGTGAACTAACCACAGCGGTCCGTAAGACTTGCTGCTAGGTGGGTTGTCAACAGCAGCCGAGCTGGCGCATCGCCGCGCGAATCGTCTCGGCGAATGGCACGCCGAGTTGCTCATGAATCTCAAGCGCTTTCTGCCAGAGTTCGCAGGCTTGGCCGCGTTCTGCTGTATCGGAGGCGACCTGCCCTAGCGCCCACAGCGCCTCGGCTTCCCCAGACCGATCACCAAGGTTTCGAGTGAAGGTCAAGGCCTGAGTGTGATATTGCCGTGCCTGCTCGTAGTGGCCAATGAGGCGCTCAACCTCGCCCAACCCTCGCAGCGCGTCGGCTTCACCCAATCGATATCCGAGGTTCCGGGCGAAGGTTAAGGCCTGGGTGTGGTATTGCCGTGCCTGGTCGTAGTGGCCAATAAGCCGCTGAACCTCGCCTAGCCCGCGCAGCGCCAAGACTTCGCCGAGCCGGTCACCGAGGTGCCGGGCCAAGGCCAACGCCTGGGTCTGGTATTGCCGTGCCTGGTCGTACTGGCCAATAAGCCGCTGAACCTCGCCTAGCCCGCGCAGCGCCAAGACTTCGCCGGGCCGGTCGCCGAGCTGGCGGGCCAGGGCCAGGGCCTGGGTGTGGTACTCGCGGGCTTGACCGTACTCACCGACGCGCCACTCGACCTCACCCAACCCGCGCAGCGCCAAAACTTCATCGGGTCGGTCACCCAGGCGCCGGGCCAGAGCCAAAGCCTGGATGTGGTAATCGCGAGCCTGACCATATTGGCCGACGAGTCGCTCGACCTCGCCTAGCCCGCGCAGTGCCCACACTTCGCCAGGTCGGTCACCGAGGTGCCGGGCCAGGGCCAAGGCCTGGGTGTGGTACTCGCGGGCTTGACCGTACTCACCGACGCGCCGCTCAATCTCACCCAATCCCCACAGCGCCAAAATCTCATCGGGACGGTCACCGAGGTGTCGCGCCAGAGTCAGAGCCCGGGTGTAGTGCTCTCGAGCCTGACCGTACTCACCGACGAGGCGCTCAACGTGGCCTAATCCCCGCAATGCCAAGACTTCGCCGCGTCGGTAACCGAGGTGCCGGGCCGAGTCCAAGGCTCGGGTGTGGTATTCGCGAGCCTGACCGTACTCACCCACGAGCCGCTCAACCTCGCCCAATCCCCACAGAGCGTTGACTTCAGCGGGCCGGTCACCGAGCTGCCGGGCTAGGGCCAAGGCGTGGGTGTGGTATTCGCGAGCGCGATCGTAGTCACCGGCGCGCCGTTCAACCTCGCCCAATCCCCACAGCGCCAAGACTTCACCGGGGCGATCACCGAGATGCTGCACGAGAGCTAGGCCTTCAGCGTGATAATCCCTCGCTCGGCGGTACTCGCCGACGAGCCGCTCAACGTGGGCCAGCCCCCATAGCGCCAAGGCTTCACCGCGCCGGTAACCGAGTTGCCGCGCTAAGATTAAGGCCTGCATGTGGTATTCCCGAGCCTGGCCATACTCGCCGACGCGCCGCTCAACCTGGCCCAACCCCCATAGCGCGTCGGCTTCACCACGTCGGTAACCGAGTTGCCGAGCCAGGACCAGGGCTTGCGTGTGGTATTTCCTGGCCCGGCGGTACTCGCCGACGAGCCGCTCAACCTGGCCCAACCCCCATAGCGCCAAGGCCTCACCGCGCCGGTAACCGAGTTGCCGCGCCAAGGTTAAGGCTTGCGTATGGTATTCCCGAGCCTGGCTGTACTCGCCGACGCGCCGCTGAACCTCGCCCAGCCCCCACAGCGCGTCCACTTCACCAGGTTGGTCACCAAGATGCCGGTAGGCAGTCAAGGCCTGGCCGTATAGATATCGGACGTTGGACCAAAAGCCAAAGTCACGGAAGTGGACAGCTAGAACAGTCGACAGATCCGCGGCGTCGGTGCTCGGACTCATCGCCCCCACGCATCCGACCAAGTTATGTCGCTCCGCAGTTAGCCAGGTACGCGCCTGGACTGCGTCGACGAACGTTAGGACAGATCCACGAGCGTCGCTCTTACCAGCATCGCCCGATACGTAGGGCCGTAGCATCCGGTCGGCCTCGCGTGTGATCGCCGCGTAGCTGGCGGCCAGGCGCTTCACCGCGGCCGCCCGCTCGGTGGGGGGCTCCTCGAAGTCAGCACATTCCCGAGCGTAAAGACGCACCAGGTCGTGCATGCGATAACGCGGACCGCCGGGAACACCTGCAACGGACAGCGGATCCAGCAGGTTGTGATCAACCAACTCCCGCAACACTCGCTTACCTCGGGCGGGTGACACGTCGGCCATTGCGGCGATTACCACCGGGGTGATGGCAGGACCGGGATGCCAACCCAGCAAGCGAAACGCCCGACGTTGCTCGTCGGTCAGCAACCGGTAGGACCATTCAAACACTGACCGCACCGAGAGATGCTCGGCCACGAATGCGTCTAACGCCGCGGTTTGATCGGCAAAATCCGCAGCGACGTCGGCAAGCTGCTCATCGCGATGGTGACGTAACCGCCCGGCGATGAGTCTGAGCGCCAGCGGTAACCGACCACATGCGGTCAGGATCTGCCGAACAGCCTCGCGATCTTTGCAGCGTTGCGCACCCACCAGCTTGACGAACAAACGCTCCGCTTCTTCCCACTCCAACACATCCAAGGAGAGCGGGTAGGCGTCAGTCAAGCCGGTCAGTTTCCGCCTACTGGTGATTAATACAAGACAGCCGGGTGTTTCTGGCAGCAGGGGCAATATCTGGTCACTGCTAAGGGCGTTGTCCAGCACGATCAGGACACGCCGCGCGTAGATGCGGTGCCGCCATTGATCTTGGCGTTCGGCCAGGTCGGCTTTCATTGCCTCAGGCGGCACACCGAGCTGAAGCAGCATCTGCTCCAACGCTCCGAACGGTTCACGTGGCCGCATGCCCGGGGTGTGACCATACAGGTCAACCCAGATCGCACCGTCTGGGAAGGCCTTTGCAAACTCCTGGGCGGCATGCCGGGCGAACGCCGTCTTCCCAACCCCGGCCATGCCATCGATTGCGAATATGGTCACCACGGTGTCTTGGGAAGCCTGTTCTGTGATCCGAGCGCGCAGCTCGGCCAACGGGCCATCCCGTCCGGTGAAATGCGTAATCTCACCTGGTAGCGCACTGCCGGGCCGCTCGGATAGCGGTCCAGGTGCCGGTACGGCCAACCGCTCCTCGACCATAATCGGCCCGTGACGCTGCGGCTCGTCATCACCGTAAGTAGCATCCGTGCGGTGGCCTCTTTGTCGAGGTATTGCTAAGTCTAGTGCATTTCCGTAGCGTAGGTCACCGGCGTCGAGAAATGCCTGTCGATCACCCGCAGGCATTCTGGTCAGATCGTCGACGTCCACGAGTCCATCCCAGGTGGTCTGGTAGATGACTGCCAGAGTCTTCAGTGTTCGCACCGACGGCCGAACACCTCCCATTGGCCATTTTTCATACTCACAGATACGACTGCCGCGCATGCGAAAATTGGAGTCGTTTCTAATCCGGTTGAACCGCGCCGCAACTTCGTTCTGGGTGAGTTCATGCGCCAACCGCCAGGCCTCGCGAGGCCGACGTCCGCAGCGCATCAGAGCGGCCACAAGCTGCTCGATAAGTTGGTGGCCGTCCAGTCCGAGTTTGACAAGACGCTCGCGCTGTTGATCGCGATACGCCTTGCTAGCTGGTTTGTGCGGCATTCCCATTCGCCCTTCTAGGCCACTTCACCATTTATACACCCGGGAAACGAAACTCCCGCAGCTAAGTGCCCGATTTGTCCGCTTCTTCCCGAAAAATCCGCCCAGGGTAGCGAGAATTTTGCGTTGCGGATGGGCCATCCCACCAGGTCAAGCCTACTTGGTCGGGGGAGGAAATCTCTCCACCGCACGTGAACGACATGCGCTCTGGCATATGTCAATATGATCTAAGTACTCGACCAACGCGTTGTTCGCCACCTGTCACCAGGGCGGGTCATCCACGCTCGAGGGTAGCGCGCTTATCCGCCTTCGGGCATGTAATCCACCCTTTGGGGATCTCATATAGGTCCGCAACGTAGGGATGATCAACGCATGCGGGAATTATCACCTAGGCAGCTTCAAGGGGCGATTCTTAAAGAGGAGGAAGACGTGCCTGTTATGGATTACCGAACGCGAGATGGGCTCAGCGATTACGGCTTCTCGATAGAGCATCAGCCGGACAACGGGTGGCGGGTGTACGTCATTTTTCACCCCTTTCGCCAAGGTGACAACACCCTGAATTTACCTTATGAAGCTATTGATAATAAGGGCCGCCGATATATAGACTGGCCGGGGAATGTAGATAGTTTAGGAGAAGCAAGAACAGTCGCCGGCCTCTGGGCCGAGCTAGTTGAGCCTTGGCGGCGGACCCAAGAACAAAGGACGCTCTACGTCGAGTTGATCGAGCGTTATCTGCAGACCCAAGAGCGAAGAATGGCTGCCGTAGCTGGCCGAGATCTGATTAGTGATGCGGTTGAGAGTCAGCGGCCTCACACGGTAAGGGACGAGGTGGCGTAGTGCGGTCAGCGACGTTGGTTCGAAATCATCAAGACTCGAGTTGGTGCATGGCCGCACGAACGGTCGCAGCAAACGGAACGTCGAGCCGTTCATAAATCTCGAGCGCTTCGCGCCAGTATTCACCCGCTCGATTGCAGTCCGTGGTATCGGCGGCGATATGGCCTAATCCCCACAGCGCATCGGCTACAACGCGTCGGTCACCGAGTTGCCGAGCGAGGGCCAGGGCCTGGGTGTGATATTCATGGGCCTGGGTGTATTCGCCGGCGAGTCGCTGATCTTCACCTAGCCCCCACAGCGCCTCAGCTTCAGCGCGTCGGTAACCGAGGCGCCGGGCCAGGGTCAGCGACTGGGTGTGGTATTCGTACGCTGAATCATGGTTTCCGGCGAGCCGCTCAACCTCGGCCAGTCCCCACAGAGCATCGGCTTCGAGGCGCCGATCACCGAGGCGGCGAGCCAAAGCCAAAGCTTGAGCCTCATATTCGCGGGCCTCGACGTACTCACCGGTGAGCCGCTGAACCTCGCCCATGCCCCGCAGTGCGCCGGCTTCACCGAATCGGTAACCAATAAGCCTCGCAATGATCAAGGACTGGCTGTGGTATTCGCGTGCCTTGCCGTAATTGCCGGCGAGCCGCTCAACCTCGCCCAGTCCCCGCAGCGCGTCCGCTTCATTGCGCCGATAACCGAGGTTCCTGGCAATGATCAAGGACTGGCTGTGGTATTCGCGTGCCTTGCCGTAATTGCCGGCGAGCCGCTCAACCTCGCCCAGTCCCCGCAGCGCGTCGAGTTCAACGCGCCGTTCACCGAGCTGCCGGGCTACGGCCAAAGCCTGCGCCTCGTACTCACGGGCCCGGCCGTACTCGCCGATCAGCCGCTCAACCTGGCCCAGTCCCCGCAGCGCGTCGGCTTCATTGCGCCGGTAACCAAGTTGCCGGGCTAGAGTCAGTGCCTGGGTGTGATACTCGCGGGCCTGACCGTACTCACCGACTAGCTTCTTAATCTGGCCCAGTCCCCGCAGTGCTTCGGCTTCAGTGCGCCGATAAGTGAGTTTCCGGGCTAGGGTCAGTGCCTGGGTGTAGTAATCGCGGGCCTGACTGTACTCACCGACGAGTCGCTCCACCTGGCCCAATCCCCATAGCGCGTCGGCTTCACCGAATCGGTAACCGAGGTGTCGGGCGAGGGCCAAGGCCTGGGTGTGGTACTCACGGGCTTGGTCGTGCTCGCCGACGAGCCGTTCAATTTGGCCCAGTCCCCACAGCGCGTCGGCTTCAGCGCGCTGGTCACCCAGTTGCCGGGCCAGGGCCAACGCCTGAGTGTCATATTCGCGGGCTTGGCTGCATTCGCCGACCAGCCGCTCAACCTCGCCCAGTCCTCGCAGCGCGTCGGCCTCAGCGCGCCGGTCACCGAGTTCCTGTGCGAGTGTCAGAGCCTGGTTGTAATGCGTGCGAGCCTGGCCGTACTCGCCGACGAGCCGCTCAACCTCGCCCAGCCCCCACAGGGCGTCTACTTCACCCCGCCGGTAACCGAGGTGCCGGTAGACGGTCAGGGCTTGGCCGTAGAGGTACCGGACGTCCGACCAGAAACCGAAGTCGCGGAAGTGTACAGCCAGGACGGTCGACAGGTCCGCGGCTTCTGGGGTCGGGCTCATCGCTCGTACGCACCCGAGGAGGTTGAGCCGTTCAGCGATCAACCAAGTCTGCGCCTGCGATGCATCAGCGAACGCGAGTACCGCACGTTGGACCGCAGCCCTACCGGAGGCGTCCGCGACATAGGGCCGCAGCAACCGGTCAGCCTCCCGGGTGATCGCCAGATAGCTGCCAGCCAGGCGATCTACCGCTGCCGCCCGCTCGATCGGTGATTCTTCAGCGTCGGCACGTTCCCGAGCGTAGAGCCGCACCAGGTCATGCATCCGGTACCGCGGACCGCCAGGCGCACGTGCGGCGGAGAGCTGCTCGAGTAGGTTTTGGTCCACCAACTCACGGAGCAGCTGCCTGCCCTGGGCGTGCGATAGGGCGGCCACTGCGGCGATCACTACCAGGGTTATCTCGGGTCCGGGATGCCAACCCAGCAGGCGGAAGGCCCGACGCTGCGTATCGGTCAGCAACCGGTAGGACCACTCAAACGCCGCCCGCACTGAGAGATGTTCGGCCACAAATGCATCCAGCGCCGCAGTTTGATCAGCAAAGTCTGCGGCGACTTCGGCGAGGAGTTCATCGCGGTGGTGACGTAACCGCCCGGCAATGAGCCGGATCGCCAGCGGCAACCGGCCACACGCGGCCAGGATCTGCCGAACCGCGTCACGATCTGTGCAACGTTGCTCGCCGACCAGCTTGATGAACAACTGCTCCGCCTCTGCCCATCCCAACACGTCTAATGAGAGCGGGTAGGCGTCGGTCAAACCGGTCAGTTTGCGCCTGCTGGTGATCAGCACCAGGCAACCGGACGCATCGGGAAGCAATGGCAGGACTTGGTCGCTGGTGAGCGCGTTGTCCAGCACGATCAGCATGCGCCGCGCGTGGATGTGGTGTCGCCACTGGTCCCTGCGTTCGGCGAGGTTAGCCTTGATCGCTTCGGGCGGCACGCCTAGTTGAAGAAGCATTTGCTCCAACGCGCCCGAGGGCTCCCGTGGCTGCATGCCGGGAGTGTGGCCGTAGAGATCTACCCAGATTGCCCCGTCCGGGTAACGCCTGGCAAACTCCTGCGCGGCGCGCCGGGCGAACGCCGTCTTGCCGATTCCTGCCATACCGTCAATGGCATAGATGGACACCACGCTGGCCTGGGGCGTCTGTTCGATGATCCGAGCGCGCAACTCGGCCATTGGTCCATCCCGTCCCGTGAAGTGCGTGACTTCGCCAGGAAGTCCACCGCCCGACCGCTCAGGTGAGGACCTAGGCGCCGGTATTGTTAGCTGTTTATCGACAATCACCGATTCTTCTGGGATGATCGATCGTTTACTGTGTGGGTCATCAGCCCCTCGCGCCGCACCTGAGTGACGATGTGTCTTCTGAAAATTCGGTAAATCTAACGAATTTCTGTCGGGTAAGTCGCCGATGTCCAGGAATGCCTGGCGGTCGCCGGGGGGCATCTCCTGCAAATCGTCGATATCGACAAGTCGGTCCCAGCGGGTTTCATAAATTGCTGCCAGAATCTTCAGCACCCGCACCGACGGCCGAACGCCTCCCATTGGCCATTTTTCATACTCGCAAATGCGGCTGCCGCGCATGCGGATATTTGCATCACCTCTCATTTGATTGAACCGAGCTGCAACCTCATCCTGCGTGAGTTCGCAGGCCAATCTCCAAGCCTCACGCGGCCGGTATCCGCAGCGCATCAAGTCAGCGACGAGTTGCTCGATGAGTTGGCGGCCGTCCACCCCCAGCTGGATCAGACGTTCCCGCTGCTGAGAACGGTACGCTTTATTCCCTGGTTTGAACGGCATAACATCCCCCCTTCCTGAAGCAACCTACTGTTATACACCCGTGGTCAGAAATGCTCTAAGGCAACGCCGGATTTGTCGATTTCGGCCGGAAGAAATTTATTGCAGACTTGTGAGTTTTGCGTAGAAGAAAATAGCATTTGTGCAGGTCACGGCCAGGTTGGCCATGGGAAGAAATCTCTCCGCGTAGCGTGAACGGCGCCGACCGTAGGCGTCTGTGAACATGAATTTACTTGCCCGCCCCACCTGTTGCGCATCGAGTCGCACCCGCGTGAGCCGGGCCGAGGATACCGTGCTCCATCCGCCGCCTCATCTGTGGAACTTGACTACCCTGGCGCCTGAGACATACGTCTTGATCTTGAAGAGGCATGAACGCGCAATGGGGTTTTTGCATGCGGATCAGGGATACTCCGTATGGGTTCACAGGTCGATCGTCGGCAAGCAACCGGTAAAAGCGACATGGCAAATATGTGCCAGCCCAGCTTCGACCGGACCAGGCAGACCGCACTGCCATCCGGCTGACGGTGGCGCGCCGGCCGATCCGGTAGCGCGCGAGCCGCAACCGCCACGATGTGTCGGTGTCCTCGTAGGGGCAGAACAATAAGGCCGGGACGCCACCGGTCAGCCGGGCTGGGACAGTCGGGTGGACCGCGCGCCAAGGAGGCGCCGGTACGCCGGTGGTGCCGGTAGTCGGGTCGCGTGCGCCGGGGGGCAGAATCGGGCGCCATGCCCCCCAGTGACTCCTACGGTCAGGAACTGGCGGTCGTCACGGTGACGTACTCGCCTGGCGACACGCTGGAAACGTTCCTGGATTCGGTCGTCAAGGCCACCAGCCGACCGGTGCGGGTATTGCTGGCCGACAACGGGTCCACCGACGGAGCGCCGGAGCGCGCGGCCCACCGCGACGGTGTGCAGCTGTTGCGGATCGGGGAGAACGTCGGATACGGCACTGCCGCTAACCGGGGTGTCGCCGAGTGGGGACCCGAAGTGGGCTGGGTAGCGGTGGCCAATCCGGACATCGAATGGCACCCCGGTAGCCTCGACGACCTGCTCTCGGCCGCGCAGCGATGGCCCCGGGCGGGTGCATTGGGGCCGCTGATCCGCCAACCGGATGGGCAGGTCTACCCGTCCGCGCGGCTGCTGCCTGCCCTGGGCCGCGGCACCGGGCATGCGGTGTTCGGTCCCCTCTGGCCGGACAATCCGTGGACGGCAGCGTACCGCCAGTCCGACGCCGCGTTGGGTGAACGGACCGCGGAGTGGCTGTCCGGGTCGTGCCTGCTGTTGCGCCGGGCCGCCTTCGAGTCCGTCGGCGGGTTCGACACCCGATATTTCATGTACTTCGAGGATGTCGATCTCGGCGACCGGCTGGGTCGCGCCGGATGGCTCAACGTCTACGTGCCCACAGCCGAGGTCACTCACATCGGCGGCCATGCCACCAGCCGAGTCGCCGGCCCGATGCTCGCTGAGCATCACCACAGCACCTACCGGTACCTCGCCGACCGGCACCCAGGCCCGCTGTATGCGCCGCTGCGGCTGGCCCTGCGGGCCGGGCTGGCCACCCGGCTGCAGCTGCTGCGCCGCGCCGACCGACGCGGGGAGCGACGCTGATACCGATAGGGCTTACCTGCCAGTCCGAAGGGACCTCCGTCTCGTCGGCGACAAGACCGTTCCCGCGCCCGGCAGTTACCTCATGAGCAGGTCCGGTGGCTGGGCGCACTGGTGGAAATCGGGGTAAAACGGGCTGCCGCAGCGACCCTTCGCGGTCAGCGCGCATCGCCGAGTGGCAGAGTCTTGCCCGTCGTACGCTGCGTGGTCGCCGCATGTGGTTTGGCCTTCGAGGAGTTCGCGCATGGCGTCGTGTTTCGCTGCCGTGCCGGCGGCACCGCTACCCGGTGTCGAGGCCGTCGTGCTGGTCGGCGGCTTGGGTACCCGGATGCGGCCACTGACGCTGTCTGCGCCCAAGCCGATGCTGCCCACCGCGGGCGTGCCGTTGCTCACCCACCTGCTGGGCCGGATTCGCGCGGCTGGAGTGACGCACGTGGTCCTGGGAACGTCCTATCGCGCCGAGGTGTTCGCGACCCACTTCGGTGACGGGTCGGCACTGGGACTGAAGCTGGACTACGTCATCGAGCAAGAACCGCTGGGCACCGGCGGAGGAATCCGCAATGTCGCATCCGCGCTGACCGAGCCCGATGTGCTGGTGTTCAACGGAGATGTGCTGTCTGGTGTGGACCCGGCCGATGTGGTGCGTACCCACCGCCGGACGGAGGCGGACGTGACGCTGCATCTGGTGCGGGTACCCGATCCGCGGGCCTTCGGCTGCGTGCCAACCAGCGCCGAGGGGCGGGTACTCGGCTTCCTCGAGAAAACCGACGACCCCCCGACCGACCTAATCAACGCCGGCTGCTACGTGTTTCGGCGGTCGGTCCTCGACTCCATCCCACCGGGGCGAGCGGTGTCGGTGGAGCGCGAGACCTTCCCGGGGCTGCTGGCGTCCGGGGCTCACCTGCACGCGCATGTGGATGCTTCGTACTGGCTGGACTTGGGCACGCCCGCGGCCTTCGTCCAGGGCTCCGCCGACCTCGTTCGTGGTCTGGCGCCGTCTCCTGCACTTCCCGGGCCGGTGGGTGAGGCGTTGGTGCTGGCCGGTGCCACGGTGCACGCCGGCGCGCGGGTTGAGGGTGGTTCGGTGGTGGGTGCCGGTGCGGTGGTCCACCGCGGGGCGCAGGTACTCGGCTCGGTGCTGATGGATCGCGCTCAGGTCGGCCCGGGCGCCCACGTGCAATGCAGCGTGCTGGGTGCGGGCGCGCAGGTCGGCTCGCAGGCGGTGGTGCACGATGCAGTGATCGGCGACGACGCAGTGGTGGGAGCACGCTGCGAGCTGCGGGACGGGTTGCGGGTCTGGCCTGGAGTCGTACTGCCCGACGGGGGTATACGCTTTTCCGCCGATGTCTGAGAGCCGGTTGTGGAAGCCGCAGTACCCGCTGGATCTTCGGGCAGTGCTGGCTCCACTGCGCCGCGGCCGGGGCGATCCCACGATGCGGGTGGACGCCGACGGGTCGGTGTGGCGCGCGGGCACGACCCCGGCTGGTGCGGTGACCTTGGTGCTCCGCCGCGACTCCGCCGGCGCCGTGCACGCCACCGGATGGGGTCCGGGGGCGCAGTGGGCGCTGGACGGCCTACCCGCACTGCTCGGTGCCGAGGACGACGACAGTGCTTTCGTGCCCCATCATCCCTTGGTCTCGCAGGCCCGCTGCCGGATGCCGGGCTTGCGCCTGGGTGCGACCCGACGGGTCTGGGACGTGCTGGTACCTGCCGTCCTGGAGCAGAAGGTCACCGGCGTCGAAGCGCGGCGATCATGGCGCGAATTGTGCTGGCGTTTCGGGCAACCAGCGCCCGGTCCCGGTGCGCTGCGGGTGCCACCGACTCCGTCGGCGGTGCGCGCCATCCCGGATTGGGAGTGGCACCGTGCAGGTGTCGATCATTCACGGCGCCGGGCCCTGCTCGCGGCGGCCGCGGTAGCGCACCGGCTGGAAGCGGCGGTGGTACTGACCGGAAAGGCTGGCCGTGATCTGCTGTGCAAGGTTCCCGGCATCGGTATCTGGACGGCTGCCGAGGTGGCTCAGCGGGCGTGGTCAGATGCTGACGCGGTGAGCGTTGGCGACTACCACATTCCGTCCCTGATCGGTTACGCGCTCGTCGGTCGAGCTTTGGACGACGCGGGGATGCTCGAAATCCTGGCGCCCTATGCGCCGCAGCGGCATCGAGCGGTGCGCTACATCGAGGCTTCCGGATTCCGGCGTCCCCGCTTCGGTCCCCGGTTCAGTCCTCGCGACTACCGCGCGATGTGAGCACCAGGGCGCGTCTTGTCGGGTGGCACATTCACTTGCGTCGGCCAAATAACCGGTAACCGGTCTGGGAGCTTGCGGAGTAGTCGCGGTGCCGACCACGGCCGTCTGTCTGGGTGGGAAAAGCGGTAACACGCGGAGACGAGTCACGCTCGACGCGGAGCACGGCTGCCTCGCAGGAGGAACAGCGTCGGCCTGGAGGACAGATCATGGACGCCACGTTGACGGTGGCCCCACAAAGGGCCGTGTATCGACCGGCGCCAGCGGATATTCCGATTGCCATATCGTCGTCTTTGATGGCATGATCTATATGTTCGAAGCCACAGGTAAACCACATCAAGAATGGTCCTCGACTTCTCGCATAGCTCATATCTACGTATCCTTTTTGGCCGGCATCATTGTCAGCTAACCGCGCATCGGGCTAAATATTCATTTCTCATGGCGCTGTCCAGGCTATTCGGCCACACGATGGTCAGCCCGAGATGGTTTAGCCCAAGATGGCTAACAGAGCAACCTCCCGGTCACGGCGAAGCCAGCGGCTCGGATGGCCGTTGCGAACGTCGCCGCCATTGGTCGACGCCTTTCCCTGAGTGGACGCTTTTCATTGTTAAGTAACACTGCCATTCTCCGATAACTCTGCGCAACCATTTTGAAAGGTAAAATCTAGCATGCGCAGATGCAGAGGTCAATGCACGTGCAATTGCATTCGCAAGAACCAGACTCGTCACGGAGAAGCGAAGCTGACCGCTACGGACAGTATCGAAAAGGGTTGCCGCCGCGGTTCGCCGAGCTCGGGCGGCCGCGGGCTCACACTGGGAGGATGGGACGTTGGGCGCTTCGGCGTAGCGGCCTGCTACGGCTGGCGCTGCTCGCTGATCTGGGGATCCAGCTTTGTCTGGATCAAGATCGGATTGCGAGCCTTCACGCCGATGCAAGTGGCGTTCCTGCGATTGCTGTTCGCCGCCGGCGTGCTTGGTGTGATCTGCCGGCTGCGCGGCTTGCGGATGCCGCGGGAGCCGGTGGTGTGGGCGCACAGCGTCATCGTGCTCGGAGTATTCGGCACCGGCATCGCCTACATCCTGAACTACCGGCTCATCGCGGATGACGGCCCGATCGTGGCCTCCACCGTCACCTACCTGATCCCGGTGGTCGCAATCCTGTTCGGGGTGGCCGTACTCGGCGAATCGCTGAACCTACGGGTGCTGGCTGGAATGGTCGTGGTTCTCGCCGGCGTCGGACTGGTCCGGCGCACTCGCCCGCCCGTGCCCGTCGCTGTCCCCGAGACATCCCAGCTGGGTACGCCAGCGTCCCAGAGACATATCGGGGCCACGACGGGGCCGATAAGCCCGATATGTCTCCATGTCAGGCTAGCGGCGCAGAGAGGCTGCCGGACGGCGAGGGGCAGGCTGTGGTGTTCCACGCCGAGCCCGGCTCGCCGCCCGACACGGCATTACGGACGGCAGATCAGCCGGGCGACACCGGACCCATGATCGAAAATGTGGCCCCCTGGGGATCGGTGATCGAAGCCATCCGGCCGTAGGGAGTGTCGTGGGGTCCGCTGAGCACTGTCGCGCCCCGCTCAGTGGCCGCGGTTACCGCGGCATCGGCGTCGGCGACCATGAAGTAGGCCATCCAGTGCGGCGGCGTCCCCGGTGGCCGGGAGCTCAACGCGCCCATGCCACCGAGCGGATCGCCGCCCCGATGGAAGGTCGTGTACTCCGAGCCGGCGCCCTCGACAGACTGGTATGAGTAGCCGAATACCGCAGCGTAGAACTGCCTGCCCGCGTCGGGATCGGGTACTGCGGCTTCGTTCCACACCAGCGATCCGGGCTCGTTGTAGACCTCAGCGCCGATGTGGCCTCCGGCCTGCCACACCCCGAACACGGTGCCCTGCGCGTCCAGCGCGATGCACATCCGGCCGGCACCGGGCACGTCGAAGGGACCGGCGAGGACCTTGCCGCCATTGTCGACGATCTGCTGCGCGCTGCTGTCGACGTCGTCGCTGGCGAGGTAGGTCGTCCACGCCTGCGGCTGGTCCGGACTCTGCTGTGGGCTGATGCCCGCTGCTGGGTGGCCGTCGCGTTGACACATCTGATAGTGGCCGAACTCCTCGCCGCTATCGGTATAGGTCCACCCGAGGACGGCGGCGTAGAACTCCTTGGCGGCGTCGACGTCGGGAACGGCGAGGTCGACCCAGCACGGAGTGCCTGCGGGCCAGGGGGCGGTACGGATCGGCATGAGAACCTCCTTGGTTGGTCGCGGGCTCAGCCAAGCACGTGACTCTGACACTTTCGGCTAACTCCCCCCGCCGCTACCGTGAGAGTGGGTCACTCCGGTGAACATCCGACAGGCATAGGTGCGGTCGAGACGGGGTCAGGATGGCAGTTGGCGAGGCATCGGCCCCAGTCCCCGCCTCGGCGGAGCCACCCCCCGCGATCACGATGCTCCAGTTGACCCTCGGTGCTCTGGTGTCCCAGGCGATCAGCGTGATAGCCAGGCTCGGCGTCGCGGACACGCTGGCCTCCGGACCGCGGCAGGTCGATGAGATCGCCGGCCTGGTCGGTGCGCATGGCCCGGCGCTGTACCGGATGCTGCGCGCACTCGGTGATGTTGGAGTCGTCACCGAGCTGGAGAACCGGCAATTCGTCCTGACCCCACTTGGCGAGCTGCTGCGCAGCGACGTGCCCGGCTCGCTGCGCGGCTGGGCGACCATGGTCGGCATGCCGTTTCACCGTTACCCATGGACCGACCTGTACGAGACGGTCCGCACCGGGAAATCGGCGTTTGACCGGGTCCACGGCAAGGAGGTCTTCGAGTATCTGGGCGAGCACCCCGAAGACGCGGCGATCTTCGATGCCGCCATGACCTCCATGTCCACCGCGGAGACGGCCAGCATCGTCAAGGCGTACGACTTCAGCCGGTTCCGCACCATTGTTGATGTCGGGGGCGGGCGCGGCGGCCTGCTCGCCGCAATCCTGTCCGCCAATCCGCATCTTGAAGGAGTGCTCTTCGACGTCGCGACGGTGGTGGCCGAGTCCGGCGACGAACTGTCGGGTGCGGAGGTCGTGGACCGCTGCCAGGTGGTGAGCGGGGACTTCTTCGAATCGGTACCGGAAGGTGGCGATGCCTACCTGTTGAGCAACATCATCCATGACTGGGACGACGACCGTGCCGCGCAGATTCTGGGTCGCTGCCGTGCCGCGATGGGCGATTCCGCCTGCGTGCTGCTCGCGGAGGTCGTGCTGCCGGAAGGTCGGGAGCCGTCGATGGGCAAGCTCGTAGATCTGGAGATGCTCGTGATGACCTCAGGTGGCCGCCAGCGCACTGAAGCGGAGTTCCGCGTGTTGCTCGGCCGGGCGGGGCTTCGCCTGACCCGCATCGTGCCCAGTGCCGGCACGGTCAGTCTCGTCGAGGCGGTGCCCGACTCGTCGAAGTGATCACGTGCGGTTCACGGTCGAGGCGCGTACATGATGACGGCGACGCCCAGCAGGCAGGTTCCCGCTCCGAGGTAGTCCCACCGATCAGGGTGGAACTTGTCCACGATCACGCCCCAGATCAGCGAACCGGCCACAAAGATCCCACCGTAGGCGGCCAGAATCCGGCCGAAGTGCGGATCAGGCTGGAAAGAGACGATGAACCCGTAGCACCCGAGCGCGACGGCGCCCGCGGCGATCCACGCCAGGCCGCGGTGTTCTCGCCAGCCCTGCCAGACCAGCCAGGCGCCGCCGATCTCCGCGACCGCGGCAACCCCGAACAACATCAACGACCGAACCACGCTCACGATCCCTCCCCGATATGGAGACATAACGGGTTGATGGCCCCCTAACGAGCCCGGTATGTCTCCATAACGGGGACCAGGAGGGCTACGTCGGGGGGGAGGGAATGGGTGGGCCACCAGGCTAGGTCGACGGACTCTGAGCTGATCACCGGCGTTGCGCCGGGTGGGGCGTGGAGCAGGAAGCGGACATCGAAGTGTCTCGTGGGCACCCCCAGCGAGCAGGTGATCGGGTGCACGTCCAGATGTAGCGGCCGCGGATCGATCTCCAGATCGTCGATACCGGATTCCTCGGTTGCCTCCCGCAGCGCTGCCGCGGCGAGTCCGGCGTCACCCTCCTCGCAGTGCCCGCCGAGCTGTATCCAACGCCCGACCCGGCGATGCAGGGTGAGCAGCACCTGGGTGCCGTCGTGCGAGACCACCACGGCTGAAGCCGTCAGATGGCCCGGTACGCACGACCGCGCGCAGGCGTCCGGGCGGGCCGCGAGGAAGCCGAGAAACGCCTGACACAGCGCCCGCTGCCCAGGGTCGTCGGCTGACCAGCCGGACAAGGTCCGCACCGCATCGGCATGCACGGCGGCATTCGCGCTAGTGATCATCACGGTGGATTATCGCAGCAGCAACCCCTCATCGGGATCAGCTGGTGGCCGGGGCAGCAAAGGCTCGGTGGGATAACCTACGGTGATCGCGCCCAGCGGCCGCCAGTCCGCGGGTAGCGCGAGTTCGGCGCGCACCAGATCCGGGCAGAACAACGTGGAGCCGACCCAGCACGAGCCCACGCCCTGCGCTGCCAGCGCCACCAGCAGGCCCTGCACCGCGGCACCCGCCGCGACGGTGAACATCGTTTCCTCGGCGGTTTGCCGGCGCGCATCGGGGTAGCTGTGCGCGCCGTCCGGAACCGCTACCGGTACCAGCACTTCCGGTGCGTCATAGAGCACCTGCCCGCGCCGCACCCGGTGTTCGATGCGATCTTCGGTCATGCCATCGCCGCGCAAATCGGTCCGCCAGGCCTGCGCCATCGCGTCGAGCAGCCGTCGGCGCCGGCTGCGGTCGGCCAGCCAGACGAACCGGACCGGCCGGGTGTGGTGCGGTGCCGGGGCGCGCAGGGCCACCCCGACCGCCCGGCGCAGCAGCTGCGGATCCACCGGATCGGGACGGTAGGAGCGCACGGATCGGCGCAGCAGCACCGCATCCGCCCGGCCCGCGGCTTGCCCTTGCTCGATCGCCTCCGCAGTGCCCAAGCAGAACAGATCCTCAGCCAGCGGGCGGATCAGAGTCGCCGCGGTGCTGCCGTCGTCGTGCCGGGCCAGCCCGCGCAGCACCGCCACCGGGACCCCGGTCAGCTTTCCCTTGACCAGATCGGCGGCTGCGGCGATCTCGTCGGCGACGGCGACCTCGGTCGTCAGCAGCTCGTTGCCGTGCCGGTCGGCCACACCTGCGTAACGATGCAACACGCGCAGCCCAGCGGCCCCGATCGCCGCGTCGGTCTGGCCCACTCGCCAGGCTCGGCCCATCGTGTCGGTGATCACGACGGCGACGTCGACGCCCAGTGCCGCGGCCAGCCCGGCGCGTAGCCGCGCCGCGCTGGTGTCCGGATCGACCGGCAGCAGGGCGATCTCGTAGCACGCCACGTTGGACGCATCCACTCCGGACGCAGCCTGCACCACGCCCAGCCGGTTCTGTGTGATCAGGGTGCGGCCGTAGCGGGCCAGTACCCGCTGGGCCTCGGCGGCCACCAGCTCGCGGCGGGCGGCGTCCCGGGCCGGCGGGTCGACCGGCACCGTGACCAGGCGCCCCTCCACCTTGGACACCACCTTGCTGGTGACAACGATGATGTCGCCGTCGGCCAGCCACGGTGCAGCGGCGGCCAGCGCGGCGACCAGATCGTCGCCGGGGCGGAACTCGGGCAGTCCACATACCGGCAGGATGCGGATCTCCCCGCCCGACCCATGATCGTTCACACTGCGCAGCCGGCCAGATTCAGGGCCGCGGTGGCCATCGCCGCGGTCGCCGGGATGTCCGACATCAGCAGCGGTACCTCCCGGACCTCCATCCCCGGCACCGTCGCCCCGTCCCCGGTGTGCACCAGCCACCCGTCCAGGATCCCACCCGCGATCCGAGCGCCGTAATACGCAGCGACCGCGCCTGCCTCGCAACGCACGCCGATGGTGGCCAGACAGGCCTCGGCCATCCCGCGCATTGCCCGGCCGCCGACGATGGGCGACAGCCCGATCACCCGGGCCGTCGTGCTGCGCACCGCCCGGCGGATCGCCGGGATCGCCAGCACGCTGCCGATCGACACAACCGGATTGGACGGCGCCAGTAGCACGGCATCCGCTTCGGCGATGCTCTCCAGCACTCCGGCGGCGGGCTCGGCCTCATCGGCGCCGATCGGCACGAACTCGCTGGCCGGAAGCGCTGCACGGTGCCGGATCCACCACTCCTGGAAATGCATCGCCCGGGGGCCCTGCGGGTCGGCGACCACGACGTGGGTCTCGCAGCGATCGTCGGTGGCCGGCAACAGTCGCACACCGGTGCGCCAGCGGGTGCACAGCGCCGCGGTGACCACCGACAGCGGGTAACCGTCGTGCAGCATCCGGGTGCGGACCAGGTGCGTGGCCAGGTCCCGATCGCCGAGCCCGAACCAGTCCGGATCGGCCCCGTACTCGGCGAGCTCCGCCTTGACCACCCAGCTCTCCCCGGCGCGTCCCCAGCCGCGCTCGGTGTCGATCCCCCCGCCCAGGGTGTACATGCAGGTGTCCAGATCCGGGCAGACCCGCAGGCCGTGCAACCAGATGTCGTCCCCGGTGTTGACCACCGCGGTGATGTCATGGTCGGGGCCGGCGCTGGCCGGCTCGCCAGCCGGCGGGCCGACCGGGGGCAGGCCCAGCGCGGCCTTGAGCCCGAGCAGGAACCGGGCGCCGCCCACGCCGCCGGCCAGCACCACGACCTTCACCACGATCAGTGTTTCTCGTCGGCCTTGGCGCCAGCCCCGCGGCTGGGCTTGTCGTCGGCCGGGGCCCGGTGGTCGAACGAGGTGTGTACCTGCTCGAACGGTTTGAAGCGCTCAGCGTCCACGTAGGAACGGTACGACGCCCGATCCGCGGCGGTGAGTGCGACGTCGTTGATGAACGGGGTGAGCAGGCTTCGCGGCCACAGCTGCCGCGCCCGCACCACGTTGATCTCCGCGCAGAACACCACGATCACCGACATCAGGTACAGGTAGGCCAGCAATCCGAGCACCAACCCGAAGATGCCGTAGATCTGCGAGACGCCACGCAGTTCGTAGCCGACGAAAAACGCGCCGCCGATCTGCAGCGCGTGCACTGCCACCCCAGCGCAGACCGCCCCGGGTATCAGGTTTGCCAGCCGGATCTCGTGGGCGGTCAGGACCCGGAACGCGACGAGGAAGGTGCCCACATTGGCCGCAATCGCGACGACGGTCGCGGCGAGGCGCGTCCAGGCGCCGCCGTAGCCGAGGCTGGCGGCCACCGGGCCGGCCGCGGACAGCGCGGTGGTGATCAAGACGAAGACGCCGAGTAGGACGAACAGCAGCAAGCCGCGCAGCCGGGAGAACACCGGATCGGGGCGCGCATAGCGCGGCACGGCCCACACCCGGTTCAGCGCCGTCTGGATGGCCACCGACACGCCCAGGCCTCCGTATACCGCGCCGGCGATGCCCAGGATCACGCCCAGCCGGCTGCCGTGGATCGAGCCGACGTTCTGCTGCAGTTGCGGACCGATGATCGGGAACTGCTGCAACGCCGAACCGATCAATGCCTGCTGCAAAGCGGGATTGTCTTCCAGCGTGAAGCCCAAAAGGCTGACCAGCAACAGCAGCAGCGGAAACAGCGAGACGAATCCGTAATAAGTGATCAGCGCGGCGAGGTACCCACCCTGATCGTCGACGAACTTGTAGATCACCCCCAACGGGAAGCCCAGCCAGGTATGACGCCGCTGGAAATGATCCAGTCGAGCCGTTACACCCATGTCCCCGTCCTCGCGGTCTGGGCAGTCTGTACCCCGTGTCCCGCGACGTTAATCGGACGCTGCTGGGTGCTCAGCGCCAGAACAGCAGTTCCCGGAAGCCCTCGGCCGCAGCCGGCGGATCACCGCCGAGCGCGGCGAACACCGCGAAGCCCGCACCGAACAGTGCATTGCCCGCCGCGGGTACTCCGAAGATCAGAACCAGCAACAGCAACGGGGCGTACCAGGCGAAGCTGCCGGCCAGCCGGCGGGCTGCTGCGGGCAAGTACGGTTCCACCACGCCGAATCCGTCCAGCCCCGGTACCGGCAGGATGTTCAGGACGAACGCGAGCACCTGCACCAGTGCCAGGCAAGACAGGCCCGCCGCTAGACCCTCGGTCGGATCGCTGACGGCCACTGCCGCGGTGAGTGCGACACCCAGCGCGAGATTGGTCAGCGGACCGGCCAGCGCCACCGCCGACGCGATCGCTCGGGACCGCAGGGCCCCTTGGTTGATCCACACCGCGCCTCCGGGCAACGGGATGCCGCCCAGCGCGAGCAGCATCAGCGGCAGTGCCAGCGACATCACCGGATCGGTGTAGCGGCGCAGGTCCAGCGTGAGGTAACCCTTGGCGCGCACCGATAGGTCGCCACCCCGGTAGGCCGTCACCGCGTGCCCGAACTCATGCAGGCACAATGCGAGCGCCCAGCCGCCCAGGACCAGCAGCACGATACCGGCGGTGCGGGCCATGCCGGTGCCGGCTGCGGCAAGCGCGCCGCCGCACACGGTGGCCAGGAGCAGTAGCAGGAAAAGTGGGCTGGGAGCCAGGCCGGTGGCACGCACGGGGCCACTGTCGCGTACCAGGCTGCCGGCCCGGCTGCCGGGTGGGTCAGTTCAAACTAGGTTGCGCGGCGTGTCAATTGCGACACGCTGAGTGCGCAAGCGGAACTGCCGCTACGCCCTTGCATCCCCGATGACAGGGGTGTAATCACAGACTTGTTATTCTCCGGCCTCAGCCCGGGGGAGGCCTTAGATCGGGGGAGACCCAGCTTGGAGAAGACCCAGGTTGGAGAAGCCCAGGTTGAAGGAAACGCAGACCGGGGAGGAACTCTATGGCGAGGAGGGTGGACCGCCATGGATGAGATGGACATCAGCTGGCCCGCGGCTAGGGGGGTCGAGCACCAGATCAACTGGAACCTGCTCACCGGGCTCGACCAGCCCGACTGGCAGGAGCGGGCGCTGTGTGCCCAAACAGACCCGGAAGCGTTCTTCCCGGAGAAGGGCGGGTCGACGAGGGAGGCGAAACGGATTTGTGCTGGCTGCGACGTCCGCGCCGAATGCCTGGAGTACGCCTTGACCTTCGACGAGCGGTTCGGCATCTGGGGCGGGCTGTCGGAGCGGGAGCGCCGGCGACTCAAACGCGGAGCGGTCTGAGACAGCCGTATCGCCCCGGATCTGGGGTGCCCGGCATCTGCATCGACCGGTATGTGGGGCGGTCGCTTGAGGACGTTAGCGTGTGCCACCCCTCCATCGGGGCGGCAACGGAGTTGGATAGTGAGGAGTCGGTGTGTCGCGCAGTGCTGGGACGCCCACCGGTGACGACAGGGCCCGCTCCGCGCGGGGTTCGCGTACGTCCAGCGCCGTAGCGGCACCCGCATCCGCAGTGACCAGGCCTGCAGTCGAGCAGAGTTCCGCGCCTGGCGTTATCGCACCCGATGGTCCAGCACCAGATGATGGCTGCGCATCCGGCCCGCGTGCCCGTCCGCGGCCTTCGCCGCTGCCCAGACATTCCGCTGCCGACCCGCCGCCGGCTGCTACCGATGGCATCCTCGCGTTGGACGATGTGGGGATCGGCGCTCGGATCCGGCGGTTCCTGCTTGCTCCACCCGCGCTGCTGACCATGGCGATGACCGTGCTCGCCGTGTTGGTGAACCGCCACCGCTTAGCCCTGGATCTGGCGGGCGGCCGGCTGCTGCCGATGGAAAGCCTGGGCCAGACCTGGTCGTCTTACCTGGCTTCGTGGCACCCGGTCGGTGGTGGGAGCGCGGCTCCGCCGCCGGCCGCGCTGGCCGTCGTCGGCATGCTGGGCCTACCGGTGGGATCGCCCGGCGCCGCAGTGTCGATATTACTTTTGGCGGCAATGCCACTGGCCGGTCTGTCCGCCTACTGGGCCACCCGTGCGGTGCCCGTCAGCCGCAAGCGTCGGGCGCTGGCCGCGGCTGGATACGCGTTGCTGCCACCGGCCATCGCGGGGCTCGCGCAGGGCCGGCTCGATGTCGTGCTGGCGTACCTGCTGTTACCGCTGGTGCTGGCCGGTGCCGTCGCGGTGCTGCGCGGCGGGACGGGCCGACGAACCGGGGGCTGGCTGTCCACCGCTGCCGCCACCGCGCTGGGGGTTGCCGTGATCGGGGCGTTTGCTCCGTTGCTGCATCTGTTGGTGCTGGCGGTGATGCTGATCGGTTTCGTGGTGTTCGCCGCCCCGCGGGTGAGCACAGTGCGCCGCACAGTGGGGCTATTCGCGGTGGTATTGCTCCCGCTGGGATTGCTCATGCCGTGGCCGGCGGTGGTGCTCCAACGTCCTACCGTGTTGGTGCACGGGGTGGGCGCGGTGGTGCCTGAGCAGTTCCCGACCTGGGCTCAGCTGCTTGCCCTGAACCCCGGGGGCTCCGGTGCTGCGCCCTGGGTGGGCGGGGTGGTGGTGATCGCCGCGGTGATTGCGCTGATCGTGCGACCATCCCGAGCGATGCTGCCCGGTCTGGGATTGGTAGCACTGGGCGCCGCCGCATTGGCACTGCTTGCGCAGTTGCCGATGCGACCCTTGATCGGTGGTGATTCCCGGCCGGGTTTCACCGGCGGAGCGCTGCTGTTCATCGGCTGCGGACTGCTGTGGATCGTCTTGCTCGCCGTGGGTACCGCAGAGCCGGCGTGGTGGTCTGCGCTGCGCGCCCGGTGGGGTAAGCCGTTGTCGGCCATGCCGTGGGTGGGTTTGTCGGTGTTGTCCGCCGTAGCCGTCGTTGCGGGTGCCGGCGGCCCCCTGACCGCCGGGCCGCCTGCCGGGCTGCCGGTGCTCGCCCCCTCGTTGACCGCGGAATTGGCGCGCTCGAACACCTCCGTGCTGGTCGTCGGCGCTGCGGGTGAGCCGGTGCGGTTGACCAGGGCGCGCACCGCGAGATTCGGTGACGATGACATTGCTCCACTGCGCGCCACCGGCGCCCGGCTGGAGCGGGTAGCGGCTGCACTGCGGGCGGGTCAGCCGGGCGAGACGTCCGCGGCGATCGCCGACGCGGCCTCCACCGGTGTGCAGTTCGTGGTACTACCCACCGCCACGCAAGGCGCCCGCGCGCTCGCGGCCGCCGGCGCCTTGGCCCGTTCTGCCCCCCCGACTGCGGACGGCAGGTCGGTGCTGCGAGTAGTGCGGCCGGTGCCGGGCGCGGAACTGCTGGGGCCCGCGCTGGCCGCGCAGGCGCGCACCGGGGCCGCGCCGCCCATCGAGCCAGGGGTCAGCGGTGTACTGGCGCCCGCCCAGCCGCCGCGGGTGGCGGTCCGCGTCGCCTCCGGCGCGGAGGGACGGCTGTTGGTGGTCGCGGCCAATGATGAGCCGGGCTGGCAGGCCAGTGTGGACGGCCATCCCATATCGGTGGTGCGCGGATGGGGTCACCAGGTGGCGATCCCCGTCCAAGGCAGCTCGGCCGAGGTTCGGGTGACCCGCTCGGACGTGAGCCGCACTGCGCTGCTGTTGATCGAGGCCGCGCTACTGCTGCTCGTCGCGGGCACCGCGCTGCCGTCGCGGCGCCGCCCGAACCGCTAGCCGGTGGCTCAGCCCGGTTCGGCGGGACCGTCGATGATGTCCGGATCCAGACCGAGATAGTTCGCCACCTGCTCGACCAGCACCTCGTGAACCAGCTCGGACAGGTCACCACCATCGTGGGCGCGATTTTCCAGCGGCCGCCGGTAGAGCACGATCCGCGCCCGGGTAGGAAGGCCGGCGCGATCCACCCCGGCCGGAACCAGGCGCGCGAGCGGGATCTTTCCGTCCTCCACGATGTCGGCGCCCCAGGTGACTGTGGTCGGATCGCAGTCAGTCACTTCGGGTACCTCGTCGACGGCGACGTCCAGCCGGTCGAGCTCGGCGTGCCAGCGTTCGTCGATCGGTTCGAGAGCCTCCAGCACTATCGCATCGAAGCGTTCCGCCCGGCTGCGGGCTGCGGGCAGCGTGGGCGGGTACAGCAGCCCCCGGACGCCACGGCCGCGCCGATCCCGGCGCCTGCGCCGGCGCGAGCGGGTTGATCGGGTCGCCGTCATCCATCGAGACTACGCCGGACCAGCAGGGCCGCCGAGCAAGCTGTGAAACCCACGGACCTGGGTGCGCCGCGCGCCTGCCGCACCGGGCAGCAGGCGCGCACTACCCTCTGCAGGCCGTGCGCAGCGCGCGGCGGTGTTCGAAAACCGGGTGCCTCAACCCGGCAGTTGCCACGCTCACCTTCGTCTATGCCGACTCGACCGCAGTGGTCGGCCCGCTGGCCACCTACAGTGAGCCCCATTCCTACGATCTGTGCGAGCGGCACGCGTTACGGCTCACCGCTCCGCGAGGCTGGGACGTCGTCCGTCATGACGGTGAATTCGGCGAGCCAGAACCCTCAGAAGACGATCTGACCGCGCTGGCCGAGGCCGTTCGCGAGGCCGGTCGCCCCAACCGCCCCCCAGACCCTCCAGCCAGTCCCCGCCGTCCCCACCTCCGATTGCTTCACTAACCCGCGGCCCCGACGCAGATAGGCTCGGGGCTGGACGAAGGGAGCGCGGTGGCGGATCTGTCAGCGATAGTCAAGGCCTATGACATCCGGGGCATCGTCGGGGAGCAGCTCGACTCGGAGATAGTGCGCGACATCGGGGCCGCGTTCGCCGACTTCGTGACGTCGGCGGACGAGCGGGTGGACGAGTCGACCGGAGATGGGGCACTTCCTGGGGCGGTCGTCGTCGGGCACGACATGCGGGACTCTTCGCCCGGCCTGGCCGCTGCCTTCTCGCACGGCGTCACCAGCCGCGGCCTCGACGTCACGTCGATCGGGCTGGCCAGCACCGACATGCTCTACTTCGCCTCCGGATGCCTGGGCTTGCCGGGCGCGATGTTCACGGCAAGCCACAACCCGGCCCGGTACAACGGGATCAAGCTGTGCCGGGCCGGTGCCGCGCCGGTCGGTCAGGACAGTGGTCTGCGGGAGATCCAGGCCGCAGTCGAGCGCGGTATCCGACCGGGTCCGGGCGGCGGTGAGGTGGTCGAGCGCGACATGCTCGCCGACTATGCGCGCTACCTCCGTTCACTGGTGGACCTGTCCGGGATCCGGCGGTTGCGAGTGGTAGTGGACGCCGGCAACGGGATGGGCGGGTACACCGTGCCCGCGGTAGTCGAGGGGCTGCCCCTAGAGATCATCCCGCTCTACTTCGAGCTGGACGGCAACTTCCCCCATCACGAGGCCAACCCGCTGGATCCGGCGAACCTGGTGGATGTGCAGGCGGCCGTGCGAGAGCACGGCGCCGATCTCGGCCTGGCCTTCGACGGCGATGCGGATCGCTGCTTCGTCATCGACGAGCGCGGTGAGCCGGTGAGCCCCAGCGCCATCACCGCCCTGGTGGCCACCCGGGAGCTGGCCATCGAGCCAGGTGCAGCGGTGATCTACAACTTGATCATTTCGCAGTCGGTGCCGGAAATCGTGAACGAGCACGGTGGGCGGCCGGTGCGCACCCGGGTCGGCCACTCGTTCATCAAGCAGCGAATGGCTGAAACGGGCGCGATCTTCGGCGGTGAGCATTCCGCCCATTACTATTTCCGTGACTTCTGGCGCGCGGATTCCGGGATGCTCGCCGGGTTGCACGTGCTCGCCGCGCTGGGACAACAGCAGCGCCCGGCCTCGGCGCTGATGGCGGAATTCAGCCGTTACGCCTCCTCCGGTGAGATCAACTCCACCGTCGACGACCAGCGCGGCCGGATGGCCGCCGTGCAGGCGCACTTCGCCGCGCAGCAGGGCGTCGAACTCGACGAACTCGACGGCCTCACCGTACGGTGCCCCGACGGTTCGTGGTTCAACCTGCGCCCGTCGAATACCGAGCCGCTGCTTCGCTTGAACGTCGAAGCCCGCGACGCCACCGCGGTCGAGGCGCTGCGCGACGAGGTGTTGGCTCTGGTGCGCGGTAACTGAGGAGGATCTGGCGATGGTGGTGAGCTTGGACCCCCAGCTCATGGAGATCTTGGCGTGCCCGTGCCCACAGCACGGCAAGTTACACAGTGGCACCGCGGCTGATCCAGACGCGGACGCCCTGACGTGCACGGCGTGCGGGCGCAGCTTCCCGGTGACCGGCGGAATACCGATACTGCTGCTGACGGAGGCGCTGCCGGGCACTGGCCCGGACGCCGACCAGGTAGCGGGCGGCCGAGAACGCGGCAACGAGCAGGGTCGCGGGTGATGTCACCCGGCACGGGAATGGACTTCGACGACGACTTGCTTGACGATCCCCGGCGTCTTGAGGCGACCGACTCCGGTGGACTGCTCCGCGCTGCAGCGACGGCGGGCGCCCAGGTGCGCTCCACGACTGCCGCGGCCGAGGAGGCCGGGCTACCGCAGCTGAGCGGGCAACAGCCGCGCGCGCTGGTGCTGCTGACCCGGCCCGGTGCCGCACCGGCCGCCGCGCCGCTGCTGCTGGCGCTGCTCGGGCCGTCCTGCCCGGTGCCGGTCGTGATGACGCGGTCGGTGCCGATGTGGGTCGGCGCGCTGGACATCGTGCTGGCCAACACCACCGACCCCGGCGACCGGGAGCTGGCCGAAGGCATCGACCGGGCGGTCCGCCGGGGAGCCCAGGTGGTGCTCACCGCGCCTGCCGACGGGCCGGTTGCGGCCGCGGCCGCAGGCCGGGCGGTGCTGCTCGTGCCGAGGATCGAGGTGCCACCCGGGTTGACCTTGCCGCGTGCCCTGGCCGCCGGCCTGCTGCTGCTGGACACCCTCTCGCTGCTGGAAACCGACACCGAGATACTGGCTGGCGAGCTTGATCGGGAAGCCGAGCGGGACTACGTCGCTCACGAATCGCTGGTCAATCCGGCCAAGGCACTGGCGTTGCGGCTGCGGGGTCGAACGCCCTTGCTGTGGGGCACCGATCCAGTGGCCACCGTGGTGGCCGGGCACTGCGCCGGTGCCCTCGCGGCTCACGCGGGCGTGGTGGCGCACGCCGCGGGATTCGGCGAGGCGGCAGCACTGCCGGTGCTGCGCCAGGAGGCGAACCGCGCCGGTGGTGACGACGACGTATTTCATGATCCATACGAAGATCATTTCGGGGACCAGTCGGGCCGGATGCCGGCGATGCGGCCGGTGCTACTGGGCGTGCCCGCCGACCCCCGCTACGAGCCCGAGCGCGCCGCGGCGGTGGAGGCGTTGCCCGCCGCCGACCTGGTGACCGCTGACGAGGAGCTGATGGTGCGGCATGACGACCCGGGTGCTGCCGCCTGTGCCGCCGCGGTGCTGGCCCTACGGTTCGACTTCGCCGCGCTCTACCTCGGGCTTGGTCGTGGCGTCCTGGGTGGGCCGGGCTGGATCGGCACGACCGGTGGCTCGGCCCTCGGATGAGCGACTAGCGGGTCTTGAAGGGAGCGGTTGTGGAGCTGTTGCGCAACGCGGTTCGGCCTTATGCCTGGGGTTCGCGGACTGCGATCGCGGAGCTGCTCGGTGGCCCGGTTCCCGCCCCGCACCCGCAGGCTGAGCTGTGGCTCGGTGCGCATCCGGCGGACTCGTCGGTGCTGCTGCATGCCGATGGCGGCCAGACTGCCCTGGTGGAAGCACTGCGCACCGACCCCGGTCGCCATCTCGGGACTTGTTGCGCGGCACGTTGGGGCAGCCGGTTGCCGTTCCTGCTCAAAGTGCTCGCGGCTGAAGAGCCGTTGAGCCTGCAGGCCCACCCGTCCGCCGAGCAGGCTGCCGACGGGTTTGCTCGCGAAGAGGCGATGGGCATCCCGCGAGACGCTCCGGAGCGTAACTACACCGACGCGAGCCACAAGCCCGAGCTGATCTGCGCACTCACCGAGCTGCACGCACTGGCCGGTTTCCGGGAGCCGCGGCGCACCGTCGACCTGCTCGCCGTGCTGGGCGTGCCGTCGCTGGAGCCGTACCGGGCGATGCTCGCGGCCGAACCGAATGCCGACGGGTTGCGCACGGTGTTCACCACCTGGATCACGATGCCGGAGCCGGCCGTCAAGGCGCTGCTGCCCCAGATCCTGGATGCCTGCGTGGCGCTGCTGCGCCGCGACGGCGTGCGCGGCGGCAATTTCCGCAGTGAGTGCCGGGTGGTGCTGGAACTGGCCGAGGCGTACCCGGGCGACGTGGGAGCGCTCGCGGCCCTGCTGCTCAATCATGTCGTGCTGGCGTCGGGCGAGGCGTTGTACCTGCCGGCCGGGAACCTGCATTCCTACCTGCGGGGCACTGCTGTGGAGATCAGTGCGAACTCGGACAACGTCCTGCGCGGCGGCCTGACCGCCAAGCACATCGACGTGCCCGAGCTGCTGCGGGTGCTGGACTTCTCCTACGGCGAGCTGGACGTGCAACGCGGCCAGCGGGTCGGGCCGCACGAGACCGCCTACCTCAGCCCGGCCGAGGAGTTCCAGCTCACCCGGCTGGACTGGGCGCGCGGGGAGTCGGATCCGATCTGCTTGCACAGCCCGTGCCCCCAGATTCTGCTGTGCACCCACGGTTCGGTCCAGCTGTGGTCGCCGGCAGGCGGTTGCGTCACGCTCGAGCGCGGCAGGTCGGTGTGGTTGGCCGCCGCCGATCCTGACGTCACAGTGTGCCCTGGACCGGATCGGGTGCAGCTGTTCCGGGCGCTGCCCGGGGCGCAGGGATGCGCGCAGGACCGGTACTGAGGAGGCGTCAGGGGTGTCCGCAGGCGGTGGGGCCACGGCGATCATCGCGGCGTTGCTGGCCAATGCCGGTATCGCGGTGGCGAAGTTCGTTGGTTTCCTGATCACCGGGTCGTCGTCGATCCTGGCTGAGGCGGTGCACTCGGTAGCCGACACCGCCAACCAGGGACTGCTGCTGCTCGGTCGCCACCGCGCCCGCCGGCAAGCCAGCCTGCAGCACCCGTTCGGTTACGGCCGCGATCGCTACTTCTATTCGTTCGTGGTGGCGTTGCTGCTGTTCAGCCTGGGCTCGATATTCGCGCTGTACGAGGGAGCCCACAAGATCCACAGCGACGACCCGATCAACTCGCCCTTGGTCGCGATCGGGATCCTGGTGGTGGCGATCGTGCTGGAGAGCTTCAGTTTCCGCACCGCGGTCAGGGAGTCCCGGCCGCTCAAGGGCGGTGACAGCTGGTGGCAGTTCATCAAGAAATCCAAGAACCCGGAGCTTCCGGTGGTGCTGCTGGAGGATACCGGCGCGCTGGTCGGGCTGCTGCTGGCCTTCGGTGGCATCGGGCTGTCAGTGCTCACCGGCGATCCGTTGTGGGACGGGCTCGGCACGCTGGGCATCGGCGTGCTGCTCGGCACCATTGCGATCATCCTCATTGTGGAGACCAAGAGCCTGCTGATCGGGGAGGGCGCTGGTGCCGATGAGCGCAACCGCATCTGCGATGCGCTGGTGGGGCCAGGCGTGGACCGGGTGATCCACCTCAGGACCCAGTATCTCGGCCCGGACGAGCTGCTGGTCGCCGCGAAGATCGCGGTACCGGCCATCCTGCCCACCGCTCAGGTCGCTCAGGTCATCGATGAGGCCGAAGCACGAGTGCGTGGCGCGGTCCCCGCCGCCCGGATCATTTACCTGGAGCCGGACCTGGACCGCACCCCGGCTGGCCCGATCTGACGACACCGTGAGGTGTCGAGAAGCAAGGAGCGTGGTGGTGTTTGAGTCGCTGCTGGTGGCCAACCGGGGGGAGATCGCTCGGCGGGTCATCCGGTCCGCGCGGGCGCTGGGCATCCGCACTGTCGCGGTGCACTCCTCGGTGGACGCCGAGCTGCCGTTCGTCGCCGAAGCCGACGACGCCGTCGAACTGACCGGTTCGCCTGCGCAGGTTTACCGCGACGCTCACCAGCTACTCGATGCGGCCCGCAAGACCAGCGCGACCGCGGTGCATCCGGGGTACGGGTTCCTGTCCGAGGACCCCGGATTCGCCCAGGCGGCGTCCGACGCCGGTCTGGTATGGATCGGTCCCGGTACTGGAGCAATCTCCGCGATGGGCGACAAGGTGGCCGCGCGACAGCGCGTGGCGGCTGCCGGAGTGCCGGTGGCGGACGGTTCGGCCGGCGCGGTGGCCTCCGAAGAGAGCGCAGTCGCCGCAGCCGAACAGGTCGGCTTCCCGGTGATGCTCAAGGCGGCTGCCGGCGGCGGCGGCATGGGGATGGCCGTGGCGGCCGATGCCGCTGCGGTTCGCATCGAGTACGGCAAGGTCAGTGCCTTCGCGCAGCGGCTCTTCGGTGATCAGCGGCTGTTCGTCGAGCGCTATTTCCCGCACGTACGCCATGTCGAGGTGCAGATCCTCGGGTTGGCCGACGGCCGGGTGATCGCATTGGGCGAGCGCGACTGCTCGGTGCAGCGCCGGCACCAGAAGATCGCCGAGGAGAGCCCGTCACCCGCCGTCTCACCGGATCTGCGCCGCCGGATGCAAGACGCCGCGGTGCTGGCCGCCACCACGGTGGACTACCGCAACGCGGGAACGGTGGAGTTCCTGCTCGATCAGGACACCGGCGAGTTCTTCTTCCTGGAGATGAACACCCGGCTGCAGGTGGAGCACCCGGTCACCGAGCTGCGCTACGGCGTGGATCTGGTTTCAGCGCAGCTGCGTATCGCGGCCGGCGCTGACCCTGGTTTCGATACCGAGACTGCTACGCCGACTGGTCACGCGATCGAGCTGCGGGTCAACGCCGAGGATCCGAAGCGGTTCCTGCCGGGTCCCGGTCCGGTCACCGAGTGGGTGGAACCCACCGGGGACGGGGTGCGGGTGGACGCCGGCTACGCGGCGGGCACCGTCGTCACGCCGTTCTATGACTCCCTGCTGGCCAAGTTGGTGGTACACGGTGGTGACCGGCAGCAGGCGCTGCAGCGGGCCCGGGCGGCGGTGGCCGGGTTCACCGTCACCGGACCCCGGTGCAACCTGCCCTTCCACGCCGAGCTGCTGCAACACCCAGAATTCGTATCCGGCCGTTACGACACCGGCCTAGTCGCCCGGATGCGCCCCTAACCCCCGTACCCGGTGTGTCGCGCCCCCGTGTCCGGTGTGTCGCGCCCGCTGGCAAGATGCCGCCGCTAACCGGACGAGGCGGCCTTGGTGCCTTCCCGGAGCCTGCTCGGGAGGTAAGCGACGTGGGTGACCCCGATGATCGATCGGTTGGGCACCGCGGGTGGCGACTCCGGCAGCCGGTCATCAGGCGCTGTGTCACCCTGCTGCTGGCGGTGCTCACGGCGCTGACGCTGGTGACCGGCGCGGCCGCACAAGCCGCTGCTGGAGCGCACGTCGTGCCCTTCGAAGCCCGGGCGGCTGACGGCACGGCCTTGCGAGGAGACGTCTACCTGCCGAGCTGGCGAGCGGGGCGCCCGACTCCGGGCGCATCGAGCTCGATCTGCGGCACTGGCAGCACCCGGGCACCAACCGGCCCTTCCCGATCGGGACGCCGACGAGGTTGACCGTCAAGAGCCTGCCGCTGGCCACCGTGATCCCCGCAGGGGACCGACTCGTGCTGGCCATCGGCGCGACCTCGGCGGAACTCCTTCCCGACCCGCTCAAGCCGAGCATCACGGTCGCTACCGGTGGCCGGCTGCCCGGTGCGCGGTGGCTGCCAGTCGTCACCGGAAGGCTCGAATTCGGCCCCAGATAGCGTGTGCCGTTGTGGGGCGGCTGGTGGTCATCGAGGGACTGGACGGGGCGGGCAAGCGCACCCTCGCCGATCGGCTGGTCGCCGCGCTCACCGCACCGGGAGCCAAGGTCGCGAAGATGGCGTTTCCCCGGTACGACACGGACGTCCACGCCGATCTGGTTCGTGATGCGCTGTACGGGCGGCTGGGCGACCTGGCCGAGTCGGTGCATGGCATGGCGGTGCTGTTCGCGCTGGATCGGCGCGACGCCGCTGCGGAACTGCGGTCGTTGCGGCGCCGTTACGACGTCGTGCTGCTGGACCGATACGTGGCATCCAATGCGGCATACGGCGCCGCCCGGCTATCCGAAGACGCCGGGGGTCCCTTCGTCGAATGGGTCCGGGAGCTGGAGGTGGATCGGTTCGGCGTGCCGGTGCCCGATGCCCAGTTGTTGCTGCGGGTCCCGGTGAACGTCGCCTCGGCCCGGGCGGATTGCCGGGCTGCGGCCGACAGCGCGCGGCAAAAGGACCGGTATGAAAACGATCACGGATTACAGGCTCGGTGCGCAGCTGTTTATGACGGGCTGGCCGCCAGTGGCTGGCTCGCCCCGTGGTATGTGATAGATGCAGACACCGGCGGGCTCGGCGATCTGGCGCGCCGGCTGCTGCGTGGATAAGCCGGCGGGTGAGCCGCCCGAACGGGGGGACCGTGACGGACAGTGCCACGATGGTGGGTATGGCAGCTCGTGTGCTCGTGGTAGAGGACGACCCAGCGGCGGCGGAGATGTTGTCCATCGCGTTGCGCCAGGCGGGCTTCGAGACCGCGGTGGTCTCCGAGGGCCCCAAGGCGATGCCCGCGATGCGTGAGCTCAAGCCTGATCTGGTGTTGCTGGACCTGATGCTGCCAGGCATGAGCGGCATCGATGTATGCAGAGCGATCCGCGCCGAATCCGGGGTCCCGATCGTGATGCTCACCGCCAAGAGCGACACCGTCGATGTGGTGCTGGGCCTGGAATCCGGTGCGGACGATTACATGATCAAGCCGCCTAAGACTCAGGAGCTGGTGGCGAGGTTGCGCGCCCGGTTGCGCCGCACTGACGCCGAGCCCGCTGAGCAACTCACGATCGGCGATCTCACCATCGACGTGCCGGGTCACCAGGTCAGCCGCGACGGGACGCCGATCTCGCTGACTCCGCTGGAGTTCGATCTACTCGTTGCGTTGGCGCGCAAGCCGCGCCAGGTGTTCAGCCGTGAGGTGTTGCTCGAGCAAGTCTGGGGCTACCGGCACGCCGCGGACACCCGGCTGGTCAACGTGCACGTCCAGCGGCTTCGTTCCAAGATCGAGCGGGATCCCGAACACCCGGAGGTGGTGCTCACCGTGCGTGGCGTCGGGTATAAGGCCAACACATCGTGAGGACCGCGCCGTAGTGAGTCCGCGGTCGAGGGGTCAGGCTGCGGTCGGGGCGCTCGCCGAGCGGGCGACCGAGGCATCCGCGGCGGCCAGCGAGCTGACCACGGTGGTGGGCACGGCATGGCGCCGCTCCTTGAAGATCCGAGTAGTGAGCAGCACGGTGGCGTTGTCGTCGACGGTCGTGCTGATACTGGGTGTGGTCTTGCAGGCCCAGCTTGCCCAGCGGCTGATCGAGAACAAGACGCAGGCCGCCCTGGTGCAGGCCGACAACAGCAGGGTGTTGGTGGAATCTGAGCTCGGTGCGGTGGATCCCACGTCGGCGTCGCTGGCCGGCCGGCTGACCACTGCCGTCGATCGCTTGACCAATCCGGACCCGACGGGCAATGGTCCCGCCACGGCCAGCGCCGGCGCCTACGAGCCGGTGCTGGTCGACGGCGGCGGCCCGTCCGGAGAGGCCGGCACCGGTCAGAAGATCGGTCCCCTGGACGATGTTCCTGCGGTCTTGCAGTCCGCGGTGGAACGGGGCGCGCTCGCCCACAAGATCACCACGGTGCGCCGGGGCGGTGCTGCGGTCACCATGCTGGTGGTCGGCATGCCGGTGGCCAGCGCGGGTCGCACCATGCAGCTGTACCTGCTGTTCCCGCTCACCGCCGAGCAGCGCACGCTGACACTGGTGCAGTCCACCCTAGTGGTCGGTGGCGTGGTGTTGCTGGTGCTCATCGCGGGCATCGCCAGCCTGGTGAGCCGCCAGGTGGTGGTCCCGATCCGGCAGGCCGCCGAGGTGGCCGAACGCTTCGCCGATGGCCACCTCGACGAGCGGATGCCGGTGGTCGGGGAGGACGACATCGCGCGGCTGGGGACCTCGTTCAACGAGATGGCCGCCAGCATCCAGCGGCAGATCCGCCAGCTGGAGGAGTTCGGTGAGCTCCAGCGGGGCTTCACCTCTGATGTCTCCCACGAGTTGCGCACCCCGTTGACGACCGTGCGGATGGCTGCGGATCTGCTGTATGACTCCCGCGACAAGCTGCACCCGGTGCTGCACCGCCCGACTGAACTGCTGGTGCGGGAACTCGACCGGTTCGAGGCGCTGCTCGCCGACCTGCTGGAGATTTCCCGGGTGGACGCCGGCGTCGCCGAGCTGCACCTGGAGATAGTCGACGTGCGCACTACCGTGGCGCATGCGGTGGCCGCGGTGCGCGCTGTGGCGGACCACGCCGGCACCCTCCTCGAGTTGGAGCAGCCGCCGGCCGAGGTGTACGCCGAGCTCGACCCGCGGCGGGTCGAGCGAATCGTGCGCAACCTGCTCACCAACGCCTTGGATCACGGGGAGGGTCGGCCGGTCGAGATGACGGTTGCCGCGGACGCCCACGCGGTCGCCGTGCTGGTGCGCGATCACGGTGTCGGGCTCCAGCCCGGTCAGCAAGACCTGGTGTTCAACCGGTTCTGGCGTGGCGACCCCTCGCGGGACCGGCGCACCGGAGGTACCGGGCTGGGCCTGTCGATCAGCCTGGAAGATGCCCGGCTTCACGGGGGTTGGCTGCAGGCCTGGGGTGCCCCCGGGCAGGGCAGCGCCTTCCGGCTCACCTTGCCCCGCAGCCACGGTCGGGAGCTGACCGGCAGCCCGTTGCCGCTGGGACCCGACAGCGCACCGCGCACCGCAGCGGTGCCAGATCCTCAGGTCGTGGATCCCGAGGTCGTGGATCCGGTTGTGACGATTCACGAACCCGTGGATCCCGAAGTGGCGGATCCCGAAGTGGTGGATCCCGTTGTGGCGGAGACCGTGGTACCGGCCGAGCCGGGGCGTCCATGATGCGCGGGCGCGTGCTCACCATCCTGATCGTCTTGATCGTCGCAGCGCTTGCCACGTTCACCGGATGTGCCGCTATCCCGGCGAGTTCCGACATCGAGGTAGTGCGGTCGATGCCGGTCGGTTCGCAGCTGGCACCCCCGCCAGGTCCCGAGCGCGGCGTGGACCCGTTCCGGCTGGTCCGCGAGTTCATCGAAGCAACCGGTAGCGCGGCCAACGGGCACGCTGCGGCCCGCGCTTTTCTCACCCGCAACGCCGCAGCCAGCTGGGATGATCACGCCAGCGTGACCGTGATCGAGGACGGCCCGGGAGCCGCGCCGCAGAGCGGCCCCAGTGCCGGGGTTCGCCGCATCCGGGTCGGGGGCTCCCGCCTGGGCACGCTCACCGCGGACGGCACCTTCATACCGGCCACGGGCACCTTCTCGGTACCGCTCGACGTGGTTAGCGAGCACGGTGAGTGGCGCATCTCCAATCCTCCGCCTGGCGTGCTGGTGGAGGCCACCTCGTTGCAGCGCAACTACCGTCAGGTTCGGGTCAGCTTCATCGATCCGAACCGCGGCACCCTGGTTCCCGATTTGCGCTGGGTGCCTGCCCAACCGGCAGCCACACTACCCGGGCGAGTGCTCGATCTGCTGCTGGCCGGACCGTCTCAACGGCTGGCTGGGGCGGTCCGGTCGGCGATGCCGGACGGGGTCCGGCCCCGATCCAACGTGCTGGTCAGCCACTCCGGCCGGACCGTGATCAACCTCAGTGGTCTGGATGCGCTCACCGAAGCCCAACGGCGGCTGATCGCGGCGCAGATCGTCGGATCCTTGGACGGCCTGGTGCCCGCTCCGCTGCGGTTGCTCGCCGACGGCGAGCCGCTGGTGTCCGGGCAGCCCGAGTGGCGTCCGGCTGACATCACCTCCTACGCTCCGCCGACGGGGCCGCGATCGGACATTCCCGGCCAGGTGGTCGTCGGTGGGCGGTTGCGCAGCCTCAACGGCGCGCCGGTGCCGGGACCTGCCGGGGATGGCCGGCTCACGGTGCTCAGCGCGGCCCGCTCGAATCCGGGCGGGGAGCTGCTGGCGGCTGTTGTCGCCGGCCCGGACGGGCATCCCCAACTGCGGGTCGGTCCAATCGGCGGGGATCTCGCGGTGGCGCCGGTGGATGCCCAGACGATGAGCCGGCCGACGTGGCGGCCGTCAGGTACCGAACTGTGGACGGTCGTCGACGGGCGCTCGGTTGTCGGCGTGGCGCTGTCGGGAACCGGTCCGCCGTTGGCGTACTCGGTCGATGCCACCGAACTGGCCCGGCTGGGGCCCATCTCGCAGCTACGGTTGTCCCGGGACGGCGTACGGGTGGCCGCGGTGATCGGTGGCCGGCTGGTGGTGGCTGCGGTGGTGACCGAATCGGGCACGATCAGCTTGCGGCATCCGCAGGTGCTGCGCGACGGGAACCTGCCGCCCACCGCGAGCGTGGACTGGGCACGTCCAGAACTTCTCGTGGTGGCCTCAGCCGGGCCGTCCCCGCAGGTCTCCTCGGTGTCGGTGGACGGCCTGACCCGGCGGCAACTGTCCAGCATCAACCTGACCGGACCGCTGACCGATATCGTCGCCGCGCCCGGCCGCGAGATCCTGGTGGCCGACGCCACCGGACTGTGGGCGTATTCGGACACCCAGGAGGTGTGGGAACCGCTGATCGGCGGCATCGGACCGGGATCGGTACCGCTGTACCCGGGCTGATCCACCGGCGCAAGTGCGCGTAGCCGGGGCTGGGGATGGCCGGTACCGATGTGTACAACCGCACCGCCGCCGGGCCGTGGGGACCGGTGCGGCAACGCGGAGCGGGCAAGCTTGGCAGGGTGTTGAGCCACCTGCTGGATCTGTTGCTGCCCGTCGACTGCGGTGGCTGCGGGGTTCCCGGCGCTGTGCTGTGCGGCGATTGCGAAGCACTGCTGGGCGCCCCGATCCGGGTACATCCGCCATCCTGCCCGGCAACCCCACCGGTCTACGCACTAGGCACCTACCACGGCCCCCTCCGCGCCGCGGTCCTGGCCTACAAGGAACGAGGCCGCCGCGACCTCGCCACCCCCCTGGGCACTGCCCTCGCCTCCGCCCTGCTCCACCCGCACATCGCTCACCCGTCCCCGACATGGAGCCATATCGGGGTCGAACCGGCCACCAAAAGCCCGATATGTCTCCATGTCGGGAAGGAGATCTGGATGGTGCCGGTGCCGTCGACGCCCGCGGCGGCGGGGCGGCGCGGGGGGCAGCATGTGGCGCTGCTGGCGCGGCGGGCGGCCGCCGCGCTAGCGGGGGCGGGGGTGGCCGCCGCAGTTGCGCCGGCGCTGCGGATGGCCGCTGGGGTGCGCGACTCCGTCGGGCTGACGGCGTCGGCGCGGCGCGCCAATCTGGCCGGGCGGGTACTGGCGCGGCGGGCCGGCTTGCCACCCGCCGGCACGCCCGTCGTGCTCGTCGACGACGTGGTGACCACCGGAGCGACCGCCGCGGCATGCACCGCGGCACTGGTCCGGACGGGTATCGCGGTATCCGCCATTGTGGTGCTCGCTGCGGCGGGTCGTCACACGGCGTTGTGAGCCTCGGCGCTGTGATACCAACCACAGCGTTGACCGTGGGACTCGGGAGGCCAAGCTCTGGCGATAGCCCGGCCGGGGTACTACCGTCCGGGCATCAGCATCGCTGCCCGTTCGGGAGGAGGCGAGAAAGCCATGGTCCTGACGCCGGCGGTCGAGTGATCATCGTGGGTGGCCCCGAGCTGCTGCCGCCCAAGCATGACATGTAGCGATCACTGCCGTTTCTTCGGCGTCGACGAAGTCCCATTGGACAACGCGAGGAGGTCGCCCTGTGAATATTGTCGTGAAGGGACGTAACGTCGAGGTTCCCGATCATTACCGGGTGCACGTTACCGAGAAGCTCGCCCGCGTCGAACGGTATGACCAGAAAGCCGTCCACTACGACGTCGAGCTGTTCCACGAACGCAACCCCCGGCAGTCCAAGAGCTGCCAGCGGGTGGAGATCACCGGTCGGTGCCGCGGGCAGGTCGTCCGCGCAGAAGCATGTGGTTCGGATTTCTACGCCGCGCTGGACGCGGCGGTGAGCAAGCTGGACAACCGGCTACGCCGGGTCGCAGACCGCCACAAGGTGCACTACGGGCGCCGCCACCCCACCTCCGTCGCCGAGGCAACCGCACCACTGGCGGCCACCCTTGCCCCCACGATCACCGACACCAGAGAGCAGACCAATGGCCATCGCCAGCAGATGGATCTGCTCGAGGCGCCCGACCCGCAGGTCGACTACGAGGTACCCACACAGCGGTGGGAGTCACCGGACCTCCATGGACCCGGTCGCATCGTCAGGCGTAAGCGCCACTCCGCCAAACCCATGACCATCGACGAGGCGCTCTACGAGATGGAGCTCGTGGGCCACGACTTCTACCTGTTCTCCGACGCCGACTCCGGACTGCCCAGCGTGGTGTATCGCCGGCACGGCTTCGATTACGGCGTGATCCAGCTCGTCTGAGACCGTTGCACAACATGATCGCCGTCTGGGTGCCCGGGACGACACAAGCTGTCGCGTACCGCACCAGACGGCGATCATGTGGTTTACCGGCCGGACCTGACCTGCACTGATAACGTCACCACCTCCACTGGGCATAACATGGCGCGCAGACCGACCCGCGCCTCGATGCGAGTGTCCCGATACGAGTGAGGTCCCACAGGTGGTCCTGTCCCGACTGCTCCGCGCCGGCGAGCACAAGACGGTGCGCCGGTTACGCGCCATCGCCGACCACATCAACGGCCTGGAAGGCGACGTCTCCGGCCTGACTGACGCCGACCTGCGCGCCAAGACCGACGAGTTCCGTCAGCGTCACGCCGGCGGTCGCGCCGGCGCTGAATCCCTGGACGACCTGCTGCCCGAGACGTTCGCGGTGGTCCGCGAGGCCGCCAAGCGCACCTTGGGCCAGCGGCACTTCGATGTGCAGCTCATGGGTGGTGCCGCGCTGCACCTGGGCAACGTCGCCGAGATGCGCACCGGTGAGGGCAAGACGCTGACCTGCGTGCTGGCCGCCTACCTCAACGCGCTGGCCGGCAACGGCGTGCACGTCGTGACGGTCAACGACTATCTCGCCAAGCGCGACGCGGAGTGGATGGGTCGGGTGCACCGCTTCCTCGGCCTGAACGTCGGGGTGATCCTGTCGCAGATGACTCCCGACGAGCGGCGGGTCTCCTACCACGCCGACATCACCTACGGCACCAACAACGAGTTCGGCTTCGACTACCTGCGCGACAACATGGCCTGGAGCCTGGACGACTGCGTCCAGCGCGGGCACAGCTACGCCATCGTCGACGAGGTCGACTCCATTCTCATCGACGAGGCCCGCACCCCGCTGATCATTTCCGGACCTGCCGACCAGTCGTCTCGCTGGTATGGCGAATTCGCCCGGCTGGCCCCGATGCTCAAGCGCGACATCCACTACGAGGTGGACGAGCGCAAGCGCACCGTGGGCGTCTCCGAGGAAGGCGTCGCGCTCGTCGAGGACCAGCTGGGCATCGAGAACCTGTACGAAGCGGCCAACACCCCGCTGGTCGGCTACCTCAACAACGCGCTCAAGGCCAAGGAGCTCTACACCAAGGACAAGGACTACATCGTCCGTGGCGGTGAAGTCCTCATCGTCGACGAGTTCACCGGCCGGGTGCTGCACGGCCGGCGCTACAACGAGGGCATGCACCAGGCCATCGAGGCCAAGGAGAACGTGGAGATCAAGGCCGAGAACCAGACCTTGGCGACGATCACCCTGCAGAACTATTTCCGGCTCTACGACAAGCTCGCCGGGATGACCGGTACCGCGCAGACCGAGGCCGCCGAACTCCTGCAGATCTACAAGCTCGGGGTGGTCTCGATCCCCACCAACAAGCCGATGATCCGGCGCGACCACGGCGACCTGGTCTACAAGACCGAAGAGGCCAAGTTCAACGCGGTGGTGCAAGACATCGCCGAGCGTCACGCCAAGGGCCAGCCGGTCCTGGTCGGCACGGCCAGCGTGGAGCGTTCGGAGTACCTGTCCAAGGCGCTGGTCGCCGCGGGAATCCCGCATTCGGTGCTCAACGCCAAGCAGCACGAGAGGGAGGCGATGATCGTCGCCGAGGCCGGCCGCAAGGGCACGGTCACGGTGTCCACCAACATGGCCGGCCGCGGGACGGACATCATGCTGGGCGGTAACCCGGAGTTCCTCGCCGATGCCGAGCTGCGTGCCAGCGGGCTGGACCCGGTGGAGACTCCGGAGGAATACGAGGCGGCCTGGGAGCCCGCGGTCCAGGCGGCCCGGGCCGACGTCGAAGCCGAGGCGGCAGAGGTCATCGCCGCCGGCGGGTTGTATGTCCTGGGCACCGAGCGGCACGAGTCGCGGCGCATCGACAACCAGTTACGCGGCCGCTCCGGGCGTCAAGGCGACCCCGGGGAATCCCGGTTCTACCTGTCCTTGCGCGACGAGCTCATGGTCCGGTTCAACGGACCCCTGGTCGAGTCGATCATGACCCGGCTGCGGATGGAGGACGACGTCCCGATCGAGGCCAAGATGGTCACCAGGGCGATCCAGTCCGCGCAGACCCAGGTCGAGCAGCAGAACTTCGAGATCCGCAAGAACGTCCTGAAATACGACGAGGTCATGGACCTCCAGCGCAAGGTGATCTACGCCGAGCGCCGCCGGGTGCTCGAGGGCGAGGACCTGCGGGATCAGGTTGAGCACATGATCACCGATGTGGTCACCGCCTACGTCAACGGTGCCACCGAGAACGGCTACGCCGAGGACTGGGATCTCGAACAGCTCTGGTCGGCGCTGCGGACGCTGTACCCGGTCGGCATCAAGTACGAGGCCATCGCCGATGACACCGAGGACCTGACCCGCGACATGCTGCTGGCTGCCGTGCTCGACGACGCGCGGGCGGCGTATGCCCGCCGTGAGGCCGAGCTGGAGCAGATGGCCGGCCCCGGCTCGATGCGCGAACTCGAGCGCCGGGTGGTGCTGTCGGTGCTGGATCGCAAGTGGCGCGAACACCTCTACGAGATGGACTACCTCAAGGAGGGCATCGGCCTGCGCGCGATGGCCCAGCGCGACCCGCTGGTGGAGTACAAGCGCGAGGGTTTCGAGATGTTCAGCGCGCTGCTCGAGGGGCTCAAGGAGGAGTCGGTCGGGTTCCTGTTCAACGTGCAGGTCCAGGTCGCCGCGCCGCAGGTGCCGGTCGAGCAGGTCGCGGCCCCGGCGCCGCCCCCGGCTCCGGTCGCTGGTGCGGCGGCCGGTTCGGCGCTGTCCCAGATCGACGGTCAGGCCGGCGAGAGTGCTGTTCCCGCACTGGCCGGCTTGGGCGGCATGGCCGCGCCGGCGCAACGCCCGCTGACCTACACCGGGCCGGCCGCGGATGGCGGTAGCGAGGTGCAGGCGCGCAGCCAGGCAGCCGGCAACGATGCTGAGGAACCCGCCCGCAACGCCCCTTGCCCCTGCGGATCGGGCCGCAAGTACAAGCGCTGCCACGGAGCCCCCACCACCGCCCACTCCTGACCACCCCTTCCGGCGTGTCGCGTCCTGATGCGCCGCGTGTCGCGCTCCGGTGCACGGTGTGTCGCGCCGATCAGCGCGCTCGGTGCTGGCCGCAGGCGGCCATATCTCCGGCGGTGAGGCGCAATTGCAGGGTGGTGCACTGCCACCGATCACTGTGCTTTTCGAAGCGAGCGGCCAGTGCTCGGACGCCCGTGGTCAGCGTGACCACCGCGACCGCCTCCAAGGCGTCGGCGGCATGTTGCTGGGCGAACACCTTGCGCACCCGGGGTTGCAGATGACCCGCGGTGTCCTGAAGCGAGGCCAGGTAATCGAGCACGTCGGGACGCAGGATTGTGGACAGCTGGCGAGCGCTCCGCCGGCCGCGGAGTCTTTCCACCACGGCGCGCAGGACTCGCTCAGCCAAGAGGGGCGCTGTGGGATCGGTGGCCGGTAGCGCCGTGGTGGGCGGTGGCTCCGCCGTCGCCGGCGTGGTGACCGGCAGGATGTCTACCAAACGGCGTAGCACCGGCCGCTGCTGATGCGGTTCAACGATGCTTGTGGTCAACGAACCCTCCTCGTCGTAGGACCGCGCGCAGTGAGCGCGATCAATCGACGGCGGGGCCGGAGACGCCGTAAAGCCGGCCCTCGGCATTGACGCCGGGGACCGCGGGCACCGGATCGGAGGAGGGGCCCCAGTCCGGTAGCGCAGAGTATGCGCCCTGTTGCACAGCGTTGTCAGCCCTTGTCGCCGAACTGGGTGTAGACCTGGGGCCTAGTGGCTCACTCCGGTATCCGGCGACTTCTCGGACCGCGTGGGGGACGCCGACTGCTGCGCGCGACTGCGGCACGGCGACGAGCCCAGTCGAAGCACACCACCGCGGCGGCGCTGGCGACATTGAGCGACTCGACGTCGCCCGCCATCGGGATGCCGACCCAGCCGGTGAGTTGGGCGGCGACACCGGGGGACACGCCTGCGCTCTCGTTGCCCAGCACGTAGGCCACCCGCGGCGGCGGTGGCGCGCCGAACAGTGAGCGGGCTCCCGGCGCTGAGGCGGACAGCCCGAGTACCGCGAACCCGGCTGCGCGTAGCGTGGCGCAGCCCTGCTCCGCGGTGGCAGTGCGCAGGACCGGGGCGTGAAAGGCCACCCCCGCCGACGCCTTGATCACCAGCGGATCGATCGACGGCACTCCCCGGCGGGGCAACACGACGCCATCGAATCCCGCGGCGGTCGCGGTGCGCAGGATCATGCCCACGTTGGCCGGGTTGGTGATCGCGTCTAGGACGAGCACTGCCGCCGGGTTACCCAGTGCCTTCAGCGCGCTGTCCAGTGACCGCATCTGCGGTGCCACTACGTCGGCCAGCACTCCCTGGTCGTGCCGACCATTGCCGGCGAGCACCTTCACCCGGTGCGCCGATGTCCGCTGCACCGGTACCCGCCGGCGCGCCGCCGCGTCGAGGATCTCCTCCACGGTGTCGCCGTGGGCGTGCACGGCCACGACCACCTTGTCGATGGTCAGTGCCGGGTTGATCAGTACCTCCAGCACCGGTTTGCGGCCGTAGACGGTGATGAAAATGTCTCGCGGGCTCGCGGCCTGCCGGCTGGCAGGGCCGTCGCGCTGATCGTCGGGAGGCGGCACGCACTCAGGGTAAGGCGACGTCCGCGGAGGCTGCGGCAGGTGGTGATCTAGTTTGGTCGAGCCGTGGTGCCCGTTGTTTCGCGCCGGTCGAGGGCCTCGGCTCGTTACCGGTGCTGCTACCGAATCCCGACCGACCCACAGCCGACACGCCGCACTCCGATACAGTGCGTTTGGCCAGGTACACGCCATGATCACGGAAGGTGTGGCTCGCTGCCGATGAGGGTCTACATCCCGGCCACACTCGCGGCGCTACGCCGGCTTGTCGAGTCCGGGGAAATGATCCCGGTCGCCGGTACCGCTTTCGCCGTCACCCCGATGCTCCGGGAGTCCTACGCCGCTGGGAATACCGAGGAACTGGAGTACGCGGCGATGAACGACGCGGCCCGGGCGTCCCTGCGGCTGCTTGCCGTCGAGCTGGACGGCGATTCGACGGTGCTCCCGCGGCGCGTGGTCGTGGCCGCCGACGTCGAACGGGTCCGCTTGCGCGCTGACCTTGACGATGCCGCGGTCACGGTAGGTGGTCCAGTACCGCTGTCTGCGGTCGCCGCCGTGCATGTCGACCTAGCGGAGGCCGAGGATGCGGTGCGCGCCGCGGCGGCGGTGGTGGACGCGGCCGACCTCGGCGATCCGGACGCCAAGTTCACCCTCGGCGACGCGGAGGACCACGAGATGGCCTGGTACGCCACCCAAGAGATCCCTTTCCTGCTCGAACTCCTCTGATCAGACCCGCCGTCATCCTCGCGTGTCGCGTTCCGCCGCCCGGTGTGTCGTGCCCAGCCGCTCGGTGTGTCGCGCCCAGCCGTCCGGTGTGTCGCATGGTCGAGAGCGTCTCCGGTTGCGCCGGTGTGTGCGCAACCGGGCCGCGGCATCGACCGGTGGAAGACCACGGCTCTGGACATCCGGCGGTGGCGTCAAGCAGCTGGGCACGACACACCGAGCGGCTGGGCACGACACACCGGACGGCTGGGCACGACACACCGGACGGCTGGGCACGACACACTGGAGAGGAGAGCCCGACACGCCGGGCTTGGGGAAAGGAGGGAGGGTCCGATGGACGGCATCACGTCCACTCCAGCCCCGCGCAATGAACCGGTGCGGAGCTACGCCCCGCATACTCACGAGCGCGAGTCGCTGCTCCGCACACTCGCTGAGCTCGTGGCCCAACGAGCCGAGCTGACCATGACGATCGGCGGGGTGCAGCGGATGGCCGCGGGCCAGCCATTCGACGTGGTCACCCCGCACCGGCATGCCCACGTGCTCGGCGCGAGCGCCCAGGCCAGCGCGGCTGATGTCGCCGATGCGGTCCGCGCCGCGAGCAAGGCCGCCCCGGCCTGGCGGGAGCTGGCTTTCGACGAGCGGGCGGCGATCCTGCTGCGCGCCGCGGACCTCGCGGCCGGCCCGTGGCGTGACACGCTCAACGCCGCCACGATGCTCGGTCAGTCGAAGTCGGTGCAGCAGGCTGAAATCGACGCGGCCTGCGAGCTGATCGACTTCTGGCGGTTCAACGTGCACTACGCCCGCCGGATCCTCGAAGAGCAGCCGAACTCGGCACCCGGCGAGTGGAATCGCATGGATCATCGCCCATTGGACGGGTTCGTCACCGCGATCACCCCGTTCAACTTCACCGCGATCGCCGCCAACCTGCCCACCGCGCCCGCGTTGATGGGCAACACGGTGGTGTGGAAACCCACCCCCACCCAGCAGCTTTCCGCCCACTACACGATGCGGCTGCTCGAGACCGCCGGGCTGCCACCCGGGGTGATCAACTTGGTCACCGGTAACGGAGCAGCGGTCAGCGAGGTGGCACTGACGGACCCGGACTTGGCCGGGTTGCACTTCACCGGGTCCACCACGACGTTCAAGAAGCTGTGGCGCACCATCGCCGATCACCTGGACGGCTACCGCAGCTACCCGCGCATCGTGGGGGAGACCGGCGGCAAGAACTACCTGGTGGCGCATCCCTCGGCCGATCCGGCCGCGGTGACCACCGCGCTGGTGCGGGGCGCGTTTGAGTACCAGGGCCAGAAGTGCTCCGCGGTCTCCCGGGCCTACCTCGCCCGTTCACTGTGGGAGGGCGGACTGCGTGAACAGCTCGCCGACACCACCCGGACGATCCGCTATGGCGATGTCGCCGACCTGGCGAACTTCGGCGGCGCGGTGATCAACGCCTGCGCTTTCGCCAAGCACCGCGATCTGCTGGCCCGAGTCGCCACTGACCCGTCGATCGAGATCCTCGCCGGTGGCGGCTGCGACGACTCGCAGGGCTGGTTCGTACAGCCCACGGTGCTGCTCGGCGGCGACCCCAAACACGAGATATTCGCGACGGAGTACTTCGGCCCGATCGTCGCGGTGCACGTTTACCCCGACGGCGACTACCCGGCGATTCTCGACCTGATCGACTCCACCGGTCCGTACGCCTTGACCGGCGCAGTCTTCGCCACCGACCGGCCCGCGATCGTGCAAGCGCAACACACGCTGCGTTTCGCAGCGGGCAACTTCTATGTCAACGACAAGCCGACCGGCGCAGTCGTGGGCCGGCAGCCCTTCGGCGGGTCCCGCGCCTCGGGCACCAACGACAAGGCCGGCTCAGTGATCAATCTGCTGCGCTGGACCAGCGCCCGGGCCATCAAGGAGACCTTTGACCCGCCGCGCAACCACACCTACCCACACATGATCGAATAGCGCCGCATCACACCTGCCGCGGCGTGTGCTCGATGCGGAACGGGCGATACCCGCGGTTGCGGTAGTTGCTCAGCGCATGTGGGTGGTCGATAGAGGTGGTGGCCAGCCACACCCGGTCGACCTCACCGAAGTCCCAGGCCAGCCGGGTGGCCAGGGCCAGCAGGTGACCACCGAGTCCCCGACCGACCCATTCGGGCACCAACCCGAACTTGGTGATCTCGACATCGCCCCGCGCATGCCGTTGCATCAGGATCATGCCGACGACGTCTGCACCAACCCGAGCGATCCAGCACCGCACCCCCGGGCGGGCCAGCAGGTTCAGCCACTGTTGTTCGGACCATCCCAAGCTCAACCAGTGATGTGGTGTGGCGATCCGGTCGTGGGTCGAGCGGATCAGGCCCAGCGCGGTCGCGTCGACGCGGTCCAGCGCGATCTCCGCGGGCGCTGACTTGCCCGCGACGAGCTGATCAGCCGAGGTCATCTCCAAATAGGTGACGGTCACGTCGACGAGCACCACCCGACGGTGCCAGCTGCCGGGTCGGCAGATCAAGCCGACTCGGCGAGCGCGGCGAGCAGGCGCCGCACGGACATCGCGCGGCGGTGGGCGGCCCCGTCGAGTTCGTCCAGCGCGCACTCCGGGTCCGCGGGCGGGCCGAGATGGGTGCAGCCGCGAGGACAATCAGCGATCGCCTCGGCCAGATCCCCGAAGGCGCGGACCACGTCGTCCGGCGTCACGTGTGCCAGCCCGAAGGAGCGGATCCCCGGCGTGTCCACCACCCACCCGCCACCCGGGAGCGGCAGCGCCACCGCCGAGCTCGAGGTGTGCCGTCCCTTACCCACCCCGCTGACCGCGGCGGTGGCCCGGAAAGCATCGGGCACCAGCCGGTTCACCAACGTCGATTTGCCCACGCCGGAATGCCCGACCAGCACCGAGACTCGGCCGGCCAGCCGCGATCGCACCGCGTCCACCCCGATCTGCGGGCTGGTCACCAGGACCGGCAACTCCAGTGCCGCGTACCGCTCCAGCACCGCGTCCGGGTCGGCGAGATCCCGTTTCGTCAGGCACAGCACCGGTTTCAGGCCACCGGCATAGCCGGCCACCAGGCACCGGTCGATCAGCCCGAAGCGTGGCGGTGGGTCGGCCAGCGAAGCCACGATCAGCAGCTGCTCGGCATTGGCCACTACGATCCGCTCGAAGGGGTCGGTGTCATCGGCCGTGCGGCGCAGCACGCTGGTCCGCTCCTCGACCCGGACGATCCGGGCGAGCCCGTCCGGTTCGCCGCTGACGTCGCCGACCAGCCCGACCCGGTCACCCACCACCACCGGGGTGCGCCCGAGCTCACGGGCCCGCATCGCGGTTACCCGCGTCGTGGGGTCGCCGTCGGGGGCACAGGTCCACCGGCCGCGATCCACTGCGACGACCATCGCGGCGCTCGCGTCCGCGTGCTCCGGACGGCGCTTGGTGCGGGGCCGGGAACCTCTGCGCCCGGGCCGGACTCGAACGTCGGACTCGTCGAGACTGTGCGCGCGCCGGGGGGCGCTACCCGGCCGGTTCAGCCGTCACCACCCGCCAGCATCGCCGCCCAACTCGCCGGGAACTCCGGCAGCGTCTTGGCCGTCGCCGCGATGTCGTCGACCGCGATTCCGGGCACCACGAGACCCAGGATCGCGCCCGCGGTGGCCATCCGGTGGTCGGCGTAGGCGCCCCAGGGACGGGCTGGATCCCCGCCCAACGGCCGGGGATGGATCTCCAGCCCGTCGGGGATCTCCCGCACATCGCCGCCCAGCGCGCCGATCTCGGTGGCCAGCGCGGCCAGCCGATCGGTCTCGTGCCCACGCAGGTGGGCGATCCCCCGCAGCGTCGAGGACGTTCGAGCTAACGCCGCGAGCGCCGCGATGGTCGGGGTGAGCTCTCCAACGTCGTGTAGGTCGGCGTCCACACCTTGCAATCGATCGGGACCTGACAAGGTCAGCCCGTGGTCGTGCAGCTCTACGGTGCAGCCCATCTGCGCCAGCAGCGGGCGGATCGCGTCGCCGGCTTGGGTGGTGCGCCGGGGCCAGCCTGGAATGGTGACCTGCCCAGCGGTGACCGCGGCGGCCGCCAGGAACACCGTTGCGTTGGACAGGTCGGGCTCGACGTCGTAGTCGCCGCCGGCCACTACGCCAGGCGCCACCTCCCACCGGGTCGCGCCGTCGGTGCAGACCTCGACGCCACGCTCGGCCAGCATCCGCACGGTCATCTCGATATGCGGCCGGGAGGGGACCGGGGGGCCATGATGCCGGACCGAGATGCCGGTGTCGTAGCCCGCAGCGGACAGCAGCAATCCGGAGACGAACTGCGACGAACCTGATGCATCGATGCGCACCTCACCGCCGGGCAGCCGGGCGGTGCCATGCAGCACGAAGGGCAATGCATCTCCGTCGACCCGGCAACCGAGTGCCCGCAATGCGTCCAGCACCGCGCCCATCGGCCGCTGCCGGGCCCGCTCGTCGCCGTCGAAGCGAATCGGTCCATCAGCCAACGCGGCCAACGGCGGCACGAATCGCATCACGGTGCCGGCCAGTCCGCAATCCACCGTGGCAGGCCCGCACAGCCCGTCATGCGCCGCGACGTGCAGCTCAGTGCTGCACCCGTCACGGTCGGTCACCGGTACGCCCAGGGCGCGTAGCGCGCCTGCCATCAGATCGGTGTCCCGGCTACGCAGTGCCCCGCGGATGGTGCCGCCGGTACCGGCCAGCGCAGTGAGCACCAGCGCCCGGTTGGTGATCGACTTCGATCCCGGCACAGTGACGGTGGCCCGCACCGGTCCGGTGGCCAGCGGCGCGGCCCATGGCAGCTGGGTCGAGGTGGTCATGGCGCCATCATTGCGCAGGCGGGCATGCCACGATGAGGCTATGTGCGGCCGGTACGCCTCGACCAGGAATCCCGCGACGTTGGCCGTCGACTTCGACGCCGTCGACGCCACAAACGCCGCCGCGCCCGCAGCTGACTACAACGTCGCGCCGACCAAACCAGTGCTGTCGGTGGTGACCCGCCATCCCCGCGATGATGAGGGAACTCCCGATCTGGACCGCACGGTACGCAGCATCCGGGTGATGCGCTGGGGGCTGGTGCCGCACTGGGCCAAGGATCCGGCGATCGGGTCTCGGCTGATCAATGCCCGTGCCGAGAGTGCGGCCGGCAAGCCGGCGTTTCGTGACGCGGTGGCGCGGCGACGCTGCCTGCTCCCGGCTGACGGCTGGTACGAGTGGCAGCGTCTTGGTGGTTACAAGCAGCCGTTCTTCATCACCCCGGCGGATGGCTCCCCCTTAGCCCTGGCCGGCTTGTGGTCCACCTGGCACGGCCGCGACGCCGATGCCCCCCCGCTGGTGACCTGCGCGGTGCTGACCACCGACGCGGTGGGGCCGCTGCGCGAGATCCACGACCGGATGCCGTTGATCCTGCCCGCGCGGGCCTGGCAGGCCTGGTTGGATCCCGATTCCGACGATGCCGCCGCACTGCTCGTCCCGCCATCCGAGCAGCTGGTGCAGGCGCTTGAGCTGCGGCCGGTCTCCACGGCCGTCAACGACGTCCGGCGCGGTGGCCCTGAACTCGTCGAACGCCTCGAGCCGGAGCAACCAGCGCTGCTGAACCTGGACCAGCTCCGGTGACGGGGCTGACCGTTCCCACCCCGCACGGCCCGGCCCACGTCGAATTGCGTTGCGCGCGGCAGGGCCGAGCCGTGCTGCTGCTCGGCCACGGCGCAGGCGGATCGATCAGTGCGCCGGATCTCACCGCCTGCGCCAGGGCGGCGACCGCGGTGGGGGTGCACGTGGCGCTGATCACCCAGCCCTACCGGGTCGCGGGCCGGCGTGCCCCCGCGCCGGCCCGGCAGCTGGACGCGGCGTGGCTGGCGGTCAGCCGGAGTCTGGGGAAAGGGGCGTTCGGCGGCCTGCCGCTGATCTTCGGGGGCCGTTCCTCCGGGGCCAGGGTGGCCTGCCGCACCGCGGCAGCGGGCGGTGCCGTGGCCGTGCTGTGCCTGGCGTTCCCCGTGCACCCGCCAGGGCGCCCGGATCGAAGCCGGATGGCGGAGCTGGATGGGGTGACCGTGCCGGTGCTCGTTGTGCAGGGCGAGCGGGATCCCTTCGGCCGTCCCGAACCTGGCGCTTGCCGCGAGGTTGCGCTGTTGCCCGGGGACCACTCGCTCAAGGCGGATGTCGCCACGCTGGAGGGCGCGGTCGCGGGGTGGTTAGCGCGCCAATCGCGTGCCTCACCCGACCCCACTCGTTGATGTCTTGAACACCCGCTGGGGCGCCATCCCCAGCGCTGCCGCCGCGTCGGCCCGGTAGGAATCGGCGCGCTGATCAGGCAACTAGGTGTGCAACCGGTAACTGACGCCGCGGCGGTTCAGCAGCGTCATCGCGGGCGTGCCGTGCCCTGCCATGGCCAACCACCTTAAGCCCGGGATCTGCGCGCACCGACCGTGATCAGGCCGCGGAATGCGCGCGTCGGCCATGGCGTTACTCGGGCCGTGGCATTGACAGCCCAGCACACTCGCCCCACCGACCGGGAAACGCTTCGTGCGTCATTGGGCCTATCTTCGGGTTGGCGCGTACCCTCGACCTTTAACGCAGGCCTGGGCATGGGGGTGGTCGGAGTGACGTCAACCGACAGCGCCGAGCCCGCCCGGTCCGGTCAGCTCGAGTCGAGCCCCGAAGGTACAGTCGTCGACCAGAACGAGACGCCGGAGCAGCGTACTGCGCGGTTCGAGCGCGACGCCATGCCCTTGCTCGATCAGCTCTACGCGGCGGCGCTGCGGATGACTCGCAACCCGGCAGACGCCGAAGACCTCGTTCAGGAGACCTATCTGCGTGCCTATGGCGCGTTCGAGTCGTTCCGCGCGGGTACCAACTTGCGGGCCTGGCTGTACCGTATTCTCACCAATACCTACATCAACGGGTACCGCAAGCGGCAGCGTCAGCCGGTGGCGCAACCTTCTGAGGAAATCACCGACTGGCAGCTCGCGCAGGCCGCGCAGCACACTTCGTCGGGTCTGCGGTCGGCGGAGATGGACGCGCTGGACCGGCTGCCCGACTCTGACGTGAAGGACGCCTTGAGCCAGCTCGCGGAGGACTTCCGGATGGCCGTCTACCTGGCCGACGTCGAAGGCTTCGCATACAAGGAGATCGCCGAGATCATGGGCACCCCGATCGGGACTGTGATGTCGCGGCTACACCGGGGGCGCAAACAACTGCGTGACATGCTCACCGGAGTGGCCCGCGAGCGCGGCTTCCTGCGCGACGCGGAGGTCGCGTCATGAGCTGCGGAAAGCCGCACGAGACCGACTGCCACCAGGTACTCGCCGAGCTATGGTTGTTCCTCGACCACGAGTGCAATCGTGAACGGCGCGAGTTGCTGCAGCGCCACCTGGATGAATGCGGCCCCTGCCTGGAGGAGTACGGCCTCGAGGAGCATCTCAAGGCATTGCTGGCGCGTAAGTGCGGCGGCGATCACGCACCCGACGCGCTCAAACAGCGGCTGCGCGACTCCATCCGCCAGATCATGATGCGGCAGGCCGTCCTCGGCGCGGAAGTGACCGTCCAGCGAGCCGAAGACGGCACCATCGTGGAGGTTTCTACCACCACCGTCGAATCGCACGCCTGGCTGTCCACCGAGCGGTAAGCCGTGTTGCGGGCGCAGGCGTGCGTGACGACGGACCCGCAGTGCGACCTCAGGTGTCCTCAGGTGTTCGGACGCTTACCGTGGTTGGCGGCATTCTTCTTCCTGCTGCGCTTCTTGCGACCCTTCTTCGACATGGCTGCCAGACCTTTCTGATGCTCCAACGATGATATTGCGGTCGTGGGCGAGTGTGTCACAGTGCGCCGTGACGGCGCCGAGGAGTGGGTAGCCCACCGTGGTTGGATGGCAGGGCGCAGCGTCAAGGAGGGCGATCCATGACCGAGGAGATCCGAGCCGAAATGGTGGCCAACGTGTGGAAAATCGTGGTCGCCGAAGGCGATGCGGTGTCCGACGGTGACACGTTGGTGATCCTGGAGTCAATGAAGATGGAGATCCCCGTCTTGTCCGAGGTGGACGGGACGGTCGCGAAACTAGCGGTCTCGGAAGGCGATGTCGTGCAGCAGGGGGACCTGATCGCCGTGGTCGAGTAACGTCGTTACAGCTGGGATCAGGCGGCGGGGCGGTGAGCCGCAATGTCGACGCTGAGTGAGTTACTCGCTCGGCACACCCGATTGCCCGGCGCCGCCGTGGGTCACCTGCAGCGGATCGTCGCCGAATGGCAGCTACTGGCTGATCTGGCCTTCGCCGACCTGCTGATGTGGGTTCCCGTGCATGTCGCTGCGCCGTCGGCGGACTTCCTCTGCGTCGCCCATGTCCGCCCCACTACGGGTCCCACCGTCCATCCTGAGGATGTGGTCGGGACCCGTGCTGCGGACCCCGAGCGGCGCCGGCTGCGCCAAGCGTTGCTGGCTGGCAGCATCCTGCGGGAAGAACAGCCTTGCTGGCTCCTTGGCGTTCCGGTGCGGCGCGAGGTGGTACCGGTACGGCTGGCTGAGCAGTCGATCGCGGTGGTGGGCCGGGAGGCGAATCTGGCGGTTCCGCGGGTTCCGAGCCCGCTGGAGATCGCTTACCTGGGTGTCGCTGCGGATCTGTGCCAGATGCTGGCCGATGGCACCTTCCCGGACGCCGACACCACCCCGGACCTGCACGGTGGACCGCGCGCGGGTGATGGTCTGCTACGGGTCGACGCACAGGGAATCGTGATTTACGCGAGTCCCAACGCGCTGTCGGCCTACCACCGGATGGGGCACGCCGCTGAGCTGCGGGGCGAGCGGCTCGCCCCGCTGACCCGCACACTGATCTCCGATTCGTTCGATGGTGCAGAAGTTGCGCAGCGCATCCTCGGTGCGCTCCAGGGCAACCCGAGCACCAGGATCGAGGCGGAGGCGGCCGGTGCCACGATGCTGTTCCGGGCGCTGCCATTGCGTCCGCGCGCCGCGCCTGCCGGGGCGTTGGTGCTGATCCGTGACGTGACCGAACTGCGCAGCCGGGATCGGGCACTGTTGTCCAAGGACGCCACCATCCGAGAGATCCACCACCGGGTGAAGAACAACCTCCAGACGGTCGCTGCGCTGCTGCGCCTGCAGGCCCGGCGCACCGCGAATGTCGAAGCGCGCCAGGCGCTGCAGGAATCGGTGCGCCGGGTGGCATCCATCGCCATGGTGCACGAGACCTTGTCGATGTCTCTCGACGAACGGGTGGACATCGACGAGGTCGTGGACAAGGTACTCGCCATGGTCGCTGAGGTGTCCGGGCAGGAAAGTCGTGTTGTCGTGCGGCGGGAGGGTGCATTCGGGACACTGGCCGCCGAGTTGGCCACACCGCTGGTCATGGTGCTCACCGAGCTCGTGCAGAACGCCTTGGAACACGCATTCGAGCCTGGCCGCTGCGGCGAGGTCGTGCTGAGCGCCGAGCGGTCCGCAGGATCGCTGGAGGTGACCGTTTCCGACGATGGCCGCGGGCTTCCGGCGGACTTCTCGCTGGCCCGGGCCGAGCGGCTGGGCTTGCAGATCGTCCGCACCCTCGTTGGCTCCGAGCTGCGAGGATCTCTCGATTTGCAGCGAGGGCAGCCCCGCGGCACGGTGGCGGTGCTGAGCCTGCCCCTAGCACTGCGACGTTGACGTCTTGTGACGTTGGTGGGGCGGTTGCCAGCCGATCAGCTGAGCTTATGACGAGAGGCCTGGCACCGTATCGGCCCCAGGCCTCTCGTTGGTCGTGCTATATCGCGGATCAGACGCCGTTACGGGCCCCGGTCCGAGCGTTGCGCCGCTTCAAGGCGCGCCGCTCGTCCTCGCTCATACCGCCCCACACGCCGGCATCCTGTCCGGAGGCGAGTGCCCAGTTGAGGCACTCAGCATTGACCGGACAGCGGCGGCAGACGGCCTTCGCCTCGGTGATCTGCAGTAGAGCGGGGCCGCTGGTTCCCACGGGGAAGAACAGCTCGGGGTCCTCGTCTCGGCAGGCCGCGCGGTGGCGCCAGTCCATCGTGCTTGCTCCTCGTCGATCGCGCTGGTGGACTGCTGTGTCCCAGCGCCGTCGTCGTCTGTCAATTGGGCTTGTGAATGATTTCACAATCATCCGCGATGTCAAGGGGTATCTACGGACACAGTGAGTCAATTCACCCGGGAGTACCCCGGCGATCGAACCACCAACTGCATGTGAAACCGATTCTCAAGCACCATTCGGACGTAGCTGTGCGTCACGAGCGTGATCGTCATCGCCCGCTCCACTCGGTCACCGAGACAGGATCATCAAGGTGAGCCACCAGTAAACCCACCGATGGCCTAGTGGTGGGACTTCCTGGCAGCTGGCCCTATTGGACTTAACGAGACCACCTACCGAAACGTTTCGACCCACTTCGTCTCATCGCGGCCAGCGACCGGGCTGGCTCCGAAGACGACCGCGATCGGCGGCTAACCTGCTGCTATGAAACCCGCCGACGTACTCGGTCCCGCGGAGGCGGCATGACGACCACCGGACCCGACGCGCCACGCCCGGTGCGCGTTGCGGGCTTGCTGGTGGTCCTGGAGGGTGTGGCCGGCATGGCGAGCGGCGCGTGGTTGCTCGCCGCGGCGGTACGCGGATCCACCGGTCCGGTATCGATCGGCGCCACCGCGGCGTGGCTGCTCGGCTTCGGGGTGATCTTGCTTGCCGTCGGCGTCAATCTGGTGCGGGGCCGGTACGGCGCTCGTACGCCGGCTATCGTCGCCCAGCTGTTGTTGCTGGGGGCGTGCTGGTATGCCATCGGGCCGTCGTCCCAGCCGGCCTATGGGCTCCCGGCTGCGGCATTCTGTGGGGCCGTCCTGGTTCTGCTCTTCTGCGCATCCGCGCGGGCCTGGGCGGCCGACGCGCACAGCGCATCGCGCTGACTCTACGCGTAAAGGGTCATATGGGCTGCTTGTGCCCCTTTGCGACGCTGTATGTGCTCAGTTGAGCTGGGCCCGTAGGCCGCGAGCGGCGTATTCGAGCAGCTCGGCGTGCTGTGGCCACTTGGGGATCTGCGATTCCAAAAATTTAGCGCCGTCGAGGAAGTGACCCATCCGGCCGAGGGTATGCCCGAGCTCGATGAGTTCTTCAGCTCCCACTCCGGGCAGCGCCAGACGCATCCGCAGCACCCATTCCAGGTCGGCGGGACGCCCAATCTCGCGGTACACCATCCGCAGGTTCTCCAAGAGGCGGGCGAAGATCGCCCTTTTGGGCGCTGGAGTCAGCAGGTGCCGGCCGAACGGCACATCTGGACTCGCCTGGTTGGCGGTGCGGAACAACGCTTCGCAGCCTGCCACGTCGAGTAACGTGCCGCCGTTGAAGGCGTCGAGGTAGTGATTGGTAGCCATCGGGCGAACCAGGAAGTGGCCGGGCATGCTGATGCCCTCGAGCGTCACCCCGGCGCGGCGGCCCACCTCGAGGCAGACGATCGACAACGTGATGGGGATACCCAGCTTGCGGTGGAGCACCCGATCCAGCAGGGAATTTCGAGGATCGTAATAGTCCGCAGTGTTGCCGGCGAAGCGCTCTTCGACGAAAAGCCGGTGGATGAGCGCTTCGAGTGAGTCGATACCCTGTGCCAGGCGATCCAGTTCCCGTAGCCAGATGCCGGCGTCAAGATCAGGGTCCGCGCCGGCGGCGATCGCGAGCGCGCCCACGTCAAGATCAGGCCCTGGCCCGCGCCCGGCCAGTAATCCGATGAAGTGCTCTACTGCGTCCACGGTATAGCCGATCGTGCGCCCTACCGGGGCTCGCTGTCGACACCCGCACCGGTTGTCCGACCAGACTTTTGCGTTTCCGACCGACCGCTCAGACGCCAGTCCACTGCTGGTAGCTGCCGCCGGGGTGGCTACCGCAATGCCGTCATTCGCAACGGTGCTGAGTAATCGGATATCGCGGTTAGGAGCGGCGGGTTGTCGGGGTGGGCGGGGATGCGCAGGGTGAAGGTGGAGCCGGTGCCGGGTTTGCTCCATAGGTGGACTTCGCCGCCGTGGTTGGCGGCGACGTGTTTGACGATGGCCAGTCCCAGGCCGGTGCCGCCGGTGGATCGGGA
>DATNDR010000022.1:0-9754 GCA_035606945.1 Pseudonocardiaceae bacterium
ATGGCTTGCACGTTAAACCGCAGCCAGCCGACCGGGTCGGTCGGATCGTGGACCGAACCGCCGAGGTTGAGCTTGACGTGCCCAGCGGTGAGCTCTTCCAGGATCGCCCGGGCATCGGGCAGTGAACGGGCGAGCCGGTCAAGCTTGGTCACAACCAGCGTGTCGCCGGCGCGGCAGGCCGCCATCGCCTCGCGCAACTCAGGCCGCTGCCGGTTGGTGCCGCTCAGCCCATGGTCAACGTAAATCCGTGACCGATCAACGCCCAGCCGCTGGAGAGCATCGCGTTGCGCACCGGTGGCCTGGTAGCCCACGTGCTAGCCGTCGACGCAGAGAACAAGCCGGTCGCCACCCCACTATCCGTGGTCACCGCCGACGAAATCACCAAACCCCCGCACTGCGCCACTGCCTGCAAATGCCTACCACTTGACCGAAATCGGGAATCCTAGTTCCCCGCCGGGCTGGGGACGCCTCGAGACCGACTAAAGGAGGACAAATCATGCGGACGCTGCTCTCCGCGCTGCTAGCGGTCGGTCTCAGCGTGACACTCGCCTCGCCCCTCACGGCCTGTACCACGTCGACTCCTGGCGCGCCAGGGTCTGCAGCGGTGTTTACTCCTGCGGACAAACAGGGTTTCGGCACCGCACGGTCTGAGCGCAGCCCGGTGTGGTTCACGCTGGGCCGCACCGGCATGACGGAGGTCTTCTACCCCGACCTGAGCACCCCCGCGGTCCGGGAACTGCAACTGATCGTCAGTGACGGAACCGGTACACCCCAACGGCTCCAGGACGTCGAGGTCCGCACCGAGCAGTCCGACCAGCGCAGCCTCACGCTGCGCCAGAGCGCCACAGGCAGGGGCTGGAGTGCGACGCTGACCTACGTCACCGACCCCCAACGCGCCACGGTCCTCGCCGAGGTGAACCTCCGCTCCCTGACCGGCCGGCCACTGCGGGCCTTCACCTACTACGACCCGTCGCTGACCCGGGAAGGCAACGACGACACCGCAGCGACAGTCGGCGACGCCCTCGTCGCCTCCGATGGATCGGCCGCCAGCGCACTGGTCGCTGATCCCAGCTTCACCGCGACCTCCAACGGTTACCTCGCCACCAGCGACGGCTGGACCGACCTCGCTGCGGACGGCACGCTCGACTGGCACTATCCCCAAGCCGGACCCGGTAACGTCGTGCAAACCGGCCAACTCCCCATCGACGGGCTCGCCGGCCAACACGCCACCCTCGCGCTCGGCTTCGGCGCCCACCGCCACGAGGCGCTGGCCACCGCGCGAGCCACCCTGCGCCAAGGGTTCTCCCCCACCGCAACGTCCTATGCCGACGGGTGGCGCAACTACCTCCAAGGGCTCCGCTTGCCCGCCGCCGTCCACGACGACCCGCGCCTCTACACCACCTCACTGATGGTGCTGGCCGCCACCGAGGACAAGCACCACCCCGGCGCCTTCATCGCTTCGCCCTCCATGCCGTGGGCCTTCGGCTTCAATCGCACCCTGGCCAAGGAGTTCGGCTCCTACGCCCTAGTGTGGCCCCGGGACCTGTACCAGATAGCCAGCGCGATGCTCGCCGCCGGAGACCGCGCGGCAGCCGATCGCGCGCTGGACTACATGCTGCGAGTCCAACAACGCCCCGACGGGCATCTGCCGCAGAACACCCGCGTGGACGGGACCCCGTACTGGACCAGCGTGCAACTCGATGAGACCGCCGCCCCGATGCTGCTCGCCGGGCTACTCGGCCGCACCGACACCCCCACTCTGGGCCATCTGCGCCGCGCAGCGGAGTTCCTGGTCAACTACCGCAAAGATGGCAACACCGCGCCATTCAGCGAACAGGAACGCTGGGAAAACCACAGCGGCTACTCCCCCGCCACCATCGCCTCCGCGATCGCCGGCCTGGTCTGCCTTGCCGATCTCCTCACCCGCACCGGGGACACCGCAAGCGCCGCGCGCTACCTCACCATCGCCGATCACTGGCAGTCCACAATAGACAACTGGACGGTCACCAACACCGGACCGCTGTCCGACCGGCCCTACTACCTGCGACTCACCAAAGACGGCCAGCCCGACCACGCCACCACCTACAACCTCGGTGACAACAACCCCGGCCCGATCGACCAACGCGCCGTCGTCGACCCCAGCTTCCTGGAGCTGGTACGCCTCGGCGTCAAACCCGCGACCGATCCCGTCATCCGCAACACCCTCGCAGCCATCGACCAGCAGCTGGCCACCACCACCCCAGCCGGGCGGTTCTGGCACCGATTCACCCACGACGGCTACGGCGAACGCGCCGACGGCGGACCGTGGAACATCAACCAGCCCACCCCCCAGCGCACCTTCGGCCGCCTCTGGCCACTCCTCACCGGCGAACGTGGCGAATACAACCTACTGGCCGGCGACCGGTTCTCGGCCACCCAAGCGTTGAACGCCATCGCCGCGACCGCAGACAGCGCGGGCATGCTCCCCGAACAGGTGTGGGACGACCGACCTCCCGCCCCAGACCACGCGCATCCCGGCACCGCCACCACCTCAGCCACGCCGCTGGCATGGACCCACGCCCAGTACATCCGCCTGGCCTGGTCAATCGACGCCGGCCACCCGGTCGAACAACCCACGGTGGTCGCCTGCCGCTACACCAGTAAGCAACAGCCGCCGTGTTCGTGAGTTCCCTGTTGTTGCCGATACAGCGCAGAAACAGCAGCAGACGAGTACAAAACACAGCGGCCGGTGGTCCTTGGTTTCTCGCTGGGAGGTCCAGTGGCCGCCGCAGTGGCCACCAACTGCGACCTTCGCGGGCTCATCCTTTTAGAGGGGGCCATCGGCACCCGGGCATTTCTCCAGCAACGCGATACGCAGACCGTCGTCCCGACCGGGGAAACTTTGAATCTTCGGTTCAACAGCGTGGATGAGTACCTGCGGCGCTGGCGCGCAGAAAACCCCCGATACAGCGACGAGGCTGAGAGGTGGATCGATCGATTCGCTCGATTCGAGCTGGCCCCGCTTCCAGATGGCACCCTCCGGCGACGGGCACTGCGGGACAGCCTGCACGCCGAATTCGAATCAGTGATAGAGGTCGATACGCTTGGGACTCTGGCCCGGGTAAAGTGCCCAGTTCTCATCGTGCGCGCCGACAAGCCCTGGATCGGTGGGCAGCCCTGGTTGACCAACGAAACCCGCGATGCACAATTCCGGGCTTGTCCCTCAGCTCAGCTCTTCGCTGCCCGCTTGTCCAACCACGCGTCGCTCATCCGAGACCCCGAGCCAAAACTCATCGAAACGATTAAGCAGTTCGTACAAACGTGCGACCGTAAAGTCCTGCAATGAGGAAGCAGCGCATCGGCGACCGCACCGTGCGCGTCCGTGAGCAGTTCGCCTGTTGGGCGCACCGGTGGGCAGTTGCATTAAGGCGAAGGCGTCTTCGCCGCCTACCGAAGTGGGGAGGCAGGTCCCTCAGGCACCTTGGAGAACCGTAATAAACCGAACATCCGAAGGCCTGCTGCGTGGCTTCTGGGTGAGCAGTGGACCAGGGCGGGCGAACCGATCGCTGCGTCGGGCAACCAGGTCCCGGCAGGCCGCCAGGCGTTGCTGGACAACCGCCAACTCGCCCACAAACTCCATATCACTCCATAGACCCGTCGACCGGCTCACCTCGGTGGGTTCTCCAACGAGCGTCGCACACGCGCTCGTCGCGGCCGACCCGGTCTGCGCCACCGCACGCTCATCGGCATGATCAGACACCTGGTGGTCCGCGGGCCCCGTCCGGCGGGAATCGGCTCCCTATCGGGAAGGACGATTGGCGCGGTCGCAGAAGCGGTGGACTGTGCCCGAGCCGCTAGCTCGGCCGGCCGGTGGCCGGCCTAGGGACTAACTTTTCGTCGTTGCCGGTCGAGGTTTCGTATGCTCCGCTTCACGAGCCGCCTGCCACACCGTTGCCTCTGCTGGTGCAGGGACGTGAGTCTGGATACATCGCTGTCCGGCTCGAGCGAGATGGCTTGCGCAGAACGCCTGATTAACGGAGGGATAGCTCCTCACGCCGCAACCCGAGTCCGGGACTGTCGCAAGCCGCCCAACCTGGTGGGCAACCAGTGATCAATTCAGTTTCGTCGCACCCATCGATTGCCCTTGCAGGCTGTCGAGGACGCGATCGACGAGAGACGCAGAACTCTGAGCCTCGGTGGCGACAGTGACCGCTTCCTGCCACCGTGTCGCGGCAGCGAATAGGTCATCGGCGGTCATCCCCATCAGCTGCTCCCGAGTAATCCCCATCGTGGTGAGTAGATCGTCAAGGCGAGGTTTTGGGTGGCCGACGGAAGGTCCTGAGTCAATGGTGATCTCCTTAGTAGTGTGCACCGTGCGTCATGCAAACATCACACACAGTGGGCGCGGGCAAACCACCCTGAACGTGGCAGCGAGTGGGCTGACCCGTGCACGGGGTGCAAGATGGCTAGCGACCCGGAAGCAAACCATGGCCGCCGACATCCTCACTAACGGCGGTACACGGCACAGTTGCAAGGCGAGGGCGTCCTCGCCCGGCACCAAAGTGCAGAGGCAGGCCTCACCAACGCCTGGAAGCCCTAACAAACCGGCATCCGCAGGTCAACTGCGTGGCTTCAGCGGCGAGCAGGTGGACCAGATCGGATCAGCCCGATCGCTTAAAGAACGTGCCTGGACACGACAGTAACGCCTCAGCCACCAGGGGCCGCCGAAGGCACCCACAACCCTCGGATCACGCGATGGCGCTAACCCGCCGGCCATCAAACGACATCCGATCATCGGCATGGGCGGATGCCATCTCGACTCCAACCGGTCCCAGCCGCCGTGCTCAACGGCGGTGCGCTGAATGAACGGGCCCCGGAGCGCCACCGGCCACCGTTTGTCGCCCAACACCCGCGCACGGACAGCGGCATGACAGTGCGTTCCGGGGCAACGTCTTGACCTTGAGTAGGAGTCTTGTGACGTAGCCGGTGGCAGCAAGTCCAATCTTGATGACGCCGGGGAAGGCCGGTGGGGCTGTGGCCTGGGTAGCGGTTCTGAGGCTGTTGACGCGGTAGATGTGGGTAGATGTAGTTGGTGACCGCGCCGGGAAGGTTGTGCGCGGAGACGGCGTGCGGGGCTGCAGGGGGCGATTGCTTGATGTCGGCGTTGAGAAATTCGTCGCAGGTGACGATCTAGCCTTGTTCCAGTGGTGCGGGGCGGCGTGACAGGTTCTCGGCGTTCTCGATGGTGACCGGTTCGATGCCCTCCTCCGGTGGCAGCTCGAACTCGAACACCTGGGCGTAGAAGCTCAGTTCGGCATCCAGTGCGCGGCGGATGTTTTCCGCGCGCCGGAAGCCGTGTTGTTCGCCGTCGAAGAGCAGGTAGGCGATGGGCACCTTCCGGGTCCGCAGTGCATTGATGATCATCTTTGACTGGTTGGGCGGGACGACTTCGTCTTGCATGCCCTGCAGCACGATGAGTGGGCGGGTGAGTTTTTTGACGTGGTGGATGGGGGAGCGCTCGACGTACACGTCGCGCCGCTGCGGGTACGGTCCGATGAGCCCGTCGAGGTAGCGGCTTTCGAACTTGTGTGTTTCCGCGGCGAGCGCTTCCAGGTCGGCAATACCGAAATGATCGGCGCCCGCGGCGAACGGGGTGTCGTCGCGGGCCAGCGCGGCCAGCGTGGTGTAGCCGCCCGCGGACGCGCCGCGGATCGCGAGCCGGGCCGGGTCGACCCGGCCCTGCTCGGCGAGCCAGCGGGCGGCGGCTATGCAGTCGGCTACGTCGACGACGCCCCAGGCGCCCTTGAGCAGGTCGCGGTAGGTCCGCCCGAATCCGGCGGACCCGGCGTAGTTGACGTCGACGACGGCGAACCCGCGGCTGGTCCAGTACTGCAACCCGATCGAAAGCGAGGGCACTGCTGCTCCCGTTGGGCCGCCGTGGATCACCACGAGCAGCGGGGGCAGTTCGCCGTGCGGACCGGTGCGGCCAGGGCTGGCAGGCGGGTAGAACAACGCGTGCGCCGTCCGCGGGTTCCCGTCGCGATCGACTGAGGGGAACGACACAGACTCGGGTACCGACACGTAACCGGTGTCGATGCCCAGCTCTCGCGGAGGGCGCAGGACCTCGACCACTGAGCCATCGGGCCGGACTCGGTACACCGCTGGTTCAGCGGTCGGGGTGCCTGCGACGACGACGACGTGGTCCGGGCCCGCCGCCCGAAGCGTCGCTACGGCGGAGAAAGGCCAGTCGAGGTCGGTGACAGCGCCGTCGGTGCCGCGCACGGCCAGCCCGTCATAGCCTGCGCGCCAGCGGGCGAACACGATCCGGCCGTCGGCGAGCAGGGCGTAGCGGGCCGAACCGAGCCGAAAGCCCGGCACCCCGATCTCGGCGTCGACCTCGATGACGGGCTCGACCCCGTCGTGGGGCGTCCAACGGTAAAGGTTCCACCACCCGGTGCGGTCGGACAGGAACAGCAACACACCGTCGGGTTGCCAGCGCGGCTCGGCCACCGACTCGCCCGGCCCACCCGCGACCACGGTGTCGGTACCGGTCGCGCGATCACGCACCGTAAGCACAGTGTCATCCCAAGGCATCGACGGGTGGTCCCAGCTGACCCAGGTCAGCCGGGTCCCGTCCGGGTCCAGTCGGGGACAGGACACGAAGTCGGGGCCGCTGACCAGCAGCTCCGGTGGGCTGTTGTCCTCTACGCGGACGATCTCGTTGCGCACGTCGAGCGCACCGCGGCCGCTCGCCGGGTGCCGCTCGCGCACCGCGACGAGCACCCCACCGGGCCCGACGTCACCGTCGGCGTAGCGGTCCCCACGCGGCACCGCGGACACCGGCGTGACCACAACCGGCGCAGCGCCGGAATCGAGACGGTAAAGCCTCTGATCGGCCCAGTTCGTGAACCACACGACACCGTCGCGCACCCACCACGCCGCACCGCCGTACTCGTGCACCGCGGTCCGGGCATCCATCCCCTCCGGTAACAGATCAGTGGTGATGCCATCGACGCTATGCCGGACGAGCTGGGTACGGCCGCCCTCGGCCGGGCGACCCTCCGACCAATAGACGTCACCGGAGTCGAACCGGACCTCGGACAACCGCACCGCGCAGGCCACGACGAGCTCGGACGTGATAGGGGTGGGCCAGGACCCGAACGGCTGCGCGCACCTCACAGATCTACGCTAGCGGTGCGCTCACACACCCAGAAACATCGTCCGCGGCACGGCCCACGACGCATCAACCGCCTGCCCGAATAGGTCATCCACCACGCAACGGTGCCGCGACAGCGCCCACGACTAAATTGCGGTTACCACTCCACGCATGGCCCCTCAAGCCATCGCACTCACATCGGCATGTGCGGATGTTCTGGTGCCGCACGTTGCCGCGGCCTGCGGCGGCAAGGTTTGTGTTGAGCTGGTCGGGGCACGTGTCTGGTGAGGGATTGGGTTTTGCCACAAATCAGGAGCGCATATGAAGATCGGCATCATCGGTGCAGGCAACATCGGTGGCACTCTGACGCGGCGTCTGGCGGCGCTGGGGCACGAGGTCTTTGTAGCGAACTCGCGCGGCCCGGAAACGCTGCGTGAGCTGGCCGCCGAGACCGGCGCCACTGCGGTTTCAGTGACCGAAGCAGCGCGCGACAAGGACGTCGTCGTCGTCACCATCCCGGAGAAAAACGTTTCTGACCTGCCCGACGATCTATTCGCCGGCGCGGGCGACGTCGTGGTCGTGGACACCGGTAACTACTACCCCCAGCAGCGCGATGGTCGCATCGACGCGATTGAGGACGGCATGGTCGAAAGCCGCTGGGTGCAACAGCAGCTGGGTCGACCCGTGATCAAGGCGTTCAACAACATCTACGCGGATCACCTGCGGGACAACGGCCGCCCGGCCGGTACGCCCGGACGCATAGCCTTGCCGGTAGCCGGGGATAACGATGTCGCCAAGGCAGTGGTCATGCAACTGATCGACGAGCTCGGATTCGACGCCGTCGACGCCGGAAGTCTGGATCAGTCCTGGCGCCAGCAGCCCGGCACCCTCGTCTACACCACCGACCTCGACGCCGACGGCGTGCGACGCGCCCTGGCGCAGGCCAGCCCGCAGCGCTCACCCCAGTGGCGCGCCACGGCCAAAAGCCCCGGCAGTTTCGCCGACCCACGGTAATGCCCAGACACCAGCTGTGACCCATCACGGGGTAACCCTGGGTCGAGCATGGGTTTGGTAACACGCCGGTAGCCAATCCCGCGTCGCGGAGCAGGCAGGCAGCTTCCTGCTGCCCAGCTCGGGGAGGGAGGTTCCGGCCGTCGCCAACCTGGTCGCCCCAGGCAAGTCGATCCCACGGTGCTCCAGACCTACCCTTTCGACCAAGTGCCTCAGGCACTGCGGCGGTCTAGTCCGGTCACGCGCTCTGCCAGATCGTGATCGACCTGGAGCAGACCACTGGGGTGTGACCGCAACAAGCCGCGCATCACTGCCCGCACCCGGATCGGTAAACGGAACGGGCTGGGCGAGAAACGGTGTAATTTTCGATCATTGCCGAGCGCGAGGAACCGCTCCAGCAGACCGCGCTGGTCCATCACCTCGATGCTGCGCACGTGCAGGCCCAGCGCGCGGGCATGCCCGGTCGGCTCCGCCTCCTTTTCAGCACGAGCGCGTGCACGCCGTGCAGCCGCAACTCGCTGGCCAGCATCAAGCCAGTCGGTCCGCCGCCAGCAATGATCACGTCGATCATGAGCCCACCATTTCCGCAGGTCCTGACTTTGGCCAAAGATTCTGCGGCACGACCCGGGTCTTGCCGCAAGGCACCCGGTGCGCTATATGTTGAGAGTGGCAGGGCGTGCGTGCTCTCCTTGCCCTTTGTTGTCCGTTGTGGACGGACAAGCTCCTCGCCCTCTTCCAGCTTGGCTGGCTCGAACGTCGTCGAGAAGGCCGCCATTCTCATGGAGTTCGCCGCCGCGCCGTACGCCCCGAAGCGTGGGCCTGGTAGCACCCACCGCAACACCGTGACCACACCCAACACCCTCAATTCGGCATGTGAGGACGTCGTTTGTTCATACGGCGCGAGCGGGATCCGGATCGTGACTATTTCCTTGACGAAAGAGGAGGGACTCGCACACCGCGAAAGCATGAATGCCCAGGTCAACCGACTTGAGCATCCGCTGTGGAGCTACTTAACGCTTACTCGCACTCCGTGCAAGCCGATGACCTGCTGCTTTGTCACACTGCGGCGCTCGCCGGCCCGATGCGTGCCCCGAAACCGAGCACGAAGCTTCCGTGGAGCCTGCACGAGCGCCTCGATGAGCGCGAGATCGCCGAGCTGATCACCGCCTACCGCAACGGCGCCACCACCGCCTCCCTCGCCGCCGCCCACGGTGTGAGCCTCAGCAGCGTCAAACGCCTCCTACGCACCGCTGGTATCCGCCGCACGTCATCTACCCGAGGATCCGCGAAAGCCAGACCGACCGCCACGTATCAATAGCCCGGTCATGCTCGGGCATTCACCGCACGCTCAAGCATGACAGGAGATTCCAACAAGACGCCATGCTAGGCGACCGCCGCACTGCCGACGGTGGCAATATCGCGCCGCAGCTTCGCTTAGTTCCGGAGATTCATCGAGATCCTCGGGCATCCAAGCTCAAGCAGATCGCCTGGCGTGCCCACGCCGAGCGGTCGGCCAACTCCAGAGCAAGCGCCACCACCTCGCCGTGCGACAGGGCGGCAAGACGATCAGCGAGCTCAGTGTCGTCGCCAAGGAACGCCGACGCCAGG
>DATNDR010000023.1:0-12881 GCA_035606945.1 Pseudonocardiaceae bacterium
CCTGGCGTCGGCGTTCCTTGGCGACGACACTGAGCTCGCTGATCGTCTTGCCGCCCTGTCGCACGGCGAGGTGGTGGCGCTTGCTCTGGAGTTGGCCGACCGCTCGGCGTGGGCACGCCAGGCGATCTGCTTGAGCTTGGACGCCCGAGGATCTCGATGAATCCCCGCAACTAGTCGGCGACGAGAGATGCGGCGGTGGCACCGTCGCGGTAAGCAGTGATCAACTCGGTGATGTCGCGTTCGGTGAGGCGGTCACGCAGGCTCCATGAACGCGTCGCGGTTGGTCTGGGGTACGCGCAGGACTGGCGAGCGCCATGGTGTGGCAAAGTCGCAAGTCAGCGACTTGTGTCGAGTGCGAGTAAGCAATAAGTAGCTCCACCGAGCATGCCCAGGACCGACTGGCCTGGGCATTCATGTTTCTGTGGTGTGCGAGTCCCTTCTCTGGTGCCTTTGTGGAAGAGTCGCGATCCGTTTTCCGTTCGCGACCATGCGCACGACCGGACGTTCGTCGAGTGGAACGTCGTCTGGTTGTGGCGTCGAGGCTGACTCTCGGTAGGAGCCAGCAGGTTACGCGCGAGGCGGGACACGATCGTTGGATACGTGGTGCACGTGAGCGCGGTCGACGTCTTCGTCGAACTGACCTGGGAGCGCCGGCCGAGCCGGGCGTGTGCGATGCGCTGTCCAATGGTGGGCAGTTTCACACACCCGCTCGATCGAGGCGTTCGATGAGGCTGGGTTTGCGTGCGTGTGCTTGACGTAACGCAGTGATGCGGTGGGCGAACGTGTCATGACGGCCGTCGCGTTCAGCGAGTGTCTGGAGGTCGGTGAGTAGCGTGGTGGCGGCGTCGTACTCGGCCGGTTTTCGGGTGGCGATCAGCGCGTCGACGCGTGACCACGCGGCGGTTTCCTCGCGCGCGAGTTCGTCCAGTCGTCGTTCGTGGGCCAGCGCTCGGGCCTCCTGTTGGTGGGCTTCCTCCTCCGCGCGCTGGGCTGCCAGCCGACGCCCACGGTCGGATCGCAGCTGTGCGGTGTCGTCGAGCAGATCGGCCACGGTCCGGCGGGGTAGGACGGGGATGTACGGGGCGTTTTCGCCGCGGAAGCGGCGCAACATTTCTAACCGTATTCGCGCAGCGTCACCCTGGACGACTCGCCGCAGAAGCCGGTCCTTCTCGACAACCGGCAGACGTTTCACCCAGGCGGCGAGTTCGCCGGGATCGTCGGCGATCTGTTCGAGCGGCGGGCTTGTTTGGGCTGCGATCGTGAGCAGGTCGTCGTCGAGGCGGAGGAAGTCGGCCAGCGCCCGCTGTGCCGCGGTGAGCACGCCCAACCCGGGTGGCACGGGTGGCTCGAGGTCGTCGTCGGCGTCGCGGTGGAAAGCGTCCTCGTCCCGCTCCCAGGCACCATAGGCGGCCAGCCAGGCGAGATAGAGCGGCCGGAGATCGCCGGTGGCAAGCTCGGCACGAACTCCGACGATCGCCGACAGCAACGCCGCGGCGTCACAGTTAAAGTCACCGGCCTCGTCCTCGCTCGTGAAATCGAGTACAACGAACTCCTCCGTGACCCAGGCACTCACCTGATCGCCGACGCAGTAACCCTCGACGATATGGGGGTCGAGCAGATCACAAGGCAGGCGGAACATCACTCGGTGCGTGCCCCAGTTGGCCATATACAGGTGCGCGTCGTAGTAGCACTCCATCAGCAGGTTCGGATTACCCTTGAAATCGCCCCAGTGGTACTCGTTCACGAAGCTGGTGGCAGTGATCCTCGCCCGGGTCGATAGCGACCGAACCTCGGCTTGCTCGTCATCGTCCAGCAGCCGGTCGACCGCTAGGAATTCGTAGTACTGGTACTCACTCACAGTTCATCCAGTCAATCGGCGCTGGTAAAGGGTTTTGCCCGGAAACTCGAGTCGTCTCCCGTGTGGAAGAACAAGTGCCCCTCGATCGTCACGTCATCGACAAGCGACGCCCAGCCGCGCCCGCTGACCTGGTCGCCGTCGTCGACACCATCCCAGGTGAACTCGACACCGACCCGACCGTCCCGCTCGACCGGCCGACAGTCCAGCCAACCGCGGACCGCGATGAAACCGAACTGACCGGTCCTGTCCCCAGCGAACTCGATGAAGCCCGGTTCAACGAGGTCGATGGCATCGCGGGCCCACCCGCCCATCTCCACGATCCGCCACCGACCGATCAACGGCATCACTGCCCTTGGGGCACCTCTTGCCATGAGGCGTCAGGGTAGCCACCTCGGGAGGATCGGTTCGAAGTGTGCCGGCGCCTGAGATGGTGCACCGGCACGCCAGTCCTTCAAGATCGGGAGCGCCTTTTATGTGTCATCGGTCCGGATGTCGCGTTTCCGCGCCTGGTTGGACTCATCGGAGGTGTTTCGGTAATTCAGGCACTCCTGGAGGAAACCACAGGTCACCAGCTGGATCAGTCTGGTTGCCTCCTCGGTCCAGTTTCCAGGTTCTTATCGCATCGCTGAACACGCGGTCATACTTCGCTCTCATCAGCCACTGGATCGTGTTGTCGTCGAGTTCGTTCGGGGTATGTAGGGCGAGGTCGAGATCCTCGAAGCGCGCCGGCGGATTCTGCTTTGCCCATGCCGTGACCGCTGCCTCCCACCAGGGGTTTCCGAACCAATCCGGGGCATAATTGCCGCCACAGATCGCGTAGTACCTCATGGCTGCGGCTTCGTCGCCGCCGAACATGCGGCCAGCCAGATCTAAGGGCAGCCACGCGCCCTCATTGAGATGCCACACCAGCTTGGTCCAGGTACCCGCGAACAAGTTGCCGCACGTGAATGTATTTGTCCCAATCGTTACTAGCCGCTTCTTATCGCGCAGCAGGTCGCGGACAGCCATGACATCGATGCCCGTTGGATGTACGTGGGGTCTGATCTGGCGCCAAGTCACCACGTTAAGTCTGGCCATGTCTTGGTCTCGGATCCCATCGCGGGCATACGATCCACGCCGTGCGTTCGACACGAACCCGCCACTGTGGATGTCCTCGAGAACGGTGTTTCGCCAACACGACACGACATAACCGGTGGTCGCCAGGGCGCATACCTCGTCATGATCACGCTCTGGGTCGATGCCGAACGAGCCTCTCAGAGCGGCGTCGATCGTCTCGATCAGGCTCCGAGAATCGTCCTCGAGTGACATCAATGACTCTTTCCCGCCTGCAACATCGCTCGGTGATCTTGCCGCAGCCATTGGAGGTCACCCTTCCGGCCAGCTGTACAAGACTCGCACAGGCGCGAAGGACAGTCCCCAGCACCACACCCGAGTATGGTGATATGTCCGGATTGTTTGGCGATCGACCTCATTCAGACTCGTGGTCGGCCGTGCGTGTCTCGTGTAAGGACACCATTTTCTCGTAGGCGATCCCTCACGGTAGTGGGTCGACGTCCAGGTGTTCGCCAACCCGCGCCAGTGACCAGCCGAAGCTGTAGAGGCGGATCGACCCGGTCGCGTCGCGTCCCCGGTGTAAATGAAGACGGACGTAGGTTTTCCTCGAAACCGCCAAGTCACGAGGAAGGAGCCCACGCCCGTGTCGAAGAGAGTAACCCCCAGCGAGCGACTGCGTGCTGAGGTGGACGAGGTGTTCGCCGGCGGCGCCGATCTGGCCACCGCGATCGAGCAGGTGGCCCGGATCGGGGCCCGGTTGCTACTGCAGACCGCGCTGGAGGCCGAGGCCACCGAGTTTTTGGGCCGCGAGCGCTACGTCCGCGCCGCGAGTTGCGGGGACGCCCGGGAGGGCAGCCGCAACGGTTACTGCGAGACCACGATCAAGACCACCAGCGGGCCGGTGACCTTGGCGCGGCCCAAGCTGCGTAACACCACCGAGGCGTTCGCCTCGCAGTTGTTGGGCACCGGGGTGACCAAGACCCACGCGTTGGACAGCATGGTCATCGCCGGGTTCGTGCGCGGGCTGTCGACCCGGGACGTGGAGGCCACCTTGGCCGAGGCCCTCGGCGAGGGTGCCACGGTGTCGGGTCGACGGTGTCGCGGATCTGCACCGAGATCCAGGAACAGATGGCCATCTGGCAGCAGCGTCGTCTCGACGAGCTGGAGCTGGACTATCTGTTGCTTGACGCCAGCTTCTTTCGCTACCACGTGGGCGCCGCGGCCGAGCCGGTGCTCGCCGCGTGGGGCATCACCACCGACGGCAAGCCGGTCTTCGTCGGGCTGGACACCTCGGCGGCCGAGTCCACCGACGCCTGGTCGGGGTTCCTGAGCGATCTGGGCGCCCGCGGCTTGCGCTGCCCGCTGCTGGTGGTCTCCGACGGCGCGGCCGGGTTGATCGCCGCGGTGGAGCAGACCATGGGCGCCGCGCTGCGCCAACGCTGTCTGATCCACCGGAGCTGTAAAGAATCAAGGTGTTCTTTTAGGCTTCGGGGTTCGTTGATCTGGTATGCGCATCGGGAGCGAGGTCCGTGGTCAGCTGGCTGCGAGATTCGAGGCGTTGTTTCCGCATCTGAATGAGCGTCAGCAGCGGCTGGTGTTGGCGAGTGAGGCCCGTCTGCTGGGGCATGGTGGTGTGCGGGCTGTGGCGGATGCGGCTGGAGTCAGCGAGACGACCGTCCGCAAGGGTGTTTTCGAGCTCGAGCGTGGTGAGGATCCGTTGCCCAGTGGCCGGGTCAGGAGGGCGGGTGGGGGACGGAAGCGGGCCACGCAGCAAGATCCAGAGCTGCTATCGGCTCTGTTGGCGCTGGTGGAGCCGGATGAGCGAGGCGATCCGGTGTCGCCGTTGCGGTGGACGACTAAGTCGCTGCGGCATCTGGCTGATGAGTTGACCCGGCAGGGGCATGCGGTTTCGGCTCCGACGGTGGGCAAATTGTTGCGGGAAAGCGGGTTTAGCCTGCAGGCCAACGCTAAGACCCTCGAAGGAGAACAGCATCCGGACCGGGATGCCCAGTTCCGCTACATCAATGAGCAGGTCAAGGAGCATCAGGCGGCTGGTGAGCCGGTCATCAGTGTTGACACTAAGAAAAAGGAACTGCTCGGTCGGCTGCCCAACGCTGGTCGCGAATGGCGTCCTCAAGGGAAGCCGATCGCAGTTGAAGACCACAGCTTCTTTGTCACCGGCCCGGATGTCGCCCAGGCCATTCCATATGGCATCTATGACATTGCAGCCGATAGTGGTTGGGTGAATGTCAGGGTCGACCACGACACGTCTGCTTTTGCCGTGGCCTCAATCCGCCGCTGGTGGCAAGCGCGCGGTCGAGACGACTATCCGCAGGCCACCCGTCTGCTGATCACCGCGGACGCTGGCGGTTCCAACAGTTACCGCTACCGGTTGTGGAAGGCTGAACTGGCGGCCCTGGCCGCCGAGACAGGCCTGGCGATCACGGTGTGTCACTTCCCGCCGGGCACCTCAAAATGGAACAAGGTCGAGCACCGCCTGTTTTCCCACATCACACTCAACTGGCGCGGACGCCCGCTGATCAGCCACGAAGTCGTTGTCAAGACCATCGCCAGCACTCGCACCCGCACCGGGCTGCGGGTGCAGGCCGAGTTGGACACAGCGACCTACCCCATCGGCGTGTCGGTGAGCACGGCGCGCATGCAAGCCTTGCCGCTCGTGCCGCATTCGTGGTGTGGCTCATGGAACTACACCTTGCATTCGGCCAACGACAACACCGCCGACGCGGCCGCCGCGCCCCACAGCGCCGACCCCGCCCACGCCCGAGCGCAGGCCCTCAAGGTCCTGTCTGACCCGGTGCTGACCGGCATGACCCGTCAGGAGCTGGACGAGCTGACCGCACAGCTAGCCCCCGCGCAGGCTGCTCAGACCGCGCAACGCTGCTACGAACAGCGCGGCGGACGACGCCGCCGCGCTGTGGGAGCAGGCAGCCGCCCCTTGCTCACCGATGCCGCCCGCGTCTTGATCACCATCGTCTACCTGCGGCAGGTCTGCTCCCAGAACGTCTTGTCCGAGATGCTCGAGGTAAACGCCAACTCCATCGGCCAGGCAATCGCCGAAACCCGACAGCTGCTAGACGAATACGGGCGCACCATCTCACCCACCACCTTGCGCTTCACCACAGCCCAAAGCCTTGCCGAATTCGTGGCGGGCGCCGGTGGCAGACCCCAGCGGCCATGCGTGCCCCAGATGCTGTCCGATCCGTCCTTGACCGGGATGAGTCGCCAGGAACTGGCAGAAATGATCGAGCGGCTATCCCACCACCAAGCCGCCCGTACCGAACGACACCGCTACCGGCGCCGCGGCGGAGAGCGCCTGCCCGGAGCGCGCGGAGGTGTCTTCCGACAGAAGATCACTGACGCGGAACGTGTCCTTGTCACCGTGCTGTATCAGCGGGGTCTCTGCACCCGAGAGACGCTGGCCGAACTGTTCAAGGTCAGTCGACGCACCATCGGCAACGCCCTGCTCGAGGTCGGCCCCTCCTAAAGCAGGACGGCTACGTCGCGATCCCGGCCGGACCACGCTTCTTCACCGCAGCGGCCCTTCTCGCCTCGGTGACGCCGCCGCACAGCACACCGGAAACCGCGCAACCACCGTGTTGATTCTTTACAGCTCCGCCGCGCCCGCAACCTGCTGTCCAAGATCCCCCACAACGCCCAAGTCGAGGTCAAGGCCGACTATTGGAAGATCTTCGAGGTGCCCGAGGACGTCGAGCCCGGCCTCGATGCCGTCGCCTTCGTGCAACACAAGATCGACGCATTCGCCCAACGCTGGCGCGACGCCTACCCCGCCGCGGTGCGCATCCTGCTGTCAGACCGGGACAGCTTGACGCACTACCTGCGCTGCCCGCGCGAGCACTGGACCCGAGTGCGGCACTCCAACCTCATCGAACGCACCTTCGGCCAGACCCGCCGCCGAGCCAAGGTCATCGGCCGCCTACCCGGCGAAACCAGCTGCATCCCCCTGGTGTGGGCGGTACTGGACCGCTCCTCACGCCGCGCCCGCGGATTCACCATGACCCCCGCCGGGCTACGGCTGCTCCAAGACCTGCGCCGCACCCTGCTCGAACCACCCACCCCGCTGCCACACACCAACCCACCAGCCGCCGCCGATCCCGACGCTGTCGGGATCGTGGCCTAACATCAACCCCCACAGAGGATCTCTACGCCGCCTCATTTACACCGCTCGTGAGACGCCACCGATCGCCTCGTCAATCTGGTCAGTCGCCATCCGAATCCCGCTCGCGCCTGAGCCTTCCGGCGTACCGGGCAACCTCAGGCAGACCTGCCCGGTCTTCGGTCTGGACACCAGTCCGACCACCGGTCAGACTGGCGGTATGAGCGTGAAGGTGGGTATTTCCCTGCCGGAGGGAACGCATGCCCGTGCCGTGGAGTGTGCACGCAGCATGGGGACCACCCTGTCTGGGCTGATCGATGCGGCACTGAGGGCTGAGCTGACGCGCCGCGAGGTGGCCGATCACGTGGCGATGCTCGCCGAGGCCGACGACGCCAACCGGCTACGCGCGCGGGCCGGGGCCCGCAGCCGTGCGCTTTCGGCGTGGAAGAGCGGTCCGTGACCGCACCCCGTCAGGGTGACGTCCTCATTTCCAATCCGTCCCCGCTGACCGGCGAACGCGAGCTGTACACCGTGGTGTCTGCTGATGTGTACAACGCTGGGGGCGGACCTACTGCGCTGATCGCCGAGATCGAAACTGGTACCCGGTACCGTGCCAGCGGCTACGCCACCGAGACCGACTACGGTGTCGTGCTCGCCGACCGGGTGGTGTGGCTACCCGTGGACATGCTCGGCGAACCGTTTGGTCGACTGACCGATATCCAGCGTGATCAAGTTGTCAACCAGATCGTTGCCATCCTGCGAGGGCAGTAGCCGGTTACCGGCATGGCCGGGAGGCTTGCGCTCAGCTCAGCTGTTTGACTCCTCGCCCTCGTGGCCGCACATGGCCTCACCAGGTCTTTTGCAGTTCGTCAAGCGAGGTGGAGGTGTGCGTGTAAGAGGTAAGTACCTCCACCGAGCACGTGACAGGTCTCTGACCTGGGTGTTTATGTTCCTTCGGTGTGCGAGTCCCGTCTTTCACCGCTGCGGAAGAGTCGCGATCCATATCCGCTCAGGCGATGTAAGCGGCCGAGTGCACGCTCATGCTTGATATGCGGGTGGTGTGCTTTTCCGTTTCCCTCTGCTGGAAGGGACATCGATCCAACTCAGTTGGTGAGCTCGGCGACGATTAGGTAGTACCCGAGGTCGAGCTCTTGCTGTTCGCTCAGCTGTGCGTACCGAGCCTGCCAGGCACCAGAAGCGATGTCCGTACGTAGCCTTTCCAGTGCCTGGATGACGTCTCGAGCAGGCAGCCGCGTGAACAGCGAAATACCGGCCCGTATCTCCGGGCGCAGGTAGGCAGCGGGCCGCCGCCAAAATGCGCCATAGAAGCCGTCGCGGCAGTCATGGGGAATCGGCACCGGCACCAGGCGCACCGGACCAAGCTCACATCTCAAGTACTCCTCGACCCAAACACCGGGCTGATGAAACCGCCGCGGGATCAAGCTCATCACCCCGGGCAGATAGTCCCGAGTCAGCCAGAACCGCCCAGCGGCCGTGGGATCGGCGTTGAACAGCACAACGCGACGCCGGGCGACACGGCGAAGCTCCCGCAGGCCCTGACGACGGTCAACCCAAAGATGATCAGTGAGGATTGCCATCGCCGCATCGACTCGGTCATCGGCGAGGGGCAGTGCCTCGGCCACCGCCCGCACCACCGGCGCGGCGTTCGCCGGCCGCTGAGCGATCATCACCGACGACGGCTCCACCGCGAGCACCTGGCGATCAGGCGGCTCGTATGCCCCCGCCCCGGCTCCCACATTAAGCACCGAGCGCGCATCTCCCAAGCCGGCCCAGATCACCTGGGCGATCTTCGGATCGGTTCCACGCGTGACGGTGTAGCCGCCACCCACAGCGTCATAGAATGCGGCGCCAGGCACGCATCCCAGTCAAGCGCAGGCAAACCGACGTCTGCACCGCACGCGCCGATTGACGCTTCGCCTGGCACCCCATCCCCATGACTTGCCACAACAAAGCACTCTCATGCCGCTGTCAGCGCGACGCGGTGTTAAGCCGCGATTCACCGTTGATGGCGCCACGCCGCCGTACCCTTGGCGGCGTGTTGGAGGCCAGAAGGGTCAGCCTGTGGCCCGGCCGGCATCGCGGACTAAGGTCCGGCTACTGTCAGCGGTCCGTGTGCTGCTCGTTGACGTCGAGATCGGGCTGCTCGGCATAGCTGAAGGTGAGGGGGGCGACCTCGGTGCGTGGGTGGTACGAGGGGTCAAGCCGGACGAGGTCCCACTCGTTGATCCAGGCCCGCACGTACTGGCGCATCCGGGTGGTGCCGAGGCGTTCCAGGCCGGTCACGTCGGGGGCGTTCCAGCCGAATGCCTCGGAGTGCAGGGCCTTGAGCCGCTGGTAGGCGTAGTCGAGCTCGTCGGCGTCGGGGGTGGTGAGCAGCAGCATGTCGCGCTCGATCAGACCCATGGCGGTTTCGGCCCGGGTGGCGATCTCATCCCATTCGCCTGCCTGCTTGGCGCGCAGCTTCGCCGGGACCACCTCTCGGTCATTCTTCGCCGTGAGCACTGCGGCGTCGAAGTCGTCGGTCATGGCCAGCACGGTCGCGAGCGGCGACGCGGGGTCGTCGGCGTCGGGTTGTAGCCAGTGGGCCAGCTCGGCGTAGGAGCGGCCGCGTTGCTGCAAGGTATAGCGCCCGATCAGCTCGACTTCGTCGAATAGGAGCACCCAGCCCTCGCAGCCCGCGGCGACGAGCAGCCGGGCCAGAAACCGGAACCGCTGCCGGGCCAGCTCCCGCGCGGGCACCGCGGCCAGCGCCGGACGTCCCAGCCCGGCGAACTTGGCGTGCCGGCGGACTTCGGCGACGGCGAGACGATCCCCGGACCAGAACCTGACGATCGCGTCGGCGACGTTGTCCTCGCTGGCCTGCACCCGCGGGAACAGGGTCAGCGTCACGGGAAACCACTCATCGACCGGAGCGCCGGCGCCACTGGCCCAGCGCATCAACTCGACGAAGGCCGGGCCCTCGGAATCCAGGCCCGCAGCGGCCTCGGCCACCGCGCCGACCGACCCGTCGGGCAGCACCGCGGACTCCACCGCGGCACGTAGTACCTTGGCCGGATCGTACAGCGGCGTCTCCTTGCTGACCACGATGCGGCTCACCGCGTACCCGCGGCCCAGGCCCAGGTGCGTCAGATGTTCCAGGACGTGGCTCTTGCCCGCGCCGAACCCACCACCGAGCAGCAGTCCTCGTGACCCGGTGCGGACCTGGCCGATCCCCTCGATCAAGGTGGTGAAGCGGTCCTCGATGTCAGACTGGCCGCTGCCCAGCGCTGCCACCGCATCCCTGCTCGGCACCCCCGAGCGCAGGGCCTCGACCGCGCGCCGTGCGGCAAGCCGGCCCGACGTGTTCATCGGATCACCTCCAGGCGGGTCTCAAGCCGGACCAGGGCGGCGAACGGGTTGGCGCGGCGGCGGTCGCGGATCTCGTCGACGACCCGCAGGTGCAGGGCGCTGTAGGCGGGCAGGCCGCGGGTGTCGTCGGTGACCAGCTCGGGTGGCATCGTCACCGCGACGAACGCGCCGCGCAGGTTATCGGTGGCGTCGACGAGCTGGCGCAGCACCTCGTAGGCGTCGAGCACCGCGGCCTTGCTGTAGTAGTGGCCGGCTCGCTGTTCCAGCGGGGGGCGGCGGGCGACCGCGAGCCGGCTCAGGTCGACATCCAGTACCAGACCCGACCCCGTGACGCGGGCCCGCCACGTCGCCAGCGACACCAGCAGCGATCGCGCGTTGTGCCGCGCGACCCTCCCGTACAGCGTTGCGGACTTCAGCATCCGCAGTGCGACGGGCTCGACCCGCAGCCAGGCCAGCACAGCGTCGCGTTCGGCGTCGAGGACGTCGCCGGTGCCGAGCTCGCACTGGCACAGCCGCAACACCGCCAGCCGGAACTCCCGGTCCAGCGACGGGTCGCGCAGTAGTGCGGCCTCCAGGTGCCGGCGCATGCTGCGAGCAGCCTCCGGCACGGCGACGCCGTGGTGCGCGGCGACCGTGGCCACGGCCAGTTCGTCGGGCGCGGAAGGCGGCAGACCTAGCGATTCCCACCCGCCACGCACCTGGCGTCGCGCGAGATCACACCAGTCGACCTGCCGAGCGACAGCTGCGAAGAGCTGATCGATCAGGTGCACCCGGTGATCCGCCGCGTCCACCCAGACGTACAGATAGCCCTCTGCGTCCGCGATGGACGCCAGGCTGCGATGCCAGCGCACCGCGACCTCGTCGCTGCCGGCCACGACAAAGCGCACCGCCGCCCCCCCGGCGCGAACGTAGTCGCCCAGGTACTCCTTGGACACGAACTCGGCGTACTCCTCGGGCCCCAATCCGATCCCGCCCGCGGGCAGGCCGCCACGGATCTCGCTCACCCGGTGCCCTCCTCACCGCGGCTCGACTCACTGCCGCCTGGCTCACTGCCGTCTGACTCGCTATGGCCCGATTCGACCGCGATGCCCCAGTACCGCTGCTGCTGCCCGCTCATGGCCACCGTGGTGAGGACACCGGCCTGGCGAGTGCCCGAACTCGCCGCCCAGCGCAGCCGCCGCCCGCCGGGACCGGCGGTCTCACCGCTCTGGTCGAGCAGGTACAGATCACGGGCGAACTCGGCGCGGGTGTAGCCACGGGACTGCCCGGGCAGCAGCGTCAGCGCGTTGTAGACGTCAAGCAGGCGCACCACCGCGCCCGGCGGCTTGCCCTGCCCGGCGACGACAAGATCGTAGGCGCCGACCAGGCTCGCCAGGAACGGCGCTGGCTTGAACCGGGGCCCGGCCCGCTGCGCCCTAGCGAGCTGGGCGACCACGACCGACGGTCGGATACCGCGGGCCCGCTTGCGGTCGATCTCCAGCGCGAGGTCGCCGGCCAGCACCTGCACGATCGACGGGTAGCACAGCAGCCGGTCGTCCTCCGCGAACATGGCGACGCCCGCCGCCTCGGCCGCGGCGAGCAGTTCCTTGGCGTAGGCACCGGAGGCGAGCATGTCGACTTCGTCGACGTCGTAGGCCGTGGCCGCCGCACCCACCCGCGCCACTACGTCACCGGCCACCGCCTGCCCCGCGTCGAGGGCCCGGCGCAACTCCCGCACCTGGCCCGACGCGGCCGCAGCGTGGGCCCGCTTCAGCTCGCGAGCCAATGCGGCGACGGCCTTGCTGCTGGCCTCCAGCGCACGCTCCACCCTGCCGAGCGCGCCCTCCAGACCGGTCGTGTACTGGCTGCTGCCTGCTTCCTCGTCCTGCATGGGCGACAGGGTATCCACCAGCGGTTGATGCATTACGGCGTCGGTCATCCCGGCGGCTTCTCGAGGAGGTAGCAGGCGACGCGGTGGCCCGGCGCGAGCTCAACGAGCGGCGGTTCCTGGGTGCGACACCGCGCTGACCAGATGGTTCAGCACCCCGAATTAAGAGGTCCGTTCGCGGCAAAGTGACACGCAGCCGACGCTGGTGGACGGGACGGCGTGTTCGCGAACTGCCTCATCTGCCCGCTGAGCGCGCGGTGAATGTCCGGGCGTGAGCGGGTTACGGAGACGTGGTGGTCGGTGTGGTCTTCTCGGATCCTTGGGTGGATGGTGTGCGGTGGACACCGGCGGTGCGTAGGAGGCGTTTGACGCTGCTGAGGCTCACGCTGTGGGTAGTGGCGAGGGAGGCGACGGTGGCGCCGTTGCGGTAGCCAGTGATCAGCTCGGCGATCTCGCGCTCATCGAGGCGCTCGCACAGGCTCCACGGACGCTTCGCGCGCGGTCTCGCAGTACGCTCAGGGCCGGCGAGCGCCACGGTGTGGCAAAGCTGCAGGTCGGTGGCTTGCACGGAGTGCGAGTAACAGGCAAGTAGCTCCACC
>DATNDR010000044.1:0-3690 GCA_035606945.1 Pseudonocardiaceae bacterium
CAACACCGTTCACCACGAGCGTGACCAAGTCACGCCGATCCACCGCCCCCGAATCAGCCATGGCCGGACCCTAGCCACAACCATGAGCCCAGCACCCCCGCGACCTGCAGGGATACCTCAGTAGTTCAGTCAACAGTTATACGTACCCGCGGCCTGGGCCTTGGGGCTGGCGACCTCGATCAAGGTGGCATCCAGGCGAATGACCAGCACCGGGCGCGGACTGGCACCGGGCTCGGTGGCGGGTCGGGTCAGATCCTTGCCCGCGACCGTGACCGCGGGCAACTGTCCGTGCCGGGCCACGATCCCCGCCCACGCGTTGACCCGCGCCGCCGCGGTGGTCTGGGCCAGCCGCCGCCCGGGCAGTCCGTCATGACCCAGGCGCTCGGCTAGCTCGTCGAGCGCCCGCAACATCATCGAGTCCGATGCCCCACCCCCGGGGCCGAAGAGCTCCTCCTGGGCGGTCATCGCCTCGATGTCGGACAGGCACGTCGCCCCGGCCGCCAACGCGCACGTCGCATCCACCAGCGCCCGACCCCGATGCCGCAGCGGGACAAATCCCGCCCGAGCCACCACCTGCGCCAGGCCCGTGGTCAGGCCGAGTCGATCAGCTAACAACCGCGGCAGCACTACCCCCGCCTGCGCGACCGTCCCGGCACCGCCGACCTCGACCTGGAGCCTGTGCGACCAGGCCAGCGCGGGATCATCGCCCAGCCGCCCGATGCTTGTAGCCTTCACCTCAAGGGTGTTCCTTTCTGGGGCTCATGCAGATCTCGACAATCCGCATTGTCCCAGTTCAGGGGCACCCTTCCTCGTTCCGACCCCCGGAAAATCCATGATCACAAGATCGCCGTGAATACCCGAGGTTTAAAGCTGCGCCTGTGGATCGAGCACGTCTCTCTAAAGGCTGTCCCGTAATGATCAACTGGGCTGGTGTGGTTCGGTGAGCGTGACTGGCCGGTGAAATCGGAATGGTCAGTAAGTCATGGCGAGGTTGCGCATCTGGGCCACACCGCAGGTGGCGTGCCACACGCCGTCGCGTTTGCGTCGACGGTTGCGCAGGACGTTCCACGCCTTCAGGTGCGCCAAGGTGTGCTCAACGCGGGCACGAATCCGCTTATGCACGGTGTTGAGGTCGCGTTTCCAGCCCGGCAGCGGGCTGCCGCCGGCCGGGGTGCGATAGGGCCTGATCACCTCAGGGTTGCCCTGGTAGCGGCCGTCGGCCATCATCGTGGCGCCCTCACCGTGGCGGTCGACCCCGGAGTCGCGGTAGGCCCGGCAGTTAGGGCGGTTGCCCGGTGTGGGCCGACCGATCGCGACGGTCAACCGCGTGTTGGCGTCGATGGCGATCTGCATGGTGACCGAGTACCGGTAGTTTTTCGACGAGGCAGACACGCTGCGGTCGTGAGTGGGCACCAACGTCCCGTCCACGATCAGCACAGTGCCGGGCCCGTGCGCCCGCGTGATCGGTGCCAAGGCCAGCAACGGCGCCAGATGATCCACCACTCGCCCCGCGGCCGACTTCGAGATCCCAACAGCAACGCAACCTGCCGATAGGTCACATTCGTGCGGTAGTAAACCGCCACCAACAACACCCGATCAGCCAGCGACAACCCCCACCGCCGCCCCGTGCCGGTGTGCTGGCCACCGCGAGCGGCCACCACACGCACCAGCTTGTCGAACTGGCGCACCGTCACACCAGTGAACACCTGCACCCACTCCGGTTACTGCCTACTGATCACCTGCACCAACACATGATCACCAGGCAGCCCGCGTCTACCGCCTCAACACGCCGTCACGGGACAAGCTTTAGTCATGCACTAAGTTGACGCATTCACGGGTGAATACAGACCGCCGCCGGTGGGCGAACGCGTTGGTGACTCTTACGACGTATGCGAAATCCTTTGTGCTGCCGGATTTGGTCGATGGTGAACCAGGAGAAATGGGGTCACGACACGGCACCCGGTAGCACAGCGGCAGAGCCGAGTTGCGGCACAGATTGAGAGCCGGAAATGAAGGGTCGCATGCTCCTCGCCGATCAAGTGGGCTCCCTCCTCGCTCATCACGAAGGGCGCCGGGCTATCCACTGGGTGACCGCAGTTTGACCGCAAGGAGCAACACCGTGCTGCACTCGGACCCATCCGGCGAACGTCGCATGCCCACGTCGCATGGTCCGATCCAGGACTTGCCTGCATCTGTTATCGCAGGATCTCTGTCCTCCACCTGAACCCTTTCTGCGATGATCATCGTCAGCGAATCGTCAGCAAAGTCAGCACTATCAGGCCGCGCGAGCCGATGCACACCGCCACGTAGCCGCAGCTCAGCGGCTCACCACATCGCTCACCGGCATGCAAAGACATAGCCAATCAGCGTTCACACCGAAGAGGTCACTGGTTCGATCCCAGTATCGCCCACCCAGGTCAGACGTGGTTGCAGCCCCAAAAAGATGATCTCTTCCGGAGAGATAGTGACTAAAAAAGTGACTAACTCGCCGCACCCGCTGAGCGGGCCCGTTCCAGCACCCGACTAATGGCCTCAGCGCCGGCCGTGAGCACCGGCCGCAGTTCGTGCCGGTAGACCGTTTCCGTAACCGTGGTGCTGGCATGGCCGACCAGTTTCGCGATCGACTCGATCCGCACCCCGTCTGCCGAGAGCAGCGACACGAAGCTGTGCCGCAGCTCGCGGGGAGTCCAGTGACCTTCGATTCCGGCGGCGGCTACCACGGCCCGGAACTGCCGCCGGACATTGCCCGCGTCGAGCTTCGTGCCCACCGTTGTGGTGAACACCAGTCCGGTCTCGGTCCACAGCGGGGCCGCCTTGAGCCGGTCCGCCTGCTGGAGGGCCTGGTGAGCCAGCAGTGCCTCGACGACCTCTGGGGGCAGCTCTAGCGTCCGCCGCGACTTTTTGGTCTTGGTGTCCCCGCCACCTCGCACGGACCGCCACACCTCGACATGGGCAGGCAGCCCATTAACGGGCTGGAGGTGGACCCGATCCCACGTCAAGGCGCGGGCTTCCTCGGTGCGAACGCCGGTCAACAGCGAGACGACGATGTAGGCATAAAGCCGTGAGGCCACCGCCGCGTTCAGTAGCGCCACGGCTTGATCGACATCGAACGACTTCGACGGGCGGCCACCCGCGCGTTCAATTCCGGTGTGCCGCAGCCGACTCTCGGCAGTGGCCGACCTACGCCGCGTTGCCGACAGCTTGGCATTTGGTGACGCCATTAACTCGACACCGATCGAGGTTTCAGCCGAACCACCAAATTTAGTCTCACGCTCGACCTCACCGACAACCTCCATCGCGGTCGCCGCCTCGGCCAACGCATCCAGCGCCACCAGAAGACCATTTTGGTCACTAACCTCGCGTTCAAATGCCACGGAAAGTAATTGCTCGTGAATTGCCTCGAGCGTGTCGACCAACAAGTGAGTGCCTCGCACCGCCGCACTGAGGTTGCTGTCAGTGTACAGACCCTCGGCAGAACCAATGGTACGCAAATCAAGATACACCGACACGTCACCGCTGTGTTCAACCAAATCGCTTAAGTAGAATAAGGAGGCTTATTCAGCTGGCCGCGTAGAAGTGTAGAGCGATTACGGTCGAGATGGTTGTAGTGAACGTTTCGAGTGGTCGACGATAATCGGTATGCATGATGCGCCATGTCTTGAGATGAGCGATCACCTGCTCAACGATATA
>DATNDR010000046.1:0-46420 GCA_035606945.1 Pseudonocardiaceae bacterium
ATGGCCTGGGGGAGGCGCTCGTAGTCGATCGAGAAACCGGCCGCCGCGCCGTTGCCGCTCAGTAGCAGGCCCAGCGGCGTGCCGCTCAACACGTTGCCGGTATCGGTGCCGACGCTGGACCACTGAACTTCGTTGCTCATGCGTTCCCACTCAGCTCTTCGGCGGCACATTCGTCAGCACCGCGGCGGCCACCCGTTTGCCTATTTCACACGAATGTTGCGGATTCCCCTTGAGCGTTTTGTCCTCGTAGTCCAGCGAGACGCTCTGCTGTTCGGCCACCTTCATATTGACTGTACAAATTGGCAGCTTCGCGTTTGTCATCGTCACGATGGCAGGGTAGCCGGTAATAGTGATAACCTCGAAGAACGGAAGGCCGCGATCTCGACTATAAGCGACGTCGAATGCCGGGTTATTGACGGACAGGCTGACGTCGAGCATTCGAACTATTTCTAGCGCGGTGCCAGTGGTGGTCGTCCACTTGCAACGCAAGGTGTCGTGCAGACCGGTTAGTTCATCGCCAGGGAGATTGAGCCGGAATCCGGTCGCCTGCGCCGCGGTGAGCAGCTCGCAGGGCCGCCGGGTCATGGTCGTGAGGTCACGCGGAGGGCCCACGGGGGACGGGATCGGCCCCGACGGCTGCGTCGCACTCGGACGTGGGGCTGCGGTGGGGGCGGGTGCGTTGCCGGCGCCCGCGCAGGCCCCCAGCGTGATCACCGAGCCAGCCGTGATCACGGCTGCAGCAGCGCCCGGCCAGCTACTCACCGTGTTCTCCTATACGCGTGGCGTTCTCGTCAGCCGAGCAGTGTGCCACACGCGCCACTGGTTACGGTGTATCCAGTGGCAACGCAGATCATTCTGCTCGGCGGCGACATCACCGAGCAGCACGTCGATGCGGTGGTGAATGCCGCCAACAGCTCGCTACTCGGTGGCGGCGGAGTGGACGGTGCCATCCACCGCCGCGGCGGGCCGGCAATCCTGGCGCAGTGCCGCCAGTTGCGGGCCAGCCGCTACCCGGATGGTCTGCCCGCCGGCCAGGCAGTCGCCACCACCGCCGGTGACCTGCCGGCCCGCTGGGTGATCCACACCGTCGGTCCGGTTCACAGCGCAACCGAAGACCGCAGTGAGCTGCTCGCGTCCTGTTATCGAGAGTCCCTGCGGGTCGCCGACGAGCTCGGTGCACAGACCGTCGCGTTCCCCGCGGTGTCCGCCGGCGTCTACGGCTGGCCGCTGCACGACGCCGCCCGAATCGCGCTGACCACCGTCGCGCACACCACCACTGGCGTGCGCGAAGCCCGCTTCGTTCTGTTCACCGAAACAGCCCTCGACGCCTTCCGCGCCGTCTACCCGCCGCCCGATATGGAGACATAACGGGGTAATTCGCCCGCCGGCGACCCCGTTATGTCTCCATATCGGGAGAGGGGGCGGGGGAAGCGGGCGGGGCGGCGGCGGGGTCGAGGCGGACGCAGCAGAATGGCGGCGACGGGTCCAGGCGGGCGGTGAGTCCGGTGCTGCCGAGACCATCGAGGAGACCGTCGAGCAGAAATAGGTTCATCCCGCACACCAGGTCGGTGTATTCCTGCGCCAGAGTGTGGAACGGGCAGTTGGCCAGTGTGACGCGGTCGCCATCCAGACGCGGTTCGAAACCGTGGGTTTTGAGCACCTCCAGTGCGGCGTCCCGGGCATCACCGTCGCCGGTGGCGTCATCCGCTGCTTCGCCGAGTTGCCTGCCCAGCTCGTAGGCGCGCTGGTCGAGGATTGCCCGCGGCGAGTCGCCGGAACGTTCGGCGTGCGCGAGCGCTCCGGACAGCAGCAGCCCGGCGAGCTCGTATCGGCGCTGGGGCAGCGAGACGGCCACGTGCTGATCGGACCTCCGATACAGCTTGGCGGGCCGTCCCGCGCCGGGGCCGGTGCGCCCGGTGCGGCGCTGGTAGACGACGTCGAGCAGTTTCTCATCCACCAGCCGGTCGAGGTGGAACGCCGCTGTCGTGCGTGGCAGCTCGAGAGCGGCGGCGGCATCGTCGCGGCTGACCGGCTCGGGCTGGTGCACCACGTAGTCGTACAGCTGTCGGCGGGTCGGTTCGTCGAGCGCGGCGACCGCCGAGATCTGGGCCTCCCGAGACTCCATTCTAAAACCAATTTCTATTGACGAAACAACAGGGAGCGTTCTAATGTTAACACATTATGTCATTAGAGCGCGAGGAGGCCGGGGTGAGCGACCAGTTGGTGGTGGCCGGCGTCGACGGTTCTCCAGCGAGCTTCACCGCGCTGCGCTGGTACTGGCGAGGTCGATGCTCTCGTGCACCTGCTCGGACGGCTACCGCAGCTTGCCGACGCGATGGATCACGAGGTGGTCCCGCTGCTGGGTCACCTTGAACAAGTGGTTCCCGACGTGAATCAGCTGCTCGACCGGGCCCGCCAACTCGGCCACATGGCCGGCCGGTTGCCCAAGGTTTCCCGGCGACCCAACCACCAGCCGTCCTGACCCAGCTCACACCTGGATTCCCGCCCATATCCCGACGAAAAGAAAAGAGCCGATGAGCATTCTCGAGCCGACTGCGTCACTGCCCGAACGGCCAGCGCCCGTGCGCCACCCCAGCCTACGGGTGGTCCCGCCCCGGGCAGGAGTCGACCTGGCCGCGGCGGAGCGGGCGGTGGCCGATCTGCTGGTCGCGCTGGGTAAGGACCCGACCTCGGAACACCTGTCAGAGACACCGCGCCGGGTCGCGCACTCCTTCGCCGAGCTGCTCACCCCGCGGGAGTTCGATCTGACAACGTTCCCGAATGACGAGGGCTACGACGAACTGGTGCTGGCCAAAAGCATTCCGGTGCAATCGTTGTGCGAGCACCACCTGCTGCCCTTCCACGGCACTGCCCACATCGGTTACCTACCCGGCAAGCGCATCCTCGGGTTGTCGAAACTGGCTCGGGTAGTCGAATTGTTCTCCCGGGACCTGCAGGTTCAGGAGCGGCTGACCCAGCAGGTCGCCGACGGGCTCCAGGAGCACCTGGCTCCCAAAGGGGTCGGCGTGGTGATCGAGGCGGAGCACTTGTGCATGTCACTACGGGGCGTGCGGGCCACCGGCTCGCGCACCGTGACCTCGGCATTGCACGGGCTGTTGCGGGAGGACGCCCGTTCCCGTCAGGAGTTCTTCGCGCTCGCCGGAGTAGCGCGCTAGGTAGCGAGGCCACGATGAAGTCTCTAGAGCATCGGACGATAGGTGAGGCCGCCACCGGCGGCGCCACCGTGCATGTCGGAGGTACCAGCGGCGAAGACAGTTTGGTCCTGGGCTACGGCGACGTGGTGGCCCTGAGCGGTGACTTCTTCGCAGGCGCCCAAGCCGGCCCGCAAGACGACCTGTTCACCTTGGCCGCCATCCCCGGCAGCCAGGGCACCCAGCTCGGCACCCGCGATGAGGTCATCTGCGCGCTCAAGGTGATGACCGTCGACGGCGCCTTCGTCGACGACCGCTTCGAGCCGGGAGGGCAGTTCAGCCAGTTCCACTTCACCGACAAGGCGGCAGCGACCGCGGTCGAAAGACGAGTCCGGGACCGGTTCCTGGCGCTGGCCACCGCAAACGGTGACCATTTCGTCGCTCCCGGCCGGGGCGATGGGGCGCACTCCAGCGGCTTCCCGTCGGCCGTCGTCGCCTACCGGCGCCTGCACGAGGCAGCCATCGACGAGGCCTACCGGTTGGGGGTGTGCCGCGGCGACGAGTCGCGCGCGATGGCACGAGAAGCGGCAGCCCAGCACTACCTCACGGACGCTGTCGCAGCGGGCCACCTGCGGACTCCGGTATCGGCGATCCGCCACTTCTGGCATCAGCGGTACCCGATGTTTTGGCCGAACCTGCAGCGCAAAGTCGCCGCCGACACGGCCTCGGCGCTGAAAGAACTCATCTGGCCGGCGCGGCTTTTGCCTGATGGTTTTCTCTACGACCGCACCCATACCGCGGTCAAGGCCCGCACGGAGGGATATCCGCCGATCACCTTCGGCGACCTGCTGGCCCGGGTGTTCCACGACTGGGACAACACGCATGGCCTGACTGTGGAGTCCGGTGGAACCCTGTTCGGCGACGGCCTGCTCGAGCGGGGCGTGGGTTGCAAGCTCGTGGTCGCCGCTGTCCGCGCGGGCATCGACGACATCGAGGTCGCCTACCGGCTTGGCGGATCAGGCCGTCGGCTGCGCGGTGCGGCCCTGTACGAGGCGGTCCGGTCAGCCACTGGTGCCCACGGCAGCGCCTTCCTACCGGAGACGTTGCTCCCGATTCCGTCGGCTGATAACCCCCCGCAGAACTGGTGGGCGCCGGACATCGAAACGTTGTGGGACTACCCCATCGTCGGGGCGACGGGGACAACGGTGGGCATGGCGGTCGAGCAGACCCTGCACCCGGGCACGGAGGTCTTTCGCCGGCTGGATGGGCTGGGACCGGGCGTCTTCGAGGTGCCAGGTCTGCGGCCGGTACCTGCATTACGGCGATGGGTGGCCCGCAAGGCCGGCGAGGCCTATCACCACGGCTTCATCCGCCGCATGGCCGAAGCTCCCAAATCAACCATCCTCGCAATCGTCGGCACCGCCACAACCTCAGCGGCGGGCTTACCCGACATGGAGACATATCGGGGTATCGGGGACCTCTTTGACCCCGATACGTCTCCATATCGGGGTGATCGCATCGCGCACCCGTCGTGAACTCGAAAGTCGACACCACCGACGCAGGAATTGTGTCGGTGGTGTCGACTTCACGACATCTGGTCGTCTCAGTGCAGCGCGCGGACTTCGATCTTGCCGCCACGGACCCGGGTCTGGTAAGCGGGCTGGGGGATCGAAGCCGGCCCGCGCACGATGTGGCCGTCGGTGAGCCGGAAGGTACTTGCGTGCCACGGGCAGATGACGCAGCCGTCGGCAAGCTCGCCTTCATCGAGTGGGCCGCCGGCATGGCTGCAGGTGTTCGCCAGCGCGTAGATCTGCCCGTCCTCGCGGACCAGCAGCACGGAAGCCTCACCGGCGGAGACGCGACGTAGCTCACCCTCAGCCAGTTCGGCCTCAGCGAGCACCGTGGTCCACTCCTGCGGGCGGTGCTCGAGGAAGGTGTGGTTGACGTTGACCGCTTTGGCGAACGACAGGTGACCACCGAGATACGCACCGACGATCAGAACCCCGAATCCGGCTAGACCGAGGACCTTGCCGGCTCCTCGCCCACCGCCGCGCCGGGCGATCAGCGAGGCCGTGTACAGAGTCAACGCGGCCACGTTCGCGGTCGCATGCACCGCCCCGATACGCCGCTCCCCGCCGATGGTGTCCGACCAGTCGTTGAGCCCGGTGGCCGCGGTGGGCACCGCGCTGAGGATGCCGGCGCCGACGAGCAGGTCGGCAGCCCGCTCGGCGCTGGCACCACCGAAGATGTCCAACAGCGCAGACATGCTCCAGGCACCGATCGGCAGGTCGGTGAGCATGGGATGGGCGGGATGGCCCAGATTCGTACCGCTGAGCAGGTTACGGACCGCGCGAGGCTGCACGGCTTTGCCGACCAAGCCGGCCACCGGCTTGGCAACCTTGTCCAAGGCGGTGAAACCTTCGATGCGGCGCACCAACGCGTGTGCAAACGCCATGACTAGGAATCCTTTCCGGGCTAAAAGTTCCCCACCTGGGCCGCTGCCCGACGCTACCAAAAGGAGGTCCGGTACGCGCGGCGTCACTTCACGATCAGTGTGCCTGTCATGGACGGATGGATGGTGCAGACATAGGGATATGTGCCCGGCGTGTTAGGCGCCGTGAATTCCCCGCGCTGACCCCCGGAGATTGTGCCGGTATCAAATGATTTGTTGACAGCGGTGATCGTATGCGGCGCCCGGTCCTGGTTCACGACGCTGATCTTCGTTCCCGGCGCGACCACCATAGTCGCCGGCCCGAACGCGAAGTTCTTGATCACAACGGTGTTGAGCAGCACCTTGGAGACCGCCGCAGTGCCGTCGCCGACATCGGTGCTACCCGCGACGTCGGTGCCACCAGCGGCGCTGCCAGTGCCCACCAGGAGCCCCAACACGGCGATCACTGCTGCGAGCAGGATCACCATCGTACGTGACAAGCCCGCGGTCGCAGTCGGGTTCATCACCGGATCGCGCTCGAAGGCGGCATCAGAGCCGCCATCCTGCGGGAGTCGATCCTCGTTGCACACGCGCTTAGTACTCATCTATGCCACCCCCATTTACCGGAACCCAGCGGGCCCCCCGAACCCTTCTAGAACCATGATTTGCTCACGTTAGACCTGCCGCCACCTTTCGTCAACACATGTTTGTTCTAGAAAGGGGATTCGGACGACCAGGTTGGCGGCAGCCGTGGCGGGGGTTCTGACATGCTCCATAACGGTCACGGAAGTTGAGACAGGAGATCGCCGAATGAGCCAGCCAGACCTCAAGCCGCGCAGCCGGGACGTCACCGATGGGCTGGAACGCGCCGCAGCGCGCGGCATGTTACGCGCGGTCGGCATGCGTGATGACGACTTCACCAAACCGCAGATCGGCGTCGCCTCGTCGTGGAACGAGCTCACGCCGTGCAACCTGTCGCTGGATCGCCTAGCCAAGGCCGGCAAGGACGGCGTGCACGCCGCCGGGGGCTTCCCGCTGGAGTTCGGCACCATCTCGGTCTCCGACGGCATCTCCATGGGCCATATCGGGATGCACTACTCGCTGGTCTCCCGGGAGGTGATCGCCGACTCGGTGGAGACGGTGGTGGAGGCCGAGAGGCTGGACGGCACGGTGCTGCTGGCCGGTTGCGACAAGAGCCTGCCCGGGATGCTGATGGCGGCCGCGCGGCTCGACCTGGCGGCGGTCTTCCTCTACGCGGGCACCATCCTGCCCGGTCGGGTGGGTGATCGTGAGGTCAACATCGTCGACGCCTTCGAAGCGGTGGGGGCATGTCTACGCGGCCGGATCAGCCGTGCCGAGGTCGACGCGATCGAGCGCGCGATCTGCCCCGGTGAGGGTGCCTGTGCCGGCATGTTCACCGCCAACACGATGGCCTGCGCGGCCGAGGCGCTGGGCATGTCGCTACCCGGCTCGGCCAGCCCGCCCGCGGTGGACCGTCGCCGCGACGGGTTTGCCCGGGCCAGCGGCAGCGCCGTGGTGGAGCTCATCAAGCGCGGGATCACCGCCCGGCAGATCCTTACCCGGCCGGCGTTCGAGAACGCGATCGCGGTGGTGATGGCCTTCGGTGGCTCCACCAACGCGGTGCTGCACCTGCTGGCCATCGCGCACGAAGCGGGGGTACCGCTGGAGCTGGACGACTTCAACCGGATCGGTGCCAAGGTGCCGCACTTGGCCGACGTCAAGCCTTTCGGTGCTCACGTGATGGCCTCCGTTGATCAGGTCGGCGGCGTGCCGGTGGTGATGAAGGCGCTGCTGGGGGCCGGGCTGCTGGATGGGGACTGCCTCACCGTCAGCGGGCGAACCGTCGCCGAGAACCTCGCCGAGCTGGATCCTCCCGACCTGGACGGCAAGATCCTGCACAGCCTCGACGACCCGATCCATCCCACCGGCGGGATCACCATCCTGCGCGGCTCGCTGGCTCCGGAGGGCGCGGTGGTCAAGACCGCCGGCCTCGACTCGGCCAAGTTCGAGGGGCGCGCTCGGGTCTTCGACGGCGAGCAGGCGGCGATGGCCGCCATTCCCGATCTGCAGCCCGGCGACGTGGTGGTGATCCGGTATGAAGGCCCGCGCGGCGGGCCGGGGATGCGCGAGATGCTCGCCGTCACCGGCGCGATCAAGGGCGCCGGCTTGAGCAACGATGTCCTGCTGGTCACCGACGGACGCTTCTCCGGCGGCACCACCGGCCTGAGCATTGCGCACGTGGCTCCCGAGGCTGCGGACGGCGGCCCGATCGCGTTGGTCCGCGACGGCGACCCGATCACGCTGGACGTAGCCAGCCGCGAGTTGAATCTGGCAGTCGACGCCGAGGAACTGGCGCGGCGCCGCCAGGATTGGAAGGCGCCAACGCGGCCGCTACGTGGCGTGCTGGCCAAATACGCCCGCCTGGTCGGCAGCGCTGCTGAGGGTGCGGTGTGTGGCTGACGAAGTCCCGGCCAGGGTGGGCACGTCCGGATGGACATATCCACCCTGGCGCGGCGTTTTCTACCCGCCGGGCCTGCCGCACCGCCGAGAATTGGAGTACCTGTCCCGGCAACTGAACAGCGTCGAGATCAATTGTTCGTTCTACTCGCTGCAGCTCCCGTCCAGTTACCAGTCCTGGGCCGCGGTAACCCCGGATGATTTCGTCTTCGCCGTCAAGGGCAGCCGATTCATCACCCATATGAAGAAACTGCGTGACGTGGCGACGCCGCTGGCGAATTTCTTCGCGTCCGGGGTGCTCGCATTGGGCGCGAAGCTCGGGCCGCTGCTGTGGCAGTTGCCGCCGAATCTGCCATTCGACGCCGACCGCCTGGCAACGTTTTTCGGCCTTCTGCCACGCAGCACCGCCGAGGCCTGCCTGCTCGCGCAGCGGCACGACGAGCGACTCGCGGGGTGGGCGTGGACGAGTATCGACGCGGATCGCCCGATGCGCCACGCGCTGGAGGTGCGCCACGCCAGTTATCGCGATCCGGCGCTGATCGATTTGCTCCGCGCCCACGGCATTGGCTTGGTGGTCGCCGATACCGCTGGACGCTGGCCTTATCTGGACGACATCACCGCTGATTTCGTCTACGTCCGCCTGCATGGCGACGTAGAGCTGTACGTCAGCGGTTACACCGACGAGGCGCTGGACACTTGGGCGCAGCAGATCCGTGGTTGGTGCACCGGTGCCAGTGCCTGCTCGGATTACCTGCTCGCCGCACCCGCGCCGGCCAGGCGACGCGACGTGTTCGTCTACTTCGACAACGACGCCAAGGTGCGCGCCCCGGCGGATGCGATCTCGCTGGCCCGCCGGCTCGGGCTATGACCGCAGAACGCGGTTAGCGGTGGGCGAGCTCAGACAGGACCTGGTCGGATAGGGCCGGCCAGGACGTGCGGGCCCAGGGGCCGAAGTCGCGGTTGGTGAGTGCGACGCAGGCCGCGCCGGCTACTGGGTCGACCCACAGGAACGTGCCCGACTGCCCGAAGTGCCCGAAGGTCTGCGGCGAGTTGCGGCTGCCCGTCCAGTGCGGACTCTTGTGATCGCGCAGCTCGAACCCCAAGCCCCAGTCGTTGGGGCGCTGCATGCCGAAGCCGGGCACCACCCCGCCCAGACCCGGGTAGGCCACCCGGGTGGCTTCGGCGAAAATCTCCGGCGCCAGCAGTCTGGGTGCCTGCAACTCGGTAGCGAACCGGGCCAGGTCTGCGCAGGTAGAGATCCCGCCCGCGGCAGCCGAGCCGGGCAGCCGGGACGAGGTCATGCCCAGCGGCCGCAACACGCCCTCGGTCAGGTACTCGGAGAAGGGGATGCCACATGAATCGGCCACCGTTTCGGCCAGCGCCTCGAACGCGGTGTTGGAGTAGATCCGCTTGGCGCCCGGCGCCGCCAAGACCTCCGGCGTGTCGTAGTCCAACCCGGAGGCGTGCGCCAGGAGATGGCGCACCGTAGCGCCGGGCGGCCCCGCCGGTTCGTCGAGTTCCACCGCACCTTCCTGGACCGCCAGCAGGACCGCGTAGCAGGTCAGCAGCTTGGTCACCGAGGCCAGCCGGAACGGCCGGTCCTGCGGGCCGTGGCAGCCCACCACCACACCGGAGGCGTCGAGCACCGCGACGGCGACCGCGTCGACCGGCCATTGCTCTACGCCGCGCAGACTGTCCATGACCGTCGACGGTACGCATCCGTGGCAAGATCGGTTCGTGCACTCCGATCGCTTACTTCTCGGGCCTGGACCGTCCAACCCCTACCCGGAGGCCGTCGAGGCGCTGAGTCGCCCGGTGCTCGGGCACCTGGATCCGGAGTTCCTCGCCCTGGTGGCCGAGACCGCGCAACGACTGCGGACCGTCTTCGGCACCCGTAACCGCCTGACTGTCCCGGTCAGCGGCACCGGCTCGGCGGGTATGGAGGCGTGCCTGGCCAGCCTGCTCGAGCCCGGCGAGCTGGCCATCGTCGGGGTGAACGGCTACTTCGGCGAACGATTGTGCGAGGTGGCTCGCCGGGTGGGCGCCGACGTGCAGACCGTGCAGGCCCCGTGGGGACGGGCGCTGGATCCGGGAATGCTCCTTGACGCCCAGCGCGCCGCGCCGCAGGCCCGGCTCGTCGCGGTGGTGCACGCCGAAACCTCGACCGGGGTGCGCAACGAGGTCGCCCCGCTGCGCGCATTGCAGGACACCGACACGCTGCTGGTCCTCGACACCGTCACCTCGCTGGGCGGGATCCCGGTCGAGGTGGACGCCTGGGGCGTGGACGCCTGCTACTCGGCGACCCAGAAGTGCCTCGGTGCGCCGTCGGGTATCGCGCCGGTGACGCTGTCGGACCGGGCAGTGCAGCGGATCCAGCAGCGACGGCTGCCAGTGTGCTCGTTCTACCTGGACCTGACCCTGCTGGACGCCTACTACCAGGGTGAGCCGCCGCGCTACCACCACACCGCGAGCTCGACATTGATCTCGTCGGTGCATGCGGGACTCGGGCGGCTGCTTGAGGAGGGCTTACCAGCGGTCTGGGAGCGCCACGCCCAAGCGGGCGAGCGACTCCAGGCCACGCTGCCCGAGCACGGTTTCGAGCTGTTCGCCGAGTCCGGCCACCGGTTGCCCCAGCTCACCGCCGCCCGGCTGCCCGAAGGCAGGTCCGACGCCGCCGGCCGCAAGCGCCTCCGCGAGGACTTCAACATCGAAGTAGGCGGCGGCCTAGGTCCCCTAGCCGGCACGGGTTGGCGCATCGGCCTCATGGGCCACAACGCCCAAACCCGCCCCGTCACCACCCTCCTGGCCGTCCTCACCTCCCTGACCTGAATGCGGCGGCGGGGTTAGGTGAGGGAGAAGGTGGTGGGGTCGGCGCCGGTTCGGCGGCCGGTGTTCAGGGCGGTGATTCTGGCGACGTCGTCCGCCGAGAGCTCGAAGTCGAAGATGTCGCGGTTCTGGCGGATGCGGACCGGGTTGGCTGATTTGGGGATCACGATGTTGCCCAGCTGCAGGTGCCAGCGCAGCACCAGCTGAGCCGGGGTCACCCCATAGCGGTCGGCGAGCCGGGTGATGGTGCGATCGGACAGTACCGCGCCTTGGGCCAGCGGGCTCCACGCCTCGGTGGCGATCCCGTGCTCGGCGTGCAGGGCGCGCAGCTCGATCTGCGGGAAGTACGGGTGCAGCTCGATCTGGTTGACGGTGGGCACCGTGCCGGTCTCGGCGAACAGCCGCCGGAGGTGTTCGGCGGTGAAATTGGATACCCCGATCGCCCGCACCCGGCCGTCCGCGGCCAGCTTCTCCAGCGCCTTCCAGGTCTCGACGTAGCGGTCCGCGCTGGGCACCGGCCAGTGGATGAGGTAGAGATCCACGGTATCCAGACCCAGCCGCCGCGCGCTGGCGTCGAATGCCCGCAGCGCCCGGTCATAGCCGTGGTCGGCGTTCCACAGCTTGGTGGTCACGAAGACCTCGTCGCGAGCCAACCCGGACGACGCGATCGCCTTACCCACGCCTTTCTCGTTTTGATAGGCCGCCGCGGTATCGATGCTGCGATATCCGGCTTCCAGCGCGGTGGATACCACGTGTTCGGTATCCCGCGGCGCCACCTGGAAGGTGCCAAAGCCGAGTTGGGGAATCTGCACGTTGTTGTTCAAGGTAATGGTGGACACCTCGTTCATACTGGCCGCAACGCATGCTCACCGCGAATCGGTGCCACGCCGGATGTATCAACCGGATGCCGATCGGGCTCTTCGCGGAGTGTGCAACCCTCCTGTCGCGAGAAAGCAGACGACGATGGATGTCGAGCTCAGCGATCTCCCGGTCACCAGCTATGTCTTCGAGTACGCGCAGCGCTGGCCGGACCAGCCGGCGCTGATCGACGGCCTGACCGGCGTGGCGATCAGTTACCAGGAGCTGATCGGCGCGGTACGCCGGGCCGCTGCCGGGTTCGTCGCCCACGGGATGGCCAAGGGTGACGTAATGGCCCTATGCAGCCCCAACCGCCCTGAGTTCGTGATCACCTACTACGCAGCCCTGGCGGCCGGTGGGGTCGTCACGACGGTCAACCCGATGGCGACCGCAGCCGAACTGGCTGGTCAGCTGCGCAGCTCAGGCGCTCGATGGATGGTCACCACACCAGAGTTATTCGAGCGCAAGGTCTCTGCCGCTGCTGCCGCTGCTGACACCGCGGCCGCGCAGCTTCGAGAGGTGTTCGTCTTCGGCGCCTGCACCGGCGCGGCGCCTTTCGCTGCGCTGCTCAATGACGCGCCGCCTGCGCCCACCACCGAGATCGGCGCCGATCACCTCGCCGTGCTGCTGTATTCCAGCGGCACCACCGGCCTGCCCAAGGCAGTGATGCTCAGCCACCGCAACCTGGTCGCAAGCCTATGCCAGACCCGGCTGGTGCAGCTGGTGCGGCCAGGCGACGTGGTGATCGCCGCGCTGCCGCTGTTCCATATCTACGGCATGCAGGTGACGCTGAATCTCGCATTGCACGAAGGCGCCACCATTGTCACGATGCCGCGGTTCGAGCTGGAGACCTTCCTACGTCTGGTGCAGCAATACCGGGCGACGCGGATCGATGTCGTGCCGCCGATCGTGCTGGCCCTGGCCAAGCAGTCGGTCGTCGACGACTACGACCTGTCCAGCCTTCGGGTGATCACCTCGTCGGCCGCACCGCTGGGCGGTGAGCTGGCGCGATCCTGCGCCGCTCGGCTGGGGTGCCGCGTCAAGCAGGGTTACGGCATGACCGAGCTCGGCGGAGCGACGCACTGCGCTCCCGACACCGGCCGTGACGACCCGGAGTCGATCGGTCCGGCGTTGCCCGGGGTGCAGTGCCGGGTGGTGGAGTCGGTGACCGGTGCGGACGTCGGGCCCGGCGAGCACGGCGAGCTGCTGATCCGGACCCCGGCCGCAATGCGGGGTTACCTGAACAACCCCGCCGCCACTGCCGACACCGTCGAGCCCGACGGGTGGGTGCACACGGGGGACATCGTGGTGCAGGACGCCGATGGCTGGTTCCGGGTCGTCGACCGCCGCAAGGAATTGATCAAGTACAACGCCTACCAGGTCGCACCCGCGGAGCTTGAGGCCGTGCTGCTCAGCCACCCCGCGGTCGCCGACGCCGCGGTGATCGCCAGCCCGGACGAGCGCAGCGGCGAGGTACCCAAAGCGTTCGTCGTGTTGTCCTCGCCGGCGTCAGCCGAGGAGCTGCTGGACTTCGTCGCGCAGCGGGTGTCGCCGTACAAGAGGATCAGGATTGTGGAATTCATTGACGAGATCCCGAAGTCGGCCTCTGGCAAGATCCTTCGGCGCCTGCTGGTGGAGCGGGACCGTGCTTTGATCGCCAGCGGCCGATGAGCACCGCGACAGGGCGACCCGCGCTGGCCGGCTCAGTGGCCTTGGTCACCGGCGGCGGCCGCGGAGTCGGCCGGGTGCTGGCGCTGGCGTTGGCCGGTGCCGGTGCGGCGGTGGGTCTGATCGCCCGCTCACCGGACCAGCTCGCCGAATCGGTGCACTTGATCGAGGGCGCCGGTGGAGCCGCCGCCGCGGCTTGCGCGGACCTCAGCGATCCCGAGGCCGCCGCCACCGCCGTAGACAAGCTGCGACACGAGCTCGGCCCGGTCGATCTGCTGGTGAACAATGCCGGCATCAACGGCCCGGTCGGCCCAGCGTGGGAGGTTCCCGAGCAGGACTGGTGGCACGCTGTCGAGGTCAATCTCCGCGGTGTAACGCTATGTAGCCGGTTGGTGCTACCAGAAATGGTCTCCCGCGGCCGCGGCCGGATCGTGAACGTGACCAGCCATGCCGGCGTGTTCCGATGGCCGCTGGCGTCGGCTTACTCGGTGTCCAAAGCGGCGGTCATCAAGCTCACCGAGAACGTCGCGTATGAGACCAGGCGGTACGGGATCAGCGTGTTCAGCGTCCACCCTGGCATCCTGCCGATCGGGCTCAGCGAGCCGGCGCTGGCCAGCACCGCACCCGCGAACTCCCCGGAAGGCCGGCTGCGCGAATGGGTCGGCCATGAGCTGGCTGAAGGTCGGGGCGCGCACCCCGATCAAGTTGCCACGCTGCTGCTACGGATCGCCATAGGTGAATTCGACCGGCTCAGTGGCCGGCACCTTTCGGTGCACGACGACTTCGACGCCCTGCTTGCGCACACCGAAGACGTCCTCCGCGACGACCTCTACGTATTGCGACGCCGTGACCGGCCTAGTTGAGCTGCACCATAGGAGGCGTGCTCTTCACAGCCGGCTTGGTCGTGGCTCTCGGCGCGCTGGTGCAGGGTGCGGTGGGATACGGCATGGCCCTGGTGGCGTCGCCGTTGCTGGCCTTGCTCGAACCCACTCTCGTGCCCGTTCCGTTGCTCATGCTGACCTCGGTCCACGCGGTGCTCGCGGCGGTTCGCGACTGGCGGCACGCCGACTGGACCGGAATCGGCTGGGCGACGCTGGGCCGGTTGCCCGGCACGGGGCTCGGCGTGCTCGCGGTGGTGGCGTTGTCCCAGCGAGTGTTCGCTGCGCTGGTAGGCCTGGGCGTGCTCGCCTGCGTGCTGCTGTCGCTGCTGAGCTGGCGCCCTCGCCCCCGGCCAGGCTCGCTGCTGCTGGCCGGCCTGGTCAGCGGGGCCGGCGGCACCGCGGCGTCGATCGGTGGTCCTCCCATTGCGTTGCTGTACCAAGAGGAAGCAGGTCCCCGGGTTCGGGGCACCATCAGCGGTTACTTCGTGCTCGGCTCGGTGATCTCGCTCGTCGCGCTGGCTGCCGCGGGGCAGGTCACCGGCCCGTCGATGACCAGCACCGCGATGCTGGCGCCATTCCTGCTGGCCGGTTTCGCGCTGTCCGGTCCGGCGCGCCGGGTGCTCGACAACGGCTGGACCCGGCGCGCGGTGCTGGCTGTCGCGGCCGTCAGCGCCGTGTTGCTCGTCGGACGCGTCGTGCTCACCCGCGGATAATGCCCAGCATGACGACGCCGCGGGACCTTGCCGAAGTGCTGCAGCGTGCTGTCGCAGCCCAGATCCTCAGCGCTGACCAGGCGCAGGCGGTGCTGGCTGCGGAACGGAACCGTTCCGGTGGCGGTCCACTGCGGGACACCCGCATCCGAGCAAGCCGGCTGCCGGTGATCGAGGCGGTGGGCTACCTCGGTGCACTGCTCGCGCTGTCGGGTGCAGTGACGTTGGTCATCCAGTACTGGCGTGAGGTGCCCACCGCCGGGCGGCTGGGACTGCTGGCCGCCGTTGCTGCCGTCACCTGGCTGGTGGGGGCTCGGATCGGGGAGGCTTCGGCGGCCGCGTTGCGCAGACTGCGCGCGGCGTTGTGGTTCACCTCGTCGGCGGCGGTGGCGGCTTTCGCCGGTCAAACAGCAGCGGACCTCGCCCACGCCGGGGACGCCGCGGTATGGCTGTCGGCAGGTGCTGCGGCGGCGGTGCACGGTGGGCTGCTGTGGCGGTTGCGGGATCGGCCGGCGCAGCATCTCGCCTGCCTGGCCGGTGTGCTGATGGCGGCCGGTGGCGGGGCGGGTCTGGCCGGGGGAGAGGGCCCGGTGGGGCTCGCGGTCGCCGCAGCCGGCGCCCTCTGGGTGGCTGCCGGATGGTTCGCGCTGCTGCCCCCGCCGGTGCTCGCGATGGCCACTGGCGGGGTCGCCGTACTGACCGGCGCCGCGATCACCTTCGGTGACTGGTCCGACGCGGCCCCGCTACTCGGTCTGGCGGCGGCGACCGTGCTGCTGGTCGTGGGGATCGTTACCGACCGTACGCCGCTGACCGTCGTCGGCCTGACCGGAGGGTTCGGCTACCTGCCCTGGACGGTCGGACACTTCTTCGCCGACTCACTGGGCGTGCCGCTGGCGATCCTGATCTGCGGGATCGCTCTGCTGGCGGCCACTCTGGTCGTCCTTCGCCGCGGCCGGAAGGTGCTCAAGCATCCATGAGCACCTTCCGGGGTGGGTCTTGAGGCTTCATCAACCACCTCCGCGATCACCAGACGATGACGCCGGCACTATGCGGCGCCGGGCCGGACCAGGGTGAGTGACTGCACGTCGGTCGGCCGGCCACTGGTACGGCCTGATCGAGATTCGTGGCTCGTTTGCGTCACGCGGAAGGAGCATTGCCACTGCCCGGGGAATAGAATAATGGGCCGATCAAATAAAGCGACCCGCGTGATAGTGCCTCATTCTTGAGGTTTGTGGGCACAGTCGCGGTCAAAGCGAGTCCGGATACTCACGGATACTCACGGATACTCACGGGTAGTCGCAGATCTACGACAGATCGTGTCGGAGGAGTTTACCTGGTCGAACTGCTCGTATAAGGCTAAGATGATCGTTGTGACCACCGCCGTCACGAGCGCGCACCGGCCGGTGCGGGTAGGAGACCGATCAACGATGTATCTCCACCGAATTGTCGGCGTAGCCTTAGCCGCAGTTGTCGCCGGAGGACCGCTCGTTGGCTGTGGGGATGCCACCGGCCCCGCCACCGGACCAGTGGCCGCAGATGCTGCCCGTGTCGCCAGCCAGGAGCGTCACAACCAGGATGATGTGGTGTTCCTGCAGCACATGCTCACGCACCATCTCCAGACCAACACGATGTCGGATCTGGCGCACACCAAGGCGGCATCACTGAGGGTGAAGACCATCGCGCTGCGCATCAAGGCGGCGCAGGACCAGCAGATCACTCGGATACACAACCTGCTCGGCGCCTGGGACGCCCCGGATTCCGCCAGCGGCAGCGGTGAGGTTCCGGGCATGCTGACTGATCAGCAGATCGAGCAGCTCAAAGCGGCGACAGGCAACGATTTCGACCAGTCGTTCCTACAGCTGATGATCGGCCACCAGCAGGGCGCGATACAGATGTCGCGCACCGAACTGGCTCAAGGCAGCGACCCGCAGGCTCGCCGGCTGGCCCAGGACACCATCACCGGGCAGCAAAGCGAGATCAACCAGATGCAGAAGCTGCTCCGGCCAACCTGACCTGGCGAGTCGTCACGCCAGCGCGGCCACCACCGCGAGCACCGCGAGCACGGCGATGAGCAGGTAGCCGAGGTAGGCGTCCAACCTACCGTTCTGCAGTCGCTTCGCGGTGCGCACGGCAAGCAGCAACGGTCGGCGCAGCGGGCGGAACAGGAACCGCTCGACCACCTCGACGACATCGGTGGTGTACCCCAGGTGGGCTGCCGCGGCGTCGCGGTGCGTGTCACCGGTGCGCCCACCGGTTTCCCGTTCCAGGACGGTGAGTTCGGAGCGGGTGAGCAGCAGGTTGGCCAGGACCTTGCGTGAGGGGTTGGCGAACCCGAAGGGGGTGTACTGGTTATCGCCGGCAACCCCGCCGGTCGCCGAGCGCCACGCCGGGACCCGCCGCACCGCGAACAACCGACCACCTCCGAAGGCCACGCTCATAACCAGCACACCGAGCAGCAGCACCGGCATCACCACGGCGAGCCAGGACGGCGACAGGGCGGAGAACTCGGAGTACACCGGTTGCAGCACCCAGTCTGATGCGAGCGCCCCAGCCGCCACGTCCCGTCGCACCACGGGGTCGAGCCCAGCGATGAGCACCCGGATCCACAGCGGAGCGACCGCGGCCACGCCCACGCAGCCCACCCCGAGCAGGGCCAGGCCGGCGATGCCCAGCGGACCGACGTCACGACCCCAGCTCGTTTCGGTCAGGTCGGCGCGCCGGCGAGGACCGAGCACGGTGAGCCCGACGATCCGCACGAACGCTACCGCGGCGAACCCGGCGGTGAGCGCGACGAGCGCACCGGCCACCGCCAGCGGCAGCGCGTAGGCCAGCTGGCCGACCCGGAACTGCTGCATGAGCGACTCGAGCAGGAACCACTCGGAGACGAACCCCACCGTCAGCGGCAGACCTGCGAGGGTGAGCGCGCCGATGGCCAGACCCGTCCCACTGGCCGGCAGGCGGTGCCCGACACCCCGCAGCGATTCCAGCTCGGTGGTGCCGGTCGCATCCTGGATTCCGGAGGTGGCGCAGAACAGCAGCGACTTGGCCAGCGCATGCGCCACGATTTGGAGGGTGGCCGCGAGTAGACCTACCGCGACCAGCGGTGGCCGGTTCACAGTCGCCCCGGCCAGGGCGACGCCGTACCCGACGCTGATCAGGCCGCCGTTCTCCACGCTGGAGTACGCCACCACCTCGGCAAGGTCGGTCTGCACGGTGGCGTGCGCAATACCCAGCAGCGCGGTGAACCCGCCCACCAGCAAGACGATCACGGCTAGCCAGCCGGGCGGTACGCGAAGCAGCTCAAGGGTGCGCCACATCCCATAGAAGCCGACGTTGACGGCCACCCCGGCCATCACCGCGCGCAGCGGACCGGGGCAGGCCCGGTAACCGCGCGGTATCCAGACGTGCAGCGGGACCAGCCCGATCTTCACCGCGAACCCGGCCACCAGCAGCGCAAAAGCGGCATCGCGCAGCCCGGAACGGGGCAGCGCGGCCAGCGCGGCGAAGCTGAAGCCGCCCGCGCGGCCGGCCAGTAGCAGGAGGCCGAGCAGCAGCGCCGCACCGCTGACCTTGCCCAGCATGACGGTGATGATCGCCGCCTCGGCTCGATCGGCCTTGGTCCGCTCGAAGCCGGCTAGCAGGTAGAACGCGATGGTGAGCAGCTCCCAGCCCAGCAGGAACACGAACGCGTTATCGGCGGTGATGATGATCGCGACCGAGCCCAGGGTCAGGCAGTGCAACGCTGCCAGGCTGCGGTGGCCGACCCGGTCCGGCCGGGCGGCCCAGGCGGCGCAGACCAGGCTCACCGGCACCGCCACCGCGAAACTGATCACCAGGAACAGCCCGGACAGCCGATCTACCGACAGCGCGATCGGACCGAACCCCAAGATCCCGGAGCCCAGGATGGAGTCCAGTCCCAGCCGGATGCCGGTGCCGGCGCTGGACACGCCGACCGCACCTACCAGGATGAGCAGCGCCGACGCCGCTGCAGATATCAGGTAGGGGACAGTCCTCAGCGCCGGGTAGCGCACGCCGGCAGCCAGGTCGAGCAGGGCAGCGCCGAGCAGCGCCAGCAACGCCGTGGTGAGCACCCTGTCACCGACCTTCCGGGGAGATCCGACCGACGGCCAGCAGCAGCGCGTGCAGCAGGCTGAACGGGGACGGTGGTGAGCCGGGGACCCACACATCGACGTCGATCAGTTCGCCGAGCCCACCGGCAGTGGCGTAATGGGGTGCGTTGTCCGGGGCGACCAGCCCGCCGCTGATCGCATCGGTTCCGGCGGCGATCACGACCAGCGGCCGGGGGGTGGCTTCCACGGTGCGGCGTAGTGGTTCGGCCATGCCGTGCGACCCGGCCCCGGTCACCAGCAGCACGTCGGCGTGCCGGGGACTGGCGGTGAAGAAGATCCCCAGCCGGTGCACGTCGTAGACCGGGTTGAGCAGCGCGAGGACCTCCCACTCCTCGGACCCGTCCGAGCCCGCATCGACGTGCCGGACGTGCACGGAGCGGCGCAGCATGCCGGTTCGGGCGGCGAGCCGGTGACGAACCTGCTCAACTGCCTCGTCGGTCTCCGGCAGTTGCGGGACGACCAGGGCCTCGCGGTGCAGCCGCGCGGTCTGGACACCCGGTGCCCAGCTGAACAGGTCTGGCCTTTCGCGCACGCACCGGCCGCACCGGATGCACTGTCCGGTGTCGATTCGGAGCAGCCCACCTGAACTGTCGATTGCGCCAGTCGGGCACAGTGACATATCAACTGACACATCGACTGGAAGATCGGCGATCGGTTGCACCGTGGCGGGGAACGTCTCGGCGTAGGGGTCTGGCCGGCGCGGGTAGCCGGTGGTGACCACCCCGTTGCGCAGGCCGCGTAGCGGCCACGGCATCTACATCACCACCCCGGCGATGGACAACCCGAAGCTCGCCTCGTTGAAGGGGAAGTCGGTGAGGATGTCGCCGACGAACGTCGACGGGAACAGCATGAGGTTGTGGAACGACGCCGAGCGCGGCGCGCAATAGCTGATCCGCCCGTCATCGGCTAGTTCCACCAGGTAGAGCACCTCCCCCTGGGCAGCTTCGGACCAGCCCACGGCCGGTCCGGTCGCTGGTGGGACCGGCACCCGAAGCTGGTCGACATCACAGTCGGGCAGCCGTCCGACCGCATGCCTGGCGAGGTCGAAGGCGGCGTCGATCTCGTCGATGCGGACCTGCATCCGGGCCTGCGCATCCCCGGCGTCACGGACCGGGACCGGCGGTGGCGCGAGCTGGCGGTAGCCGTCATAGGGCCGTGTCACCCGGCAGTCATCGGTGACGCCGCTGCCCCGGCCGATCGGTCCCAGCGCGCCGTGCGCACGGGCCAGCTGCGGGGTCAGCGGCCCGGTAGTGCGGACCCGGTCCAGGAACGAGGAGGTGCCCAGCAGCGCGCGGATATCACTGTTGATGGCGTGCTCCCGCCGGTCGAGCTCGGCGATGATCTGCTCGATGGGCAACCGGGGGAGTGCCGTCACGCCACCGGGTACCACCACGCCGCGGCCGAACCGGCTGCCACACAGCGCACTGACCAGTCGTAATACCTGCTCCTTGTGCAGGCTGAACCGCGCGGTGGCAACCGCGAGGCCGGCGGCGTCAGTGAGCTTGGTCAGCACGTCCAGGTGGTTGGCGATGCGCTCGAGTTCGGCGTGCAGCACCCGGGTCATTGCCGCGGCGACCGGTACGTCAGTGCCGGTGAAGCCGGCGAGGGCTTCGATGGCGTGGGCGAACGCCAGCGCATGCGCCACCGAGGCGATGCCCTCGACGCGTTCGGCCAGCAATACGCCGTCGTCGACGGTCATGCCCTCGAACCGTTTCTGGATACCGCGATGCTTGTGGTGTGGCCGGATCCGGAGGTGGGGGATGTCCTCGCCGGGGGTTTCCACCAGGTACTCGACCGATTCGAACACCCCCGAGCGCACCGGGCCGTGCGGGATGGTGAACACGCCGGTGCCGTGCACATGCGCCGACAGCGCCCGTTCGTCGGGGTCGATGCGATGGGGCTGGCCGGGTGTTCCAGGGTATGGGAGCCGACGGCCGGTGTCGTCGCGGTGCGGCAACACCAACGGGTCCAGCCGGGGATGCCCATCGGGCACCAGGCCGACCAGGTCGTGAATTGCTCGCTCGTACCAGAAGGCCGCGCGCAGCTGCGGGGTCAGCGCCGGGTAGTGCGTCATACCGGCGGGCAGCGCGGCGTGCAGCGGGGTGATCCCGCGGTCGTCGGCAACCAGTGCGGTGAGCTCGGTACCCGTGGCGGGGTCGCCGCGGCCCAGCAGCGCGGCGAACCGCTGACCGTGTGCGGTCCGTGCGGCCAGCGAGTCTCTCAACGCACCGACCGGATCCGCCACCGCCGACCGGCTCACCGCGCACCTTCCAGCTCGGCGGCTCCCTGCGCGATCAGCGCGCTGAGCGTGTCCGGTGGGTGCAGGCCGAGCACGAGCAGGGCGACAACGCCGACGATCATGGGCGCCACCATCCAGGCGCTCGGTTCGCGTCGAGGTGCGCTCGCGGCTCCCGGACCGGTTTCCGCCGGCACGAACAGCATCCGGGTGGTGGCCATGGACAGCCCGAGAAACGCCAGCGTCACCAGCGCGACCATCGCCGCGGCGGGTACGAAGCGTTCCGATCCCAGTCCGCCGGCGACGATCAAGAACTCGCTGCGGAACAGCCCGAACGGGGGCATCGCCGACAGCGCGAGGATGGCGAGCAGGAACAGCGGGGCGGTCCACGGCAGCCGATCCAGGCCACCTCGCAGCCGCTCGATGTCTTTGGTGCGGTAGGCGCGGACCAGCACGCCGGCACCGAAGAACGCGTTGCCCTTGGCGGCAGCGTGCGCCAGTACGTGTAGTAGCACCCCGGCGTAGGCCAGCGGCGCGCCGAAGGCGGTTCCGATGGCCAGGATGCCCATGTGCTCGACGCTGGAGTAGGCCAGCAGGCGCTTCAGGTTGCGTTGCTCGATCAGATACATCGCGGCCAGCAGCAGCGACAGCATGCCGAACACCAGCAGCACCCCGCGTGGGAAGTCGCCGCCCAGGGCGGCGGTGGCGATCTGGTAATAGCGCAGCACAGCGTAGAAGCTGACCGCGAGCAGCGACCCGGACAGCATCGCCGAGACCGGGGTGGGGGCCTCGGAGTGCGCGTCGGGCAGCCAGGTGTGCACCGGAAACAGCCCCACCTTGGTGCCGAACCCGACCACCGCGAGCACGAACGCGAGCCGCACCGCGCTGGGCGGCAGCATCGGCCCGGCACCGAGCAGCGGAGCGATGGCCAGGTCGTAGCCGGGGCCGAGCACCGACGCTCCGGCGGAGTACGCCACGATGGTGGCCAGCAGCGCGATACCCAGCCCAGCCGAGGCGATCAGCACGTATTTCCACGCTGCCTCAGCGCCGCGCCGGGTGCCGTCCAGCGCGACGAGCAGCGCGGAGACCACGGTGGTGATCTCCACCGCGATCCACAGCAGCGCCAGGTTGTCCATCAACGGCGCGCACAGCATCGCCCAGGCGAACAGGTTCAGCCCCACCCAGAACAACCGCGAATAGCGGGCGAAGTCCGCCCGCTGATGCTCACCGCGCAGGTAGCCGATGGAGTACACCGCGGTGGTGGCGTAGAGAAATGCGGTGGCGAGAATGAAGATCGCCGAGATGGCGTCGACGCGCAGGAACCCTGCGGCAACCGGCCCGGCGGCCGCGGCGGGCACCAGGACCAGGGCGAGCACCAGAGACGCCACGCCGGCCGCCACGGACACCGCGGGCGCGGGCAGGCGTCCCGGCAGCAACGCCAGCACCGCCGCGAGCAGCGGCACCACCGCCAGGGCAACGAGCACTGTGGTCATCTGCTCACCCCCGTAGCTCGGTGAGGGTTTCGGTGGACAGCGACTCAGCCTGCTCGTGATGCACCCGGATGAGCACGGCGAAGACCACGACGGCGACCAGCAGGTCGAACAGGAACACCACCTCGAGGATCAGCGGCAGCCCGGCGGCGACCACCATGCTGGCCAGCGAGACCCCGTTCTCCAGCGCGAAGAAGCCGATCGCTTGCGAGACAACGTCCCGCCGGACGATCATCAGTACGAAGGACACCAGGACGATGGCCACCGCCACCGCGAGGGTGGCGGCCGGCAGTACCGGGCCGGCCAGTCCGAAGCGGGCGCTGGCGAAGAACCCGAACGCCGCAACGGCGACCGCGAGCAGCACCATGCTGGCCACCCCGAGGGCGCGACTGGCGGCGATCTCCTGGTTGGTCCGGCGTAGCAGTCGCAGCATCACCAGGGGTACCGCAACTACCTTGAGAAGTACCGAAAATGCCGCCAGTCCGTAGAGTTCGGGCACGCTGCGAGCGAAGGCGACCACGACGGCGAGGATGGAGATCACCACCGACTGCGCTGCATAGAGCCGGACCTGGGCCCGCAGCAGGGTGGCCTGCAGCATGCCGAACTCGATGACCAGCATCAATACGGCTAGCCCGGTGGTCAGCCCGGCGTAGCTGGACGGCGGTGCGGCGACGCCTTCGGCGAGCGGTCCCATCACCCTCCCCCGAAGTAGAGCGTGAATACCGACAGCACGGCCAGCATGAAGGCCGCCGACACGAACTCGGTGATCTTGAACAGGCGAAGTTTGGCGAACGAGTCGTCGATCACCGCGATACCGGCGCCGAGCAGCGCCGCCTTGCCGATCAACGCGAGAATCGCCAGCCCGACCGCGACCAGGGTGGCGTCCGAAGCCAGGCCCCACGGGGCGACGAACACGTTGATGAGGATCACGAACAGGATCAGCTGCTTCATCGTCGAGCCCCAGCGCAGCAGTGCGAGGTACGGGCCGGAGTGCTCGAACGGCCGCGCCTCCTCGATCATCCCGAACTCGTTGGTGCCGGTGTGCGTCTCCACCGGGATCCGCCCGGTCTCGTAGAGAATCACCATGAACAGCGCCGCCGCGGCCAGCAGGTGCGCCGGGCGGACGATCTGGTCAGCCGACGCCCGGACCGTCTTGGCCAGCGCATACGGCAGGTCGGTGCCGGTGACCAGTGCGACGGTGAACACCACGAACAGCACCACCGGCTCGGTGATGGCCGCGAAGGTCTTGGCGCGGCTGGCGCCCAGCTGCGCGTACGGCGATCCGGTGCTGGCCGCCGCGACGGCGATCACGAAGCTGGCCAGCGCGAGGATGAACCCGCCGCCGAGGATGTCGCCCATGTAAGCCAGCGGCAACGGGAATGTGGTGAGCACCGGAATCAGCAAGGGCACGGTGAGATAGCAGGTCATCGCGATCAGCGGCGCGGCGAGGAATACCCAGCTTGCTCCGATCGGTGCCAGCGCCTCCTTGCGAAACAGCTTGGCGAGGTCGAAGTAAGGCTGCAGCACGCGCGGCCCGCGCCGGCCCTGCAGCCGAGCCTCCACCCTGGCGATCACGCCGTTGATACCTGGGGCGGTGATCAGCACCGTCAGGACCTGCAGGGCCTGCACCACGGGGATAGGCAGTGTTATCGCGTGGAGGGTCATCGCCGGCACCGCCGAGAGGCGGACCAGCTCAGGTGGTCGCCTTCAACCACCTCGAACCTCCTCTACCGTCAACCAGCACAGCCAGCACAGATGCGTGGATGATGCGGTAGAGACCGTTAGCGGCCCGAATGGTCCGCGGTTTCGGCGAGCCTCATCGCCGTCGGTCCCAAACTATAGCCGCTATAGCCGGGTCCCTCGCCACAGACTCACCGGCAGCAGGATGGCCACCGCAGCGGGCACGATCCACCAGGCGGGAATCGACGTGGTGCTGATGCCGTAGGTCATGGCCAGCGCTGCGGCCACCCCGAGCGCGACGCGCCAGTCATCGCCGACGACGAAGTCGTAGCAGAATCGCAGCAGCACGATGATCCGTGCGGTCATGGCCGACCGGCCGGGGTGCTAGCCGGTGCGTGCCGACCCTTTGTGATCAGACGTAGTGCGGCGACAAGAGCCAGGGCGAACAGCGCGACTGCGGGTACCACCATGAGCAACGCGGCATCCCCGCCGGGCCACGATGCACCAGCGCCTTCGGCGCCCCAGAACAGCCCGAAGGAGGTCAGCATGATCCCGACGGCGAACTTCATGCTGTTCTCCGGGACCCGGGCCAGCGGGGCGCGCACCGCGATCCCGGCGCCGGTGACGAGGACGACCGCGGCCACGGCAGCAGCGGCCGCCAGCGGGATGTTGCGCTGGTTGGCGCCGAAGGTCACGGCGATGAAGGCGACTTCGAGGCCTTCGAGCAACACGCCCTTGAACGACACGGTGAATGAATACCAATCGGCGGCATGGGCCAGACTGCCCCGGCTCTCGGTGGGGGCGGCCTGGGCGGCGGCCAGTTCGGTGCGGTAGATAGCGGTCTCGTCATGACGGGCTTTGAGCCCGCCGGCTCGCAGGATCGCCTTGCGCAGCCACTGCAGCCCGAAGATCAGCAGCAGGCCGCCGACCACCAGACGTAGCGTGGCCAGCGGGATGGCAGTGAGCGCCGGGCCCAACGCGGCCACGAGCAGTGCCAGCACCGCAACAGCCGTGCCGGCGCCGGTGATCGCCGAGCGCCAGTCGCGGCCCGCGCCGGCGGCGAGCACGATTGTCAGCGCCTCGACCGCTTCCGCCAGGCACGCCAGGAACACGGCGACGAACAGCGCACCGCTGCCCATATCACCTCCAGGCGAGCACGGCCTGCCACGCGGATCTGTCCCAGCCTGTCACACGGGTGTTGATCACAGTTTCGGTGCGCGGAGGGACATCCGGTGTCGTCCTAGGCAGCCAGACGCAGATCATGGCGCTGGGCTACTGCGAGGGTGCCGATGCAGCCTTCAGTGCAGACCCCGGCCGAGCCATCGATGTCCGGTGCTTCACACACGCGCTGTGATGCGCGGTCGCCCGGGGCGGTCGTCCCTACCGCCCCGGGCGACCACATCCCCCCGCGGGACCCCCAAACGAGTCGTCGCCTACTTAGCGTCGCTCATAATCATGGCAAACCCACGGCGAAACATACCAGCGGGTGTGTTTGCGCCGCCACCCAAAAGCGTTGTTTCAATGCGGCTCAGTGGACCGAAGGCGAGTAGCGTCGACACGTCATGTCCAGCACCGGTCGACGACGACCCGGAGCCGGCGGCACGGGCGCCCGCGCGGACCGGGTCAAGCCGCAGCCCAGGGCGCAGGCCACCCGGCAGGCGATTCTCACCGCCGCAGCTGAACACTTCGCTCGTAATGGCTATCACGCCACCTCGTTGGACAGCGTGTTGGCCGACAGCGGCGGCACCAAAGGGGCGCTGTATTTCCACTTCGCTTCCAAAGACGCCTTGGCTCGAGCGGTTGTCGCCGAGATGGTGCAGCGGTGGCAAGATCTTCGCAGCCAGGTCAGCAACGGCCTGGACCCCCTGACAACCTTGTTAATGCTGGTTGATGAGGTGATTTCGCACCTGCTCGACGATCCGATCGCGCGTGGTGGTACCCGCCTGCTCAACGATCTGCCGGTGACCGAGGAGCAAGCACGTGCGCATTATGGCTTCGGCGAACAAGAGGCCCTGGATCTGTTGACTCAAGCCGCGCACGCCGGTCTGCTCCGGGAAGGGATCGACCCGGCCGTCGCCGCGCGGCAAATTGTTGCGATCGTTGCCGGCCACCGTCAGATCTGCGACGCATTGGGACAGCGCCACCATCTCCGGCCCCAAGTTGAGCAAGCATTGAACCTGCTGCTCCCGGCGATCGCCACCGACTCCTGGCTGGCTGCCTGGCGCGCGTCGACACCGCCCCAGGGACAGGCAAAGGGCCCCGGCGTCACGGGGGCAACGTGACGCCGGGGCCATAAACCCGATCCGCCCGGGCGCGGTCGGACAGATCGGGGGTTCCTGGCGGCAGGGTCAAGCCGGTGTGCGCACGGCAAAACCGGTCCACGGGACCGGTCGCCGATAGCGGCGACCCACCCGGTTATCGCGAGATCAGTCCGGTGAGGTGGACGGCTCCACAGCAAGCGACCGTGGCAGGTCGCTACCGCTGAGCAGCGGCGGGCCATCCGACTGGGCGACGTTGCCCGTCACACCGTCATGCATCGCGAAATCAGACGCATTCTTGGTACCAGAACCACCCGAAGTGCTGCCGATGATGCACGGCGACGACGTGGTGCCTAATGGGCTGGCGGGTGCCGGATCCACCGGACCTCGGCTCAGCGGTGGCTGAGCGGGTGGGGATTTCGCAGCAGTCGTAGTTGTCGAGCACAGCGCAGCGGTGACTGCGGCATGTCGAACCGGCGCGAGGGCAGGAGCCGGCGCAGCTGCGGCCGATGTGATGGCGGGTGCGGGTGGTGACATCGGCGCGACTTCGGCAGCCGGCGCAGCCGCGGGCACTGCGGTCGCGTGTGGCGCGGGGGCGGATAGCAGTCGGGGTAGCGGCGTCAGGACATCGGTCACGGGCTTGGCACTGCCGACGGCGTGCACGATGGGTCGCAGGATGCCGATCTTCTCGATGGGCTGGACAGGTAGCCGCGGTGCGGGGGCGTCGGAGAGAACTCGCTCGACGATCGATCCGGCCATGGGTCGCCCAACGATGCCCGCGCTGGGCTCGGCATCGGATCCGGCGTCGACCAGATGGATCTGCCCGACGCCGGGCCATCCCGGATCCTCATCCGCGTGGCCGAGCCCCGACCCCAGTAACCAGCCCACCACGACCAGGCCACTGATCACGACGGCCCGCAGCAGCGCGCGCACGACCCCGCGGAGCGCGTACCTCGCGCCACCTGCCTCGGGGTTGGCGGCCACCGGCTCCCCCTCAACCAATCCGCCCGATCCGGCCTTGTCCGGATAGTCGTGCACCGATACTACACACTGTGACCACTTTGCGTAATATCCGTATTCATCGGCTCCATGCCGTCACAAGCGGGCCGCCGCCAGGCGAGCAATCGCCTCGTCGATCACGTCTTCGCGCTTGCAGAACGCGAAGCGGACCAAGTGCCGCCACGGCAGCCTGGCCTGCCCCGCCCCGCCATCGTCGACGAAGACCTGTACCGGTACCGCGACCACGCCGGCGCGGGCCGGCAGCTCGCGGCAGAACCGCAGGCCGTCGGCGTATCCGAGCGGCCGGACGTCCGCGCAGATGAAGTAGGTCCCTTCGGATCGGCGCACGCCGAAGCCCGCAGCGCGCAGTCCGGCGGCCAGCCTGTGCTGGTTGGCCTGCAACGCCGCCCGATGGACTGCCACCCAGTCCTGCTCGGCGCGCAGCGCGTGCGCCACCGCCGGCTGAAACGGTGCTCCGCCGACGAAGGTGAGGAACTGCTTGGCCGCCCGCACGGCTGTCACCAGGTGCGCCGGCCCGCACACCCAGCCGATCTTCCAGCCGGTCACGCTGAACGTCTTGCCCGCGCTGGAAACGGACAACGTGCGCTGCGCCATTCCGGGGAAGGTGGCGATCGGCAGGTGTTTCGCTGTGTCGAACACCAGATGCTCGTAGACCTCATCGGTGATGACCACGAGATCGTGCTCGATAGCAAGCGTGGCCAGCGCCCTCAACTCAGCGCGGTGCAACACCGTGCCGGTGGGATTGTGTGGGCTGTTGAGCACGAGCACCCGGGTGGCAGGCGTGATAGCGGCGGCCAGCGCGTCGATGTCCAATGCGAACCGGTCCCCGTCGGGAATCAGCGGCACGGACCGTCGCGCCGCGCCGGCCAGTGCCACCGCGGCGGGATAGGAGTCGTAGTAAGGCTCGATGAGCAGCACCTCGTCGCCCTGCTCGACCAGGGCGAGCAGCGCGGCGCTGATCGCTTCGGTGGCGCCCACCGTGATCAGCACCTCGGTATCCGGGTCGTATCTCAGGTCGTAGCGAGCCGCCTGGTGCTCGGCGACGGCGGTGCGTAACTCACGGATGCCCGACCCCGGCGGGTACTGGTTGTGCCCGCCGGCGATCGCTGACCGCGCAACCTCGAGCATGCTGGCAGGGCCTTCGGTGTCCGGAAATCCCTGGCCGAGGTTGACCGCGCCGGTGCGCCCGGCCAATTCGGTCATTTCCGCGAAGATCGTCGAAGCGAACGGCTGCAGCCGGGGCAGGAGTCCGTGGGGGCGCACGGTCGTAATCCTGCTGCAAGTCCGGCCGTCGAGGCACAATCGGCAGCGTGGAGCTGACCAGGAACGAACAGGCCAAGCTGCGGGGGCTGCGCCGGATGAAGGCCGTCGCTCTGGCGTTCCTGCTGGGAGCCGCCGTGGTGTATGCGCTGACCAGGCTCTACAGCAATGCCCCGGCCTGGGTGGGGTATGTGCAGGCGATGGCCGAGGCCAGCATGGTGGGCGCGCTGGCCGACTGGTTCGCGGTGACCGCGCTGTTTCGCCATCCTTTGGGGCTGCCCATCCCGCATACCGCGATCATTCCCCGCAAGAAGGATGCGCTCGGGGAGAACCTCGGCGACTTCGTGGGTGCCAACTTTCTCGCCGAAGTGGTGGTGACCGACAAGCTGCAGCGCGTCGGGATCGGCAATCGGCTGGGCAGCTGGCTGGCGCAGCCCCGCAACGCCGAGCGCGCCACCGCTGAGCTGGCCACCGCGGTGCGCGCCATGGTGACCGTGCTGCGCGACGAGGATGTCCAGCCGGTGCTGGAGAACGCGCTGGTTCGAAGACTCTTGGAGCAGTCCTGGGGGCCACCGCTGGGCCGGGTGCTCGCTCAGCTGCTCACCGACGGGTCGCATCACAAGCTCGTCGACCTGCTCACTGAGCGGACCTATCAGTGGGTGCGCGACAACCACGGCGCAGTATTGCGGGTGGTCAGCCAGCGCCTGCCGGGCTGGTCACCGAGATTCGTCGACGAGCTGGTCGCCGACCGGCTTTACGGCGAGGTGTTGACGTTCGCCTGGGCGGTGCACACCGAACCCGACCACCCCATGCGCAAGGCGGTGGACAACTTTCTGCTGGAGTTCGCCGAGGATCTGCGCACGGATCCGGAGATGATCGAGCGCGCCGAGGCGATCAAACTGCAGGTGCTGGCGCATCCTGAGGTTCAGATCCTGGTCGGTTCGGCCTGGGGTACTGCCAAGAAGATGCTTCTCGGCGCCGCCGAGGACCCGTCGTCAGAGTTGCGACGGCGGGTGCGCGACGGTCTGGTCGCGCTGGGCGGCCGTCTCACCGCGGATGCCGAGCTGCGGTCGAAGGTGGACAACTGGCTGCAAGGCGTGGCTACCTACGTGGTCTCCAACTACCGCGGAGAGATCACCACCCTGATCACCGACACCGTGCAGCGCTGGGATGCCGAGGAGACTGCCCGGAAGGTGGAGCTCCAGGTCGGCCGCGATCTCCAATTCATCCGCATCAACGGCACCGTGGTCGGCGCCCTTGCCGGCCTCGCCATCCACACGCTGTCTCAACTCCTGCTCTGACCGTGCCCGACATGGAGACATATCGGGGCCCCCAGGGCGGATTCACCCCGATATGTCTCCATGTCGGGGGACAGGCAGTGGCCTGCGTATCCTGGGGGCGTGCTGGAGTACTTGGATTTGTGGGTCTTCGAGATCTTGTACTGGACTGCGGTCCCGGTGGGGATTTTCGCGTTCGTTCACGCCATGCTCCAGCGGGCCGACGCCTATACCGCCGCCGACAAGCTGACCAAGCCGGCCTGGCTGGGCATTACCGGCGGCGCGTGTGCCCTGCTGCTGCTCAACCTGGTGGTGCCCGGCTCGATGCTGTTCTATCTCATCGGCCTGGTGGCGGTGCTGGTGTACCTCGTGGACGTCAAACCAGCGGTGACCGAGGTGCAGCGCGGGCCGCGCTGGTGACGTCGCTGCGTTCAGCAGTCGGGCGGTTGGAGCCCCGACCCGCGATGGACGCTCCCGACCTGCTCGCCGCGCCGGTTCGAGCTGCGCTGGCGGCACTGCCCGACCACCTCGCGGCCCGTTGCGCGGTCGCCGAGATCGATCCGGCGCTGGCCGACACCGCCGCGCTGTGCGAGCACTACCAGGTGCCCCTGCACGCCTCGGCGAACTGCGTGGTGGTCACCGGCAAGCGGGGCGGTGTGCAGCGCTGGGCCGGTTGCGTCGTGCTGGCGACCACCCGGGCCGACGTCAACGGTGTGGTGCGGCGGCGGCTGGACGTGCGCAAGGCGTCGTTCGCCGGGCAGGGCGAGGCGGTGGGGCGGACCTCGATGGAATACGGCGGGATCACGCCGCTGGGCCTGCCCGCCGGGTGGCCGGTGCTGCTCGACGCGATGGTCGCCGCGGCTGACGAGCTGGTGGTGGGATCCGGCTTGCGGCGCAGCAAATTGCTGCTGCCAGGGGCGGTGCTCGCAGCACTACCCTGCGCCGAGGTCGTCGAGAATCTCGGCCGCCGCGTGTCCGGGCCCGCCAACGAGGATTAGCTTCACTCCACTGGGCCGCTGACCTATGCGCAAACACGCATGTATGGTGGCCCGCATGGGTGATCACGGGCACGGCCACGGGCATGCAGCCGTACCGTCGGACCGCCGGCGGCTCGGTCGCGCTCTGGCGATCATCTCTGCGTTGTTGCTGGTAGAAGTCGTCGGCGCCGGCCTGACCGGTTCGCTGGCCTTGCTCGCCGACGCCGGGCATCTGGCCACTGACGCGCTGGGCCTCGCGGTCGCGCTGGTCGCCAGCGTGCTCGCGCAGCGCCCACCGACGCACCGCCGGACTTACGGGCTGGGCCGGGCGGAGATCCTCGCAGCCGCGTTCAACGCCTTGCTGTTGCTGGTCGTGGGCGCGGTGGTGGCGGTGGAGGCGCTGTCCCGGTTGGCCGCTCCGCCACCGATCGCCGGCGTCCCGCTACTGGCCATCGGAGCGCTTGGGCTCGTCGGCAATCTGGCTGCGCTGGCGGTGCTCGCCGGCGGCAGACCTGACAAGAAGGCGTCACCCCGAACGGAATCGGTGCAGCGCAGCCTCAACCTGCGCGGTGCCCTGCTGGAGGTACTGGGCGACGTGCTCGGCTCCGTCGCAGTGATCGGCGCGTCGGTCGCCATGCTCGCCGCCGGCTGGCGACAAGCCGACCCGATCGCATCGCTGGCGATCGCCGCCCTGATTGTGCCACGGTCGCTGGCGCTGCTGCGCGAAGCTGCGCACGTGCTGCTGGAGGGGACCCCGCGGGGCGTGGACGCCTCCGAGGTGGACCGATTGTTGCGAACGGTGCCGGGAGTGTGTGATGTCCACGACCTGCATCTATGGACGATCACGTCGGGCCGGCACGCCGTCTCCGCGCACCTCGTGGTCGAGGAGGCCCGGTCACTGCACTGCGGGGACGCTTCCGTGCTCGATACCGCCGCGAACGTGCTACGCACCCACTTCGGGCTCACCCACAGCACCCTGCAAGTCGAGCACGACAACCACGCCGACCACGAACACACCTGCTAACCCGCGTGTCGCACTTTCTGCACCACGTGTCGCACCCTCGTGCTCGGTCTGTCAGCGGGCACGGGTGAGATCCACCAGGTCGCTATCGCCACTGACCACCGCGCCGGACGGACGACCCCAGGCTGCGCGGTACACGGCGTCCGCTAGCCCGATCACCGAAGCGTCCGGTTCGGTCCCCGCCTCGGCCGCGGTCTGCGGAAGTTGGCCCGGCACCAAACGCACGGTCCAGGCCCGGCCGGCGTCGGCGGCGTGGTAGAGCACCGTGCCGGCGTGGGTGCCGACCGACCACGAGTCGGTACGCCTCGGGATCAGCCGGGTCAGCACCTCGTCGATCCCATCGGCGGCGAAGTGGGGATCTACCGCCGAGTCAGCGCCGGCCGCAGCGAGCGCGTCGATCCGGTGCACCGTGAGCTCGTGGGCCATCCGGCGGGACCAGAAGGCGGCCGTCTTCGGCGCGGTCGGAGTGAAGTGCCAGACCGGGGTGGCCGGATCGGTCGTCGCGAGCAGATCGAGCATGGTCGCCAGCTGACTGTCGAAGATGGCGAACACGTCGCCGGTTGGCGGTTGCACCCGGATCGGAGGCGATTGCGGATCGGCGGTCTGGATCACGCGAATGACCATGTCGAACACTTGGCCGAGGTGCTGGATCAGCGACCGCACAGTCCAGCCCGGGCAGGTCGGGACCGGCGTGTCGGCGTCCAGCGAGCTCGCAGCCGCTCGCAGCACTCCCGCCTCGGTCGCGATGTGCGACTGGTAGTCCGAGGGTCTCACGGTCCACCAGCCTAGGCCCGGACGGCGGGTCGACGCTCACGCGACGTGTTGCGGAGGCCCTTCAGGGCTCCACCGGCTTACGCAGCCAGTCCAACGTGAATTGGTACTCGCTTTCCATCAGGCTGGCGATGTTGTCCGTGACGATGTTCTCCACCTTGCCGCCGATCAGCGGTAGCGGAACCTCAGCCGTTAGTTGGGCACCGATCACGCACCCAGCCGAATCGGGTTCCAGCTGCATCATGCCCGTGATCGTTCCCGGCGCCCCGTCGACCACCGCTTCCACGCTGCCGTTGGAACCACGCCAGATCTCGGTACGGCGGATCGTCAAATCTCCTGGCAGGAATGAGCGGAGGAACGCCGGTATGGCGTCGCCCGGCACCGCCTGATGCAGTACCACGGTGACACCATGTTCGTCCTGTTGCCACGACACCACCTCGGCCCGTGGGCCGCCCACTGCCTGGAGTTTCGCCTGCACGTAACGCCGGTCAGTGATCACTTCCCGCATGCGCTCCGCCGTCACCGGGTATCGATGCCGCAATGCCAATTGACTGGCCATTCTCGGAGGCTACCCTGCGCGACCGTGCTGACCCGGTGCCCGCGTTTGACGGCGGCCGGTGACGGATGCGACACATCGGCGCGGTCAGGGCAGCGCACGTGTTCCCCACTGCGGGTCCGCCGTGTGCTGACCTGCGCTTTGCATGGCGATTCGCCTCGCCACCGGACGCTGCCTGACGTCCGGTGGTCACGAGATACGTGCGCACCCAGGGATGCGTGATGCGTGCCGGTCCGATCACGGCAGGCAATCATTTTTGTAACATGTAACAAGCATCGTGGGGGAAACGAGGTAAAGGTACAAGGCGCAGTGATCAAGCTGCGCCGGGCGCGAAACGGAGCGCTTTGATGACCTCGGCACCATTACCTCGGCGTTTGTCACCGACGATAGCCGGTCGCTCGCCCCTCGATTCCCGTTATCCCTCTCGTGGGTTGATCTGGGACACTCGTAGGGGTTAGCGTGGGACCCAGAAATGATAACGATTCAAGTGCGTATCTGGTTGTGGTCATACCCGGCATTGGTGGCAGTGTTCTAGAATCGCCCACAGGGGGCGTCCTCTGGGATGCAAGTCGTGGCGCCGTCGGCCATCTTCTGAAGCATCCGCACGACTTCGCTATCGATAAGATCGTACGTCCCGTTGGTCTGATCAAGAGCTGGGGATTATTTCCAGGACTCACTGCCATCCACGGCTACCATGAGTTCATGACATCGATCGGTAAAGCTGTAGGTGTGAACACCGACGTTGATCTGGGACATCCCGACAGGCCGAAGTTGGACGCGCGTGTCGTCGCGTTCCCGTACGATTTTCGTCGAAGTATCACCGAAGCTGCCGCAGAGCTCGATAAACAGATAGACCTACGTCTTGTACATCTAGGCTGGAAAGGTCAGCCCAACAGGGTCATCATAATTGCGCACTCGATGGGTGGCTTGATCGCGCGTTATTGGGTTGCTCAGGGTAACTGGGATCCTTGCCGTGCGATCGTCACGCTGGGCACGCCACATCGTGGTGCGCCCAAGGCATTGGAGTATCTCGTCAATGGACCGTCGAGACTGGTTCCCAGGAGGCGTAGGTTGCGAGACCTCCTCAGGGACTGGCGGTCAATGTATGAACTGGTGCCGAGGTACCCGTCTGTTGAAGACATATCCTCGCGAGATGATCGAAACGCTGATACGCCGAAGCTTTACCCCAAGGACTTGCCCATGCCGATACTGCAGAACAAAATCGCCGCGGCATTCGAGGTGCACCGATACATCGAAGATGAATGGGAACGCAACGCTGCGGAGACCCACTGCCTCGCTTATGTTGGGCGGGGTCACGGAACGCTCCTGAAGGCGTCCTGGGACGGGAAGCGACTTGTCTCCACCACACAACGACCGGCCTGGCTGGACGTGACCCCCGAGCAACGCGGCGATGGGACTGTTCCTGAGCCTTCGGCCAGTCCGCTCGAGCAGAGGAATCATATCGAGTTTCACTATCTTACCGAGCGTCATAGCAAGCTGGTCACCGCACCTGAGTGCCTCGCTGAAATCGCTAAACTCCTTAACGGGATACGGCCCTCGACTGGTAAGACACGGGCGGACTTGCCACCGATGATTGGTCTCGATCTAGCGGACTCTTATATGCAGGGCGAGGCGGTTGACCTTCAGGCTCGCCTCACACCACGTCTGTATGTGACACCAGAATTAGCGATGGCTTTCGAACTGACACGTGGTGGGAACTTTGATCGCAAAGGCTTGCTCGACGCAGGTGATGACGACGTCTGGTCGACGAGGCTCACCGGCCTCACGCCGGGCACCTATGAGATCACCGTACGAGCATTACCGCGGGATACATTTCAGCTGTCAAACTCTGAGTGCTTCTTCGTTCTCGAGGATAAACGGAATCAAAATGATGACTGAGCAGAAGCTCCGAGAGTGCTGCTCGGCGGTACGAGCAGGCCGGATGCAGGTCGATGAGACGCTGGTCGGCGATGTCGAGTCGGACGTCGATGAGTACCGAGCGGTTCGGGCTCGTAAGCCGACCCAGTTGCCACCGGATGACCTGACAATACGGCTCTGGTTGATGGGCTGGCTCCTCTATGAGACGTCCTGGGCCCTGCTTCGACGCGTCTCGCCGGCTTTCGAAGTACTTGGTGGCGCGCAACAAGAGGAGAGCGAAGCGGCCATAGCACTGATCGTAAGGCTGGCCGACGCCGCACGTCGGCTGCCCTGGCCGGAATTCGCTCCTCGCGCGCTGGGCGCCATCCGGTCCCAGGCGCTGGCTTCATCGAAACGAGACACTAAACGTGGGTACGACGACGCATGGGTCTTGCACCGGGAAGGTCGTGTCAAGTACCTCAGCTACAAGGAGAGCGTGACCGGCGCTGACCCTCGATATCTCCTGGCACTCGACGAAACACTTCTTCAGCTGGCGCTCGGTGAAACCGGCACTGCCTGCAGGACCGCCGAACGTGTGATCGGCCGCTGGTCGGAGGGACTCGACGAGGGTCTTTGGACACCGCACGATGAGACGCGCTGGATGCGGCGGATGTTTCGGGAATTGTGCGACGGAGCAGCGGGTGGGGAGGAGGCGCTCGACCTGGTGGCAAGGATTGAACATGACAAGGGCCTCGCGCCGGAAGTGAGCGAGGAGCGGCTCGCGATGGCGACGGCATACCGGAACCCGGGAATTATGACAGCACGTGCATTACTACTACTCATGCCAATGTGTACCGAGATGGAGAAGCTGCGCTGGCGACCTCCAGGAGATCACAAGTCGTGGGCAGATGCACGGGAGGATTTCATCGTTCGTTTCAAACGCGCGTATGATGCCATCGAAGAGCCAGTCGTCCACGCGGACGCAAATCCATGGCCGTTGGTAGCGGATCACCAGCGCTCGCTTGTCCAGCTCCGCCTCAATCTGGCTTTGATTGCCCCAGGCCGCTCGTTGCCGTCGCGACTCACGTTTGATCCCTGTCTCAAGATGGATTTGCTGGACGACCGGGCGCTTGACGCGATGTCGCACTGGCTTGCGGAGTCGGCCGATGGCAAGAAACGTGGGGATGCCAACGTGATCGGCAGTGCCACGATGCCCAGCTATATTCGAGGAATCGAGGCCTGTAGAGCTAGGTTGGGCATGGGGACCGCGCAGGAGAATTACCGGCAGTGGCGAAGCCAATGGTATGAGCTCGACAGGTACTCTGATGAGCCTGGTCGCCGCATCCGCATCGAACAGGTTCTCGGCCTTTCTGCGGAGAGCTGATGATCATCGCACGAAGGCACTGAGAAGCGCCCAGTCGTACACATTCCAGCCTTGGTTGAGTAACTTGCACTGGGCATCTCTGAGGGCCACATCGAGCCGTGCGCCCGCGCACAGACTATTCACCATGGCAGCGGCAATCATCCCGGTCCCTTGATCGGAAACCGCCAGGATTCCGGCCACGACGCACTGGGCTCCACCAGCAAGCAGCGCGACGGGAAAGCCGAACGGCTCGGCCTCCCGGATATTGCTCACCTTGCCGACATCGCACGCGGCCAGCAGGACCGACGGCGGCCACGGGACTCCGAAAGCATGCCCAGCAGTGAGCCTTTCGGGCAGCTTGATCTCTTGGTAGAGCCCGAGGCCGCGACCATGCGCCGCAACGTGCACAAACCCGTATCTCCCGGGTTCGTCCTCCAGGACGGAGACCAGCCTTCCCGCTACTTCGGCATTGCTGTGGTCTGGTCTGAAATCGCAGCGACTGAGCGGCACGTCTCCATGTTCATCGATTCGCAGACCCCACGCTGTGCACTCGCGCTCGACATTGACTCCACCTGGTTGGGGCTCTGCGACGAGCCGGACAAGCGCAGGACCATGAGCCCGAGGGGCCTCAGCATTGGACAGGCACGTTAACGCCGGTGTTTGAGTGATGACGGCACGCTCGATCAGGCGAGTTTTCGAACAATCGATATTGAGTGCTGGCCATGGGACGAAGCACAAGTCGGAATGTGGCGAGATGAGCAGATCGATTGGGTCATTCAGATCTCTCGTACCAAGCTCGACGAGTAGGGATGTCGGGAGCAGGTCCCGGGCAAACTCGCACCAAATCTCATGTTCGGCCGTTACAGCTTGGAGTCTGCTGACCAACGCGGGATGCCCGTCATCCCCGTAAAAGAACGTTTGAAACGAATTCTTCGGCTCTAGCCGACCGAATTCAATGGAGCCGCCCGGGTGGATCATTGTGCGAAACCAGGTGATAGCACGGCTTGCCGTTTCCGGTAGCGCGACGAAGTCGAGGACGTAACGGGTACTGACAACTTCCAGCACAGTTTCTACGTGAGTTGGTTCGGGAAGGACAAAATCTGCGAGCAGCGGGGAGAAAATATCCTCGAGCTCAGACCGCAACCTGCCCAAGCCCTCGTGAAGTCTGCTCCACTCGTCGTCGCTTGTAAAGCTCGTATACTCGAGTTGATCTTCGCGTATGACGATTTCGTCCAACAGGGTACTCAGCCGATCGTTCATCAAAGAGCGATTGGCTCTCATGAGACTGGCGAAGCCGGTTTGCTTGGCTGACATCGAGACCCGCAGCCCGAGTTTCGCTGCCTCGCGACCCGACAACCTCGATACCAACAGAGCGATATCGCCGTAGATCCGCTGGAATACAAGCGACAGCGGGCCGTGCGAACGCGCGACCACACGCCAGCGACCGCGGATCTGCTCAACAAGTGAAACGGCTCGGTCAATGAGCTCGAGCGTCCGCTGGTTAATCTCCTCATGTATCTCGCGCACTGTCAGGTATTCAGTTAACGCCAATGTCAGGGAAAGTTCTTGTACATCGTGTTGCGTCTCCGTGCCTCGCGTTTTTCGTAGGTGGGTGAGCGCGGCTTCGAGATGGCTCTGGGTTGCATCGGCGTCTCCTTCTGCGAAAGCGGAAAGCGCGCGGGCGAACTCGTAACGATTCCGGGTGGGCCATGCCGATGCCCGCGACGACGCCCAGTACTTCTCGAACTCCCCCAATGCGGCTGCCGCTCGCGCGGGCTCGGAAAGCGCGAGCTCACAAGCGGCTATCTCAAATTGGAAGTGTCCACGATGTGGCTCCGCACCCGAACCGTGAAAGTAATGATCTGGTCGCCACGCCAGCAGGAACGCGTCTTTCGGTTTCCCGGCGAGACGAAGATCGCGTATCGCGCGGTAAGTCGTTATCACGCCCAGTGTGAAATCTTGATGATCCGGAAGGATGGAACGTGACTGTTGATCAACTGCTGACAGCTCTTTGATGGCTCGGCCGTAGAGATCGACAGAGTCACACCCGGCCGGAACACGGATATCAACGAGTTCGCAGAACCGGACGATTGCTGCCGCATACGCCAGGTGTTGCCCTCGGATGGCCCAGTTAGCGGAGTCTTCTGCATCCTCGAGATGACGCTCGAGCGCGAGACCGAACAGCTCGGGTTCGGTGAACGCGACGTGACTGAGACGATCATTCTGTTGGACGATCCCGACCGCTTCCTCTGCGTCGTACGCGACTTGAAGGAGGTCATCGCGAGCAAGCACGCGTAGCGCCCCTGCCATGTGGGCGTCCATCGATCGCAATCCTGTCCTCGGCTGGTCACGGCGACCTTGTCAGTGCCAACCGCGATTGATGGTGGAACGGTACTCGGCGGCGGCGTGGTCGGCTGCTGTCAGTCCAGTAGCGTGCGCTGCCGTGCAAACGATGCTCTGCGGGCTCACGACGATGCGCCTAGGAGGTCCAGCCGGCCAGTACGAGGTGGCGCACAGGTCCGAGCACCTTGTCGCGCTGATCCGGGAAGCCGATGCGGTGAGCAAGCCGGTTCTCGTGATGGGAGGCGGCTCGAACCTCGTCGTCGGCGATCAAGGATTCGACGGTCTAGTCGTCCAGGTCGCCACCTCCACCCTGAAGATCCGTGACGAGGATGTCACCGTCGACGCCGGCGTCGAGTGGGACACGGTCGTCGAGACTTCTCTCGATGCGGGACTCGCGGGACTGGAGCCACTGTCGGGCATCCCGGGCTCAACCGGGGGAACCCCCGTGCAGAACGTGGGCGCTTACGGCGCGCTCACCTCAGACCTGCTCCGCCACCTGACTGTGTACGACCGTGTCACCGGTAGGGTCGAGCGGTGGGCGCCGGACAGGTGTGGCTTCGGTAGCCACCGGCAGTCGGTCTTCAAGCACACCGACCGCTACGTTGTGCTCGACGTGACTTTTCATCTGACTCGCTCCGGCCGGTCAGGCCCTATCCACTATTCGGGCCTCGCCGAGCGTCTCGGTATTACGCCGGGCGCAACGGCACCGACCAGAGAGTTACGAAATGCGGTTCTCGCTCTGCGCCGTGAGCGGGGTATGATCCTTGATGCCGATGATTACGACACGTGGAGCGTCGGTTCGTTCTTTATCAATCCAGTGCTTGCTTCGGTTCCAGACACGGCGCGGCACTGTCCGCAATATCCCGATCCGGCGGGGACAAAGCTATCGGCGGCATGGCTCATCGATCATGCCGGGTTTCCCCGTGGATACGGCCGCGAGCGAAAGCGGGGTGCGGTCGCCCTGTCTTCAAAGCACACCTTGGCCGTGACGAACCGCGGCAACGCCACGACCGCGGAGGTCATGGAATTCGCCGCACATATCCGTGACGGTGTTGAGCGCCGGTTCGGAATCCGTCTTGGGCCGGAATGCGACCTAGTGAACTGCAAGTTCGGCTAGGACGGGCGAATCTACTCGAGGTCCGGGTAGGTGTCCAGCAACTTGTCGTACATTACTCGCATCGACCAGATTGCGGAACGTATTTCTTGTAGCCACTCCGCCGTCGTCCACTCGGTACGAATAGCGGATTGTCGACTGGTGCTTATGTGCGCGCCAACCGAGGTGATGGTGGCGCCTGTGGGAACACTTAACTCGGCGAGCGCCTGCGCGTGTTGGAAAGGGGCGTGGATGGCGGAGGTGATGACAAGTATATGGTCTGAGTGTGTGACGCTTCCGGCGTTCTTCAGGAAAAAACGGTAGGTGTCGCTGGTCGTCGCTCGCATATTGCCCGGACTTGGCTCGGCGGCAAGGCCGGCAATTGGGATCGGAGATGTGGCCAGCTGGCGCACTTCGCTAGACGACCGCCGCGGTTCCCCGGCGCCGCCCGGAAGAGTTAAAGCGTAGTTGAGGGCCGCGCACATAGCGTCGAGCTCATCAACGATAGGCCCGAGATTCAGCGCCGACGCAACCTCGCATTCTATTTCGACCACATCGCGCCGGCTGCCAAGGCCCCAGATGTGTCCGACGTGGAGACCTTCTGCGAGGAGCTTAGCGAGCAACTCGGCACGCAGCAGGCAGCTGTTAATGCGCCCCCCGAGCACAAGGCCGTGTGTCGGCTGGCCGAGTTCGGTCGCAGGGACCTCCTGCGGGTCTCGGTAGATCCGGCAGATGAGCGCATCAACTGCCTCGGCCGTTCTCGGGGGGAACTTCACCTTTTCGGCTTCCCATCGCTCGCCTCCCCGCCGAAAATCAAAGATATGGCGTGAAACTTGTTCTGCTTCCGCCAACCGATTCCGTAGACCAGTGGCCGTCAGCGCGTGACCAAAGTGCCCGAGCAACTCCGACATCTCAGCGGAATCCAGCCACGACGCAGTGCTCTGCTGGATCTCACGAGGGTCGCTGGCGGTCGACGCGAAGTCAATGATCGAGTAATCGATGCCACGTACACGGTCATGGTTCGAGCGGGTCAGCATGGTCACATGGCCATCATCTCGTAGCATCGATTCGCGCTCGCGCCTGTCCACCGGCAACCGCTCGTTGGGGACTGCCGCCTAGCGTCGGAACGCGCGCATTGCCGAGTGCTGGTCGCGTGGTTTCACGACGATGAGGTCGAGATTGACGTGGGCGGGTCTGGTGACGGCGAAGGCGATCACGTCCGCGACGTCGTGGGCGGTCAGCGGGGTGAGCCCGGCGTACACCCGCTCCGCTTTCTCGGCATCGCCGCCGAAGCGCACCACGGAGAATTCGGTTTCCACCATCCCGGGAGCGACTTCCACGAATCGCACCGGCTGCCCGAGGTGCTCGGCGCGCAGGGTGCGGTGTACCGCCGCCTGGGCGTGCTTGGCCGAGGTGTACCCGGAGCCATTGTCGTAGGCCTCCAGCGCGGCGATCGAGGTCACGGTCACCAGCACGCCATCTCCGGAATCGATCAGCTTGGGCAGGAACGCCCGGGTCATCCGGAGGGTGCCGAGCACGTTGGCTTCCCACATCCAGCGCCACTGGCCCTCATCGGCCGCCAATACCGGCTCGAAGCCCTTTGCTCCACCCGCGTTGTTCACCAGCACGCGTGCGGCGGGCACCGCTGCGGCGAAGGCGGCCACCGAGTCGGGATCCAGCACGTCGAGCGCGATCGCGATGCCGTCGATCTCGTCAGCGATCTGGCGGCAGCGCTGCACCCGGCGCGCCCCCAGCACAACCTGGAACCCCGCCCCGGCCAGCGCCCGCGCCGTAGCCGCCCCGATCCCGCTACTGGCACCTGTCACCACCGCAACCGCCCGCTCCACGGCCCCACCCTATGGCCGGGGTACCTGTGCGGCGGGCTCAGCGGGGTTAACGCCGCCGGTTTTACCCGCTGAACGGGCTGAATGCGCAGGAGGCCATAGGGTGGGAAGGGTGATGGGGTGGGGTAAGAGGGTGGTGAAGCGGATCGCGGTGTTGTCTGTGCATACCTCGCCGCTGGATCCGCCGGGTACCGGCGATGCCGGCGGAATGAACGTCTACATCGTGCAGACCGCGACCCGGCTGGCCCGCCGCGGCGTCGAGGTTGAGGTGTTCACCCGGGCCACCTCCTCGGGGTCACCTTCGGTAGTAGAGCTCGCGCCGGGAGTCACAGTGCGCCACATCACTGCCGGTCCGTTCGAGGGCCTGGCCAAAAACGATCTTCCTGCCCAGCTGTGCGCCTTCACCGCCGGGGTGTTGCGGGCCGAAGCGCATCGCGAGCCCGGCTACTACAACGTGGTGCACTCGCATTACTGGCTGTCCGGCCAGGTCGGGTGGCTGGCCCGGGACTGCTGGGGAGTGCCGCTGGTGCACACCGCGCACACGCTGGCCAAGGTGAAGAACGCCGCGCTGGCCCAGGGCGACGTTCCAGAGCCGCACACCCGGGTGATCGGTGAGCAGCAGGTGGTGGACGAGGCCGACCGGCTGGTCGCGAACACCCCCGCCGAGACAGCTCAGCTCGTCGAGCTCTACGGCGCCGACCCGACCCGTACCGCCACCATCGCGCCGGGTGTCGACCTGGAACTGTTCACCCCGGGATCCCGCGACGCTGCGCGTACCACGCTAGGCCTGCCACTCGATGCCGTGGTGCTCGCCTTCATCGGCCGGATTCAGCCGCTCAAAGGCCCGGACGTGCTGCTGCGCGCGGCCGCCGAGATGGTGCGCCGCGACCAGGGGTTACGTACGAAGTTGCGGGTGCTCGTGGTGGGCGGGCCGTCCGGCAACGGGCTGGCCGAACCCACCGCGTTGCAGCAGCTGGCCGCCGAGCTGGGAATCTTGGAGCAGGTGGTGTTCGCGCCCCCGCAGGGTGGCACTGCGCTGGTCGGGGTGTACCGCGCTGCCGACGTGGTGGCGGTGCCCAGTTACAGCGAGTCGTTCGGTCTGGTGGCGCTGGAGGCGCAGGCGTGCGGGACGCCGGTCGTCGCCGCCGGCGTGGGCGGGCTTCCGGTGGCGGTGGCCGACGGCGTGTCCGGTCAGCTGGTGGGCAGTCACCATCCCGTTGACTGGGCCGACGTGTTGTCCGCCGTCGCGTTGCGCCCGCAGCGCCGCGAACAACTCGCAGCCGGTGCCGCTGCGCATGCCAGGCGGTTCTCCTGGGAGCGCACCACTGAGGCGCTGTTGCGAGTTTATGTAGACGCTGCCGCGGCGTACCGGGTGGACGCGCTGGAACGCGAGGTGGCGGTGTGAGCCGCCCGGCGCAGCTGGATCAGCTCGTCGCCGGAGCGCTGGCGGAGGCCGGGCTCGAGCATGTACACAGTGGGCCGGGCAGCTTCGTCATCACCTTGCCCGGCACCAAGAAACTGCAGACCGTCTGCCGGGTGTTGGTTGGCCAACATGGGTTGCTGGTGGAGGCTTTCGTGTGCCGGCGTCCCGACGAGGCACACGAGGACGTTTATCGCTGGCTGCTGCGCCGCAATGCCCGGCTCTACGGCGTGCACTACGCGCTGGACAAGGCCGGTGACATCTATCTCATCGGCAGGCTGGCCCATCACGCGGTGACCGCAGCGGAGCTGGACCGGGTCCTGGGCCAGGTGGCCGAGGCCGCAGATGGAGACTTCAACACCTTGCTGGAGATCGGCTTCGCTTCCTCGATCCGGCGTGAATGGGCCTGGCGGGCAGCCCGCGGCGAATCCCTGAGCAACCTTGCTGCATTCGAACACCTGGTGCGTTGACCTAACCTCCGGCCGAGGTTGGTGGCGGGGCGGCCCGGGGGAGAGGGGGGAGTCGCACACTCGGACCCGCCCCGCCACTGTGTGTCCCGCGTGAACGGATATCCCTGAGCGAGGGGCACCCAGAGATCCTGGCGGGCCGCGGTCCGATGGGGGGAGGACGAACCGCGGGCTTGTGCTCACCTGCCGGGAAGTGCGGTGGGAGCGGCGAGGAGAGCGGTGACACACTCTCAGCCGGGCGGACGGATCTCAAGACCTACGAGGTAGTTGTTTCCAGCGCAACCCGATTGGCCTACAGCCCCGTCGATGCAGCTGATCGAGGCAGTTGATCGAGACCAGGTTGCGCGAGTCGAGTAACGCTGCGCACCAGCGGTGCGACAACACAGCGTGCAAGTTCCCACCCAACCCGTGTAAGTACGGTGGCCCTGCTGCCCCCACGGTGCGGGCAGCGAGTCGGGGTGCGGGGTGTCGGCGGGGAATAGCCGAACGAATCGTCACGTACCGTATATGATTGGTCGCTTAACGTTGTTATCGCCCGAACGGCAGCTTCGGGAACTGGAATGCCGCTGGTATGAAGTGGCGACTTGACTGCCGGTTGTAGGATGCACCGAATCTCTGGGAGGTAGATGGACATGAGCATGGCAGCGATCCTGGCCGAATTACCGGACATGTGGCGCAGCGCGTTGACCGCGCATGTGCCTGACCCGCAGGGTCGTTGCTGGGCTTGCCGGGACGAGAACGGGGTCGCCGCGACGTGGCCGTGCCTGACGCGCGAGGTCGCGGAGGAAGCGAAGTACCTTTACGAGGGCGGCCTTCCGGGTACTTTCGGTGGCCGGCACGCGGCCCGCAAAGCAGACCAATGGCAGGCATAGATTGTGTTGCAGGAAAATCCCCCGCTGCGCAGAGAACCGCCGTGCAACCAGCCGTTCCCGGGGGGCGGGGAAGCGGGCGACCAGCGGTTCCCTGCAACGACGGTGGGGGTGTCAGCAGGGGTTCCGGTACACCGTCGTCGCGGATTAATTTACGGGTAACCTGACGGTCACTGCCAGCGTCCGATCGGGCCAATCGGTTTCGGGGTATCGATACCCGCTTGTGTGCTTAACCCCACACAGTTCAACCACGGACCCGGCTCGACCATCGGCGCAGTCGGCGCAGGGCTGCTGGCAGGCTAGGCGCATGAGCGTAGGCACCCTGGTCCTGCTCCGCCACGGCGAGAGCGAATGGAACGCCAAGAACCTGTTCACCGGGTGGGTAGACGTGCCCTTGTCGCCCCTGGGTGAACGTGAAGCGGTGCGCTCCGGTGAGCTGATGCGCCAGGCCGAGGTCCTTCCGGACGTGGTGCACACGTCGCTACTGCGCCGCGCGATCACCTCCGCCCATCTCGCGTTGGACGCCGCGGATCGGCACTGGATTCCCGTGCGCCGCGACTGGCGGCTCAATGAGCGCCACTACGGCGCGCTGCAGGGCAAGGACAAGGCGCAGATTCGGGAAGAGTACGGCGATGAGCAGTTCGCCCGGTGGCGCCGCTCCTACGACATCCGGCCACCGGTGATAGAGCTGGGCAGCGAGTTCAGCCAGGCCGGCGACCCGCGGTACGCGGGAATCGAGGTACCCAGGACCGAGTGCCTAGCCGACGTGGTCACCCGCATGCTGCCGTACTGGGAGGCGTCGATCGTGCCCGATCTGCGGGCCGGCTACACGGTGCTGGTAGTCGCGCACGGCAACTCGTTGCGGGCTTTGGTCAAGTACCTCGACGGCGTCGATGCGCAGGCCATCGTCGGCCTCAACATCCCGACCGGCATCCCGCTGCGGTATGACCTCGACGATCGACTGCGGCCGCGCACCTCTGGCGGAACCTATCTGGATCCCGAGGCGGCCCGCGACGCGATCGCCGCGGTCGCTGCGCAAGGTCGCTAGCTCGTCACGTCATCCGCGGGGGATGAACTCAGGGTGAACGAGGGAAGAAAGTTCGCCCTGTTGCACGTATATCTCGTCACTGGGGGTGCGGCGGGGCTAGGGATACACCCACCCGGGGTGCTTACGATTGGGGCGTGACTTTCGCAGCCGCGGTGGTTCTCGCGATCGGCACGCTGATCATCGGGTTGGTGGGCGGGATCCTGATCGGCCGGCGCGCCGGCCGATCAGCGGCCCCATCGCGCCCGGACGGTGCCACCGTCGCCGAACTGGTCCAGCGTGTGGTGCTCTCGTCGCACAACGGCGTGGTGTTGCTGGATCGGATGGGTGATGTGGTGTTGGCTAACCCGCCGGCGGTGGAGCTGGGTCTGGTGCAGGGGTCGCGCCCGGATGAGCGGGCGCGTAAGGCCGCTGAGCAGGTCCGTGCTTCCGGTGAGGT
>DATNDR010000054.1:0-20792 GCA_035606945.1 Pseudonocardiaceae bacterium
AATAGGCAAACGGGTGGCCGCCGCGGTGCTGACGAATGTGCCGCCGAAGAGCTGAGTGGGAACGCATGAGCAACGAAGTTCAGTGGTCCAGCGTCGGCACCGATACCGGCAACGTGTTGAGCGGCACGCCGCTGGGCGCGCTACTGAGCGGCAACGGCGCGGCGGCCGGTTTCTCGATCGACTACGAGCGCGTGCCCCAAGCCATCACCGACCTTGAACACGCCGCAGAGTTTTTCAGAAGCCGAGCGCTAGTAGCCGAGCGCCTGGCGAACATCCCTGCTCCAGGAGTCGATGGTGTCAGCCTGAACGCGGTCGCACAGATCGGCAAGTGGGCGTCGGACAGCAGTCAGAACAACCTGGCAGCGACCCTTCATGCTGGAGCGAAGCAGCTTGAGGACCTTGCGCAAAAGTTGCGGGAGGATCTCAAGACCTACTTGCAGGTCGACGAGCTGAGCATCCCCAAGGAGCCCAGTCCGGGACTCACGATATGAGGGCGACTCTGAGGGTACCTGTGATCGCGGTTGGCGCGGCCATTGTGGCGGGATGCGCTACTGGAGCGAACCCTCCTCCGGAGTTGAACACCTCGAGTCCCGCCGAAGCGGCGAGCCCGATCCCAGCAGTCAAAAATCCACGTGATGTAGCGGCTTTTGCTCGTCGACCATGCGAGTTACTGACGGCGCAGCAAGCAGCGCAATTCAAGCTTGACCTTCCGCCGAAAGAATTCGACGCCTATCTCGGCGACGTGGGCTGCGCTTGGTTGAGCATGACGCGCGAGCGAGAAGCAGTTCGATCGGTGCATATTAGTACATTCACAAATAACCCCACTTTGGAGGTTGCTTACAATAAAGACCGGAACCGTCCATCTTTCGAGCTCACCGAGGTTTCCGGTTACCCCGCCATCGTGTCGAGAACCAACGCGGACCTTCCCATCTGCGACATTGATGTCAAGCCCGCCGAGCGCCAGAGCTTCTCGCTGACTTACGAGGCGAAGGAATTTGACAACAACCCGCAGCAGTCGTGTGAGCTGGCTAAGCAGGTGGCCGCGGCAGTGTTAATGAACTTGCCACCGAAGAGTTGAGGGGCGCTGGCGATGGGGACGAACTTCAACTATAACGACACCAGCCATCAGGTGATCTTCGATCATATCAACGGCGGAGCAGGCTCGGGTGCGCTACAAGACGTTAGCCAGCAGTGGCAGCGGCTCGGTCAGGAAATTGGCGCGACCGGTAAGCTGTTCGTCCAAGGCGTGATCAACAATATCCTCACGAATCGGACAGGTGCAGCGGCCGAGGCGGCTGGCGCAGCCACCAGCGCGATGTTGCCTTGGATGGATGCCGTCACCCAGACCGCGACCAGCGCAGCGCAGCGCGCGCAGGAGCAGGCTGATTTCTGGGTGACGGCGAAGAACAGCGTGCCGCCCGTGCCACCAGCCCCGAAATCGGTAGGCTTTTTCAGTGATCCAGGCGAGTGGGTCGCCGAAAAAATGGATTGGTTCCCAGGCGTGACCTCCGAGGAGGAAACGCAGCAGCGAGCAGCGCAGGACGCCGCAGAACGGGCCCGCCAGGCGATGCGGGTGTACCAGGCCAGTTCTAATGGCAACATCGACTCCGCGCCGGCGTTCACCGCTCCGCAGGCACTGGACGGCAGCGTCGGATCGCTGCCGCTGACCAGTTCCGGCATCGGCGGGGCCGCCGCCACGGCAGCGATAGCAGGTGGCAGCGCTCCGGCCCCTCTCATGGCTGCTCGCCACCCCGCCACGCAGCCGGCCGCAGCCCGCATGCCGGTAACCGGTCGACCAGCGAGCAGTCCCCCGGCAGCCACGGTCTCGCAGCTCGCGCCCGGCGGGTCCACAGGCCGGGCAGGCAGCGTCGCACCGCCGGGCCGGTGGGCCGGCAGCCCGGCGTCGGACGGGGGCGCTGTCCTGGGTGCGCCCGCTGCCGGTGCGGCTGGCGGTGCCAGCGCCATAACAAGACCGACCCGATTCGGCGGTGTGCGCCGGAGCAGCCGATCAAGCGAGTTCGCGTTCGGCCCGCGGCCGAGCACCGAATTCGGCCCCCGACCCACGGCCAGCACCCCACCTCCGATGGACGAGATGAGCAGCGCCCGCGGCGCCGGCGCCGCCATGACCCGTGGCACCGGCGGGCCTGCCGGGTACGGTGCCCCATTCGCGGGTGGCCCCAACCAGCAGGGCGATCAGGATCGCGAGCACCGCAGCAAGTACCTGTTACACGACGACTCCAACGCGATCGTCGGTGACCTGCCGCCCACCGCGCCACCGGTGATCGGCGCTGACTACTGAGGCCGGAGGTCGGCGTGCGCGGGACCGCGATCGAGCTGAGCCATGAGGAGTACCGCGCTGCGTGGCACTCCCTGGACCTGGGTACCCGGCACTGGAATATGGACCTGCCGGGCCTGCCGGAGCTGACCGAGGATGAGCATCGAGTCCGCGTGGGCAGCACGCTTGACAGCTTGCGAGCACGCGGACTGGCCGATCGCCGGCAGTTGGCACCGGAGGTGGAAGACGCGCTGCGGCTGCTGGCCAATCCCCTGTGCGAGATCAACGGATCGGTGCACGCCGGCACTGCGCGGGTGCGGTTGCTCGCCGGATCACGAGGCGACTGGGCGGTGCTGGCGATGCTCGACGACCACCGGCTGCTGGTTCGCACCGGCCCGGCCGGCGAGCTGTGCACCGCGGTCGCTCGGCAGCTGCCGGATCGACCTGCCGGGCCGGGGTCGTCGGTGTCGGTGCCCTCGGAACTGCTCGCCCAGCCGGCAGGCGGCGGGAGGCCCGGGCTGACCGGGGAGCAGCTGGAGAACCGGTTGATCCGCGGCGGGGTCAAGCCCGACGACGCGCGGTCGTTCACGGCCATGATCCGCGGTCCTAAACCCGGCGGCGGCAAGTTCGGTGCCGCCCGCCGCGACCGCAACGGCAGCCGACATCCGGCGGGCGCCGCACTGGTCTACCTCGCCACCGAGCGTGGCGGCTACACCCTGCAGCCGCTGCGGGGGCCGGACGGTTCGGCCTGGACCACGCTGGCGCCGACGACCCTCGCCCAACTCGCCCAGCGTCTCGGCCAGCTCCTCGACGCATCCGCTGACCGATCTCGCCGCGTCATCTGACTGTCCAGTGCACCGATAAGTTCCTGGACGGTGTTCGGCGCCGGCGCAGCGCTACGATCGAGCCACTATGGCGCTCACACTCACCAGCCCGGCCTTTGCCGACAACGAGTTCGTTCCTGTCCAGTACACCTGTGATGGTGACAACATCTCACCGCCACTGAAGTGGTCGGACGTCCCGGACGGCACCGTTGAGTTGGTCTTGATTTTCGAGGATCCCGACGGTCCGGGAGGTATGGGAGGCACCCAGGTGTACTGGGTGCTGTTCGGCCTCGACCCCGCCAGCGGTGGGCTTGAAGAGGGGAAGGTGCCCGCGGGCGCCGTCGGTGGCAAGAACGACTACGGGCGAACCGACTGGGCCGGACCGTGCCCGCCGCGGGGCAGGGCCCACCGCTATGTCTTCACCCTGCTCGCCCTGTCGGAGCCCAGCGGCCTGGCCGAGGGCGCCAGCCCGCGCAAAGATCTGCCGTATGCCCTCTCGGGCAAGGTGCTGGCCAAGGCCGAACTCACCGGCCAGTACCGACGTCGGCAGTGAATCATCGCGCCGCTACCCGACTCCGGTGAGGTCGGCGAGGGCGGCGTCGAGACGTTCCAGGGTCGGTCGCCGGTCGGGGTTCCGGTGCAGGCACGCATCGATGACCTCCGCCGCTCTGGCGGGCAACCGCCGCCGGGCCCGGATCTTGGGTGCGGGGCGGGACAGCAAGGCCTGGCAGCGGGCCATCGTGTAGGTATACGAGCTGGCTGAGGTGGAGCGGTCGGGTAAGTCGAAGGGTTGGAGCCCGGTGGCGGCCTGATAGAGCACCAACCCGATGCCCCAGACGTCCGCGGGTGGGCCGAGGTGGCCGCCGCAGACCTGCTCGGGTGACATGTAACCAGGCGTGCCGATACCCGCAGCGCAGCGGCCGGGGCGCCGGGCCAGGCTCAAGTCGATCAGCTTACCGATCCCATCGCTGGCGATGATGTTGCTGGGTTTGACGTCCAGATGCAGGTGGCCGCGGCTGTGTAGGTAGCGCAGTGCCGAGCACAGGTGCTGGCCGAGGTGGCCGAGGTCGGGGACGCCGAGTCTGGCGGGACACCCGCGCCCGGGTCGTTGCCGGCCGCCGTCGAGGAGGTAGCTCAACGTCGCGCCAGTGAGGTTTTCCAGGACCAGCAGCGGCGGCTGCCCGTCACCGGGGGTGACATAGTCATAAGCGCGGACCAGGTGGGGATGGGTGAGCGAAAGCAGCAACCGTGCCTCTCGCGCCAGGTGCCGGCGAGCCGAGGCGTCGGTGGCGGCATCGGGTCGCAGGGTCTTGATGAAACAGCGGCAGTAGCGGTGCACACTCCAGGCCTCGTAGCAGTCCAGATCCTCCCCGCGGCGCACGTGCTCGACGACCACGTACCCCGGCGCGAGCTGATGCCCCGGCGGATGCACCGGAGGACCGTCCAGCTCCCGGCCATCGATGGCAGGCTCCGCGAGGGCGGGTGACATGGTCATATCAGCTCCGGCTGGAGTCGAGGCTGGCGGTGCAGCCGGTACAGATGCGCATAGTCGGCGTTGCCGGCCAGCAGATCGTGATGGGTGCCGGCGCCGGTGATCCGCCCGTCGCGCAGGAACAGGATCTGGTCGGCGTCAGTGACGGTAAGCAGGTTATGAGAGATGATCAACGTGGTGCGGCCGGCCATCAGCCGGCGCATCGGAGCAAGGACACGCTGGATAGAGGCCGCGTCGAGCCCGGTGGTGGGTTCATCGAGAAGCAGCACGGGAGCATCGCGGATCATGGCCCGGGCAATGGCCAGGCGTTGCCGTTGGCCACCGGACAGCAGCCTACCCCGTTGTCCAATGCGGGTCTGGTATCCCTCGGGTAGGGCCATGATGAACTCGTGCGCGTCCGCAGCGGCAGCTGCCGCCACCACGTCGGCCTCGGTGGCGTCCGGTTTGCCCCACATAATGTTGTCGCGGACGGTCCCGTCGAAGACCAACGTCTCCTGCAGCACCGCCGAGATGTTGCTACGCAGGTCGGTCAAGGTCAGGTCCCGCAGGTCGTAGCCGTCGAGGGTGATGCGGCCGGTGTCGGGATCGTTGAATCGCAGTAGCAGTTTGCCCAGCGTGGACTTGCCGGCGCCGCTGGCACCAACGAGCGCCACCGTTTGCCCGGGCGCGACCGCGAAGGTGACTCCCTTGAGCGCTGTCCTGGTGGCCCCCGGATAGCTGAAGCTCACCCCGTCGAAAACCAGCCTGCCGCGGGCACTGCGCAGATTGCGTGGCTGCGCGGGCTCACGGATGTCGGATTCGTGACCGAGCAGGTCGATAATACGTTCAGCGCTGGCGCTGGCGGCATACACCGTGTTGGACAGCCGTCCGGCGCCCCGGATCGGGCTGTAGAGCCTGGTGAGGTACGTCAGGAACACCAGCAATCCACCCAGAGTGATCTGATCGTGCTGAAGCGCCCACACGCCCATCCCCAGCACCAGCACAACTCCGACGACCTCCAGCAGATCGGTCAACGGCCGGAACACCGCGCGCAGCCGGGTCGCGGCCATCTCGGCGACGAAGCGGCCGAAGCTCTCCCGGTGGAACCGCTCGGTGACAGCGGCGTGACGGTCGTAGGCCTGCACCAGCGCCACATTGCCCAGGCTCTCCTCGGCGACCGCAGTGACCGAACCCGAGCGCCGACGCTGCTCCCGGGAGGCGTTCTTGATCCGCTTCGAGAAGTACCGCGCAGCCAGCGCGAACACCGGCGCAGCGATCATCGACGCCAGCGCCAGCGGCCAGTTCAGGTAGAACAACGCCCCGGTGAACAGCACGATCTCGAACAGGTACGCCAACGTGCGGGTCACCCCGGACAGCACCAGCGCCTCGATCGCATCGATGTCACCGGTCAGCCGCGACAGCGTGTCCCCCAACTGGCGGCGATCGAAGAAGTCCACCGGGAGCCGGTGCAGGTGATCGAACAGCCGGGTGCGTAGATCCAGTACGAACCGCTCACCCAGCCACGTCGACAACATTTCATCGCAATACGAGCCGAGGCCCTGCGCCAGGGCGAACCCGAGGTAAGCGGCCGCGATCAGCGGAAAGGCACCGAAGTTGCGCGGGACCAGGACATCGTCGATCAGCAGCTTGTACATCCAGATCTGTGCGGTGTCCAAGAACGGCCCCACCGCGACCAGCAGCAAGCTCAGCAGCAGGCGACCCCGGTACGGTCGAGTCGCGGGCCAGAAGGTGCGGAAGATCTCCCGGATGCCGGCTGCGTCAGCGGGCATCACGGCCCCGTGGGGCGCCGCGCAGCGTGCCGACGAATCACAAGCCGGCGGCTCACCCCGTTGCTTGGTCACCAAACGCCCGTCCTCGCATCGCTGGGCTCGTATCCCTGAGCAGGGGCCCCGCCCCGAGGATCCGAGGTGAGGCCCCTGCTGTCAGGCCTTGGCGCTACCGGCTAGTAGCCATGCCGGTGCCAGCGCTCGTAGCTGTGGCGGCTACGGCGGTGACGACTGTGGCTGCGGCTGTGGTGACGGCTGCAGTGACTGTCCCGGTGCCATCCACTACGCGCGCGGTCGAATGGTTTGAAGTACCCACTCACGGCGTCATCTCCCGTCCATCTTCGCGATGGTCATCCTCAACCATCTGTACCGTAGTTATTCGCTCGCGGAGCGTGAGCCGTTACAGAGCATTATCAATTGACTACGTTCTGTGACGCACGCCCGCTTACACTGCGGCAATTCCCGGCGAGGCGACGGGAAGAAGCAGCGCCTCCGCGGCACAACGCAGTCGCCTGTCGTAGGTGACGAAGCACGTCAGTGCCTCGCCGAACACGGCCTGCGCGGTGGCCAGGTGGATGGCATCAAGTGAACGCAGGTCCGGAGACGCATAGCCGGCTGCGGTCGTCCGGACGAGCTCATCGATCTCGTAGCGGCCAACGCAGTCGAGCAACGCCGGCACGGCGGCGACCAAGTTGGGTTCAGTTCGCCGAAGTGCTCGAGCCAACTCGACCTCGGCGATGGCTGAGGTCACCAGCGTGGTGCTGGCTCGCGCGTCGAGCCAGTCAGCCAGGGCGTCGCTCTCGGGTTCCCGCCGGACGAGCTTCACCAGGGCTGCGGTATCCAGGTAGATCATCAGTGGCGTTCCTCGTCGCGCAGCTCGCGCACCAGCTCACCAGCTTCGTGGTCGGTTCGAACCGGGCCGGTAGGCCGCGGCACAGCGCCCCGGGTCTTAGGCGGCCGCAGCTTGCCGGACGCGATGAGGTCGGCTAGCGGGTGCCGCTGCGCGGGTACCAGCCGGGCGATGACCTTGCCTCGCTCCGTGATGTCGACCTCTTCGCCGCGCTTGACCCGCGCCAGCACACCTGCGGTGTTCTGGTTGAGCTCCCGGACGGGTACTTCATTCATGGCCGCAATCGTAGTACATATTCGTAGTACGAATGGGCAGGACGCAGCAGTGACTGGAGTTGCTGTGTGGCGTGGTAGACGACGCGCGCGATCGTGCACAATGGCGTGTGGCGCGCACCGCGAAATGTCGGGTCGCGCCACCAGCTGTACCTGCGACCACCACCGATGAGGAGCAATGGCCGACCACGAGCCCATGATGGACGGCGGATGCGCGGAGCCGGAGCTGTCCCAGCAACTGCGGGACGCGCTCACGTTGTTGAGTCAGCACAGCGACGACGATGAGTTCCGCACACTGATCGATGAGGTGTTGGCAGGACGGTGCGGCCTCGTCGAGGCGTCCAGCTCGACAGCCTTCAGCAACGTGGTCTTCGCCGGCATCGCGCAGGAGTTCGAGCGCCTGACAGATGACGACAAGCAGCGGCTTGCCGCTCAGGCCCAGACAGACTCATCGGGCGCTGAGACAGGGTCCTGCGGCGCGCCATGCGCCAGCTGCACCAGCATCTGCGCTGCGCTTCGCAGCGGCTCCGCCGGCCACTAGACGTCGAGGCGGCAACCACGATCCTGCCCAGCGCGCGCTTACCGTAGCGAGGTTGGGGTATTCGAGATCGGTCGTGAACCCGCCCCTAAGGAGTCACTCATGCGAGCACTCGCCAGCAGCCACGGGGTGGGCTGGACCAAGAGGGTGCTCGACCCTGCGGAAGGCTGAGACGTCCGGCTAGGCGGCACAGATGCCGCGCGGGTTCCCTCCCCAGCTCGCAGTCGCCACCGCGGTAGGGCTGCTGGGCGCCTACTTGGGAGCCGCGGATTACCTGGGCCTGCCGCATCCCGACCTCCCCCCATCGCTGGCCGCGCTGATCTTCGGGGTAGCAATCATCGGCGCCGCATTCGTGCTGGCCTGGGCCGCTGAGGCCGCCCAGGTCGACATCAGCGCCGGGCTGGCGCTCGCGCTGCTGGCGCTACTGGCCGTGCTACCGGAGTACGCCGTGGATTTCGTGTTCACCTTCCGAGCTGGTCAAATCTATGACCGGCACGGGCTGTGTGTGCCGTTACCGGACGGCAGTAACCCCTGCTCGCTGGCGCTGGCCAACATGACCGGGGCGAACCGGGTACTCGTGGGCGCCGGATGGCCGCTGGTGGTGCTCGTCGCCAGCCTGGCCGCGTTGCGGGCACGCCGGCATGGTGGCCACGACAGCCCGTCGAGCCATCCCGGCTGCGTTGCGCTGGCCCCGATCATGTCTTCCGAGGTCGTGTTTCTCGGCATCGCCACGCTGTACTCGCTGACGCTGCCGCTGCGGCACACCCTCACCTTGATCGATGCCGCGGTGCTCGTCGCGATCTTCGTGGGATACGCCTGCCGGCTGTCCCAGGCACCGGCTGAACAGCCGGATCTTGCCGGAGTTGCGCAATGGGTCGGGGACAAGCCGCGCGGGCCGCGGCGAATCCGGGTGGGCGCGATGTTCGCGTTGGCTGCGGTGGTCATCCTGTGCTCCGCCGAGCACTTCGCCCAGGGCCTGGTCGCCACCGGCAGCCAGCTGGGTGTCGACCAGTTCGTGCTCGTGCAGTGGGTCGCTCCGCTGGCCAGCGAGTCCCCGGAGCTGCTGGTGGCTTGCCTGTACGCCTGGCGACTCAAAGCATCGGACGGCCTCGGCGCGCTGCTGTCCAGCAAGGTCAACCAGTGGACCTTGCTGGTCGGCACTATCCCGCTGGTGTTCGCACTGTCCGCGACCACCACCGACGGCCTGCCACTGGATACCCAGCAGCGCTTCGAGCTGCTGCTGACGGCCGCGCAGTCGTTGTTTGCGGTAAGCATTCTGGTGAACCTCAGCCTGACCGTCTCCGGCGCGGTGACGCTGCTGATGTTGTTCAGCGTGCAGGTCGTGGCCAGCTTCACACTGCCCACGGAGGCCAATCAGCTCTTGATCATCATCCTCTCCGCGATATACGGCGCCCTGGCCGCCGGCCAATTTCTGCGCCGACGGCACGACACCGCCCGGCTCATACGGGAAGGGCTGGTCACCCCCTTGCCCGAGCTGGCCGACACACCCCGCTGAGCTGCGAAGGGTCACCACCGGCGCTGGTTACGCGGCGCTACGACCTGGGATTGTCCGAGCAGCACCGTTGAGCAGCACTGGAAGCTCCTTGACCAACTCGGCGACCACATCGTCCGGGTGGATGCGCTCACCGGCCATCTGACGCGTGAGCACGTTCGTGCACGAGGTGATGAACACCTCGCCGAGCACCTTCGTCGTGGTCGACGCGATAGTTGCGTTGATCGTCGTCCCGCTGCCCGGGAAAAGCTTGAAGAAGCTGGCCGTCGTGCGGGCGACTGAGGCCACCCCGAGAACGGTGGCAAAAGCAGTGGCAATGGCTTTGGGATCGACCTTCAGACCCATGATCGTGGCGATCTGACCCAGCATGCTGATCTGCAAAGCACTCAACGGAATGGCGTCCGCGAGCGGGATCGGGGTGGCTGCGATCAAGGCCGCGGTACCCACCTTGACGTTGACCGACCGACGGGCCTCGGCGATCTTGAGCTCTAGCGATACGCGCTGACAACTGGCCAACGTATGCCGCTGGGCATCCGGCAACTGCTCATAGATCGCACTGACGAGATCAGGCAGGCCGAACGGTGCGAGGGTGACGCCGGCGACACTGTCCTGTTCGGCCAGCGTTTTGAAGCACTGCCCGTCGAGGATCGGAAGCTGGAGTGAGGTGAGATACCGGGCGAACCGGTTCGCGCGGGCGTCGTCGGGGGTAGGACACTGGGTGAGTACCAGTGCGACCAGCACTTCTTTCGCCAGTGCCCGGACTATCTGGGACTCGACTGTCTCGAAACGCTCGTCCCGGGTCCGGACGCAGTACAGGCAGAAATGAACTCGGGTGTCGTCGTCGCCCATCTGCCTCCGGATCTCATGGAGATACGTGTCCGCTATCCGCCCTGTCTCTATTCCGAGCTCGATGCCCGGAGTGTCATACACGGAGATCGGGAAATTCGGGCGATCATAACGTTGAATGTTGCGAGTGATGGACGGACCGACACCGGTCGGGGCGATCGACTCACCGAAGATCGCATTGACCAGTGTGCTCTTGCCTACCCCGACGCGCCCCGCGAGCATGACGTTGAGTTGCGCTCTTGCACCCAACGTTTGAGAAAGGCCCTCGCGGAAGAATTTCTCAAGGTCGAACTCCTCGTGACCCTCCGATTTATATCGAAGTAGGCCGGTGGAAGATCCATCCATAGGGGCTCCTTGTCTCAGCTACTCACCCGCTGGGCTGTCTTCGGTCGCCAGACGTCAGAAGTCGACCATGGACCACCTTCTTGATCAGCTTGACGAGCTCGCGATCATGTTCTTCTCGGTCGGGTTGCGCTGTTCTAGCACAACGACCTAATGCGGTTGGCGTTGCCTGACAACATGATGTCGATCTCTGCAAGAAACCACAGAGAGTTACCCGAGCCAGCGGAATTCCTTGATCCGCAATCGAACGATTGCCGGGCCGGCTCAGGCAGCGAGGCCGAAACGCTGCGCAAGGATACAGGTGCTCACAAGCCGCGAGACGACGCCTTCGAACGGGGCCCGGTCGGCCGGCTGTTACCTGCCGGGACCACCCGCAGCCCTATCTCCTGCAGTGGCTTGAGCCGCAGGCGCGCGCGTTGGGGTAGCGAGTCTCCTCGGCGAAGGTCTCGGGTTTGCCGCCCGCGGCCCGACGCTCCCGCTCTACGTGCAAGCCGAAGCCTGGCCGGGAGTAGGCAGACCGTGATGACCGGGGTCTGCCAATCCATGCGACGCTGCCTTCGTGAATCAGCGGCTCCCCGCCGGCGCGTACGAGGCCCTGCACACTCGCGCTTTGGACAAGGCGCTGGGCGCCGCCCCTGAGGGAATACCCCATTTCAACAAGGTCGAGCCGGCAGAGGCGCCGGAGATACTGGCGCGTCATGTCGCCGACGCGGTGCGCCGAACATTGCACGAAGCGCCGCATGACCAGCGACTGGAGAAGATCAATGGGCTCCTGGCTCAGGTAGCTGACGACACCGCTGCGGTGGTGGCGCTGGAGCAGCTGCTCGCGCTGGCGCTCCCCGAGGCACCCGGGGTGTACCGCCTGGTGCGACCCGCGACGCCGCTGTCGGACGTCGCGTTACTCACCAATACTCGTGGTGAGCCTTCGCTGGGCGCGGAACTGCGCGCAGAGTTGACCAGCGCCGACCAGGTCGACTTGCTCTGTGCATTCATTCGATGGCACGGCATCCGGATACTCACTGACGAGCTCGAAACACTGCGGGCTCGCGGAGTGCCGTTGCGGGTGATCACGACGACCTACCGCGGTGCCACCGAACGCCGGGCATTGGACGAGCTGGTCCGCCAATTCGGTGCCGAGGTGCGCATTCGCTATGACGCACAATCAACCCGGTTGCACGCCAAAGCATGGCTGTTCCGTCGCAACAGCGGATTTGACACCGGCTACGTCGGCAGCTCCAACCTGTCGAAGTCGGCGCTGCTGGATGGCCTGGAATGGAACGTACGGATCTCTGCGGTGGCCACACCAACGTTGGTGCGCAAGTTTGAGGCCACCTTCGACACCTACTGGAATAATCCGGATTTCCGTCCCTATGATCCGGATCGCGACGGCGAACTGCTGGAGCGAGCATTGGCCTCCGAGGGCAGCGCGAACAGCACCATCACGCTGTCGGGTTTGGAGGTACGACCGCGCCCCCACCAGGAACGGATCCTCGAGGCACTCGACGCCGAACGCACCGTGCATGACCGGCACCGCAACCTCGTCGTCGCCGCCACCGGAACCGGCAAAACCGTCATCGCCGCGCTCGACTATCAGCGGTTGCGTCAGGAAAGCCCGGACCGCTCGCTGCTGTTCGTCGCCCATCGCAAGGAAATCCTCGACCAAGCGCTGCGCACCTATCGCGAGGTGCTTGGCGAGGGTACGTTCGGGGAGCTGTACGTCGGCGGACAGCACCCGCAGCAATGGCAGCACGTGTTCGCATCCGTGCAGTCGCTGTCCACAGTGGATACGCTGCCGCAATTCGACATCGTGGTCATCGATGAATTCCACCATGCCGAGGCCGCGACTTACCGCCGGCTGCTGAACCTGCTGCAGCCTGGCGAGTTGCTCGGGCTCACCGCCACTCCGGAACGCGCCGACGGGACCGACGTGCGGAGCTTCTTCTCCGGGCGCACCGCTTACGACTTGCCGCTGGCTGAGGCGCTTGATCAGGACCTACTCTGTCCGTTTCACTACTTCGGCATCGCCGACAATACCGACCTCACCGCGATCGGGTGGAGCCGCGGCGACTACGACGTTGCCGGCCTCGCAGGGCTGTACACCGGCAATGACGCCCGCGCCCGCCTCGTACTCAAGGCGCTGGACCGCCAAGTGACCGACACCAGCCGGATGCGAGCACTCGGCTTCTGCGTCTCGGTGACGCACGCCCAGTACATGGCGAGGGTGTTCACCGAGGCCGGCATTCCCTCGCGGGCGCTGTCTGGAGAGACCCCGCTCAGTGAGCGGGTACAGGCCGCGACGGCACTGCGCCACGCAGAGATCCGATGTCTGTTCACCGTCGACCTCTTCAATGAGGGCGTCGACCTGCCCGACGTGGACACTTTGCTACTGCTGCGACCGACGTCGAGCGCCACGCTGTTCCTGCAACAGCTCGGACGCGGGCTACGGCGCACACCGGGCAAGGCTGTGCTCACCGTTCTGGACTTCATCGGGCAGCACCGTCGCGAGTACCGGTTCGACCTGCGCTACCGAGCGCTGACCGGAATGTCGCGCAACCGATTATGTCAAGAGATCGAACACGGATTCCCTTTCTTGCCCTCAGGATCGCAATTGGTGCTCGACCGGGTAGCCCGCGACATCGTGCTCGACAATGTCCGTGGTGCGCTGTCTCGGTCTCGACGCGACCTGCTTGCTGACCTTCGCTCGTACGGCGACCTGCCGCTCGCGGGTTTCCTGTCCGAGTCTGGGCGCGACCTGGCTGACGTATACCGGCGACCGGGTCAGAGCTGGACCGGACTGCGCCGCGAGGCCGGATTTCCTACTCCATCTCCCGGCCCGGATGAAGATGGTCTGCTGCGGCGAATCGTCGCGCTGTCCCATGTGGACGATCCGGAGCGGTCCGCTCTGTATGCCCGGCTCGCTGCTGCCGACGGGCCGTCCTACGGTTCCCTCTCACCAACAGAGCAGGTCTTCGCGCGGATGCTGTACTTCAGTCTCTGGCCAAACCGCGGAGATTTTGCGTCCTACGACCATGGTCTGGCACAGCTACGCGCGCATCCGGCCGTCGCGGCCGAGATCACGCAGCTCGTCACACTCACCACTGACCAAGCCCGACATATCCCTCAACCACTTGGTATTCCGGGCGTCACGTTGCTTTCCCACGCCAGCTACCGTCGCGAGGAGATACTCAGCGGCATCGGATGGGCGAGCTGGACGCGCAAACCCCACGGGCGGGCCGCGGGCGTGGCCTGGGCCTCGGAATCCGGCGTGGACGCGCTGTTCGTGACACTGCGCAAGGAAGAGGGCGACTTCTCGCCCACCACCCGATACCGTGACTACCCCCTCGCCGCGGACCTGTTCCACTGGGAGTCCCAAAACAACACGTCCCTCAGCTCACCGACGGGCCGCCGCTACCTCGCAGGCGGCAGTCGGGTGCTCCTGTTCGTGCGGACAGCCCGCACAGACGATGTGGGCTCGGCGCCATACCTGTGTTTGGGAGAAGTAACGCTTGCGGAACACCGCGGCGAACGACCGATCGCGATCACCTGGTGCCTGCACCGTCCGATGCCGCCCGAGGTGCTTCAACAGGGAGCGGTCGCCTCTGGATAACGGGCCGCGCCCGAGGTCTCAACCGACAGTACCCTCGATGATCATCACCGGACCGTCGTCGGTGAAGCGCGCGGGCGCAGGGCCGAACACTCGACGGCTCGTGGTGACCACGGTACGGCCGAAGGCGTGGTTACCGGCGGCCCCGATCGCCGCTCCGATTCCCAGTGGTGCGAGCCGGCCGAGTGCCAGTAAGCCCTGCTTGCGCCCATACCGGCGCATGAACCAGCGACCGAGGGTCTTGTTGATCGCGGTGATCGACGACAGCGGGATCGCCTCGGGCAACAGGTCCCCCCAGTGTTCACCGGTCCGGCCCGCCATCTTCTCCACCAGCATGGCCCCGTTGTCACCGAGCACGACGGCGAGCAACAGCGTCCGGCGCCGCTCAACTTGCGCGATCCGAACCCCATGCACCTCCGCGACCGCCAACGCGAACAGCGCCGTGGTCTCGAAAAAGAACACCGTCTCCGCACCACTGAGCGCGACAGCAGCGGCAGTCCCGACAGCCGGCGCCGCCGCGGCACCACCCACAGCAGCTCCCGCGCCGGTGACCGTCGCCAGGTACTGCTTCTCCAGCATCGCGATGATCTGCGCTGGTGTCGCGTTCGGATGGGATCGGCGCAGCCGCGCCACGTAGCCGGCCACGGGCGCCTGCTGCATGCTGATGGCCTTCTCCACGCCGCGCAATAGCACGGCGGGCAAACCCACCTCCCCGTCACCCATAGGTCACAGTATCTCGCTGGCCGATCACAATCCTCCGGCGCCCCGAATCGGTGACGTGCCGTGCATGGCAGCCGACCCGCGCTGGTCACCACGGAGCATGCGGTCGCGCGCTGAGCGCTAGATTCGCCTGGATCCACCGGTGGTACGTCACCCTAGCCGAGTCACTGGACACGGCTCTGGTGACCGCAGACCGCCGACTCGTACGCGCGGCAGATCCGCGCTGTCCGGTGGTGGCGGTCTCCCACTACACCGCCAGTGCCCAGGGGACCTGCCGCCACAACGCGATCAGTCGTCGCGGTAGCCGGGCGGACGATCACGACATTGCGTGCATTAGCGCCGGACACGCCGGGACTGGGGGCGCATGAAAAATCGAGGCTAGGCTCGACGGGCGTGGCCCCGGTGCGCCAGTTCGTGGCTTTCGGATGGTCGCATGCTGCCGTCGTCGCAGTGTTCATCGCGGTTGCGGCGGCGCTGGTCAGCATCGGGCGGCGGTATCGCGGCAGCCGTGCCGGACTGTCGCTCAGCAAGGCATTAGCCCTGGCCTTCGGGGCGTTTCTGGTCGTGGATGAGGTCTACTACCTGCTGCCCTGGCAACCGGGGATCAAATTTTCACTGCCGTTGCAACTGTGCGATCTGGCCGCGATAGCCGCAGTGTGGGCGTTGTGGTCGCATTCCCCGGCAGCGTTCGCGCTGACCTACTTCTGGGGTCTGACGCTCACCTCGCAAGCCTTCATCAGCCCGGAGCTGACCGGACCGGACTTCCCATCGCTGCAGTTCCTGTCGTTTTTCGGCATACACAGCCTTGCGCCGTTGGCGGCGATCTACCTGACCTGGGGAGTGGGATTGCGGCCGGGGTGGCGCAGCTACCGGATCGCAGTGCTGGTGACTCTCGGCTGGGGCGCGGCGGTGTTCGTCTTCAACCGCGCGGAGGGCACCAACTACGGCTTTCTCAACGCCAAGCCGCTGGTGACGTCGCTGCTCGACGTGCTGGGGCCGTGGCCGTGGTACCTCCTTTCCGAGCTTGTTGTCGGAGCCGCAGCCTGGGCGCTGATCACCTGGCCATGGGTGCGACAACCGACCCTGCGCAGCGCGCAGCCCACCGCCTGACCGCGAGCAGTCCGACGGCAGCGCCGGCGAACGAGGTCACCTCGATGAGGTAGTCCCATCGACGCGGTGCTTAGTACTCTGGGCATGCCCCTACTTGATGTCCGAAAGGCGAAAAGTGCACCAGCTGACCAGCTGGGTACCGCGAGGACAGGACGCCGCGCGCCCCCGCGTCGCGAGCGAAGCCTGACATCATGACGGGTGACAACCAGTCCGGGCCCGGCTTGACCACGGCTGAGCTGGCTTCGGCCTGGGCGCACGCGGCGAGCCCGACGTCCGGGCAACAGACCGAGCAGCTCCTGGCGCAGCTGGTTACTCGACTGGCGGCGGCAGCCACCGCGGTACCGGTCGATGACCAGGCCGCGGTTGACGTGGCCGCCGAGTTGATCGTGCACGGTTTGACCGAGCCGCAGTACATCGGCACCAGCATCGAAATCCTCGCCGAGGGGCTACCACGGCTGGCGGAACTTCGAGAGGTCCACCGGCGCGAGGTCGCCGTGCTGCGGGTGCTGGCGTCGATGGCCGGCGGTTACGCGCAGGCCCACCGGCAGCACACCCTCGACGCGCAGGATCAGGCCACCCAGGCGCTCCAGCGGGCCAGACACGAGGCCGAGCTGGAACTGCGGATTTGCGAAACCCGGTTCCGGGAGATCTTCTCCACTTCCGCGGTGGGCATCGCGATCAGCACCTTCGACGGCACGGTGGTCACCGCCAATCCGGCGTTCGCCGACATCGTCCACCGGGTCCCGGTCGACATCATCGGCGCGTCACTCCCGGAGCTGCTGCAGGCACAGGGCGATAAGACGCTGGCCGAGGCGTACCGCAGGCTCGCCAACGGTGAGTTGACCCGCTTCCGGCACCGGCGAAAGTTCACCGCCGCTACCGGCGAGATCGCCTGGACACACATCGGGATTTCGGTGTTGCGCGATGCCGACCGGGTGCCGACCCACGTCCAGACCGTCGTGGAGAACGTGACCGAGCTGCATCTGCTGCAGCAGGAACTGTCCACCCAGGCACTGCACGACGTCCTCACCGGGCTGCCCAACGAGCAGTATCTGATGTCCCATCTCGAGCAGGTGCTCGGCACGGCCGGCCCGGCGACCATGGTCACGCTGTGCCGGGTGAACCTGGACAACTTCTCGGTCATCACCGACGGGATCGACCGGATGGCCGGCGACGCGCTGCTACGCTCGGTCGCCCGCCGGCTGGCCGACCTGGTCGTCGGCCAGCGAGCGATGGTGGCCCGGTTGGGGGCCGATGACTTCGCGATTCTGATCGAGGACGGCCCAGGCCGGCTCGACCCCCAAGAGCTCGCCGCGAGCATCAACGACTCGCTCTGCGAGCCGTTCTATCTCGACGACCGCGGACTCGCGGTCTCCGCCGGCGTCGGGGTGGTACACCGGCTCGCCACCGAGGTCTCTCCTGCCGAGCTGATCCGCGCCGCCGATGCCACCATGCACGAGGCCAAGCGCAGTGGCGCGGGCCAGTGGGCGCTGTATGACGCACCGGCTGACGCCCGGCGGCGGGCGCGGTACCGGCAGGCCGCCGACATGCCCGGCGGCTTCGAAAGCGGCGAGATCACACTGCGCTACCAGCCGGTCTACGCACTGGCCAGCGGGGGGATCGTGGCGCTGCAGGCATTGGTCCACTGGCAGCGAGCAGACAACACCGTGATCGACCACGCCGAGTGCCTTGCGTTGGCGCAGCGGTCCGGGTTGGTGATCGAGCTGGGACGCTGGCTAGTGCACCAGTCCTGCCGCGTGCAGCAGGTGGTGTCGCACTGTCCGATCAGTGGAGCGCCGCGGATGCGTGTCGACCTCACCCCCCGGCTGAGCCAAGACCCAGACCTGCTCGCGGTGGTCAACAACGCGCTGGCCGCCACCGGGGTGCCAGCCGGCCAGCTGCGGGTCGGGGTGCCGTTGGCGACGCTGGCGCGCGGTCGCGGTGATGTGCTGGACAACGTAAGGGTGCTCGCCGAACTGGGCGTCGAGGTCGTGTTGCTCGGCGCCGGCGCCGGTTCGGAATACCTGACTTACCTGGAAGATCTTCCGGTGGGCGCAGTGGAGATCGCTGCGGAGATCGTCTCCCGGATCGCCCAGCGGCCCGGGAACGACTCGGTGGTCGCCCCAGCAGTGCGTCAGGCCATTCCGCTGGTGCACGGCGCCGGCGCGACAGTCATCGTTCCGGGCGTGGACACCCCGCAACAGGCGCAGTGGTGGCGCGACGCCGAGGCGGACGAGGCCTGGGGCGCGCACTTCGGCCCGCCCGTGTGGCATGACGAGCTGCCGAACCTGCTCACCACCGCCTTCCTCGACCGTCCAGGCTAGCCGGCGCGTTTTGCGACACTGGGGGCGTGGACGATCCGGGACGGCTGCGCGTCGCGTTCCCGTGCCAGCACGACGGGTGCCCGCGCGCGGCCGCGACCGTCGAAGTGAGCCGACGCGGAAAGCTGTACGTCAACGACGAGCAGGACATCATCTACCGGGTCTTTCCCGAGGCTCAGGGCACCATCCGGATCACCGGTTTCCTGCCGTACACGAATTTCTCCAGCCAGGTGACCAATCTCGCAGCGACCATCCAGGCGGCCCGGACCATCGACGCAGCCGCGCTGCACGCGCTCGATCAGACCTGGGTCCCGTTCTACTGTCCGCAGTGCGGCCGTTCGTTCTGCGCTGAGCACTGGGAGCTCACGCCCAAATTCAATTGGGGCTTCGACCACTATTCGGGCACCTGCCCAGTCGGGCATTCCCATTTCATCGACCACTGCTAGGCCGATCGCCGCCACGTAACTGAGAGCATCGTGAACTCGACACCATCGACATTCTGAGCCAACGGGAGATCGCTAACGTCGAGTTCACGACAGTCGCGGCCGTTGCGGAGGGCATCGGGCTCACCGTCACCGCCAGCCAGCGCAGCCCAGTAGCGTCTTCGGCTATGACAGTGATGACCGGGGTGAGCCGGTTCGGCATCGTGGAACTCGAGGACTTCCCTGCTGATCTGCGGGAACGCGTCGCCGTGATCGCCGAGCGGTCCGGGTTCGTGCCCAACATCTTCCGCAGTCTGGCCCGCCGTCCCGCCGAGCTACGGGCGTTCCTGGACTACCACGACGCCCTGATGAATCCCGAGACCTGCTCACAGGGTCGAGGCGTCGACTCCGTGGACGGGTTGTCGAAGGCCGAACGGGAGCTGGTGGTCGTCGCCACCTCCGGAGCCAACCACTGCACCTACTGCATCGTCGCGCACGGCGCGATCCTGCGCATCCGTACCCGGGACCCGCAACTTGCCGATCACGTGGCCAGTAATCCCTGGACCGCTGCGCTGAACCCGCGGCAACGCGCCATCGTGGACCTCGCCCTGGTGATCGCCACTCGCTCCGCCGAACTGACTGAGCATCATCTCCAGCAGGCCCGGGCCGCGGGTCTGTCCGACGACGAGATCTGGGACGTCGGGGCGATCACCGCGCTGTTCGCGATGTCCAACCGGCTGGCGCACCTGATGGCGCTACGCCCCAACGACGAGTTCTTCACGATGGGCCGCGCTCCGCGCTAGCGGGGCACCGGCCGGTCCTGGGCCAGGGCGTTGAAGAGCTGGCCGGCGGCTTGCTTATCCCACAGCACGCCGGATGAGCCGTCACTGACCGGGCCGAAGCCGGCGAACGGAACCGTCGTGGTCACCGCGTCGCCCTGCGACAGCGAGCGCATCGCCCACCCCAACCTGGCCAGGCTCCAGACGTGATCGCCGGTGTCGACGGTGATCGTGCCCGGAGCGTCGGACGCCAGCGGGACCGCGCGGAACGGGTTGAGCAGCACCGACGGGCTGGCGGCCCGGGTGATCAGCGCACCGAGGAATTCCCGCTGACGCACCACCCGGTCCAAGTCACCTCTCGGAGAATGCCTGGTGCGGACATAGCCTAACGCTTTCGGCCCGTCCAACACCTGGCACCCGGCCGCGATGTTCAGCCCGGCCAGCGGATCGTTGATCGGCTCGGTAGGGCACATCTGCACCCCGCCGACATCGTCGACGAGGTCGGCGAAACCGGCGAACCCGATCTCCGCGTAATGATCGATATGTAGTCCGGTGACTTTCTCCACGGTTTGCACCAGCAGCGCGGGACCACCGAAAGCGAAAGTAGCGTTGAGCTTGATCCGGCCGTGGCCCGCGAGGGGCACCGAGGAGTCCCGTGGCAGGCTCACCAAGGTGATCTGCCCGCCACTGGTCAGGGCCGGGATATGCATCAATATGATCGTGTCTGTCCGGCTGCCACCCGCCGCCGCCTCATCACCGGTGGTCAGCCGAGCCTCCTCCTGGGTAGTCAGGCCGGCCCGGCTGTCCGACCCGACGATCAGCCAGTTGGTGCCCGCGGTGGCAGGCAGCCGTCCCGGGTAGTCGGCCAGCGCGTCGACGCGCTGGAGCGATCGATCGATGTAGACCGCCAAGCACAGCACCGCCAGCACGACGATCGCGCAGATCAGCGTCACGATCCGGCCAGGGCGACGGGTCGAGCGAGGGCGGCGGGGCGCGGGTACCGGCGGCCGAGCAGCACCTCGAGGCGGGGCTGGACCCCGAGGCGGGACTGGACCTCGCGGAGCTACCCGCGTGACGGGCATGCGTTGGGTCGGACGCCAGGACGGATCCTGATAGTT
>DATNDR010000059.1:0-37601 GCA_035606945.1 Pseudonocardiaceae bacterium
GAACACGCCATCTCCCACCTCAAGACATGGCGAATGCTCAGCGAGGAAGGCGGCCGGTACCGGGCACCGATAGAAAAATACCGAAGCATGCTCAAAGCCGTCATCGGGCTCTACTTCTTCGCGGCTTCTGAATAACCCTCCGGGTTGTGTAGTGCGTGATCGGCCCTGTTTGAGGTCGTTCAGTTCAGCGCCCGTGGACAGATCCACCCTCCGACAACGCACTGAGGACGCGACGCGGGACCCACGTTCGAATCGTGGCGAGCGTCGTAGGCGCATTGATTTCGAATGCCGATGAATGAGGCTAAGATGAGACCAGGAGGGTGCTCGCAACTCGGCAGATGTGGCGCTCCGGGCCGACGCCATGTGACTTCTATCAGCAGATTGCAATCAGACGATGTCCAAGCACCACCACCACCACCACCAGCAGCGTCGGCCGCCACCCGAACGGCTCGTGTACCAGCCGCCGGGTCACGCTGTCGTGCGGTACCCCTTCGCGTCCGCACCGACGACACCAGCCCGCCGAGTCGTCGGGATCGACGACTCGGCACGCGAGGACAGCGCAATCTGGCTCGAGTCGTTGCCCGATGACTTCAAGTCCGAGCTTGTCCAGGCGCGTGAACGTGGTCAGGTCAGGTCAGGGCAGGCGAAGGTAGCGTCAGGCACGTCGCGCCCATCGGCCATCCGAGGCATGAGCAGGTGTCGTCACGCCTACCGAGTCGACTGGTTTCGTGGACGTCAGCGCCAGAATTGGGTGAGCTGCTCGGCAAGGGCCCTGCCTTGGTCGTAACCAGCTCGAGCAGCGGGCGGACGCAGCGACAGATCCATCGCATTGACGCCGAACATGTGCTCGAAGTCGCTATCCGGGAAGATCGTCTCGACTCTGCTGCCGCGTGCGCGTAGCTCGTCGACCTGCGCCGCGAGATGCATGCCCCAGTCCAGGGGATGCCGTGATCTGCCGCCGAAGGGTGACAGCACCAGCACCCGACCGTATCCGGCTGCCAGATCGGCATTCTCGTTTCGTCGGTAGCCGCCGTCGATGTATCGGTTGTCCCCGATCCTGTAGGGAAGGCCACTGGCACAGCTGGCGGCGACGGCGTCCGCCAGGTCGACTCCGCTGTGGCGGTCGAACGCGACCGGGTCACCGGTATGGGCATCGACCGCCGTGATGAGCACCGTTCGTTCCGGCCAGCTCTGACTGGGCAGCCGCGCGGCGACGGTGGCGCGCCACTGTGTTTGCCAGGAGCCGTCCGACGCCGCATCCATGTCGAGTGCAGCCGCGCCCATTCTGTGGCGCATGTCAGCCGCATCCTCAGCGGAGGCGATGATTTTGCTTATCCTCTCCATGTGGTCCGCCACCGGCCTGATCGGAACGCGTCCTCGGTCGGATCCGACCGGACCGGTCCGTTGCTGGGGGGCAGCGGCAAGGATGGCGGCAAGCAGCTCGGTCGGGGTCGCGCCAGCTATCTGGGCCGCGGCCGTCGAGCCGGCTGACGTCCCGATAGTCAGGTCGGCTGTGGTCACGTCCAGCCCGGCATCGAACAGGCCGGCGATGACGCCGATCAGCCACGCGTTGCCTGTCGATCCGCCACCACCGAGGACCAACGCTCGCGCGCCCGCGGCGCGCGCCCACCTTGTGGCGTCGACCTGCGGCTGATCATGGTCGGACCTCGGCCGGTCGCCGCGCCCTGGCGCGTCGCTCGCGGCGCCAGCGGACCCGTCGTCCGGCCCGTCACCCGCCACCGCCCGGCGGGCCTGGGAGACGAGCCCTGGAGCATACTTCTGCAGGCCGCCGCCGGGACCCATCAGGAGCCGGGGCGCGCCGTCGGCCGACTCGGGCGACCACAGCACGCCGCTGATTTCGCCGAGCGTGAAGGTGCGCTCGGCGATGCCATCGGAGGTCGTCGTCGAGGTGAAGTGCAGAGTTGAAGAAGGTGTTGTGTTCATGGGAGTCGCCTTTCGCGAATTGCCTGTCGGGCGCTCCCGGTGGCGACTACCTCAGTCGCGCGATCGTGGACTGCAGGGGAGCACCCACTGCGAATACTGCATTCATGGGTCTCACCTCCTGCCGATGGATCACGATCGCCGGAACGCTAGCACGCCGGCGACGCGGTGCGCAGCCGGCATCATGCCGGTTGCCGTGTCGCTGTCGAACGCGCCGCCGACCGCTACACCCTCATCTGTGATGAGCCCTAAAGCCAGCTCTACACGGCGACGAATGGCAGCTGACGGCATGACGGGTTGACGGGTTGACGGGTTGACGGCATACTGAGGAGATGAAGTATCCGACTGTCCACGGACCGATCACCAATGCGCCGGTGCGGGTCCGGCCGCCCTACGACCAGCGCGACATCGCTGGCGAGCAGGGGACGAACGAGAATATTCACCAGTGGTGGGATCGTCGGCGCGCCGACGGACTGGCCGCGCTGCTCACACCGCTGGAGGGTATCGACGTCAGCGACTACGAACGGCAAACTCTGTACTGGCTCACCGGCCGGGAGGATTCCACCATCGGCGTGGTCGCCGCCCTGCTACACCGCGCCCGGGACGCCCACCCGCTGCCGACGCCACCGCGATGAGCTTCCCCGGTGGTAACCCTGTAAGGGGCCGCTGTCCACCCGATGTGGTGACCGCGGCTTGGTGGTGGGGACTGCGTGACTGGCGGCATAACGCTAAACCTCCAACCGCCGGCTACGTCCACCTCGCCGATTTCCTAGAAGTTATGTTCTGACCTACGGCAGTCGCCCTCGCTGACGACCAGGACTACGACCGCGCTTGAGGAAGGACAGCCCGTGACCCGGCGGCCCACAGACTTGCACGACCAGCTGGATCCCGCTGCGGCAGCAGCCTCGCACGGCGCCTCGCCGCCGGCACCCGCCGAAGCCGCCCCACCCAGCAAGTTCACCGTTTTGCTCGATCCCGACGCGGCCATTGGCTTCGACCAGCTCGCCGTGGACATTCGGCGATTGCTCGGCCGCCGGGTCGCCAAAGGAGACCTGGTACGGGCCCTCATCGCCCTAGCCGCCGCTGACCTGACGCTACGCGAGCAGCTGCTCAACGAGCTCCGCGCCCGTCCCCCGGCATGATGACACGCGTTACCGCGGCTACTCCGAAGGAATCCGATCGGCATCACAGCGACAGACCGCGATGCTCCTGCTGGCCCCCGGATGCCCTGCGGCCAAAGCCGAGGCTCCCCGGACAACGAAGGTGGCGCCCGCACCACCGGGTCCCCGACCGGGTCTTTGACAATCCTCCCGCGACGTCGTCGGCGCCGGCGCGTCGTTGCCCCGACACACGGGTCCCACTGAACAGATCGATCTCCCACATCCCCGATCGGAAGGACCATCACCATGACCATGGGTGACAGGATCAAGACCCGGCAACAACTGCTCGACGAACAAACTGACGCCAATGCCCGGGCTACCCACGGCGGCGACCGACCCGATGAGAGCGCTCACCAGGCACATGACAGCACCGTGAAGCACGTGCACCAGGATGGGGTGGAGGCCCAAGGCGACGTGGATGCGGTGCGGCAGGAGTTGGAGCAGCTGCGCCAGCGGATGGCCGTGATCAAGCAAGAGACCACCGTCGATGTGGACCGTAACTGGGCATCACCGTGGCGAACCCCAGCTATGTTCGACCTCAAGGTGAAAACCAGGCTGACGAGTCACCAGGAGTATCGATCACTGCAAGACCGCGTCCGGGACGCCACGGCTAGCCTTCCAGCGGAGTCCCACACCGTCACGCAGGCCAGGCCGGCTAACTAGATTGCCGGTCGACCCTCGGCCTGGACGTGGTCAAGTCGAGGAAGCCGTGTGCCCTAAAGCGGCGCGCACGGTGCGTCACCCCGGATGGCAGTAAGGTGCATCGGGAAGATGGCTGCCTGGCAACGGGCCGAGCGCAGTCTGTGCAGGCTGGAGGGAAAGCATCATGGCGACCGGTACAGTGAAGTGGTTCAACGCCGAAAAGGGGTTTGGTTTCATCGAACAGGAGGGCGGAGGCCCGGACGTCTTTGCCCACTACTCGAATATCACGGCCCAGGGATATCGGGAACTCCGGGAGGGCCAGAAGGTCTCCTTCGACGTCACCCAGGGCCAGAAGGGTCTACAGGCCGAGAACATCCGCCCGGTCTGATGGTCCGAACACGTTGAATTCCCCGCCCATGGTGAACCGGATCGTGGGATTTCTGCGCACGTCAAGACTGGCCGGTAAGTCTCAATCCTCCCCGGCGCGTGCGGAGACTGGATGTTGTGAGGCGCTGATGCGTTAGCGGGAAGGCGGGCACGGTCGACGACGGCCCGTGTGCTGTTCAGATGCCGACCGTGAGTTCAGCGGAGGCTGCTGGGTCCGATGGTTCGGGTCAAGGTCGACGGCCAATTGATATGACCGCGGCGGAGGCACTGTTGCGTCCGGGGGATGGGGGCGCGGCGGTTGTCGTGCTTGGGACATGAGAGCAGCTCGCCCTCAGCTCGCCCGTCGTGTCCTCGGCGTTTGCGGCATTCCGGTTCCCGCGAGAGGTGATCACTTTGGCGGTGTGCTGGTATCTGCGTTTCGGACTCTCCCGTGGCGTGGAAGATCTCCCGGCCGAGCGGGCATCGAGGCCCATCACGTCACCAATCCATCGACGCGGGAGTGGATAATGCAGAACTACCATTTTGGTATGGCAAAGACGATCATCGGTGATGGTGGCTCGGGTTCCGAGGTCGCCGAAGTGGAATCTACGGAATTGATTAAAGCGCAAGTGCACGCCACTCTGGCAGTGGCCGACGCTATAAGTGCCGTAGCCGAAGCCATTGTGAGAACACGTCCGCAGTAGACGGGGTGTGGCAGGATGGTCGGCAGTGATAGGTCACCGTCGACTATTGGTCCGGGCGGCAGAGTCTACGGCGCGGTGCTCGCTTCGGCGCTGTACCACCAACCTTCCGGTCAAGCGTTATCCCCAGATCAAGACCGCGACGTTCACAGGAGCGAACGCCGGCCCCTGAACTCGGGGCATCTGCCGAATCCTGGATCGATGGTCGCTATTTGGTCGGGACTGGAGCATGGTGAGCAGGTCGGCCTGTTGGACCCACCGCTCCGTGGAGCCGATGGCGCTCCCGCACGCACCAACCGACGACCTGACCGAGTGGAGACAGTGATGGCGGGCAAGAACAAGGGCGGCCGCGAGGCCAAGAAGCCGAAACAGGACCAGAACAAGAAACAAAAGGGTCAGACCCCGCGCGCCGGGTCGGTGTTCGACGCCATCCAAGGCCGCGCCGACAAGAAGTAGCGGTCGCGCGATCGGGGCAAGTGGCGCACGGCCTGCTGGCGGCTGCAGATTGGCGGCGCCGGGCCAGCCCGGCGCCGGACGGCGTCGCTGAGGCGGGCGCGGGCCAGGCCGCGGTCGGTGTCATCCCCGGCGCGCAGCAGCACGCGCAGCCGGTTGGTTTGCGCACGGTCACCGACACCGAACCTGGTGGTCCTCCCCCCAGGAGCACCGCAACGACGCTCACAGATCATGGTGGCAGCGCGTTGGTACCTGCCTGCTCCGGGCTTCCCGGCTGCGGCCGATGCGCGGTCTGAAACGGCTTCAGTCAGCACAGGCGATCAAGGCGGGACACGCATTCGTCCAGATGTCTCAGCCGTGGCCACTACGAACTTGCCATCGACGTCGCTGCCCGGCACCGCCTCGCGACTCCGTTCGTCGATGACCTGGCCGAACTGGTCAATCGCCCGATACTAAGGGCTCACCGGCCAGCGACCTTCACGTACGTCTCATCGACAAACCACCGGTACCCGCGGGGCGCCGGCATGGTCGCGCGGCCTCTGAAGTTGTCATCACAATCGACAGCTCTTGCAGGCAGCGCGATCGGTCGTCACCGAGGGCCCTCGGCATTCGCGGATTTGGAGATGCTGTCGACCTGGCACGGTGACGACCGGGGTCGGAGCGCCGTCACAGACGCTAGAAACGTGACCGGTTCGTGCGGGGCGCGTGAACGGCAGTGGCGCACGGCTTGACAGCGCTGCTTGTGGGTGTTACAAAATGCCCCGACAAACATCAGTGGGCAGTCCAGCAAGCGTTCGCAGAGGCAGCGCAGGGCAGGTACACAAGGGAAACACAGGAGGTTGAGGAACAGTCGAGATGGAGGTGGTCGCCGCGACGTTTTGGCGTACATCGGAATCAAGACAGGTTCATTTCCTCTTTGGGGCCCGGCCGTTCGGTCGGGCCCCTTTTCCTGTGCACCTGTCGGTGCTGGTCGAGCCGCTGGGCTGCCGCCTGCGTAACCCTTGATGACGCCGCCCTTGCGCTACCAGGCAAAGACGGTGACCGGCTGGTTCCAAGCGCAACCTGATCTGGCTGAATCGCGACCACCCTGGTTTGTGGGTCCCGACGGCGATGACTTTTCGGACCTGGCTCAAGCGGTGGTCGATCGCGCTGTGACGGTGTAGTGGGGTCCCCAGGGCTGGCGTGCTGAAGAAGCGCTTAAGCGACGGCAATCCTTGGAGCGGCGATATGCGTTGGTACACCACCTCATTGGCCGGCGCGAACGTGACCTTTCGCCGTCATCCGCAACGGAAGTAGGGCTAGCCCGGCATCCACCTGCGCGCGATGCTAGGCCATTCTGTCAGCGGAGTGGGCCGAGAAGCTGTTTTTACCGGCCGCGGTGGGTGGATAATTGTGGCATGGCCCAGGACTGGGATGTGCCGCAGATTGACCCAGCGCTGCAAGCCATGGTCGGGGCGATCGACGCTCTCACCGAGCCCCAGGACGGCGGCCCCGGTGTCGTGGTCACGCTGGCTGGCCTGGTCATCAGTGGAACGATCATCCCTGACTGGCAGTGGTTCAACGAGGTTGAGCATTCCGCCCGTGCCGCGTTCGTCGTGCACGTCGGGGGTTGCATCGACGATGAGCACGGTGGTTGGGCGAGGCTGTTCAAGGGCGCTGCCGAGTCAGTGGCGAAAGACCACGCCGAGCGTCGGGCTGCGCGAGAGGTGATCGAGGGTCTCCCGGACCGCTACCGGCATCTTGTGGCCCGGCAGGACCAGACGATCTACATCCACCTGAGCCAGGCCCGGGTAGTAGCTGCCGGCGTCAGCCCACTGCCTGCTGCCGGGATGCACTGGCGGGGACGGCTATCCGAGATTTCCGGGTGGTCCTTCGGCCATCTTGGCGTTGAGCCACCAACCACTCCGGCGCAAGACGCCGACCATTTCATGTAGGCGTGGGCGCGACGTCGTGGAGTTGCGGCCCTGTCGGTGCGCGGCGTCAATACCCACTATTACTCATCGCGCTGACCCGCCTGTTCCGCACCGCCGATGAGCTGTCCCCTAGTTCGCCACGCCAAACGGCGTCAGCGTGGTTAGAAGGGCGGGACCGCATCTCCACAGGCTCCACGCGTTCTTCGTATGGCCAGATAGGCAAGTTGGCAGGGTTACGCGTCAAAGCCCAGGCACACTTTCGCCGACCTGAGGTCTGATTACTGCCACGCAATTTACTGCCACGCAATCGCGAAGTCGACCGGCAACCGTACGACGATCCATGTTGGCATTGCGGACCGGGTGCAGCCTTCGAGCTCGGACTGCGGATTTGTCAGTGTCTCGTCCGGACTGGATGTCCGGATCGATGAGGTCCGCCAGGTTAGTCAGGGTGACGGAGACTGGTCTTCAACACGTACGCCACCGACGGTCAAACTGAAGCTACGCGTCGTCCTTGACGATCACGACCTCATGCAGCGGGCAATCGTCGCTGACGAGGTCGCGTAGCCAACCAGCGCGTAGCTCAGCTCCCTTCGACAAGACACGTGCCGGGTCCCTGCATGTGCAACCCAACTTGCGCGCATCCTCGGTCCCCGGGAGCTTGTCATGTGGCGTCTTGAACTTGAGGGACAGGCCCTCATGCCGATCTGGGCGCTGTCCGTTTTGTCCGAACGGCAGCTGCTGCCCCTCGCTGCTCACCAGCCGAGCGTACCGAGGGTGGCAGGTTGTGCGTGACGCGGCCGCCGAATGCGCCTGAACGTAGAAAGCTGAAGGCCTCAATGTTCCCGGGCCGCCACGACGAAGGTCGCCCGGGACGCGACTCGATCCATCCCGCAGATCGAAGCTGATCCAGCGCACGCTGAGCCGTAGCCGTCCCAATGTTCCACTGGTTATGACCACAGGGTGGTTTGAGAAGCGTCCTGACGGCGGGAACTCCACGTGCATGCTGGCAGTTGAAGTCACAGCCATTGCTGCTCGCCTACGACCGCGGTTTACCCCTCAGGCATCAACGATAATCCCGCGAGGCGCGTCGGGCCGAGACCAGCGACCGCACCGGATTCCTGGGTACACAATAGTGTGACGTCGGTGAGCCAACCTCGGGGGCGCAGGAGATCCTTGGGGTGGTCTGTGCCGTAACGCCAGGGAATTCCGCGGTGGGTGAGCTCGTCGAGCCAAGGCGCGCGGCCGCCCGGGAACATATCGTGCAGTTGGTGTTAAGCGAGCGGCTGGAGCGGGAGCTCGGCGAGGCGCTGTTGGAACGCACGACATATCATGTGCAGCTGACTGCGGCGGGGCACGCGTTCCTGTTCGAAGTGCGGCAGCATTTCTCGATTCCGCTCTCGTCAGCCAGCCCCGACGCAATCGATCCCGGCCACGTGCACGACTCACCTCTGCCATCATTGCGCGTCACCGAGCGCTTCGCAGTGCTCAAGACACCGGTTGCGACCTCGACAACCTGGTGCGGGCTGGGGTGGAAAGCGTGATGAGCGGAACGTCGCGGCGGCGTTAGCCGGTGGCGACGTCGAGCCCGGCGCGGACGATGCTGTCGGCGTCGATGCCGTGGTATCGGTAGACGTCCTCAAGCGACCCTGACTGCCCGAACCGGGTCACGCCGAGGCAGGTGCTGGGCACATGGTTGATGGCGGCCAGAAATGCCAGCGTGTGCGGGTGGCCGTCGAGGACGGTGACCAGCGGGGTGGCGCGGGAGGTGGGGAACGTCTGGTCCAGGATCCAGGTCGGCGCGTCGGTGTGGCCTTGGCGAGCGAGCAGGCCTTTGAACAGCAGGCCCGGGCTGGTCAGGCAGATGACGTCCGCGGGGGTGCCGGCAGCGTCGAGGCGCTCGGCGGCGGTGAGCGCCTCCGGGACGATCGCCCCCATCGCGGCGATGGTCACCTGCGGGTTCTGCGTGCGGCGCAGGCAGTACGCGCCCGCGACCACCTGTCGCCTCCGGCGCTCGCGGGCGGCGGGGTCGGGTGGCACGGCGGCGAGGGTCTGGTCAACCGGGCGGGTGGACAGCCGCAGGTAGGCCGAGGTGCCGCTGGGCTTGCCCAGCTGGGCCAGGCATGCCAACAGCGTCCATTCCACGTCGATGGCGAAGGCGGGTTCGTAGCTGATGCAGCCTGGCTGCTCGATGCCGATGGACGGCGTGGTGATCGACTGGTGCGCCCCGCCTTCTGGCGCGAGGGTCACGCCGGAGGGGGTGCCCACGAGGATGGACTGGCCACCGGCGTAGATGCCGAACGACCAGGGTTCCAATGCCCGTTCCACGAACGGGTCGTACAGGACGCCGATCGGCAGCAGGGGCTGCCCCCAGCGGCTCCAGGTCGCCCCCAGCTCGCCGAGCAGGCCCGCAAGGTTGGTCTCGGCGATACCCAGCTCGATGTGCTGGCCGGTCGGCTTCTCCCGCCAGTGCAGAACCGTTTCGGTGTCATCAGCGAACCAGTCGACCCGATCACCGGCGGACCACACGCCGACCTTGTTGATCCAGCCGCCGAGGTTGGTGGAGGAGCTGACGTCCGGGCTGACCGTCACCACCCGCCTGGCGGCCTCCGGCGTCTCTCTGGTCAGGTCGAGCAGCACGCGGCCCAGCGCGGCTTGCGTGGACGCGGTGCCCGACGGCGTGCGGCCGATGTCCGCCGGTAGTGCGGGCACCGTGCGGAGGGGGTGAGCGGGTCGCTGCAGCCGGCGCGCGGTGGCGGCGCAGAGCTGGCCCGCGTCGCTGCTGGGCGCGAACCGGCTCCATGGGTTGGCAGGATCGGTTCCGAGCTGGCTGGCCAGCTCCCGCATCTGCTCGGTGGTCAGCAGCGCGGAGTGGTTCTGCGGGTGACCTTGGGTGGGCAGCCCGTATCCCTTGACCGTGTAGGCGAAGATCACAGTGGGCCGGGTGTCGTGGATGGAGGCGTATGCCTGGTCAAGGGCAGCAAGGTCGTGACCGCCGAGGTTGCGGACCGCCGCGGTCAGCGTCTGATCGTCGAGCTCGCTGATCAGGGCGGCGACCGGTGCACTGCCGCCGGGCAGCCGTTCTCGCAGCTGGGTAGGGATGCAGCGGAGCAGGCGCTGGTATTCGGGGTTGGACATCTGGTCGATGCGCGTGCGCAGCTCGCTGCCCCCCGGCCGGGTAAACAGCTCTTCCAGGAGGTGCCCGTATTTGACGGTGAGCACCTGCCAGCCGGCGCTGGCGAACATTCCCTGCAGCCGGCCGGCCGCGATATTGGGCACGACGCGATCCAGCGATTGCCGGTTGAGGTCCACGACCCAGACGATCTCGCCCAGCTCCGCGACACTGGGCTCGAGGATCGCTTCCCACACCGCGCCTTCATCCAGTTCGGCGTCGCCGAGCAGCGAGTACTGCCGCCCGGTGCCGGCGCCGCCGACGGTTGCCTCGATGTATCTGCGGGCCAGCGCGCCCCAGATCGGCGCGGTCGCGCCGATGCCCACCGATCCGGTCGAATAGTCCACCGGGTCGGGGTCCTTGGACCGGCTGGGGTAACTCTGGAGCCCGCCGAAGGTCCGCAGTGTCGTCAGGTACTTCTCGTCGAGCTCGCCGAGCAGGTAGTTGATCGCGTGTAGCACCGGAGAGGCGTGCGGTTTTACCGATACCCGGTCCTGCAGGCGTAGATGCCTGAACCACAGCGACGTCATGATCGACACCATTGACGCGCTGGAGGTCTGGTGACCGCCCACCTTCAGGCCGGACCGGGTGGGTCGCAGGTGGTTCGCCTCGTGCACGATCGCCGTCGACAGCCACAGCACCCGGCGCTCGATCTCCCCCAGAGCGCCGAAAGGGTCGGTCTGTGGCCGCAGTTGGACAGCAGTGATGCTGGTCATGTGCTACCAGCCTCAGCATGGTAAGTGTGTGCAGAACAGGGTGATATTCCAGCATCTTGGGACGTGCTGCACAACTTGGCCCGGCAATATTGAGCAGAACGCACATTCCAGCCCGAACACGGTCCGCTGAAGGTGAGCATTGTGCTTAACGAAAAGTGCATTGACCCGACCGATGCCCGACTGCTGCTCGCCTTGGTCGAGCAGCCCCGCGCCACGGCTATCGCGCTCACCGGCCACACGGGGCTGTCCCGCAACACTGTTGCCGCCCGGCTCGCCAAGCTCGAGCAGCAGGGCGTGCTTGATTCAGTCGAGCGCCAGATCCCGCCCTCGATGCTCGGTTACCCGCTCACCGCCTTCATCACCACCCAGGTCACTCAACGCCAACTGGATGAGGTGGCCGCCGCGCTCGCGGATATCCCGGAAGTGCTGCAAGTTCACGGCGTCAGCGGGCAGACCGACCTGCTCGTGCACGTCGTTGCAGCCGATGCCGATGACCTGTACCGCATCGCCGGCCAGATCCTGGCCATCTCTGGCGTTGAGCGCACCAACACCGCGCTGGTCATGCGCGAGCTCGTGAACTATCGCATCACGCCACTGCTGCGCCGCTGCGCAGAACGGGCCAAATAACCCGATGTCTTCGGGCTACGAATTGACCGTGCCGCCCCCGCACCGGAGCCGATCACGATGACGTCGTAGTGGTCGGTCATGGACATCTCAGACCGCACCAGCCGCGGGGCGTTACAGGAACGCCACCGATGGCGGCTCGAGCCGTCCTGGGTGACGATGCACAAGGCCGTAACGGGACGGTGAACCGGTGGCGGGCAGATAGGGTAAGAAATCGCGATGTGACCAGGAAACGCGTTGTCGCCTCGGGCCGTGCAGGGCGTCTTCTTCCCGGACACCACACGCGATCAACTACCGCGGACTGCTGTCAGCGTGCTATGGACTCGGCAACCCAGTCAATAGGCGCTCTGCGACTCGCCCCAGGGCAGCGATAAGCGTTGCAAACCTTCATCGGTTAGCTGCGGCGAGCAACTCTGTGAGGCGTGTAGCGTTGCGCTGCGCGTAGTCGAGATAGCAATTGTTTATCAAACGTGTGTTGTCTGCGCTTCAGATGCAAGTTTGGTGATCCGAGGCGCCCAGCCATTGAGCTCGGCGTCTGAGTATAGGTAAGCGAAGCGGCGCTGCACCGACTTGCTTTCTCATTCGGCATTGTTGTGTCCGTGGAAACGCATCACCGCCAGATCGCTAGTGGCGGCCAGCACGGGCGGAATCGACGAAGAAAACCCCGCGGCGTCGACACATACGTACGACAGGCCATGCCCTGCCAGGAAGGCAAGCGTCTCTGCCTGATTGTCATTCCGCATCCAACTGTTGTAACGAAACTCGATGCACGCCTTGATCGGCGCCACACGAATCAACTTCAACAACAGGAAACCGCTCGGCGTAGTAGCGGAGCCGATCTTCCGCGCTCGACACACCGGCGGGTACCATCCCGACTGCACCAAGGACTTATCCGTCCAGGATGCTGCCCCCACCAGGATGTTGCTCACTGCACCACCCTACGATTAGCCCTGAGCAGTGACCACGTCCACACGATCAAGCCTTTCATTTGAGGCTGGTGGCATCAGGCGATTTGAGTAGCGAGAACGCCAGTAACCGGAACGCGAGCGCGCCCGACTCGGTTGCCATTACGCGCCAAGCACACCACCAACGGCACGTCAAGAAGATGGCACGGACTTCCGCGCTGCGGCACCGGGCGATTTTTCGATAAGTGGCGCCCGATCGTGCGTGGACGCATTCGTGTTACCCACCCACCACGCTGCACCCCGCGGCCAGGGCATCCTCGACCGTCTGGCGGACTATGACGGGCCTTCTCCTGCGGCTCCGGCAACCAAGGCCAGTGCGGCGGCGCAGTACGCCACGATGCGAGCTGTAGCCATGAGGGAGACGCGCATGATCAAAGCGTACCCGGTCAGCGACATGCAGCGACACTGCCAAGCAGCCCGACGTGCAGCCGATCCGTCCGATTAACTCAGTGACGTCGGAGCGGGGCGTTTTTTTGCGTCTCAGGGCCTGTACACACCCGCGCATTTCTGGTCGATGATAGACTTATTCGCCGTGATCACGTAGGTGGGCCAGCCAGCCGCTTTCAGCGCGGCGAGCCCCGCGTAAGCGTCCTTGCATTGCTGCACAGTTGGTGCTGCGACTGCGTACGCCGCAGGGTTGGCGATGAGCTGACCGGCGAACGTGACGGCCAGGATGGCGACGACGTAGGTGAGCAATCTCTTCATGGTGCTGCTGCCCTCCGGTGTTGCGCGGGCCCCTGCGTGGTGTATATCGGTGGGTCACGGCCGGTTGTTATCGGTCAGTAGGGCTGCACCTCGCCAGCCTGTGGTGGCAGGGGTATGCGCCCGGCATTAGGACCCATAGCGCCAGGGCGACGCGCTGAGGCGGCGATGGTGTGAGCAGACAACCCGACCCACACCACTCTCAGGGGTAAGCGGCGTCCAAATCGCGAGGGCTCATCGACTCCCCCGACCCCTAGGTTGAGACTTTCGTGCTGGCCTTCGAAATGGCTTTTGGACGCATTGGGAGGCCCCTATATGCCCGCCAGACGCCGCTGACGCCACTCGCACCATGTTCAATTCCACGCGACCGCGCACAGCTCTCAGCCTAGGTTACTTTCCCAGGTGAGAGGTGGAGCCGCCTCGGGGAATCGAACCCCGGACCTGCTCATTACGAGTGAGCCGCTCTGGCCGACTGAGCTAAGGCGGCGGCGCTGGCCAGCAAGCGTAGCCCAGTGTAGCGGGGAGGCATTCGGTTACGCGGCGGCCCTACCGCGGTAAGGGCTTCACTAGCTGTGCAGCGCGCTGGTCAGCGCCTCGATGGCGATGCGGGGCTTGACGTTGAGCTCCAGCGCCTCGCGGCAGGCCAGGACTGCCTCCAGCCGGCGGAGCAACGCCTCCGGCGGCAGCCGGCCAGCAACGCCCGCGATGTCGGCGGCGCGGTCGGGGTGCGTCAGGGCCACCGCTGCCCCGAATGCAGTGACCAGGGTGTCGCGGTAGAAGCCGGCCAGGTCGACCAGGGCACGGTCCAGCGAATCACGCTGGGTGCGGGTGGCCCGGGACTTCTGGCGGCGTTCCAATTCCCGGATAGCGCCCTTCGCCCCTCGCGCCGCCGCGGCGGCACCCTTCCCGGTTCCGCCGGCGCCCAAAGCCGTCTCCAGCTCCGACGTCTCGGCGGCATTGCGCGCCGCGGTCAGGCCGGTGGCTTCCGACTCGGCTGCTGCGACCAACTCATCAGCCATCGTGAAAACGTCTGCCAGCGAGCGCAGCGCGGTCGGCACCCGTAAGACGGCTTCCCGGCGGGCGCGGGCCTGCGGGTCGGTGGCCAACCGGCGGGCCCGGCCGACGTGGCCGCCGCACACCGAGGCCGCCCAAGCCGCGACAGCGTCGTCGATCCCGTCCCTGGAAACCAGCACCTCGGCGATCGCCGCGGCGGGCGGGGTGCGCAATCCCACCGGCCGGCAGCGCGAACGCAGCGTCACGGCGATGTCCTCGGGGTGGTCCGATGGCGCGCAGAGCAGGAACACGGTGCGCGGTGGGGGCTCCTCGACCGCTTTGAGCAGCGCGTTGGCGGCGCCCTCGGTGAGCCGGTCGGCGTCCTCGATCAGCAACACCTGCCAGCGACCCGCCGAGGGCCGCCGGGAGGCGCCGGCAACCAGCGCGCGCATCTCCGCCACCGAGATGGACAAACCTTCCGGGACCACCTGACGGACGTCAGGGTGGGTGCCGACCAGCGCGGTCCGGCAGCCCTGGCAGGCGCCGCACCCCGGCCCGGATGTCGGATCGGTGCATTGCAACGCCGCGGCGAAGGCTCGCGCCGCCACCGAACGGCCGCTACCCGGGGGACCGGTGAACAGCCAGGCGTGAGTCATCGCCCCAGCCGGTCCGGTGCCATTGGCCGAACGAGCGGCCTCGGCAAGGGCGGCGATAGCCGGACCCTGGCCGACTAGGTCAGCCCACACACTCATCCCCGGCCAGCCGACGGTGACCGCCTGCGCGCCGCGGCCCGCAGGTCAGCCAGCAGCGACCCGTTGAGCCGGTCGTCCATCTGGCGGTGCGCGGACACGCCGACCATCGCGGCCAGCAGCCCGGCGCACAGCAGCACCGGCCGGGTGCCGTCGATGGTCACCGGCTCGCTGAACACGGTGAGCGTGCGCTGCTGGACCAGCCCGACCGCGAACGGGACCAGGGCCATCGAGGCGAGCAGGTCCAGGCGGACCAGTGACTGGACGAACGCGATGGTGCGCCCGCGCATCTCATCAGCCACCTGGGCGCCGATGATGGTCAGGCCGGTGAGGAACGCAATGCCCGCAGCGCAGCCCACGCCGATGACCGCGACCAGGGCGACGAGCAGGTGCGGCGCGAGTGCGACGGCGATCAGCGCCAACCCGGCCGCCACGATGGCGAGCCCGAACAGGCCGCGGTGCCGGATCCGGCGGGCCGCCAGCGGCGTGACCGCCATCCCCAGGCCGAGCCCGACGAACAGCGACGCGAACAGCAACCCGTAGGCGGCGTCGCCGCCGCCCAAGCTGGTGGAATACAGCTTCGCGCAGGCGATGACCGCACCGCCTGCGGCGAACGCGCCGAGGATCCCGGTGACCAGGCCCCGGACCAACGGGGTGGCGCGGACGAACACCACACCGTCGCGCAACATCGTCAGCAGCCCGGGCTGCGCGTCGGGACGTGTCGCGGCCCGGCCGGAAATCTCTGGGATCCGGGTGCCGACCACCAGTGCGCAGAACGCGTAGGCGACGCCGTTGATGCTCAGCGCGAGGTAGGCCGATCCTTCGGCATCGGAAAACGCCGGGCCGAACTTGGACAGCGCGGTGAACACCCCGGAGGCGACCAGCACCGCCACCCCGTACGTCATGATCAGCGAGAGCTGGTTGGCGGTTTCCACCTGGTCGGGACGGCGCAGCAGGTTGGGGATCGAGGCGTCCTTGGCCGGAATCCAGAACAGCGCACACAGTTCGATGAGAAACGTCGCCGCGAACAGCCAGGCCAACTGTCCGACCAGCGGGATGGACAGGAACAGCCCGGCGCGCAGGACGTCGCAGACCACCATCTGATAGCGGCGGTCCAGTTTGTCGGCCAGCGCCCCGGCCAGCGGGCCGAGCAGCATCGCGGGCAGCAGCTTGGTCGCGACCACCCCGCCCAGCGCGAAGCTCTGCGCCTGGTAGCCGCTGGTTAGGTGGGTGGCCAGGGCGGAAAGCGCCAGCAGGGACTGCCACTCGGCAACCGCGGTGATCGCCGTGACGCCCCACAGCCGGCGAAATGCCGGGATGGCCAGCACCCCGCGCACCCGCTGCGCGGTGGATCCCGCCAGATCGGGCTCGGCTGGAGGGTCCATGCGGCTCCACAGTTCACAGGGCTGGTGCGATAGGCGTTATATCCGGATGGAGTCAAGCAGGTCTGCCAGACGTTGCGCGAGTGGGGGGCGCGACGCGGGGCCAAGGTGAACCAGCGGCTGCGGTCGACTCCGCGTTTCTGTTCGATCGTGTACCCGCCGCGCACGGTCTCGTAGTACGCGCACGGTCTCGTAGTAGGTGACCACGAACTCAGCGACGTGCCTGGCGTCCTGCCGGTCGTACCGGGCGGCGCCGAACTTGCCGCCACCGAGCTTGGGGCCTTGCAGCATCCCGCGGAAACGTGATCGCCGTCAGAAGGGTGGCGGTTCGTTGGGATGGGGAGTCGGGTGAACCGCGACTGGTTCGGGATCGGTCAGCGGTGGCGGTTGGGAGTGGTACTGGTGGCCGCTGGGGGTAGTCCAGCTGGTGCAGCTGTCCGGATGGTGGGTGACTGACCAGCCCGGGGACTGTTTGACTCGATGGTGTCTGCGGCATTTGGGGCCGAGGTTGGTCTCGCTGGTCCTGCCGGTGTCATGATCCGGGTCATAGGAGATGCCGTGGTCGATATCGCAGCGATGCGCCGGCACCCGGCAGCCGGGGAACTGGCAGGTTTGGTCGCGGGTGATCACCAGTTCGGCGAGGTGCGCTGGTGGCCGGTAACGGGTGGTGCCGTAATCCAGCGGGCGCCCCGACGCCGGGTCGGTGAGGATGCGCCGCCAGGTGCCCCTCGACGGCGAGGTCGCGAGCCACCGCGGCGGGGATCGGACCGTAGCCTGCGAGCTCACCGGGCAGCTCGTCGGAGCCCAGCAGCGCGGTATAGGGAACGGTGACCCGCACGTCCACGCCGCCACCGCGCCGGCACCGTCCGCATGCGCACCGGCAGACGGTGGTCGCGCCGGCGGGCCCGCAGGGGGCGCCAGGGCGGGTGCCGGTGGGGACGGTGGGGACGGTGGTGTTGCGGGCCGCGGTGGTGCTGGCGCTGGCATAGCCGGTGGGGTTGACCAGCAGGTCGACCAGGGCGTCGGCGCGGCGCGCTTCCATGCTGCGCTCATCCGCCGCGGATCCAGCGCGGCGGGCGTGCTCATCGAGCACCGCGTACACGCCGGTGGCGTCGGCGGCCGGTAGGTAAGCCGACACGGTGGCCATTCCGTCGGGTTCTGGCCATATCCGCACGCCACGCTCCCGCCGGGCCTGCTCGCCCCGGTCCTTGGCAGCCTGCGGGTCAGCCACCAGCACCGCACGTCGGGTTGCGGCCCGCAGTTGACCAGGGGTCTGCTGGCGTGCCTTGCCGAGCACCCGGTGCTCGACCTGCGCGGCGTGCTCGTCGGACAGAGTGGTCAACGACAATGCGTCATTCACCCGCCCGGACGCGGTGCGCGCCGAAACGCGCAGCATCAACCCGACCTCGGCCACCGCCGAGTCGTACGCCTGCGATGTGCTAGCGCCCAATCCCGCGTTACGCACGTGCGCGCTGTGTATGAACGAGGAGATCTCCCGAAGTTGCCTGGCCTGCGCCCATGCAATGATCCGGTCCCAGCCCCCGATGCGTTCCAAGGCCTCGAACTCGCGATGCTCAACGGCGGCATGCGCAGGTTGAGCCAGCATGTCGGCCAGCAGCCCGTCGGGCAGGTACTCCGACCAGCGCACCGGCTCAACGACACCGTGCTGCCCGGTGACCACCTCAGTGTCGAACATACGTTCGATATTACTGGTGCTGGGCAGGGATGTAAACCCACCGTGCACGACGGTGACGGTAAGCTAGCTGTTGAGCGGGGGCAGGTTTTTGATCACGGTCTCGGTGAACAACTTCGCCTGGGCACACGGATCCTCGCGGGACTGCCGCTGCGCGGTGTACCGGACGATCAGCGTCTGCGTGTCGGCGACGGCGACCCGGTAGTAGCAGCTGGTGCCGTCCACATCGTCCTTGGTGCGGATCGCCGGCATCCCGGCCACCTCGGTCACCTCGAAGATCGGGATGTTGTTTCGCTGGCTGTAGACATTGCGCAGCACGTCGTTGCCGATGTCGACGAATGCGGCGAACTCGCGGGTGTGCGCCTTGTCGCTCCACTCGCAGCCGGTGTTGCCCAGGACATTTTTGGGAGTGCCCGGCTGGTCGATCCGGTTGGTGTCCAGCTGCGACGGGGTGAGCAGCAGGCACGGCTGGATGGCGATCAGGTTTTTTGGTGCGCGCACCGGCGGGATGGGATCATCCAACGTCCGAGCTGGTGACGCCGACGCTCCCGACGCCAGATCGGCATCGCCGGGCTCCGCGCTGCCGGACGAACAGCCCGCCAGCACCACGACCATCGCCAGCACCGCCAGATGGGCACGCATCACATCACAGCTTCCCCGAGCTCAGGTGAATGACGCGCGGAGTCTGCCATGCACCCCACCCACCGACCCCGGCGGGTCCAACGAGAGTCAGGGGATGAGCCTGGCGAATGCTTCCACGATGCCGCTGATGATGAAGTACAGCAGGACCGCGATGGTGATCGACATGATCAGGAAGAAGGCGCCGGCGCCGCCGTTGGACCGGGATTGCCTCGGCAACCGGCGCACGACCAGGCGACGGGTGTTACGAAGCTGCTTGAGCGAACGGGAACCCGCCATCAGCGGCTGGCGGTAACGCAACCCGCCGCCTCCGCGCGCAAGCGGCTGAGTCGGCGACACCATCGGGGCGATGATCGGCCGCTGGTTGTAGACCGGTGCGCCCGACGGCGGGGTTTCCGGCTGCGGGATAGGGGCAACAGGCAGCGGCGTCGCGGGGCTCGCCGGGGCTGTGGAGGGACTCGCGGCCGGTTCCGGTGGCAGGGGCAGACCCAGATCGTCACCGAACGTGGCGGCTACCGCCTCCCGCGTCATGCCCAGCGGGGGAATGGGGGGCAGTACGAACGGTGGCGGCACCGCGGCGTCTGGCCGGCGGCTCCGGTCGGGCGGCACCGGCGACTCCGTGCCATCAACCCCGAACAGTGCGTCGGGCCACGGCTCACTCACCCGTCCATGGTGGCACGCTTCGGGCGTAACAACGTTACGGATTTTCGCCCATCACGCCCATCACGCCCGCGCGGCAGACCGTGCCTTGGCGCGCTTGTCCGCGAGCAGCTCAGCGGCTCGCTCATCGGTGAGGGTCTCCACGCTGTCACCCTTGCGCAGCGACGCGTTGACGCCCTCGCCGTCGGTGACGTACGGCCCGAAGCGGCCTTCCTTGACCACCATCGGCTTGCCGGTCACCGGATCTGCGGACAGCTCCCGCAACGGTGGCTTGGCAGTGGCTTGCCGGCCCCGGCGTTTGGGTTCGGCGTAGATCTTGCGCGCCTCGTCGAGGGTGACGGTGAAGATCTGCTCCTCGTCGGCCAGCGATCGCGAGTCCGTCCCCCTCTTGAGGTAGGGGCCGTAACGGCCGTTCTGCGCGGTGATCTCCTGACCGGTGTCCGGATCGATGCCCACCAGCCGGGGCAGCGACAGCAGTCGCAGCGCGTCGTGCAGGTTCACCGTCTCCAGGCTCATCGACTTGAACAGTGAGCCGGTGCGTGGCTTGGACTTCTTGGCGTCACCCTGATCGGGAAGCACCTCGGTGACGTAGGGCCCGTAGCGACCCTCCTTGGCGACGATCTCATGCCCGGTCGCCGGATCGGTGCCCAGCGACCGGCCCTCCACCGGGGTGGCGAAGAGCTTCTCGGCGATCTCCGGGGTCAGCTCGTCGGGCGGCAGGTCGTCGGGCAGGTTGGCCCGCTGCTGCTCAGCGTCAACGGTCCGCTCCAGGTAGGCGCCATAACGCCCTACCCGAACCACCACGTCGTGGCCGCCCTCATCGGTGAACAGCGGAATGGAATTGATTTCCCGCGGGTCGATCTCCTCCAGGTTCACCCCGACGAGCTTCTTGAGGCCGCCGACGCGGGCCACCGACATGCTGGTGCCGTCTTGCGCGTCACCGTCGGGTGAACCCCCGTCTTTCGAACCGAAGTAGAAGCCGGTCAGCCAGTCGGTGCGGTGTTGCGCGCCGGAGGCGATGGAATCCAGCTCGTCTTCCATGGCGGCGGTGAAGTCGTAGTCGACCAGACAGCCGAAGTGCCGCTCCAACAGCCCGACCACGGCAAACGCCACCCAGGACGGCACCAGCGCCGAACCGCGTTTCCACACGTACCCGCGGTCCTGAATGGTGTTGATGATCGACGCGTAGGTGGACGGTCGGCCGATGCCCAGTTCCTCCAGGGACTTGACCAGGCTCGCCTCGGTGTAGCGCGGCGGCGCGGTGGTGGTGTGCCCGTCCGGGACCAGCTCGGTCGCGGTGACCCGCTGGCCCTCGGTGAGCTGGGGCAGCCGGCGCTCGGCGTCGTCGGCCTCACCGCCGGCCTCCTCGTCGACGGTCTCGACGTAGGCCTTGAGGAAGCCGGGGAAGGTGATGGTGCGACCGGACGCGGCGAACGTGCATTCCTCGCCAGTCGCTGACCGGCCGGTGATCCGCACGCTCATGGTGGTGCCGCGGGCGTCGGCCATCTGCGAGGCGACGGTGCGCTGCCAGATCAGTTCGTAGAGCCGGAACTCGTCGGCGTCCAGCGCGCCGGCCAGCGCCCCGGGCGTCGCGAACGTCTCCCCGGCGGGCCGGATCGCCTCGTGCGCCTCCTGAGCGTTCTTGACCTTCCGGGTGTACTGCCGCGGACCGTCGTGCAGGAAGCGCTCGCCGTAGAGTTCCCGGGCCTGATCCCGGGCCGCTGCGATCGCGGTTTCCGACAGCGTGGTGGAGTCGGTCCGCATGTAGGTGATGTAGCCGTTCTCGTAGAGCCGCTGCGCGGTGCGCATCGTGCGCTCCGCGGAGAAGCGCAGCTTGCGACCGCCCTCCTGCTGCAAGGTCGACGTCATGAACGGCGGGTAAGGCCGCCGGGTGTAGGGCTTCTCCTCGACCCGGGTGACGGTGAGCGCCGCGGCGGCGAGCACCTCGGCGAGGCGCCCGGCGTAGGCCTCGTCGATGATCAGCACGTCGGCGTCGGAACGCTTGAGCGTCCCGTCGGCGCCGAAGTCGCGCCCGGTGGCCACCCGGCGGCCGTCGACGTCCACCAGCCGGGCCCCGAACGTGCGGGGAGTGGCGTCCGGGCCCGCGTCAACGGTAGCTGCAAGGTCCCAGTAGGACGCGGGCACGAACGACATCCGCTCCCGCTCGCGCCGCACGATGATGCGGGTGGCCACCGACTGCACCCGGCCGGCGGACAGCTTGGGCATCACCTTGCGCCACAGCACCGGGGAGACCTCGTAGCCGTAGAGCCGGTCCAGGATGCGCCGGGTCTCCTGCGCGTCGACCAGATCCTGATCGAGGTCGCGGGGGTGTTCCGCGGCCGCGCGAATGGCCGGCTCGGTGATCTCGTGAAAGACCATCCGGCGCACCGGCACCCTAGGCTTGAGGGTTTCCATCAGATGCCACGCGATGGCCTCGCCCTCGCGGTCACCATCGGTGGCCAGGTAGAGCTCGTCGACGCCCTTGAGCGCGTTGCGCAGCTCGGTGACGGTGGCGCGCTTATCCGGGGTGATGACGTACAGCGGTTCGAAAGCGTGATCTACGTCCACGCCCAGCCGGGCCCATGATTCACCCTTGTACTTGGCGGGCACGTCCGCGGCCCCCCGAGGCAGGTCCCGGATATGCCCCCGCGAGGACTCCACGACGTAGTCCGAGCCGAGGTAGGACGCGATCTTGCGAGCTTTGGCGGGCGATTCCACGATCACCAGACGGCGGCCGGAACCGTTGGCCCGAGCGCCGCTCGCGGACCCCGAAGGAGGTCCCGCTGCGGTAGCCGCGCGCCTGCCTCGGCCGGACTTGCCGGCCGGACCTGCCGTCGTGCTCGATCGTGCCACGCTCAACTCACCTCGGTGTGCGACTTCTGATACCCCGACCCCGCGCCCCCGTTGCGCCCCAACCGCGGTGCGCAAGTCCCAGTGTGCACAACTGGGCAACCTCGCCAAGGCAGTCAGCGTCGCACAGCCCCCCGGAAACGACCAACGCTATCGACTGACGCCACGCGGTCAATCAGCCCGCCAGGCAGCTATTTGCGACCCGCCGCAGCCGCCAGTTGCTTGCATTCCGGCGCCGTACGAAAGGCGGGGGCCAGCTGCGGGTTGCTGGTCAGCCCCTGCATCTGGGTGCTGGCCCCCGACAGGTCCGGACCGGCGAGATGGCTGGCCTTGTCCACGAAGCCCGGGTCCTTCGCGTCCAACGCGGCCAGCTTGGCGCGCTGCTCCCCGACGGTCCCCGCCGCGGTGGTGAAAAAGCTCACCGCGGTGGCCTGGACCTGCTTGCCGTCGGTGATCCGCGGCGGACCCAGCTTTTCCAGCTTCTGTGCGGTGTTGGTGAACGCACGCTGGGCGATGTCGGAGAACTGGAGCAGCCCGTCTTTCTGACCCTGCGGCGACGTGTCCGATTTCGCGATCGCGGACACGCCGCTGATGACGTCACCCAGACCGCCGCAGAACGCACCTGTCCACGCCACCGGGTCGGAACCCTGCGATGCGGCAGCCGCCGGCTTGGCGTCGCCGGAGCCCGAGCCGCATCCGGCCAGTGCCAGCAGGACACCGGCAGCCACACCGGCACGGCAACGTAATGAGGGCACACCTACTCCTTGAGTGGTATCACGCAGTACCAGTTCGTGCGCTGACCTGGGGGGCCGGCGTCGCGTCGACCAGCGAGGTGGAGCGTCGCTTGGACACCACCACCGCGACCACGATAACCGCCGCCGCGACCAGCGCAATTCCCACCCGAATCGCGAATGCATTCGGCAACGCCGAAATCGTCACAATTGCCGGCGCGATCAACACCGAGACCAGGTTCATGACCTTGATCAGCGGGTTGATGGCTGGGCCTGCGGTGTCCTTGAACGGGTCGCCGACGGTGTCGCCGATCACGGTGGCAGCGTGCGCGTCGGAGCCCTTGCCGCCGTGGTTGCCGTCCTCGACGAGCTTCTTGGCGTTGTCCCAAGCGCCACCGGAGTTGGCCAGGAAGATCGCCATCAGGGTGCCGGTGATGATCGCCCCGGCCAGGTAACCGGCCAGCGGGCCCACACCGAGACCGAAGCCGACCGCGATCGGCGCCAGCACGGCGAGCAGGCCCGGGGTGGCGAGTTCCCGCAACGAATCCTTCGTGCAGATGTCGACCACGCGACCGTACTCGGGACGCACCGTTCCGTCCATGATCCCGGGGTTGTCCCGGAACTGCCTGCGGACCTCGTAGACCACCGCGCCGGCGGCGCGGGACACCGCATTGATGGCCAGACCGGAGAACATGAACACCACGGCAGCCCCGATACTCAGGCCGACCAGGACATTGGGCACTGACACGTTGAAGGCCGCGTCCAGGTTCAGGTTCGAGGCGGCAGACCGGATGGCGTCGCGGTACGAGCCGAACAGCGCCGTCGCGGCGAGCACCGCGGTAGCGATCGCGATGCCCTTGGTGATCGCCTTGGTGGTGTTGCCCACTGCGTCGAGCTCGGTGAGGATTCCCACGCCGTCGCCCTCGACGTCGCCGGACATCTCGGCGATGCCCTGGGCGTTGTCGCTGACCGGCCCGAAGGTGTCCATCGCGACGATGACGCCGACGGTGGTGAGCAGGCCGGTTCCTGCCAGCGCGACCGCGAACAGGGAGACGGTGACCACTCCGGACAGCAGGTACGCCCCGTACACCGCGGCACCGATCACCAGCGCGGTGTAGACCGCCGACTCGAAACCGATCGAGATTCCGGACAGGATGACCGTGGCGGCCCCGGTCAACGAGCTGGTGCCGACGTCGCGGACCGGCCGGTGCTCGGTGCCGGTGAAGTAGCCGGTGAGCCACAGGATGATCCCGGCCAGCACGATACCGATGATCACGGCGACTGCGGCGATGATCGCAGGGTTGCCGGTGAGTTCGCCGACCGGCCGGCCGTCGACTTCGGTGACCCCAGCCAGGCCGCTGAAGGTGCGGGGCAGGTAGAGGAACGCGGCTATGGTGCAGGCGATAGCGGAGATCGTCGCGGCGATGTAGAAGGATCGGTTGATCGCGCGCAGGCCGGGCTCGCCGACCCGGGCCCGGGTGACGTACACCCCGATCACCGCGGTGACCACCCCGATGGCCGGCACGATCAGCGGGAACAGCAGGCCCTTGAGGCCGAACGCCGCGGTACCCAGAATCAGCGCCGCGACCAGCGTCACGGCGTAGGACTCGAACAGGTCGGCGGCCATGCCGGCGCAGTCGCCGACGTTGTCGCCCACGTTGTCGGCGATGGTGGCGGCGTTGCGCGGGTCGTCTTCCGGGATGCCGGCCTCGACCTTGCCGACCAGGTCACCACCCACGTCGGCGGCTTTGGTGAAGATGCCGCCGCCTACCCGCATGAACATGGCCAGCAGCGCGGCGCCGAATCCGAATCCTTCCAGCACGCGTGGCGCGTGCCCGGCGTAGACCAGCACCACCAGCGAGGCGCCGAACAGTCCCAGCCCAACGGTAGCCATGCCGACTACACCACCGGTCCGGAACGCGATCCGCATCGCCTTCTCGCGGCCGCCTACCTCATTGGACGCCGCGGCGACCCGGATGTTCGCTCGGGTGGACAGCCACATTCCCAGGTAGCCGATCGACGCCGAGAACAGCGCCCCGGCCAGGAAGAACAGCGAGCGACCGATCCGCTCGCCGATGTCTGTTGCGGGCAACGCGAACAGCAGCAGGAACACGACCACGGCGAATCCGGACAGCGTCTTGAACTGCCGGTTCAGGTAGGCCGAGGCGCCCTCCTGGACCGCCCGGCCGATATCCTGCATTCGCGGGGTGCCTTGACCCGCTGCCAGCACCTCTTTGCACAGCACGGCGCCGACGGCCAAGGCGGCGAGAGCGACCACCGCGACCACCCCGACAACGGTGTAGTCACCCCCGCTGAGGTCGAGAGCCCCGCCTTGGGCGAGGTCATACCGGGACATCGGTCCTCCTGATCTGCGCGCAGCCCACCGCACGGCGCCGCACGTCACGGCGTCACGGCCGGTCAGTCTAGGCGTGCCGTCCCAGCTCAGCGCGCGCGGTACCGCTACTGGAGGTGGACAGCCATCGTGAACTCGACCGTACCGACCCTTCCCGCGGTCGGGAATGTCGGTGCCGTCGAGTTCACGACGCCGCTCCGTTAGCGTGGAGTGCCGTGGCGCAGCGCGGGCAGGACCTCCTGCGGCGGCTGCTCGTGGGGAGCGGTGAATCGCCGCTGCGGCACGTCACGACGCTTCCGGCGCGGGCGGCGACGGTGGTGGACTGGCCTGCCTGGGTGCCCGACCAGCTCCGCGTGTCGCTCGCTGGCCTGGGCGTGTCGGCACCGTGGGCGCACCAGATCGCGGTCGCGGAGCTGGCTCGGGCCGGTCGCCACGTCGTGGTCGCCACCGGCACCGCGTCGGGCAAGTCGCTGGCCTACCAGCTGCCGGTGCTGTCGGAGTTGCTGGCTGATTCGGGCGCTACCGCGCTGTATCTGGCGCCGACCAAGGCGTTGGCGGCCGACCAGATCCGGGCGGTCGACGCGCTGGGCCTGGCCGCGGTGCGGCCGGCAGGCTACGACGGGGACACTCCGATGGCCGAGCGGGACTGGGTGCGCTCGCACGCCCGGTGGGTGTTCACCAACCCGGACATGCTGCACCACGGCCTGCTCGCCCGGCATGACCGCTGGGCGCGGCTGCTGCGGCGGCTGCGCTTCGTGGTGATCGACGAGTGCCACGCCTACCGCGGGGTGTTCGGCTCGCACGTCGCCCTGCTGCTGCGCCGCCTGCGCCGGGTGGCAGCCCGCTACGGCGCCACGCCGGTGTTCGTGCTCGCCTCGGCGACCGCCGCGGACCCGGCTGCGTCGGCGTCGCGGCTGACCGGCCTGGACACCGTCGCCGTCACCGAGGACGGCTCGCCGTGTGGCGAGCGCACCATCGCGCTGTGGGAGCCACCGTTGCTGGATGAGCTGTCCGGTGAGAACGGTGCGCCGGTGCGCCGCTCGGCCGGCGCGGAGTCCGCTCGCCTGCTGGCTGACCTCGTGCTGGAGGGCGCGCGCACGTTGGTGTTCGTCCGCTCCCGGCGGGGCGCTGAGCTGACCGCGTTGGGGGCCCAGCGGACGCTGACCGCTGCCGCGGCGGGTGACCTCGCCTGCCGGGTCGCTGCCTACCGAGCCGGTTACCTCGCCGAGGAACGCCGGGCGCTGGAGGCCGCGCTTGATGCCGGGGACTTGCTGGGGGTCGCCTCGACCAACGCGTTGGAGCTAGGCGTTGATATCGCCGGGCTCGACGCGGTGGTGCTGGCCGGCTATCCCGGTACCCGGGCGTCGTTCTGGCAGCAGGCCGGCCGCGCCGGGCGGGCCGGGTCGGCGGCACTGGTGGTGTTCGTCGCCCGGGACGATCCCTTGGATACCTACCTGGTGCACCACAGTGCGGCGCTGCTCGGCGCGGCGGTGGAGGCCACCGTGCTGGACCCGACCAACCCCTACGTGCTGCGGCCGCAGCTGGCCTGCGCGGCCGCCGAGCTGCCGCTGACCGAGGCCTGCCTCGACTCGCTGGGCGGCGACGTCGCCCGTGCGGTGGTCGGCGAGCTGGTCGCCGAGGGCGTGCTGCGCCGCCGTCCCGGTGGGTGGTTCTGGACCGCTGCCCGCCGGCGCCCGCACCCGGAGGTCGACATCCGCGGGTCGGGCGGGGCGCAGGTCGCGGTGGTGGAGGCCGACACCGGCCGGCTGCTGGGCACCGTGGACGCCGGGTCGGCCTGCACTGCGGTGCACCCGGGCGCGGTATACCTGCATCGCGGTGATTCCTTCGTCGTCGACGAGCTCGACTTCGATTCCGGCATCGCGCTGGTGCATCCCGAGGAACCTTCGTGGCACACCTCAGCCCGGTCGGTCACGGATATTCGCGTCGTGTCGGTGCTGGATCTTCGACGCTGCGGTGGCGTTTCGGTCGCGCTGGGTGAGGTGAAAGTGACCGCGCAGGTGGTGGGCTACCTGCGCCGGCTGCCGTCGGGCCAGGTGCTCGACACGGTGCCGCTGGAGCTGCCCGCTTCCACGCTGCGAACCCGGGCGGTCTGGTTCACCATCTCCGAGGCTGTGCTGGCCGCCGCTGGGTTGGCCCCGGGCGCGTGGCCCGGGGCCTTGCACGCCGCCGAGCACGCCGCGATCGGCCTGCTGCCGCTGGTCGCCACCTGTGACCGGTGGGACATCGGTGGCGTCTCGACCGCGCGGCACCCCGACACCGGACAGCCGACGGTCTTCGTGCATGACGGGCATCCCGGCGGAGCTGGATTCGCTGACCGCGCGCATGCCGCCTTGGCGCCCTGGTTAACCGCGACCATGGACGCGATCGCGGCCTGCGAGTGCCCGGCGGGTTGCCCGTCTTGCGTGCAGTCACCGAAATGCGGCAACGCCAACGACCCGCTGGACAAGGCCGGCGCGATCACCGTGCTCGACGCCGTGCTCGCTGCCCTGCAGGAGGCCTCTTCGCAGCAGGTGCAGGTGCAGGTGCGGCAGCGCGAACCAGCCGCGCACCTGGGCACGACACACCGCGCATGTGGCCGCGACACACCGGGCACGTAGGCGCGACACACTGGGCACCTGGGCGCGACACGCCGGTAGTGTCAGGCGGGACCGGCGCGTGCTTGGGCGGTGGCGGCTCCGAGGTGGCCGAGCCACCCGGGTGGCTGCGCGGTGACGTCCACCAGCAGGTCCCAGCCTTGGATACGGCAGGACACCAGATCGACCCGCATCCGATCGGTGACTCGGCGGGCTTGGCTACAGGCGTACTGCTCGCCGGGCAGCACGTGCGCTGCCGCTGCCAGCGCAGCCAGGTCCGCTGCTGACTCAGCGTGGTGGCGGGCAACCAGTGCCTCGCCCAGATGCAGGCCGAATACCGCCATGCCGGCCAGCACCGCGATCACCATCGCCGCCCAGACGGTGGCCACTCCGCGGTCACCCTCGACGAGTGCGGTCACGGCGGCCCCACCGGCTCCATGATTGCGGCGGCCTCGGCCCCGACGTCGATCCCGGGCAACAGCCCAGCCGCTGGGTCAGCCGACACCCGGGCGAGGATCTCGTCACCGTGGACGGTCACCGCCACCGTCGCGCCACGCGGGGCGATCCGGCGGGCGAGCAGCTCCGCCCGGTCCTGCTCGCCTCGCGCGGTCAGCCGCGCCGCCTCGCGGGCGGCGTCGACACACCGCAGCTGCGCCGCCACCGCGGACACCGCGGCCAGCACCAAGGCCAGCACCGTAACGAGCGAGCACAGCGCCAGTGCCGCCTCCACAGTGACCGCGCCCCGGTCGTCGGCCCGGTCACCAGCAGTCTTCACCGCGTCAGCCATCAGAACTTCACGGATAGCGCCTGCTGCACCAAGTCGGTCAGGGCCGCCGTGATCGCGCCGCCGGTGACCACCTTGTAGAGCAGGGCCGCAAAGGCCGCCGCGGCGATTGTGCCGATGGCGTATTCCACGGTGCTCATTCCTGCGTCACCACCTACCACGCGTTGCCACTGCTGCCGGATCTTGTTTTCGGTCACCATCTGAAACTCCTCTCAATGTTGATCACCACTGCACCATCAGGCTGCCGGCCAGTCCGATCAGCACCGGCGCGACTCCAATTGCGATGAAGGCGGGCAGGAAGCACAGCCCGAGCGGAGCGGCGATGAACACCCCGGCCCGTTGTGCTCGGGCTTCGGACTGCTGCGCAGCGGTCGCTCGCAACTCCGCGGCCAGACTGGTGAGCGACGCGGCGAGTGCGCCGCCGCCGCGGCCGCTGCGCTGGGCGGACCTGGCCAGCCGTGCCGTGGCGGGGCACTCCAACGCCGGTTGCCAAGCCTGGGTGGAGTCAGCGCCCAAAGCGAGCAGTTGCGCGGTGCGGCGCAACGCCGGCCCCGCGGGCGCGCTCAATCCCTCAGTGACGGCGCGCAGCGCCACCGCCACGGGCATCCCGGCTCGCAGGCAGGCGGCGAGCAGCTCCCACGTTCCAGCCAGCTCCAAGGGCTGCTCATCGGCGTCGGTGCCGATGCGAGGCCGGGACCACCACGCTGGGCTGTCCTCGCCGGGTTTAGGGCCGGGTGCACGGCCGGGGTGGCGGGCTCGCAACAACCGCGAGCGGGGACCGGCCGAACCGGGCGCCGTCACCAGCGCCGCCGCCATCAGCAGGCTTGCGATCGCCTGCGCCGTCATGCCGGCACCGCCCCGGATATCAACCGGGTACTCCACCACACTCCGGCGCATGCCAGCGCAGTGCCGATCACCAGCAGCAGGTGACCCATCGGGGTCTCGCAGAGCACATACCACGGTGATGCGCCCAGCGCCTGGCCCAGCGCCAAGCCCAGCAGCGGCAGCCCCGCCAGCACCACGGCGGTAGCCCGCGGGCCGGCGAGCCGGGCCTGCACCTCGGCGGTGAACCGCACCCGGTGCTCGGCGTCGCAGCGCACCGCGTCGAGCACGTCGGCAAGCGCGATCCCATGCTGCTCGGCAAGCGACCAGGCTCCGGCAAGCTGATCCCACCAGCAACGCAGCTGGCGCGGACCCGCGCTGCGCAGCGCGGCCGGCACGTCGCCACCGAGACGTGCGGCGGCAGCGACCGTGGCCAGTGCCCGGATGACAGCACTGGCCGCTTCAGCGCGGCTGTCCGCGGCGGCCTGCACTGCGTCGGCAGGATGGGCCCCGGCCCGCAATTCCGCCACCAGGATCCCGAGAGCATCGGATAGCTCGGTGGTCGCCGTGGCCGCTGTGCGGCGTGCCCGACTCACCCGCCAGCACGTGGCGGCGGTGCCGGCCACCATCGCCGCGGCGAGCCCACCAGCGAGGCCGGCCCGCAACGCGCCGGCTGCTGCGGCCAGGCCTATGAGCACCATCCCGCTACGGTCCGTGACCCAGCTCGCCAGGACCATCACCGCGGGCGCGCAGGGACCGCGAAGTTCGATGAGCCGCAACCGACCGGCACTGGCCGGCCAGCACAACACCCCGGCTGCCAGCACCGCCGCCGCGACGCTCAACACGGTAGGCCCCCGTCCGGACCATCGAGCAGATCGCGCAGCCGTTGCCAGCCCACTCCCCGGCGCCCGTCGTGCCAGGCGGGCAGCACACGCACCAGCTCGCTGTCGCGTTCCAACACGCCCACCGCGGCCAGGCGACGCGCTCCATCGCGCCGCACCACATGCAGCACGACGTGCACCGCGGCGGCGAGCTGGCTGTGCAACGCGTGACGCGGCATGCCGCCGAGCGCGGCCAGTGCCTCCAACCGGGCCGGCACCTCCGCCGGCGAGTTCGCGTGCAGCGTGCCGGCACCGCCGTCGTGGCCGGTGTTGAGCGCGGCGAGTAGCTCGCACACCTCGGCGCCCCGCACCTCCCCGACCACCAGGCGATCCGGGCGCATCCGCAGGGCTTGGCGCACCAGTTCGCGCAACGTCACCTCGCCGGCGCCTTCGATGTTGGGCTGCCGGGCGGTCAACCGGACGACATGCGGGTGCCTTGGCGTGAGCTCCGGGGCTTCCTCCACGCAGACGATCCGCTCGCCGGCCGGCACGCAACCCAGCAGCGCCGCGAGCAGGGTGGTCTTGCCGCTACCAGTGCCGCCGACGACGAGGAAGGCCAGCCGGGCGGCGACGATGGCCCGCAGCAAGGAGGCTGCCTCGGTTGACACGCTGCCCGTTTCCTGGAGGGCATCCAGCCCGTGGCCGGCCGGCCGCAATACGCGCAGCGAGATGCAGGTACAGCCGGCGGCGATCGGCGCGAGCACGGCATGCAGCCGGACCCCGCCGGGCAGCGGAGCATCCACGAACGGCGAGGCGTCATCCAACCGTCGCCCCGCGGCCAGCGCCAGCCGCTGGGCCAGCCGGCGGACCGCCTCGGGATCCGCGAAGCACACCTCGGTGCGGCGCAACTCGCCGCGTTGCTCGACCCATACCTGGTCGGGTGCGCTGACCAGGACGTCAGTGGTCTCGGGGTCCGCCAGCAGGGGCTCCAGTGGACCGGCGCCGACCAGTTCCTGCTGCAGCTCCCGCAACGCCGCAAGGACCTGCATATCGGCCAGTACTCCATCGGACTCAGCCCGGACCGCGGCCGCCACTGCGCTGTGGGACACCGGTGCACCACTGCCGGCCAGCCGGTGCCGGACCCGATCGACCAGCGCCGTCGCGGTGCTCACGCGGCACTACCCTGCGGCCGGACGGCTCCCTGGGTGCGGTCGAGGGTGGCTATCACCTGGCGCGCGGCAGTGGCCAGCGGTCCCCGCGAGCGGCCCGGTACCGCACCGCGGTCCAGCGCACCGCTCAAGCCACGCTGGGGGCGCATCGCCGCGAGCACTGGCAGGTCCAGTGCGCGGCTGACGTCGCTGGGCGTGATCCCACCCGGCGCGGGGCCTCGCACGACCAGGTGCAGCGCGACCCCGTAACGCGATATCCGCGCGGCCACCGTCGCGGCCGCCGCGCAGGCCCGCACTTCGGCCGGCACCACCAGCACAGCCAGGTCCGCAATTTCCAACGCCGCGGTGCCCGGTTCGCACGGATGCCGGGGCACGTCGCACACCACCGTGTCTCCGGCGCGGCGCCCGGCGTCACAGATCGTGCGCACGGCAACTGCATCTGGCCCCGGGCCGTCCCGGTCGCAGGACAACACCGTGAGAATGCTTCGGCCGCCCAGGCGTGCGGTGGGCAGGGCAGCATGCAGTGCTGAGGCGGGGACCCGGCCGCCGGCCAGGGTCAGCCCGGACCAGCGCGGCCCGTCGACCTTCTCCGCGCCCACGGCGAGATCCAGGCCACCGCCCAGCGCATCACAATCCACCAGCATCGCGTGCCGGCCCGATTCCGCCGCAGCGACCGCGACAGCGGTGGCGAACACCGACGCTCCGGCACCACCACGCCCGCCCACCACAGCCAGCACCCGTCCCGCCTCGGCCGGCGCCTCCAGCGCTTCGGCCAGCGCCCCTACCAGCCAGGCTTCCGCTTCCGGCAGCACCGCCACGTGTTGGGCACCCACCGCGACCGCGCATTGCCACACCTGTGGGTCACCGTCCGTGCAGACGATCACTACCCCGTCTCTGCGGGGCAAACCAGCGCCGGCGGTGGCTTTGGCCGTCGCGACATCCAGCAATAACAGCGGCGCACAGTTCCACTGCTCCCGCAGCGACCCGTGGTCGGGAACCCGATGAAGGTCACATCCCGCGGCCGCTGCGAGCCGGGAGACCTCGTCGGCCAATCTCCCGGCCGCCAGCATCGCCGCCGGCCGCCTGTCGTGTGCCTGCATCGTCGCCCCCGTTGTCCACGGCCCCAGGTTGCCCAGGGCTTGCGATCTTCCTGCCGTGCCAATATGTGGCGGTCGTGCCGGCAGCGCGACCCATTCATGATCAACATGTGGACAGCGGGGGTCGCTGTGGACAACTCTGGGTGCGGTGATCAACCAACCGGCAATAGGGGACGACCCCCGCCAGGAGGAGACGGGGGTCGCCAGAGTGTCAGCCCCGGGGGGTCGGGCTGACCCCTTCCCGGCTTCACCAGCCGGACGGGGAAAGCATACCCCCCGGGCGCACCCGTGGAGATCCTCAATGTGGCGACGGAAGCAGCGCCGCTGCCGGGGAGATCGCGAGAGGCGAGGGTCAGGGGGGCGCCCGACCACGGACGTGGCCTCATATGCTGAATATCGTGAGCTCCCCTGGCCCGGCCTGTTCGGGCGTCGCGGCATTCTTCGACCTGGACAAGACGATCATTGCCAAATCCAGTGCATTCGTGTTTTCACGGGCGTTCTTCCAGGAAGGCTTGATTAACCGGCGGGCCATACTCAAGAGTGCGTACGCCCAGTTCATGTACCTGCTGGCGGGTGCCGACAACGAGCAGATGGAGCGGATGCGGGCGCACATCACCGCCCAATGCACCGGCTGGGACATCGCCCAGGTGACGGCCATTGTCGAAGAGACTTTGCACGACGTGGTGGATCCGCTGGTCTATGCCGAGGCAACTGATCTGATCGCTACGCATCGCCAACGAGGCGAGGACATCGTCGTGGTGTCGGCTTCCGGGGTAGAGGTCGTGCAGCCGATCGCCAAGATGATCGGCGCGACGCACTCGGTGGCCACTCGCATGGTCACCCAGGATGGTCGGTACACCGGCGATGTGGAGTTCTATTGCGCCGGTGAGAACAAAGCCCTCGCCGCTCGGCAGCTAGCCGAGGAGCAGGGCTACGAGCTGCAACGCTGCCACGCTTACTCCGATTCCATCTCGGATCTGCCGCTGCTCGAGGCGGTCGGCCATCCGACGGCGGTGAATCCGGACCGGGCACTTCGCCGGGAAGCGATGCAGCGGGGCTGGCCGGTGCTCGCCTTCTCCAACCCGGTATCGTTGCGAACCCGGATCCCGGCGCCGTCCGGTGCGCAGATCGCTGCGGCCGTCGGATTGGGCGCCGTCGCTGCCGCGGGCGTCGCCTGGTACGGCTTGCGCAGGCGGCAACGTTAAGGCCAGCGTTAAGGACACGTTGAGCCCAGTGCGCTCAACGAGCGTTCTCCTACGTCGAATGGGTAGCACCCCCCGCCCATTACTACTTTGAGTAGTCAGACCGGTGTGCCTGATCGGGCCTCTTGCTGTGCACCGGGTCACGGAGTAGACATGACGGCACGGACCTCTGGAAGGCCAGGGGCGGTGCGGCAGAGAAGTACCGTCCACCCCGACTGGAGCTCCGTGCACGGGCGTCGGGCACCCCACGCGCAGCACGCCGCGGGAGGCTTGTCGTCAAGGGTCTGCGTACCGTGTTCTCTGGGAATGCGGGCGCCGAGACCCATCGGGTACGACACGAGTTGCACGCTTGGTACCCCGACAGCCCGTGCGGGCGGCGGCGCTTCTGGAAGCTCGCGATGAGCGTCCAGCAGCGCCGCCGTCGTCGTCAGTGCGGTGGCGCGTGAAGACGGGAGCCGTCACCTGTCCTTGATCACACCGTGGCATTAGTCGTTACTTTCCGTGATTGCCCGGGCCTTGGCGATTGAGGCGGCTTCCCGCGCGCCGGCGGTGAGTGCGGCGCAGCAGTGCAGGATCCACTCGCCGACTGGCTGCGCGCCGCCACCGGCGAAGCCGGCTGCTGCCGCCCGGTACTCCCGTTCGCGGCGCAGATGGGCGACTTCCGGGACCACCAATCCCTTCGGATCCAGCCCGCTGGACACGATGGTGAGCCGAGCTGCGGCTCGTGCCACCACGCCGTTGGCGCGCGGGAAGGGCGCTAGCGCCAGTAATTCGCCGTGTACCACCGCGACCAGGACCGGCGCTGCGACCCGACTTCCGCCGGCGACCAGATGGGCCAGTCCATCGAGCCGGGCGCTGATCACCGGCGCCAAATCCGGCCGGCCCAGCTCCGGCTCGGGCGACAGGTCCGCCGCGGCCAGCACGTGCAGCCGAGCCAGCGCCTGCAGCGGAGCCCGCTGCCAGGTGCTCAGCAGCCCTCCCAGAGCCTCCGCCACCCGCAGCGCGCCTGCGAGCACCGGGTCGTGCACCGACCCATCGCTGGGCAACGTGGCCGGGCCGCCGTCCAGCGCCGCAGAAGCCCGGGCCGCACGCACGGACGCCTCCGCCGCGGTAACCGGCCAACGGCGCCGGTTCACCGGATGCCGGTGCACCGTGGACACCGCGTCGCGCACCCGCGTGACAGCAGCAGCCACCCCAGGTAGCCCCATCAGCGGCGCCAACGGATCCGGATCCACCTCGGCGAGCCTAGAACGCTTGTTGTCGTCAAAGACCTGCGGAGACCGGCGAACTCAGAGGTAACGGTGCATGATGTGCAGCCCGACGTAGCCGTGCACCGGGTGATGGAACGCCTGCGGCACGGTGGCCAGGAATTCAAAGCCCAGCGAGCGCCACAACGCAACCGCGCGAGTGTTGGTCTCGACCACGGCATTGAACTGCATCGCGCGGTAGCTCTGGGCGCGCGCCCAGGCCAGGACGTGCTCGCCGAGGGCCCTTCCCACGCCTCGCCCGCCGTGCCGAGGATCGACCATGAAGCTGGCGGTAGCGACATGCCCGCCAGGGCCGCCCTGATTGGGGTGCAACTTGGCAGTACCGAGCACCGCCTGATCGGCGCTGACCGCGACGACCGTCCGGCCTGGTGGTTCCAGCAGCCACAATCGGCGGGCCTGGTCCTCGGTGAGGCCGCGGTCATAACAGTACGTCTCGCCGGCCGCCACGATTTGACTGAGAAAAGCCCAGATCGCCGCCCAGTCGTCGGGCATTGCGTCTCTCATCAACATGACGCGGGTCCGCGACGACGGCCCTGTGCGCTTACTGGGCACAACAGCGCGGTCTTCAGGCGATGACAACTTTCTGACACGCAATCCTGCCGATGAGAGCCTCTCGTGCGGATGTGAGGCGACGTTACACCAACTCGCGCCGAGCGGGGAAGCGAGTACCCCGCTGAAACGTTATGGCTCGTATTGACGACAACCAGGGCGCGGAGCCATGAACGGGCGGCGCTATCGCCGAAATGACCGGCAAAACGGGGTCGATTATGATGTCAATACTCGGTTAGCCGGCCTGGTGCGGCTATGCATCGACAGTGTCGAGGTCGTGGCGAGGTAACGAATTCTTCGGCGCGTTGCGCCAGGTCACAGCCCATCGGTCGAGCTTGTTGCCGGAAACGCTGCAGCAGGCGGCGAGTAGTACCGAGGGCTTGCCCGGCGAGTATGCCAGCACTGTGAGATCACCGTCTGACGTCTTCTTTCCCTACTCTCGATCCGTTTTCCGGAGAGGTAACTGGTCAGGTTGCCGAGTGGTGATCAATGAGTTGCGGGCAGCCAGGGTTGGCCCTCGGCGAGCATGACGAGGGTGTCGAAGAAGTTCCGACCGTGTTTTGCGGCGGTGGACAGGTAGCTGCGGATCGTGCAGAACTGTTGGGCTCCGGTGAGGGTGCGCAGGCAGCCGGACACCTTCTGACGAAGCTTGATCATGCGTATGTCCCGCTCCGAGCCGTTGTTGTCAGGTGGTATTCGCCGGTCGGTGGTGAAGCGGAGGTAGTCATCTTGCCGGTCGAGCAGCCTGCGGGCGAGCGCGTTGTGCTTGCTCATCATCTTGCTGGAGCGCGCCGCAGTCTGGGTGATGCCAATCTGCGCGGCCGAGCGGTAGAGCTGGACCTGCTTGTCCAGGGCGTCGGCATCGACGGTGCCGGTGGTGGTGGTTGCCTGGGCCGCCAGCTGTTGCATGGCCACGAGCGCATCGCAGGCTTGGGTGGCCCAGCACCAGCCGGTGTCTGGGGCGGTGTCGGTGACAGCCTGCAACTCGCGCTGCGCGTGAGCGCAGCACAGTTGATGGTCGACATCGACGTAGGTGTCATACGGCGCCCAGGCGTCGTGCACCGCGACCCCGCGAAACCGTTTCAGGACTCCGGCGTCGTCGATGCCCGTCGTGCCGCGTTTGGGGTGGCAGGTGATCAGGGTGTACTTGCCGGTGCGGGCGCAGTGCACCCAGTGCAGCGTGCCGGCCACGCGCAGGCCGGTCTCGTCGAAACCGGCCACCTCCGATCCGGCGATGCGGTCTTTGACCTGAGAAAGGAACTCGTCGAGCCCGTCGGCGGCGCGCTTGGTCATCGTCGCCACGGTGCCCTCGCAGACCGGGGTGCCGAACAGCTCGGCCAGTGCCTGGGCAGTGCGCTTCTTGGACAGGAACTGCCCGATATAGAGGTAGAGGGTGATCGCGCTGATCCGCGGCCCGTACTGCGCCGACGCCGTCACGCCCTCCGGCGCGGTGCCGCAGGTGGTAGCACCGCACTCGCAGCGGCGTGCGATGAGCTGGTGTTCGGTCACCCGCACCGTCATCGGCGGCAGGTCGAACACCTGCCGCCGCTCCATCCCCACTTCGGGTGCGTCCGCCAGGCTCGCGCCGCAGCGCGTACACGGGCCCGGTTCGTGACGCTTCCGTTCGTTCGGGTCTTCGACCAGCGCCAGCGTCGATCCTGGATGCCCGGGCTGCCCACCCGGCTGGCGTCCGCTCTTGCGCCGCAGCGACTTCGGAGCCGGCTTGGTGAACGGCGAGTCCGACGACGGCGGCTTCGACGAGTTCTGGCTGTTCTGCCCCAACCGCCGCTTCAGCTCAGCGACCTCAGTCGTCAACCGCTCAATCTGCTCAGCCTGCCGCACCGCGAGCGCCGCAAGTTCCTCATAAGAGGGACGTCGATCGGCGGGCACCAC
>DATNDR010000065.1:0-3067 GCA_035606945.1 Pseudonocardiaceae bacterium
GCCGAACTCGTACTCATCGCACGGCAGCCCGGCATGAAGCAGCGCGCGCATCAACACCGATGACGACACCAGTACCGGCTGACCGTACTGTCGCCTGCCATGAGCTTGGGACCACTGTGACCTGATTTTTGCCAGGGTGATGGGACCACCTGGATTGCCAGTTATGGGACCACCGGCGCGTCGCGTCGGTGGCCTCTTCATTTGTTCGTTCGATCGCCGTGACAGCTCAAGTCACGGAGGCGGCGGGCATGGCTTTTCGGGAGGTCAGTGTGAACGAGATCAGGGAAGTACTGCGGGTGTGGTTGGGGGTGGCGGGGTTACCGGCGCCGGGGTACCGCACGATCGCCAGGCATTGCGGCCTGGACCGCAAATCGGTGCGCCGCTACGTGGAGGCCGCGCAGGCCGCCGGGCTGCGCCGAGGCGACGATGCCAGCGCTGTCGATGACGGGTTGGTCGGGATGGTCGCCGAAGCGGTGCGTCCGGCCCGGCCAGATGGTCATGGCGCGGCCTGGGAGCAACTGTTGGGGTTCGAGGAGCAGATCACCGCGTGGGTGGCCGGCTCCGGTGAGCAGCGGCCGTTGACGATCACCAAGATCCACACGTTGCTGACCCGGCAGGGCTGCGTGGTGCCGTATCGGACGTTGCACCGATTTGCCGGTGAGCGTTGCGGTTTCGGACGCAAAGACACCACTGTGCGCGTCGCTGATGGCGATCCTGGGGTGGAATGCCAGATCGATTTCGGCTATCTGGGGATGCTCACCGACGCAACCGATGGGCGGCGCCGCAAGGTGCATGCGCTGATCTTCACCGCCGTCTACAGCCGGCACATGTTCGTATGGTTGTCCTATTCGCAGACCCTAGCGGCGGTGATCGCCGGATGTCAGGCGGCGTGGGAATTCTTCGGCGGGGTCTTCGCCGTCCTCATTCCGGACAACCTCAAGCCGGTGATCGCCGCTGCTGATGCAGTCAATCCGCAGTTCACCCAAGGCTGGCTCGACTATGCCGGCCATGCCGGATTCGTCACCGATCCGGCCCGGGTGCGGTCCCCGAAAGACAAGCCGCGAGTGGAGCGCGTGGTGCAGTATGTGCGCGGAAACCTTTGGGACGGTGAAACATTCACCAGTATGGACCAGGCGCAGCAGGCCGCGACCGCGTGGTGTGCGCATACTGCCGGTACCCGCATCCACGGCACCACGTGCGCACGTCCACTGGAGGTGTTCACCGCCGAAGAACGACCCCGGCTGCTGGCGTATCCGGGGGTCTATGACGTGCCGGTGTTCAAAGCGGTCAAAGTGCACCGTGATTTCCACGCCGAGGTCGCCAAAGCGTTGTACTCGCTGCCCGAGTGCTGGATCGGGCACATGCTGGATGTCCGCGCCGACAGTGAGCTGGTGAAGTTCTATCACCGCGGCAAGCTGGTGAAAGTCCATCTCCGCCAACCGCCGGGTGGCCGTAGCACCGACCGCGCTGATCTCCCGGAACACAAAGCGGGTTACGCGCTGCGGGACCTGACCACGTTGATCGCCACGTGCACCGCACACGGCCCCAATATCGGGATCTACGCCGAGCGCATCCTCGACGACCCGCTGCCCTGGACCCGGATGCGCACCGTCTACCGGCTCCAAGGCCTGGTGCGCCGCTACGGCGCCGACCGCGTCGAACGCGCATGCTCACTATCGCTGGACCTCGATGTCGTCTCAGTCACCAAGATCGCCTCCATGCTCGAACGCGCCACCGAGAACGCCACCCCGCCACTGCCACGGGCAGTCGGTCAAAGCTCTACGCGCTTTACCCGTGATCCATCCGAATTCACCTTCACCCCAACAGTATTGACTGTCGTACCCAACACCGACTCCCAGGAGACCTGCTGATATGACCACCCACCGTGCACCCGCCGATCCGGTCGGCGCTGATCTGCTCCGGCTGCTCAAAACCCTCAAACTCGGCGCCCTGGCCGACACCCTGCCCGAACGCGCCGCGCTGGCCCGCCAGCACAAACTCAGCCACATCGGGTTCCTCGAAACGCTGCTGGCCGACGAGGTATCCAGACGCGAATCCCGTTCAGCGGCACTACGAGCGACCAAAGCCGGACTCGACCCGACAATGCGTTTCGACACCTGGACCGCACAGGATGACCTGCGCTATGACCGCACCCTGCTCGGTGACCTGACCTCGCTGCGATTCCTCGAGGCCGGCCAGTCCGCGATCATCCTCGGACCCGTCGGCGTCGGCAAGACACATCTAGCAACAGCATTGGGACACATGGCAATTCGCCGCAGACACACCGTACTGTTCGGCCGAGCTGACAAGCTGTTCACCCGGGTGCGCGCCGCCCGCCTGGACAACACCGTCGACACCGAGATCCGCCGGCTGGCCGCCATCGACGTCCTCATCATCGACGATTTCGCGCTGCGGCCCCTCGACGCCACCGAAACCAGCGACTTCTACGAAATCGTCGTCGAACGCCACCGCGCCAAGACCACCATCGTGACCTCCAACCGAGAACCCGCCGAATGGCTCACCATGACCGCCGACACGCTGCTAGCTCAATCAGCCATCGACCGGCTGACCTCTACCGCGCACACCCTGGTCATCGAAGGACCGTCCTACCGCCAACGCACCCGCAGCCGGCTTGACCCAGACCACCCCGACGAGCATCCTCAATAACGCGCCACGGTGGTCCCATCCCCCTGGCAATCAGGTGGTCCCATCACCCTGGCAAGCGACACTCGGCATTCAGCCGACCTACTCGGCCCGCCAAGCGGCTGTCCTGCTGGGGAGGTCGTACTCGTGGCTTGATCAGCGGTTGCGCAAAGGACAGTTCGTCCTTCCGGACGGCACCAAGGTTGAGCCGAGACGAACGGCGGGTGGGTACCGGCGCTTCACCCTGGCGATGCTGGAGGACATCGCCCTCAGCAGTTACCGAAGCCACTGGTTCTCGATGGGCCATTTGAAGTCCACCTACCGCGAGCTGCTCATAGCCGCCCACCGCGACACCGGCGAGTACAAGATCCGGGGCTGAGAGCCTTCGTCCGGGCAGCTCGTGGCGGTGGTGCACCTCGATTTG
>DATNDR010000099.1:0-13718 GCA_035606945.1 Pseudonocardiaceae bacterium
AGAAAGCCCGGTGGTATGATACATGTCAGGCGGTCCGTTTGTGTGAGTCTTGAGCAGGGTAACTCAATTCTTTCAACAAGCGGGCCGTCGCTCACGTCAACACGCCGGACGAACGTTGAATGAGCACCGTGAATAAGCTTCGATGTGCAGGAACTTCAAGAATTCAGTGTTGCGGTGCCGGGGCAGGCAGCGGCCAATCACGACTCCGGTGAGCACATTCAGCGCGGCGAAGAGCGTGGTGGTGCCGTGACGCTTGTAGTCATGGGTCATTGTGCCCGCCCGGCCCTTTTTCATCGGTAAGGACGGCTGTGTCCGGTCCAGAGCCTGGACCTGCGACTTCTCGTCCATGCACAGCACTACGGCCTGATCGGGCGGGTTCAGGTACAAGCCCACCACGTCCACCAGCTTGTCCTCGAAATGCCGGTCATTGGACAGTTTGAAAGTCTTCACCAGGTGGGGCTTGAGCCCCCACGCCGACCAAATCCGCTGCACCGACGCGGGACTGACCCCGACCTGTTTCGCCATCGATCGACACGACCAGTGCGTCTCGCCCTCTGGTTTCGAGTGCAACGTCAAGTCCACGATATGAGCGATCTTCTCCTCACTGATCGAAGGTTTCGGGCCCCGCCCCTTGGCGCAATGCCACTAAGTTAAGCGATCCGGCGTAGCGTCACGGTCGGTGGTCGATCATGCTTTGGTTCCGGTATCGGTGGCTCGTTTGACTCGGTAGGAGTTGTGGCGGGCTCGTTTGACCACGCGTGGGTAGGTGCGGTGCCGACGGTGGTTGAGTTTTTCGAGTATCTCCGCTGTGGTGACTTTGATTGCTTTTCTTAGTCGTTTAGGGGGGAAAGTCCGCCTGGTTGGTGACCTGGCGGCGGATGACGCGAAGTGAGCGGGTGATCACCTGGTCGGGTTAGACCGGCACCGCGCGGATGCGGCTGGCCAGCTGCTGAGTCCAGTGCCGGGGTTGAGTTCTGCCACTGCTGCGGGGCTGGCCCGGCGGATGGGTGCTGAGCAGTGGGCCGCGGTGGAGCAGCGGGTGGCCGGAGTGACCAGCACGATGCTGTCCCGGTTGCCACCGCAGCGGGTGCACGCGCTGTTGGGTGCGGCAACGATCGATCTCGACACCACTGATGTCGAAGTCTATGGCCGCAAAAAACGCGGGATGGCCTACAACTATCAGGGCCAACGCTGCGGGCGTCCGCATGTGGCGACCTGGGCAGAGACTGGGGTGACACTCGCGGCAGATCTGTTGGCTGGGGAGTACGGCGAGTGGCGCTGCGCGCCGATGCCGGGTCCTTCACGGTGGCCGCGCACTGTGAGGCAGTCGGGTTCGCTATCGGCGCCAAGCGCATCGCTCCGCTGTGGCGCACTGTGGCTGGGATCGCCGAGTCCGACTGGGTACCGGCCCTGGACATGCCCGGCGCCCACGTCGCTATCGCCGACTACCGCCCGGCCTGGTGGCCGGCCAACACCCGGCTGCTCATCCGCCGAGTCCATCTCGATCTCTGCCAGGTCTCCGCCGATCCCCGAGCGCGGCGTCGCCGCACGCTGCACCCCGACCAGCGGGCCCTGCCCCTCAATGAGCTGGCTGATACCGACGCGGTGTATGGCTACTCATTTATCCTGACCAACCTCGATGTCTCCACCGGCGAGCAAGCCACCGCGGTGGAGCACTGGTACCGGCATCGCACCGAGATCGAAAACATCTTCCGCGACGCCAAACACGGTGCCGCCCTGCGCCACCTACCCTCGGGATACGTTGAGGTCAATACCGCCTGGATGTGGGGCGCACTGCTCGCGGCCAGTATCGCCGGCTGGCTCCACCAACTCGTCGCGATCGGCCCCACCACCCCAGACGACCCCGACGATCGCACCTATCCCAGCACATCTCGGCCACTGGCCGGCCTCGGCGTCCGCGACGGCAAAGCCATGATCGCCACCCTGCGGCATCGCCTGCTGTGCATCCCCGGCCGGCTGGTCCACCACGCCGGCCAACTCATCGTACGTTTACCACCCGGTCACCACCTGCTCACCATGGTCCTCACCCGACTACGCGCCCTACCCCACACCATCTGACCAGGCCACACCCGGCCCCCACCACTCACCGGAACCCGCCACCCGAGGCGACGCTCGGGCCCTCAGCATGCCCACACAACAAAACATCCCAACTAAAGATCCACAAAACTGGTGAAGATCAACTCAACGCGATACTCGCGGAATTGGGTCAGAGTAGATCGATGTCCAGGGCGGGATCCACACGGCGCAGTCGTCCGGGGTCGGCGCTCAGCGCGGGCCATCCTCGCTGGTGGGCGATGTACACCACATGCCCCGCCAAGGCGTTGAAGACATCAGCATCTGCGAGCAGCTGGTCGACCTCAGCAGCAGCGGCGGCATCGAGCTCGTCGAGGATCACCGACGGGTGAGCCAGCACCTCGGCGAGCAAAGGCCCCGCGTCAGGACGAACGGCACGGACCTCGGCCAGCGCCAACGTCGGCAAATACAACGCCAGGCCGACCATTCGGGCAGTGTCAAACCAGGCCAATGCCGCGGGGCGCGGGCTAGAGCGGCAAGCGCCGAGGCATCAACGACCTTGCCACCGATCACGCCGCTGGATCGGTAGCGACCGGGTGGCGACGCCGGATTTCCTCATCACCTGGCCACGCAACACCGCACCCAGCGTAAGCGCGGCGGTAGTCCTCCAGGCTCGGCGCGCCGATCCGGGCCACAAGCCGCGCCATGACCGCCCGGGCACGTTCGTCATCGCTCGCGTCAGGTGGCGCCAGCGGCGGCAGGCCCGCCGCTTCGACTTGCCCTTGATGCGATGTCACGCGCGCCACCGTAACCGATGGTGGGCACCGCCATCCATCCACCTGCTGTCCAAGCCACCGAACGCACGAACTGTCCCCAGCCGACACGTGCACCGCTAAAGGCGGACGCTGAGCGGGGTCAGCGCCGGCTCCGATTGCCACGGCCGTTACGGTGTGTCGCGACCGGCCACTCCGCGCGCGCCCTACCCTGTCGAACAACAGTTCGACGATAAGAGGGCGTGATGAGCACGACCGCGTGGACGATCCTGCGGATGACCGTATTACATCCGGCGGGCCTCGGCGCGCCCCGGGCGATCATGGCTGGCCAGAGGCACGCACAGCGCCGCGGCGCCACCCGGACTGGGCTGGCGGCAGTGGCGCGCGGCCAGCGGGCACAACCCACCACACAAGATCAACTCATGCCGCGCGACCGCTTCACCGCGCGGGGCGTGCGCCCCTGCGCCGCGACGCCGCACCGGCCCGCCGCGGAAAGTACCGCCAGGCGTGCCGTCGAACTGCCCTGAGCATTCGCCATGCCAGAGCCGAAAATGTCCTGCTGCGGCGCCAACTGGGTCGGCGTTGATCGCGCACACTGCTGTCGCCGCACCGGCGGATGTGGCCACGTCTTCGACGACGCGCAGCTGTGGGATGCCCACCGCCCCGCCAGACAGTGTCTGGACCCCCACTCTTTGGGGCTGGTGCAAACCACCACCTGGATCTGGTTGCGGGCACTGGAGCTGGTGCCCTCAGCGGCCGGCCAGCGACGACGACCACCGACATAGATCCGCTCGCCGACGATGCCAAGCCTGCCCAGCACACCGAGCTGACGGTCAAGGTCCTGCTTGCCTCTCGACACCCGCGCATACCCCAGATCCGCAAGCGCCTCGTACCGAAGGTCAGCCCCGCACAGCCGTTACGACACAAGATCGGTGGCATGATCTGTGGGGCGAGACACGCCGGAACCCGGAACCCGCGAACCTCTTGATCAACGAGCGTGCTTTTTCCAAGGAACCGGGAGGCTGTCGTCTAACCGATTGGCGTCAGGATGTGCGGAGTGGATCGAAAAAGGTCATCGTTCTGACCAACCACGAGAGAGCAGCGCAGCTCTGATTGAGAAAGGAGTAGTTGCATGTCCGAGGCTGCAGAGAGCACGAAGACGGTACGGGAGATCACCTACCAGCTGCTCCGTGAGGTTGGCTTGACGACGGTCTTCGGCAACGTCGGCTCGACCGAGGAGACATTCCTGAAGAACTTCCCGTCCGACTTCCGCTACGTGTTGGGGCTCCAGGAGGCATCGGTCATCGCGATGGCCGACGGCTTTGCGCAGGCTACCCGTCAACCAGCCTTGGTGAACCTCCACACCGGGGCGGGATTGGGCAACGCAATGGGAAACCTGCTGACGGCATTTCAGAACAAGACGCCGCTGGTTGTGACCGCCGGACAGCAAACGCGCGAGATGCTGTTGCTGGAGCCGTGGTTGACCAATGTGGAGGCCACCATGCTGCCGCGTCCATGGGTGAAATGGGCGTATGAGCCGGTACGCGCCCACGATGTGCCCGCCGCCTTCATGCGGGCGATCGCCACCGCACTCCAGCCGCCTTCGGGGCCGGTGTTTCTCTCGCTCCCGTTAGATGACTGGGACCAGGACTGCCATGAGCCGGCTGTGGTGCGGACCGTTAGTCAACGGGTCGCGCCGGATCCTACGCGCTTGAGCGAGGTTGCTCAGGCGCTGCGGGACGCGTCATCCCCAGTCCTCATCTATGGCGCCGCGATCGCACGAGGAAGCGGGTGGAGCCAAGCGGTCGCGCTCGCCGAGGCGCTGGGTGCACCGGTCTGGGCCGCACCCGCTTGCGAACGTGCGCCGTTTCCCGAAGATCATGCGCTGTACTGTGGCGGATTGCCCTTTGCCATCGGCCCCCTCAGCGAAAAGCTCCACGGCCACGACCTCGCATTGGTCATCGGTGCTCCGGTGTTCCGCTACTATCCGTATGTGCCCGGCCCGTATCTCCCACTCGGACTGCGGCTGCTGCAGATCTCCGATGATCCGACCGAGACCGCTCGTGCCCCTGTCGGCGATAGCCTTCTCGGGGATGCCGTCCTGGCTGCCGCTGCCCTGGTCGAGCTGCTCGTCGGGTACCAACCTGCCACCGGCACACCGCGCCACAAGACTGCGCATCGGATGGCGCCGCATCCAGGCTGTGCGGAAAAGCAAGCCAACGACGGCCGCCTGTCCGCGGCGCAGGTATTCGCCGCGCTGAATGAGATCCGGCCTGCCCATGCTGTCCTGGTGGAGGAAAGCCCTTCCAACCTCAGCGACCTGCACTCGGCGTGGCCGGTCACCGAGCCCGACACGTTCTACACGTTTGCCAGTGGGGGCCTGGGCTGGAATCTCCCGGCGTCGGTGGGCATCGCCCTCGCCGAGCGAGACACAGGCCGCCAGCGGCCCGTGATCGTGATCATCGGTGATGGATCGTTCCAGTACTCGGTTCAGTCGATCTGGAGCGCCGCGCAGCTACAGCTTCCCATCCTGATCGTGGTCATGCGCAACGTGGAGTACTGCATTTTGAAGTCGTTTGCTGTCCTCGAACAAACGCCCGGCGTTCCTGGTTTGGACCTTCCCGGCATCGACGTCGTGTCCCTGGCCAGGGGGTATGGCTGCGATGCTGCCCGCCTTGACCAACTCGACGCCATCAAAGCCACCGCCGCCCAAGCGTGGACCAAAGACAAGCCGACCGTGCTGGAGATCCCGATCTCTCCCCAAATCCCGCCGCTGATTTGACCGCCGCAGCGTCATCCGCTAGCAAGCAGGCGGCTCGACCACCCGGCTCCCCGATACCCAGATCCGGGGATATGTGTGGCCTCCTGCACGAACGAAAGCACCGGTACAGGCGGTGATCGGCGAACTACCAGTCAATGGAATCACACCGCTCTGAGCGCGGATGGCTCGGGACCTTGTCCAGCGGGGTAGTGCGTTTCTAGCCAGATCATCTGGAGTTGGTCGGCTCGAACCCGTGTCGGCCTCGTATCGCCGCCCAGGCTTACGATCACCTCCCCACCACGGCTGTGATCACCGTACGGCGCTGCGAGAGGTTGGCTGCATGGGTCTTCGCATCGCCAGCCAACGTGCACGGCGCCGCGTACTGGATCTCGAACGAACGACGATGACGTCACGGTGTTTCCTTGCTTGGTTCTATGATCACGACAGGACCCACGATCGTTGCGAATGCGATGAACGCGATCAAGGATCCTGCGAAGGCACGGCCCCGCCTTGCTATGCGTTGAGCGCAACGGCGGACTCCTAGCCCGCTCGACCCTGAGGAGAACGCCATGACCGAACCGCGGTATGACGACCTGAAGGCGTTGTTCATCAACTGCACGCTGAAGCGCTCGCCCGAAATCAGTAACACCCAGGGGCTGGTCGACCTAAGCACGCACATCATGGGAAAGCACGGAGTACAGGTCGAGGTGCTGCGGGCGATCGATCACGACATCGCCACCGGGATATGGCCCGACATGACCCAGCATGGGTGGGCAACTGACGAGTGGCCGGAGATTTACGCCAAGGTCATGGCCTCGGACATCCTCGTGCTCGCCGGGCCGATCTGGCTCGGGGACAACAGCTCCATCATCAAGCAAGTGATCGAACGGCTCTACTCCTGCTCGCACCTGCTCAACAACGCCGGCCAGTACGCCTACTACGGCCGGGTAGCCGGCTGTCTGATCACCGGTAACGAAGACGGCGTCAAGCACTGCGCGATGAACGTGCTTTACAGCCTGCAACATCTTGGTTACACCATCCCCCCGCAAGCCGACGCGGGTTGGATCGGTGAAGCTGGGCCGGGCCCGTCCTACCTGGATCCCGGTTCCGGTGGGCCGGAAAATGACTTCACCAACCGCAACACCACCTTCATGACCTGGAACTTGATGCATCTCGCCCGGATGCTTAAAGACGCCGGCGGCATCCCCGCGTACGGCAACCAGCGGTCCGAATGGGACGCCGGTTCCCGCTTCGACTACGAGAACCCGGAACACCGCTAACAGCGCCCCTGCCCCGGACGATCAGCACCGGTCCCCGCGCAGCTGTGTGAATCGCCGACGATTCCGGAGACTCAGGTTGTTGAGACTTCAGCCTCGGTGAATGCTGGGTGGTGACCGTAGTGGATCAGTTCGTATTCCGCGGGTATGAGGTCGCGGCAGGCGCTGTGGAACCGTTGGTGGTTGTGCCAGTCGACCCATTCCAGGGCGGCGAGTTCGACCTCGTCAAGGGCTCGCAGGGGCTGCGGTGGTGGATCAGTTCGGTTTGAACAGGCCGATTTCGGTTTCGGCCAGAGCGTTGTCCAGCGCATCGCCCATGGAGCCGACACTGGGTGCGATACCGGCCTGGGCCAGGCGTTGGGTAAACGCGATTGACGTGTACTGCGATCCGGCGATCGCTGTGGTGCCCCAGCCCGGCCAGGTCGATCACGCCTTGGCGGCCGCGGGCCCAGATCGCCATCTCTAGCGCATCGAGCACCAGCTCGGTGCGCATGCTCGGCCAAAATCGACCTCGAGCTCGGCATCGAGGCCCTACTCGGCCCCGGATACCTGCTCAAACCCGGACCGAACTGACCATCAGCCAACCGGGCGCCCACTTTGCAGTAACCCAGGGCCTCCACCCTGCCGAACTGTAGTATGCCGCCCGTGACCGGACTGAAATGACACACAGAAATCGACACAGCATTTCACGACGGTGTGACCTACGCAAACACCAACAAAGATCACTAACAAGGGCTTGTGTCAAATACGGCCGATATCGGGGCTGGGTGTCAGACCAGCCACGGCCTCGCAGGTGCTCGGTGCTAGCCCCGTCCGGACCCGACTCGCCTAGGTCTACCGTCAGTATCAGGCGCTGGTTGAGTCCGAGCCCCCAGGGACGTGCGATGCGGACGCGGCAGAAGATGGTGACCGAAGCCAAGGAGGGTTATTCAGGCGGTCCGATAGAACTGTAGTCCGATGACGGCGCTGATGGTGTCTGCGAAGGTTGCGAGTGGTCGGCGGTAGTCGGTGTGGAGGATTCTCCAGGTTTTCAGGTTCGCGATCGTTTGTTCGATTTTCCAGCGGATTTTGTTGATGGCGGAGTTGAACTCTTTTTCCCAGTCGAGAAGTTCGCGGTGCGGTGGTTTTCTGATGGGTGTGATCATGCCGAGGCCGATGTATCCTTTGTCGCCGATCCAGTTGCCGGTATCCACTCCGTCTAAGACGCCCGAGGTGCGCAACGCGGCGCAGTCGTGGCGGCAGCCTTCCACGGGGTCGGAGATCCAGCGCAGCCGACCGACCAGGTCGCAGACAACTTGGAGATTCAGACCGGTCGTGTGGTGTTTGCCGGAGTAGAGCTCCGGATGGTTGTCCCAGCTCCAGCAGCTGACCAGGGTGCCATCGACGATCAGCTGCTCCTCGCTGGGTAGCTCCTGGGCGGTCGGGGTGAACGAACGCAGCACCCGCGCCAGCTCAGGCGTGATGGCCGTGATCGCCCGAGAGATCGTCGGCTGGGACACTCCGTAGTACTCCGCCAGTTCCTGCTGCACGTGATTTCTCCGCAGATACGTCAATGCGACCACAACGGACTTGAACAAGCTCAGAATTGGCGGGTAGCCGTCACCACCAGAACTCATACCGGTCGCATGAACAAGCGCGCACAACTCGGTGATCTCGTCTTTGCTGAAGCCTGTAGTATGGTACACGCGGCGGGCCGTCTTTCGAGCGAGTGAGTGTTGGAACTCCATTCTCCCGAAATTTGGCCCGTCACCCTATTCGCCACGCCGACGAAAATCGATCAACAAAAGACACCTGAATAATCCTCAAGGTCTTTTTCGGAGCCAAGCGCAACCGGACAGACCTGCTCCGATACCTGATCCGCCGACCAGCCCTGCTGGGGGGGCGATAATGGGGTACGAAACAGCGCTGCTGCTCAGTTCCCGGGCCGAGAACCGGCTCAAGCTTTTGGCTCAACTCAAGACCTCAGCCTTTATCGGCTGCCCGTTTTGAATGGACATCGGCTCTGCCGTGAGCAGGGCGATGGGTATTACCGACGCGGAGCTGGCCGCCTTGCCGAACTACCACCAGTCGCCGCTGTTTTCCGCTGGAGAAGCTGGTCCTAGAGCTGGCTGTGGCCATGTGTCGCACGCCTGCCGAGGTCCCGGACAGCCTTCGCGATGCGCTCCTCGAGCACCTCACGCCAGCCCAGTTCACCGAGGTGGTAGCCACTGTAGCGTGGGAAAACCATCGGGCCCGGATCAACCGAGCACTGGGAGTGCGAGCCGCCGGCTTCTCCGAGGGGGCCTGCTGTGTCCTGCCCCACCGCCCGCAGGATTAACCCGGTCAACGGCTTCGCCGCCGCGGCCCGCAGGTACACCGCCACTCACCGCTGACCGGCACCGCGCGATCACCGGACTGCCACACGTCTGCAGCAGTGGTGGGGTCGCGTCCCCGGCTCCGGAATCGTAGCGTTTGTGCCAGATCACCGGGGGCAGCAGTGAAAGATCCGGGCGATGAGCAAATGCACCGACCGGCGCCGCGAGCGGATGCCCCTCGGGCAGCCCTACGCGCGCCGACACCACGATCACCCCGGTTCCTGTGATAAACACGGAACCAGCGCGGCCGAGCCAGGGCGATCATCCCTGTTCGATACGCCACCGGGCGGCACATTCCTGTGACAAGAACCCTTATCACAGCTGACGGAGGTGATCAACGACTCGCTGAATCACAGCCTGACAACACTGACACCTTCACCGCGCCAAACGCTGACATTTTTCCCGCGCTCCACACAGGAACGCTGGACCGCCGAGCAATGCGCCGCCCACGCCGGGATCACCACCTCCACCTGGCGCGACTACGTCGCCGACCACCGCGCCCCCGCCCCCCTGCCCGGCTACGACCCCCACACCAGCCGCAAAACCTGGGACCCCGCCACCGTGCGCACCTGGCACACCGCCCACCCCGGCCAAGGCGCCCGCACCGACCTGACCTACCTCCCCGACCCCCACGGCCAGCCCGTGTTCATCAACCCCACCACCATCACCACCGCGACCGTGCTGCGGGACCTCGCCAACGCCGAAGCCATTACAGTCACCAAATCAGCACTGCGACAACAATGGGCCCAGAAATTCGCTGACCCCAACCAAACGCCACCACTCCCCCAACCCCCAAACACCCCGACCAGACGACAACTCAAAAAAGCGCTCGACGCCCTGCACAAACTCGGCGCCATCCACCACGACCGTCACCACATCACCATCACCAACCACGCCATCCTCACCCGAATCACCACGCTTTAACACCAACTCGCGATGAGCGTCGTAATCCGCATGAGAAAGATGCACACGGCTGACAGTGTCTTGTTGCCCGACGGACAGACTAGCCCTTCACCTTCGAACGCCGCAAAAGAAACGACCCGGCCGCCGACCCGCTCGCGGGCCATCAGGCACGGCAGCACCCTATGCGGCGCTTTTTGCGACTAAGCCGTTGGGACGCTTCGCCATCTTGACCGTCGCGGGGCAAGCGTCAAACCGCCGCCGGAAAACTTTTCTCAGCGCGAATTCGCGACAAACCCCACCCCGCGAGTTCACGGAAAACTTTTTCGGCTAACCGTGCGGCTTGACGCTCGCCCCGCGACGGTCCACAACAAACGCGTCCCCCACCGACAGAGGCAAAACGACGGGGACATGACAACCTGAACCGCTCCTCCACCAACGTCACGCGGCACACGTGACCCAATTGACCGGCCGGGCATTGCTTCAATTTATCCGGGCCAAAGATCGTCGAGTCCCGCGGGTGGGTCGGCAATCGCTAATGGATTGCAGCGACTCGGGTGGGTACGAGATGGTCTTGCACGACGGCGCGCCCCAACTGATACACCAAACCTACGATTTCGCAGCAATCCCAGCCGGTAGGCATTGTCGGAGAAATTCCCGGAGGCGAAACGGCAACCGGCACTGCACCCCCAACCACAGCAACGCCGTAACGAAGGCCAGCCAGCACGCGCGGGTCACCACCAGGCCGCCTCACCGTCCATACCCCACCCCAGTCCGAAGACCCGCCACGGCCGACAGACGGGCAGCGATGCCAGTCGGCCCAACGTCAGGGATGGACTGCCAGGATGACGCGCATGACGCACAAAAGATCCCGACGATCCGGCGCCGTCCGCACACCGCGGCAACCAACCTGGCAGCCGGTCGCCGCGGTCGAAATGCTCACCGCGGTGGTGGCCGAGCAGCTGGCGCACACCCGCGCCCAGCTGGCCCTGATGGAACAGGCCCGACCCACCCGGCCCGACGCCCGGATCCTCGACGACCACACCATCTCCGAGACACTGCGGGTGTACCAGCAGATGGCCGAGGACTACCGCGACCTGTTCGCCGAGCAGGGCCGCCGCTCGCAAGCCGAAACCACTCCGGGCACCCCCACCCGGCAAGCCATCGATGCCTACGCCGAACTCGTCGATACACACCTGGCGGCCCTGGATGACATGTTGGCTCTCACGCGACAGATCCAGGGCCACACCATCGAAAAAACTATGACCAAAAACGACCTCGAGCTCGGCATCGAGGCCATCCTCGGCCCCGGATACCTACTCAAACCCGGACCGAACTGACCAGCGTCTGGTTCCTCGACTCAGGCACCCGATCCTGGGCGCGGTTTGACTACCAACCCCACACCGGCGCTGGCCGGTCCACCAATACGGGCTCCAGCGACTGTTCGACGAAGTCACCGCCGCTTACCAGCGGTGGAACCACGCCGGACGACCCCCCGCCACCCGCTGGCGCATCACCATCACCCTCCACGGACAACGGCTACAGCTACCCAACACCGACACCGACATCCTAGTCGTGAGCCCTAACAGACTGGGGAGTGTCCGATGAACGGTGTAACTGACAGTAGTTTCTTATCACGGACGGTAGTCGGTTAGTTGGTGTTGCTCGGGACGATACGGCCTTCGAAGGTGATCGCGAAGGCGTTGATGCGCTGGAAGCCCGCCCTCAACGCCTTCGAGATCACCTTCGACGGACGCCTGTCCGCCGCACGCAACGCATCGTAAACACTCAACAACACAGAGTTACACCATTAACTGGGCAGACCCGACGTGCGTCAGAGCCCGAGCACGCCTCGCAACCAGTGCGGCGCTACCCGTGGGTTGGGGTGTGCATCAGGTAAGGTTCGTCAAGTTGTTGGGCGCGTGGGGACAGGACATCGAGGGTCATGGAGCCCTCAACGATGCCTCGGGCGAGGTCGCTGAGTCGCATTCTGTTCCTGCGGGCGTGGGCCCGGAGCTGGGTGAAGACGTTGGGGATGTTGAGCCCGGTGCGTTCAGCGAGCATACCGAGGGCCTGTTCGATGATGACCCGGTTGTTGAGTGCAGTCTGTAGTTGTTCGGCGAGGGTTTCGCTGCGGCGCAGCGCGCGCTCGTGCAGGATGCCGATGGTCGCGACGTCGGCCAGGGCCTGGCCGACCCGTAGGTCCTCGGGGGGCAGTGGTCCGGGTTGGGTGCTGAACAGGTTCAGCCCGCCGATGATCTGCGTGCGCAACCGCATCGGGACTGCGTGCACCGCGCAGCAGCCTTCCTGGAGGGCCCGGGGGGCGAACTGCGGCCATCGATCCAGGCTCTGAGTGAGATCTGATGCGCTGACCGCCTGACCGGTGTGCACACAGTCCAGGCAGGGACCCTCCTGGGCCTGGATCTGGAGTAGCTCCAGGCACCGGATGGCTTCGGTGGTGTAGGCCATCACCCACAGCGCTCCGCGCCCGTCGGCCAGCATGATTCCCGCGGTGTCCGCGGCGAGCAGCTGGGTGCAGGTTTCGATCAGGCGGTCCAGCAGGTCGATGACGTCGTAGTCGTCGGTGAGGGTGTCGGCCAGCGTGACGAACGCGTCGAGCAGCGCGGGTTCCCGCGCTCCGGGCCGGGGGAAGGTCATGACGGGGCCCTCCGTTCTCCGGTGTTGGAGTCATCGGTGGCCCTCTACCGGGAACCGTAGCAGCCGGGTGAGGATCTGAACAGCGACGTCCTCGAGCGGCTGGGCGTGGACGCCGAATTCGGCGAACAGCCCGCTCACCTGGGTCACCGACTCCTCCGCGGTCAGGCTCGGCGAGGGACAGGGGGTGAAGCCCTGCTCCCTGGCCACAGCCCAGCCGGCTTGCTCGGCCCGCTGTGTTCGCTCCGCTGGGGTCTCGGCCCAGTATGTGGCGAGGATCGTGGCGAGCACCTGATATCCGGTCTGTTTCGGGGTCCCGGTGTCACCGACACTGGCCGGGCCGTAGAGCAGCCGCGGACGTCCCCGTGTGCGGGGCGTCGACTCGGAGTGGCTGCACACCAACCCCGCCTCGCTGAGGACATCTAGGTGGAAGCGCACCGTGCTGACGTGCAGCCCGCACTCCGCCGCCAGTTCTCGCGCGTCCAGGGGGCGCTGGCTGGCGCGTAAGGCGTCCAGCAGCCGGACCCGACTGGCCACAGCCAACGCCCCATGCGTCCGGTGCCGCCCGGCCAGCTGGTTCGTCCTCATCCCGCTACCCTAATAAAGAGGATGGATATAGTCTATTTAACGGTTGAGGGCGGGCTAAAGGGAGAGGCCGCGACGAGCGCGTGGACTGCGGAGCCGGCGAGCCGGTGTACACGGTGAGCCGCCCCGGAGTACGACGACGGAGCACCATGAGGCAGCCAGGAGGTACTTGTGACGGCCGTGACGCCCCAGCCGATCGCCACCCGTCCGCACCCGGTGCGCCCGTCGGTCAAGGGGTCGACCTTGCTCGGGCTGCTCCAGACCACCGATCACAAGGTGATCGGCATGATGTACCTGGTCACCTCGATGGCCTTCTTCTTCATCGGTGGCAGCATGGCCATGCTGATCCGCGCCGAGCTGGCCAGACCTGGTATGCAGT
>DATNDR010000107.1:0-9689 GCA_035606945.1 Pseudonocardiaceae bacterium
GCCCGGTCCAGGTCGTGCACGCCTGGACCTTTGACCCAATGGCGGATTACTTCACGGAGACATCAAGCCAGCAGGTGCATCAAGAGTCGCTGGCGATGTTGCGTCGTGAAGTCGAACAAGCAACCGAAAACATGACTGACATTCCATCGATCATCCAGAACAGCGTTGAAGGTGACCCGACCCGCATCCTGCTCGAGCTGGCGCGCGGCGCTGCGATGCTGGTGGTAGGACGGCATCGGGGCGACGTGGTTCGCCACGCGCTGCTGGGCTCGGTCAGCGCGGCATGTGTACACCACGCACCCTGCCCTGTCGTCGTCATTCCCACCGTAGTGCCGCCGCAATGATCAACCCATGAACTCGACACCACCGACATCTGGGCCTAAAACGTCGGTGGTGTCGAGTTCACGGGCGTTGCGGTGGGCTGCACGCACCGATCAGTCAGGGAATCTGCTCAGGACGTCATCGAGGGGCCGGCGCGGGGTGGTGGGCAGCGGGTCACTGCCCACCGGGGCCCATCCGACCCGCAGCACCATCTGCGGAAACGCGGCGCCGTCAAGCACTCGGTCGCGAAGAACAGCCCGGGTGGTCCCGATTTCCACGGGTTGGGTGAGCGGGCAGGTGGCGAGGTGCAGCTCGGTGGCGGCGAGCAACACCGCGCTGAGTGCTTCCCCTGCTCGTAGCTGGGATATCCGGTCGTCGGATGAGGTTGCCAGCACCAGTAACTCGCCCGCGTCGCCCTCCCAGCGTTCGGGTTCGGTGAGCTCACCGGGTGGGAAGGCCCGCATCGTGGTGTCGCCGTGCCGAGCTGGTGCCGACAGCGTGTTCGCGGCAGGCACTCCTTCGATAGCGACGAAACCGCGGCCAGCCCAGGCGGCCAATTCGCTGGCGTATTCCGGGCGCGCTGCCTGCTGCCGGGCCGCGTCGGCGATCGCTGAGGTGAGCTGGAACCTGTACTGCGGATCGCTGATCGGGACAAGAATGGTGCCCTGCGCAGCAGCGTGCTCGGTCAAGGTATCCAACAGGTCTACCGGCACAGCCCACGAGCTGAACCGCCGGCGATCAGTACGGCGGTGGGAAATAGCTGCTGCCAGCGCGATGTCCCCGGCCGTCGCGGCGCGAGGGAAGCACTCCAGAGTGGCCAGGTGGTCCGGTTGGGCCGGGTTGGGTAACCGGTGCACGGTCGTGGCCCACCCGACGGCGGCGAACGCGACGCGGGCATGGTGCAACGCGGCCCCGCAGCTCACGAACAGATCACGGCTGTCGGGGTCGGTGATGGGCAGCTGACGGTCGGGATCGGCGAGCAGGTGCACCGAGTTGTCCCCGATGACCCACCGCCACGGTTGTGAGTTGTGAATCGACGGGGCGCGAAGCGCCAGCGCGATCACCGAGCGGACCGTCTCGTCGTCGGGCAGGAAGTGTCGCATTCTGGTCACTTCCTTGTTAGCGCGGCGTGCAGCAGCAGGCGGCGCTCAGCAGAGTCGATCATGGAACGTGTGGCCGGCACGGCATCGGGGTTGACGGAGATCGAAGTGATTCCTTGGCGCACCAGGTATTCAGCGAATTCAGGCTGGTTGGACGGTGCCTGCCCGCACAGTGAGGACGTGATTCCCGCCGCCGAGCACGCCTTGATGATCCGGGCGATCATGTCGAGCACCGCGGGGTCGGATTCGTCGAACAGCTCGGCACAGACCTCGGAGTCCCGGTCGACACCAAGAACGAGCTGCGTGAGGTCGTTGCTGCCGATCGACACCCCGTCGATGCCCAGCTTGGCGTACTCGGGGATCCAGTACGCGGCTGAGGGAACTTCCGCCATCACCCAACGGTGCAGCCTGGGTTGACGGCTCAGTGGGCTGGCATCGACGGCCTCCAGGCAAGCCTCCAGCTCCCAGCGGGTCCGCACGAACGGGATCATCAGGTGCAGGTTCGGCGTCTGCTCCCGGACCCGCGCCAGCACCTCCAGCTCCCGGGCGAACAGCAGGGGCTCGCGCACGTAGCGGTAGCACCCGCGGTAGCCGATCATCGGATTGTCTTCGGGTGGCTCGAACTCGGCCTCGCCGAAGAGATTGCGGAACTCGTTGGTCCGAAAGTCGGTAGCTCGGTACATCACCGGCCGAGGGAAAAACGCTCTGGTGATCCGCAGCAGTGCCGTCGTCATGGTGGAGATGAACTTCTCGTCGCCGCCATGGGCCAGCAGATACCGGCGTGGGTGGGTGCCTGCCAGCGCTTCGGTGAGCATGAACTCAGCCCGCAGCAGCCCGACCCCCTCCACCGGCAGCGCCGCGGCCTCGTCAGCATGCTCGGGCATCGCAACGTTGACATACAGGCGCGTGGCCAGCGACTCGACACCGACCACCGCGGGTGTCGCGGTCTGCTGGCGCGGCTCGGTGCGGGCTGCTTCGACCCGACCGGCCAGCACCCGCCCGCCGGCGCCGTCCACGGTGACCAGCTCGCCATCACGCAACACTTGGGTGGCCTTGCGGGTGCCGACCACACAGGGCACCCGAAGCTCCCTGGCCACGATCGCGGCATGACAGGTCATGCCCCCACCGTCGGTGACCAGCGCGGCGGCCCGCCGCATCGTCGGCACCCAATCTGGGTTGGTCATGGTCGCCACCAGGACCTCACCGTCGGCAAACTGGTTGCCCTCCGACGGAGCCGACAGCACCCGCACCCGGCCGGTCGCCATACCGGGTGAGGCAGCCAGCCCACTGAGCAACACCGTGCCCTGGGCCTCGTCACCGGAATTCAGGGTCGTGATCGGACGCGACTGCACCAGCCACGTCCGCCCTTGCGCGATCGCCCACTCCAGATCCTGGGGTGCGCCGTAGTGCTGCTCGACCTGCTGGGCCAGCCGGGCCAGGCCGATCGCCTCATCGTCGGTGAGTACGCGCTCGCCCCCGGTCTGCAGATCCAACTCCACCCGCAGATCCGCCCCGCGAGGACCACGGACAATCTTGTGCGTCTGGTGCCCGACCCGCGCTTCTAGCAGGCGAGGCCCGCTTTTGGCCAAGACATAGGTGTCCGGCTCGACCGCGCCGCTGACCACCACCTCACCCAGCCCGAAGGCAGCCTCGATCACGATCCGGCACGGTTCCCGGTCGAGGGATCGGCGGTGAATGCCACTCCCGACCGCTCGGAGTCCACCATGTGTTGAATCACCACGGCGATCGCTGGTTCCTCGTCGATGTGCCTGCTTGCCCGGTAGACGACCACGCGGGGGTGAACAGCGACGCCCAGCAATCCTGCAGACGCTCGATCACCTGATCTGCCGTGACGTTGGTGAACGTCGCGTTCATCCCAGCGAAAGACGTGCCTGAGGCGTCTTCCGACGTTGCCGAGGAACGAACAGCGACCCGGACCTCGGGCCCAAGCGAACGGTAGGCATCCAGCACCGCATCATGGATGTCCTGCAGCACACCGGCCTTGCGCACCAGCCCCTGTAGCCGATCGCAGGCACCGGCCAGCTCGGCGGGATGGCCGGCAGCCGCCAAGGCCGCGTCCAGGGCAGCGCGGAGATCCTCGCGGACCCCGCCCTGCTCCATCGAAGCCAGATAGGCGTCGGCGATGACCACGAAACCAGGTGGCACGGGCAGCCCCGCCCGGGTGAGCTCGCCGAGATTCGCCCCCTTACCACCGGCCACCGCGGTGTCGTTTCTGCCGACAGCATCGAAATCGACCACGTAGCGGGCCATGTCATCTCCCTCCGCAGCTGCGTTCCCACCATCGCGCCCACGCGGGTACGCGCGCAGAGTCCAAAGACCTGCCGGGCCCCGCCAAAGTCCTGTCTGGGTCAGGTCGCCGCGGCGCTCGGTGTCGATGTCACTACCGGCCTGACCGCATCTGAGGCCGCCGACCGGCTGAGCACGGCCGGACCCAATGATCTTCCCCAGGAGCCGCCGCGTTCGCTGCTGCGGTCAGTGTTCGCGCAGTTACGCGAGACGATGATTGTGGTGCTGCTGGTGGCGGCGGTGCTCACCGCCGCGACTGGGGACCTGGCCGACTGTGTGGTGATCCTTTTGGTGATCATCGTCAATACGACGGTCGGCGTGGTGCAGGAGCGGCGCGCGGTCGGGGCGGTGGCCGCACTGCGTACCCTGTCGACGCCGCAGTCCACCGTCCGGCGTGACGGGGCCGCGTACCGCATCCCGACCACTGAGCTGGTGGCTGGGGACGTCCTACAGGTCGCCGGAGGCGACATTGTTGGGGCGGACGCCCGGCTGCTCACCGGGCACGAACTGCAGGTCGATGAGGCACTGCTGACCGGGGAGTCGAAGCCGGTCGAGCGCGATCCCGACGGCGACTGTCCCGCTGCGGCCCCCGCCGCAGACCGGACCACCATGGTGCACGCCGGCACTCTGGTGGTCCACGGCAGCGGGACGGCGGTCGTCGTCGCGACCGGTGTTGCCACGGAGCTGGGGCACATCGCGACACTGCTGCACGAGCACTCCGCGCCGGATACGCCGCTGCAATGCAGGCTGGCCGCTCTGGGCAGGCGGCTTTCGGCTGCGGCCGCTGCGGATTGCGTCGCCGTCGTCCTACTGGGGCTGCTGCGCGGGCAGCCGTGGGAGCTCATGGTGGTGGCGGGGATCAGCCTCGCCGTCGCTGCGATCCCCGAGTCGCTACCGGCTGTCGTCGCGCTCGCCTTGGCTGGGGGCACCCAGCGGATGGCCGCGCGCGGCGCGATCGTTCGATCCCTTCCCGCAGTGGAAGCACTCGGCTCGGTCACCGTGCTCGCCGCTGACAAGACCGGGACCTTGACGACTGGCAGCACCGGCTGTGTTGCGCTGTGGACGCCAGGCCACGGCGAACTGCCGCCGGAGGCGGTATCAGGTGCCGGTCCGGGTGTACTCGGTGGCTCAGGCCCGCGCGCCTTGCTGAAGCGGCGGTGCTGTGCAACGACGCACATCCTGGCCCAGCCGGAACCGACGGCGCCCTGCTGACGGCGGCTGCCGCGGCCGGTATTGACGTCGTGGCCCTGCGCGCGGCCCTGCCACGCACGCACCAGGTGCCGTTCGACTCGGTGCGCCGGGAAATGCGGACGTGGCATGCAACCCGGGATGGCGAGATAGAGATCGCCAAAGGCGCGCCCGAGGCGCTACTCCCTCGCCTGGCCGGGACAGCCGCCGCAAGCGCGGTGGTCGAGCGCTGGGCCGCACAAGCCTGGCGGGTGCTGGCGGTGACCGCCGGGCCACCCGGCGCGCCGGTGCTGCTGGGCTTGCCGGCGCTGGCCGACCCGGTGCGACCTGAAGCCCGCGAGGCGGTGCGCGCCGCCCGAGCAGCCGGGATCCGCACCATCATGATCACCGGAGACCATCCGGGTACCGCGACCGCCGTGGCACGAGCGACGGGTGTGCTGGCCGACGACGACCCACCACCGGACTCCACCGATGCGCTGCGCAGCTTTTATGCCCGCACCGATCCCGGCGGCAAGCTCGACATCGTGGCCGACTGGCAGCGCGCCGGCCACGTCGTCGCGATGACCGGTGACGGGGTCAACGACGCCCCCGCGCTGCGGGCTGCCGACGTCGGCGTCGCGATGGGCCGCCGCGGCACCGAGGTCACCAAGGAGGCCGCCGACCTGGTCCTCACCGACGACAGCCTGGCAACCGTCGTCGCGGCGGTCGCCGAAGGCAGGCGGGTGTTCGACAACATCCGCCGCTTCGCGCGCTTACGGGCTCTCCGGCGGCCTGGCCGAGATCCTAGTGATGCTCACGGGTCCCGTCTTTGCCCTCCCACTGCCGCTGCTCCCCGCGCAGATCCTCTGGGTCAATCTCGTCACCCATGGCCTGCCTGGCGTGGCGATCGGCGCCGAACAAGCCGAGCCCAATGTGCTGAAAAGGGCACCCCGCCCACCTCAGGAGGGCATGCTCACCCGGCGGGCGGGACTGGAAGTGCTCGTGCTGGGAACCACGGTGGCGGGAAGCTGCCTGGCACTTGCCCTGTGGGCAGGCACGCAGGGCCGCCCGTGGCAGACCATGCTGTTCGCCACGCTGCGCTGGCTCAGCTCGGGATCGCCGTCACCACCCGGTCAGATCGCTGCGCGGTGTGGCGGATGTCGCCGGCAGGCAACCCGTTTCTCTACACGGCGGTGGGCCTAAGCGCGGCTGGTCTACTCGCTGCGACCTACCTGCCTGGGCTGCGCGATCTGCTCGACACCACACCGCTAAGCCCGAGCGAACTGGGCCTCTCGCTGGCTATTGGCGCGTTGCCCGCGGTGCTGATCGAGACAACCAAGGCAGTCCAGCAGGCACGTCTACTGACGTCAGCTCCCGGGACAAGTCCGGGACCGATGGGGTCGACCGACCCTGTCTCAAGCTCAGGTGGCCGGGGAGCGTAGAAGTATCGGAACCAGGGAGGCAGCCATGGTGAACGAGCACCAGACCACCGGCGCGGCGGACGTGGTAGTCGGTACTGATGGCACTGGAACTGCCTTGCGGGCGGTCGCTTGGGCCGCGAGCGAGGCACGGCTGCGCGGCGTGCCATTGCGGATCGTGCATGCCGCCCCGTATGTCACACCGGCGGACGGGCCCGGGCTCCGCCGGGCCGCAGCGATCCTCGGCCGCGCTTACACCGTTGCGCATCAGCACGACCCACACGTCCCGGCGCACACCCAGCGGATCGATGAGCAACCGGTGCGTGCCCTCGTGAAGGCTTCGCACAATGCTCAGCTGCTGGTTGTCGGGATGCGCGGGGAAGGGCCTGGTCAAGTGGTCATAGGGTCGACCGCGCTTGCAGTCAGCGGTGCCGCGCGTTGCCCCGTGGCGGTAGTCCGCGGCCTGCGTCACGCGGCCGACGCGGCTGCGCCGGTGCTGCTAGGGCTCGAGGATATCGCGATCGATGCGCCTGCGGTCACCGCCGCGTTTGCAGCCGCGCAGCAGCGCCGGGCCTCGCTGATCGTGCTGCACGCTGCGCACGACTCCCTGCGGGACCAGGTCACCGGCCGCGACGCCGCAGAGGATGCGCTTGCCGCGCAACTAGCGCCCTGGCGCTCGCAGTACCCGCAGGTGGCCGTCGAGGTGCGGTTGGTGCACGGCGGACCGGTCGATGAACTGTTGCGGACGGCTGCCATGGCGCAGCTCGTCGTCGTGGGGACCCATGGCCGTGGTGCACCCGCTCGCCTCCTGCTCGGCTCTAGCAGCCGCGCGGTCGTGCGGTACAGCCCATGCCCGGTCATCGTGGCGCGATGGGACGCCGTCACCGGCGACGCTGCGCTTGAGCCGTCCGCGAGTGCCGTCCAAGCCGGGACTGGTGGCCCGTCGCGGGCAGCGCCCCCGCACGACCGCGCCTGGTGAGCCCGCGCTGGGGGATCGCGTCAGTCTCGCGAGTGCCAGCCTGGAGACCGCGGGATGGGTCGGACTGCCGGTGCAGGAGGCGGCGACGCTCAGCCCGGTACAGGTTCTGGGGACGCTGGCTACCAGCACGGACGGGCTATCTGCGGCCGAGGTCGTGACGCGCCGAGCGGCGGCGGGTCCGAATGCCGTGCGCAGCCATCATGCTCGGGCGTTCGCCGTACTGGTCCGGCAGCTGCGCAACGCGCTTCTGCTACTGCTACTCGTCACTGCTGTCATCTCGTTTTTCTCGGCGAACGCACCGACTCAGTGATCATCGGGCTGATCCTCGCGGTGAGCGTGGGCTTGGGGTTCGCCAACGAATACCGCGCCGAGCGAGCCGCTGAAGCGCTGCACTCCGCCGTCCGGCACACGGTGGTGGCGGTGCGCGGCGGCCAGCCCGTCGAGGTGGACGTCACCGAGCTGGTCCCCGGTGACGTGGTGCATCTGCAGCTCGGTGCCGTGGTGCCGGCCGATCTGCGGTTGATCGAGGCCACCGGCCTGGAATGCAACGAAAGCGTGCTGACCGGCGAGACCGCGCCGGCGGAAAAGGGCACCGCCGCGGTCAGCCCGGGCACGGTGCTGGCCGAGCTCAGTTCCTGCGTGTTCATGGGCACGGTCGTCGCGAGCGGCAGCGGGGTCGGTGTCGTGGTGGCCAGCGGTGGGCGCGCCGAGTTCGGCCGGATCGCGCTGGGCCTGGGCCAGCGGCAGCCCGAGACCGAATTTCAGGCTGGGCTGCGCCGGTTTTCGGTGCTGCTGCAGGTAGCGCTGGTGCTCACCACGTTCATTTTCGTGACCAACCTACTGCTGGCGCGCCCGCTGCTCGATTCGCTGCTGTTCTCCCTCGCGATTGCTGTCGGCATCACCCCGCAGCTGCTGCCGGCCGTGGTGAGCACCAGCCTGGCCACCGGGTCGCGGCGCCTGGCGCAGCAAAAGGTCCTGGTCAAGTGCCTGGTGTGCATCGAGGACCTCGGAGACCTCGATGTGCTGGTCACCGACAAGACCGGCACGCTGACCGAGGGCCGGATCACTCTGCGCGCCGCACTCGATCCGGCCGGGCACCAGTCCAGGGACGTGTCAAGGCTGGGCCTGCTGGCGACCGAGACCGTCCGGGTCGGCGGCAACCCGATGGACGCCGCACTGTGGGAGGCCGCTGACCCCCCGACGTCGGGGTGCACCCGGTTGGCGTGGGTCCCTTTCGACCACGAGCGGCGGATGACCTCAGCGCTCGTGCAAGCCCCAGGCGGCGACCGGTTGATCGTCGCCAAGGGCGCCCCGGAGTCAGTGCTGGCCCGGTGCCGCTCGGTACCGCCGGCAACGGAGGCGACCCTGCAAGCCCAGTTCGCGGCCGGTGGACGGGTTGTCGCGGTGGCCAGCCGCCCGGCACCCGACTGCACCGCAATCGCCGCATCCGACGAACACGACCTGATCCTGGCGGGCTTTCTGGTGTTTCTCGACCAGCCCAAAACCGGCGCCGCCGACGCGCTGCGCCGGCTGGCCGAGCTCGGCATCACGGTCAAGGTAGCCACCGGCGACAACCCGCTGGTTGCCGAGAAGGTCTGGGCGGACCTGGGCCTGCGTTCCGGTGGCACGCTCACCGGCGCCGACATCGATGCCCTGGACGACGGCGCGCTTGCTGCGGCGGCAGAGTCGGCGACGATCTTCGCGCGGATCTCGCCCGAGCAGAAAGCCCGGTTGATCCGGTCGCTGCGCCGGCGTGGGCGCGCTGTCGGATTCCTCGGCGACGGGGTGAACGACGCGCTTGCCCTGCACGCCGCAGACGTGGGGCTTTCCGTTGACACCGCCACCGACGTCGCCAAAGACGCCGCCGACGTGCTGCTGCTGGAAAAAGATCTCGACGTGCTTGTCGGCGGCGTCGCCGAAGGTCGGCGGATCTTCGCCAACACCATCAAATACGTGCTGATGGGCACATCGAGCAACTTCGGCAACATGTTCAGCGCGGCCGCCGCGTCGGCGGTGCTGGCCTTCCTGCCGATGCTGCCAAGCCAGATCCTGCTGAACAACCTGCTCTACGACAGCTCGCAGCTCGCGATCCCCACCGACAACGTGGACGCCGAACAGCTGCACGCGCCGTCGCACTGGAACATCGCCTTTATCCGGCGATTCATGCTCACCTTCGGCCCGATCAGCTCGCTGTTCGACTTCATGACGTTCGGGCTGATGCTCGGCGTGCTGCACGCCGGACCGGTGGAGTTCCGCACCGGGTGGTTCGTGGAATCCCTTGCCACCCAGACACTGATCATCTTCGCGATCCGCACCCGTCGGGTGCCATTCATCCGCAGCAGGCCCGGTATCGTCCTGACTCTGGCGACCTTCGCAGTGATCGCCGTCGGAATCGTG
>DATNDR010000127.1:0-4844 GCA_035606945.1 Pseudonocardiaceae bacterium
AACGGTGCCAGGGACGGGTCTGCGGTGGGTTGGAACGTGATCCGGTCCCACTGCAGGCCGGTCAGGTCGACGTGGTTGCGCATCAGACCGATCATCTGCGCCTTCGGGCCCACCAGCGCGTCCCATTCGTCTTGGCTGACCGCCAGGTTGGCGTGTCGCAACTGAGGCACTCCACCGGCATGGTCGGGGTGAAGGTGGGAGAAGATCGCCGTTCGCACGTCGGTGATGTTGTAGCCAAGCATGGCCAACCGGGCCGACAGGGTGTCTTCGGGTTCGATGTTGAATCGGCCGATCCGGCGGCCGATGAAACCGGTGAAGCCACCGGGGTTGTAGCCGGGGTCGGTGACCGCGGCACGGTCCTGGCCGGTGTCGAACAGGACCAGTCCTTTTTCGTGCTCGATGACGTAGACGTTGATCGGCAGCGGGTTGGTCCACCGGCGTGAGGTCAGGAGCCACCACATTTGCGGGGTGCCTTCAGATCGGACGTGCTGAGGGTGGATCACAACGGTGCCGGTGCTGATCACGGACACTCGTTTGATCGGGTTCGTTTCCATCGTTTCTCCTCATGTTGTTTCGTGCGCGCCACGGTCGGCGCGTCATGCCCGCTCGATCCCTAGGCGCCTTGGCCCAGGCCGAGGAAGTCATTTCGTGGCGTTCGCCGGCTGACGCGAGGGGTGCTGTCGCTCGAGGCGGTAGGACGGTTGCTCCGCCGGGCGGCGATGAAGGTCGCCGCGATCCCGGCTGCCAGAGAGAGGGCGGCACTGACCTCGAGCACGCGCTGCATGCTTCGCGGGAAGTCGGCGTATCCCCCGACGCTGGTGAAGACTGCGGTCAGGACGGCGACTCCGGCAGCACCTCCGGTTTGGCGCATCATTGAGTAGATGCCGCCCGCCATCCCGGCGGCTTGGGCCGGAACGGCCCCGGTGACCGCAGCCTGCGCAGCTGGTAGCGCGAGGGAGATCCCGAAGCCGGTGATGATCATCGGGAGCACCATGCCCCCGTACCCGTGGTGGGTGGCCTCGTGGCTCATCCAGTACAGCCCTGCGGCCTGGATACTCAGGCCGATGGCAGCGAAGGGCCGCTCGCCGACGCGGTCGATGAGGCGTCCCGCGATCGGGGCAACGGCGAACACGGATCCGGTCCACGGCAGCAGTTGGAGCCCGGACTTGAACGGACCGGACCCGTAGGCGGCGTGCATGTACTGGGCTGCGAAAAAGACCGTTGCGAACAGCGATGCAGTGAGCAGGAATCCTGCGGCATTCCCGGCGGAGAAGCTGCGATTGCGGAAGAGTCGCAAGGGAAGCATCGGATGCGGTGCCTTCGCCTCCCACGTGGTGAAAGCAACCAGGAGTAGTCCGCCGGCGGAAAGGGTTGTGACGACTTCGGTGCTGCTCCATCCGACGGTGCCGCTGCGGACGACGCCCCAGATGATTCCCACGACGCCGAGGGTGATCAGCAGGGTGCCGAGGATGTCGAGTGGGCGGCGGGTGCCGCGGCTTTCCGCGATCTTCAGCACGGTGAGAGCGATGACGGCCAGGCCGATGGGGACGTTGATCCAGAAGATGCCGCGCCAGGCGAATCCCTGGGTGACCGCTCCGCCGATGATCGGGCCGGCGAGCACGCCGAGGCCGGTGATTCCTGCGAAGATCCCGGTCGCCCATCCGCGCCGCTCGGGAGGGAACCCGGCCACCAGGAGCCCCATCGCCATGGGCATGATGAACGCCGCGCCCGCGCCTTGCACGGTCCGTGCAGCGATGAGGGCGCCGATCGTGGGCGAGACCGCGCACACAGCTGATGCGGCTGTGAACACCAAGAGTCCGGCCACGAACATGCGTCGGCGACCCCATCTGTCTCCGAGGACGGAGGCGACCATCAGCATCATCGCCGCTGACAGGGTGTAGGCGTTGGCGGTCCACTGCAGTTGGTCGATCGAGGCGTGCAACTCGCGGCGAATGGTCGAGAACGCAGAGGCGACCACCAGCGCGTCGAGCGTGACCATGAGCGCTCCCAACGAGGTCAGTGCGAGGAGCCATTTGCCGCCAGTTGCCGATCGAGCCGGCGAAGTGTGCTCGGCCGCGACGGTGTGTTGCGGTGTGGCTGCCATGGGGCGTCCCCTTCGATGGACGATTGGTTGATCACTCCTATGACGGAGGCTGGTTCCAGATTTCGCCGGTGAGTACGAGGTGGGCTGCTGAATTCGCCCGGTCGCGCCGGGAGGCGCTGACACTGTGATCGGCGCCTCCCGCATTCGTGGTCCTCAGACCAGCTTGGCGAGCCCGTCGACGGTGACCCGAAAACTTCCCGCGGCCTCCGACGCTGGCCGACCGGCTAGCTCCACCAGGGCTTGACCGAAGATGCCGGGTGTCAGCGTGTCGCCCAGCTGGTCGGTGAACTCCGCCACGCTGATTCCAGCGATTCCCGCGTGCGCGTGCGCACCGACCGCACCGACAGCGGTCAGCGGGGTGAGCGTCGGGAGCACCGAGGTGAAGGTGATCCCGAGTCCGCGCAGGTCGGATTCAACCTGCGCATCGGCGGCCATGAAGCGTTGCATGGCCTTCGCGCCGGCGTACCCGCCAGCGCGGGGGGAACCGTTGAGTGACGCGCCGCTGCTGATCACGATCACCCGGCTGCCCGGCCGCATCGGCGTGGTCAACGCCGTGCTGAGCCACAGATGGGTGAGTTTCACGTCGGTCTCCCACGTCGCGGAGAACTCGGTCCAGCTCAGCTCGTGGATCGGCGCGATCGGTGGGGTGATCCCGGCGACCAGCACCAGCACGTCGGGCTGATGGTCGGAGATGACCGCATCGGGCGAGTCCGGTGTGGTGGCGTCCAGGGCGATCGGTCGCACTTTCTCGTGGCGGGCGGCCAAGTCCTCCAGGGCTCGCTGATCACGGGCGACCGCAACGACGTCGGCTCCCGCGGCGGCGAAGGCCTCCGCGGCCCCGCGGCCCAATCCACGGCTGGCACCGATGATCGCGACATTTCGGTTGGTCAGGGGATTCATCACAGTGTTCCTCGCAGTTGTAGGGGTACCGGCGACCGCACGGGTTACCGGGCCGGAGAGTAATGTCGTAGGTAGGACGCTGCCCGGAGACGCTTTTGGTCGGACCGGGCGACCCGCTGCGGCGGGAGGAGAAACGTGTGGGGGGACCGACGAATCCGCGGCTGGAATGACGTCATGCAGGTATGAGTGATCTGGTGGTCCAGCAGGCCCAGGCGGGTTCCGAGCGGGCGTTCGAGGAGCTGGTGGCGCCGCATCGGCGCGAGCTACAGGTGCACTGTTACCGCATGCTCGGTTCTGCTGATGATGCCGAGGACGCTGTTCAGGAGGCCTTGCTGCGGGCCTGGACCCGGGTGGGCACCTATGCGGGCACGAGCACGTTCCGTGCCTGGTTGTACGCGGTCGCCACCAATGTGTGTCTAGATGCGCTGCGTCGGCGCAAGCGCCGGCCGTGGCCCACCGACGTGGTCGAGGCGGCCGAAGCAGGGAGCATCCCCGGTGCACCCTCCGACATCCCCTGGTTGCAGCCCTACCCGGACTCGTTGCTAGGAGAAGCCTCCTCAGCCGAGGAGTCGGTCCTGGCCCGGGAGAGGATCCAGTTGGCGTTCCTGATCGCGATCCAGCAACTGCCGCCACGCCAGCGGGCCGTGCTCATCTTGTGCGATGTCCTCGCCTGGCCAGCAAAGGAAGCAGCGACGGCGCTGGACATGACCCCGACCGCCGTGTACTCAGCTCTTCGGCGCGCCCAGGCCACGCTGGCCGCACGCATACCCGACCGTGCGGAGGCGCTCACCTCCTCGACGAGCACCGAGCGGGCGACGTTGGCGAAGTTCGTGCAGGCCTGGGAAAGCGCCGACATGGACGGGCTGGTCAGCCTGCTCGCGCACGATGCGCGGCTTGTCATGCCGCCCTATCAGACCTGGTACCAGGGACCGGCCGCCATCGCCACGTTCTTGGGCAGTCGGATGCCGGACTCGCTGGCCCGTACCCATGTTGGGGGGCACTGGCGGCTCCTGCCGACCGCGGCGAACGGGCAGCCCGCGTTCGGTCTGTATCTCCAGTCAGCCGACCAGACCCAGTACGAACGGTTCGGGATCGGTGTCCTCACCCTCGGCACTGATGGCATCGCTGAGATCGCGATGTTCATGTTGGGCCCGGCACTGTTCGACCTGTTCGACCTGCCCGTGGCGGCATGACCAGTGAGCCGGACGGTCTGATCGTTCCGGTCGGTCCGTCCTCGAGAGCCAACTGCGCACATGTCAGCTTTCCTGCTGGAATACCGGTGGGTTACGACTCCGGTGCGTGGGACCAGACCCTGGTGATGGTGCAGCAGGGTGTCCTGCGGCTGACCTGCCACTCCGGTCGCGATGCCGACTTCCCGGCCGGGGCGATCCTCTATCTCGCCGGACTGCCTCTGGCCAGCATCGGTTCTGCCGGTCGCGAACCGGTCCTCCTCTTGCTTCTTTCCCCGCGGCCGCTCGAACACAGCGACCACGACGAAGCGACCGATGACGAAGCGTCCTAGCCGACGTCATCACAACAGAACCCTTCAACTCCTGCCAAGAACGGAACCGGCATGACGCGCCCCCGCATCACCACGGGTGCCCCTCGATGAGCAGTGACCTGACAGGCAAGGTTGCCCTGGTCACCGGGGCCAGCGGCGGCATCGGGACCGCCCTGGTTGAGGCATTGGTCGAGCGCGGCGCCACCGTTGTAGCCACCTCTCGCAACCATCAGAACCCGACCACCCCGGGGCGGGTGCACCACCGCCAGTTGGATGTGGCAGACCTGGAATCCCTCCAGCCGTTTGTTGCACAAGTCATCGATGAATTCGGAAGCCTCG
>DATNDR010000130.1:0-50513 GCA_035606945.1 Pseudonocardiaceae bacterium
TCCCGATCCACCGGCGGCACCGGCCTGGGACTGGCCATCGTCAAACACGTCGCCGCCAACCACGGCGGCGAAGTCCACCTATGGAGCAAACCCGGCACCGGCTCCACCTTCACCCTGCGCATCCCCGCCCACCCCGACAACGCCCAACACCCAGCACGCACGCTACCGACACCCGAGTACGTGGGAGGGTCGCCATGATCAGAGTGCTCATCGTGGAAGACGAGGAAGACTTCGCCGACCCGTTGGCCTTCCTGCTGCGCAAGGAGGGCTTCTCGCCCGCGGTCGCCGCGACCGGATCCGAGGCGTTGGAGGAATTCGACCGCAACGGCGCCGACATCGTGCTACTCGATCTCATGCTGCCCGGGATGAGCGGCACCGACGTGTGCAAGCAGCTACGCTCGCGGTCCGCTGTCCCGGTGATCATGGTGACCGCCCGGGACAGTGAGATCGACAAGGTGGTGGGGCTGGAGCTGGGCGCCGACGACTACGTCACCAAGCCCTACTCGGCCCGCGAGCTCATCGCCAGGATTCGTGCCGTGCTGCGCCGCGGCGCCGAGGTTCCCGATGGCCCGGTGTCCAGCGCCGCCACGGTCGGGCCGGTGGTGCTGGAGGCCGGCCCGGTACGGATGGACGTCGAGCGGCACATCGTCACCGTGGCCGGTCAGGAGGTGGGGCTGCCGCTCAAAGAATTTGACCTGCTGGAGTATCTGCTGCGCAACGTGGGCCGCGTACTCACCCGGGGCCAGCTCATCGATCGGGTGTGGGGAGCGGACTACGTCGGTGACACCAAAACGCTCGACGTCCACGTCAAGCGGCTACGCTCCAAGATCGAGCAGGATCCCTCCTCCCCCAGGCACCTGCTCACCGTCCGCGGCCTTGGCTACAAGTACGACACCTGACCGTGGGTGGCGTAACCCCCATTGATGAGGAGCCTCTCATGCGGCTCGGCGTGCTGGACGTGGGTTCCAATACCGTCCATCTGCTGGTGATGGACGCCCACCACGGCGCTCAGCCGTTGCCGCAGACCTCGGAGAAGTCGGTGCTGAGGCTGGCCGAGCAGATGGATTCCCGTGGGAAGATCACTCGCGAGGGAGCCGATCACCTGGTCCGCACCGTCCGCGATGCCGTCGCGTCGGCATCGGCGATGGGTTGCGAGGATGTGATGGCCTTCGCGACGTCAGCGGTGCGGGATGCGTCCAACGTCACAGCGGTGCTCAACCGGGTGCACGACGAGACCGGGGTGATGCTCGAAGTCCTCTCCGGCGAGGAGGAGGCCATCCTGACGTTTCTCGCGGTCCGCCGATGGTGTGGCTGGTCGGCTGGCCGGCTGCTCATGGTGGACATCGGCGGGGGATCGTTGGAGATCGCGGTGGGCCTCGACGAGGAGCCCGACGTGGCGGTGTCCCTGCCGCTGGGCGCCGGCCGGCTCACCCGAACTTGGTTGACCAACGATCCGCCGCGCCGCCGCGAGCTGGAGTCGTTGCGTGAGCATATCGACGAGCAGCTGGTAGAACCGATCCGTAAGCTGCGGGAGACCGGCGTCCCGGACCGGGTAGTGGGTACTTCGAAGACGATCCGGTCGCTGGCCCGGCTCAGTGGTGCCGCCCCCTCGTCAGCGGGTCCGCGGGTTCGCCGTACGCTGACTGCTGCCGGGCTCCGCCAGGTGATCGCTTTCATCTCCCGGATGAGCGCCGATGACCTAGCCGAGCTGGAGGGAGTCAGCGCCAGCCGGGCCCACCAGCTCGTCGCCGGAGCGCTGGTGACCCAGGCGACGATGCACGCGCTGGACGTCGAGGAAATCGACCTCTGCCCGTGGGCGTTGCGGGAAGGGGTCATCTTGCGCAAGTTGGACTGGTTGGATTGGTTGGACGGAATCGACCGGACGGCGCAGCTGACCCGCCGCCCACCTCGACGGACTGGACGCACGGTGGCCCGAGGTGCACGGTAAGGGACGATGAGGCGTAGTAGCGAGCCTGAAGAGCGGGCGCAGTTCACCGTGGCTGAGCTGCTGGCCCGGTATGGCGAGTCGGCCCCGACCAACACAGGGCGGCGGCGTCGCCGAGCCGCGGAGGAGCCCGGCACGCCCACCCAAACCGTTGCTCCGCCGATCACGCACCCCAACAGAGGTCCCCGCCGGGAGTCGACGATTCCACCGTCAGCCCTGCTGACGCCGGATGGGCCCCCGGGTAGCCCACCGACCCAGCCGAACCTCAACGGTCGAGCCGCCCGCAGTTGGGCTCCGGCGGTGAGTACACCGCCGGGAGCGGCGCCACGCGCACCGGCCACCCCGCCGGTCACCCCGCCGGTCGTCGCACGACGCGCGCCGCTTACCGGCGCCGCGGTTACCGACGGACCGATCACCGACCAGCTACCCCGCTGCAACCCGGCCTCAACCCAGCGGGTCAGTGCGCCGCCGGCCCGCGCCCACCCGACCAGCGCGCAGCCGGTCAACGCCCCGCCGATCAGTACCCAACCAGTCAAGGTCACCGCGCCGGCCAAGGTCACCTCACCAGCCGCGCCGGCCGGGGCCCGGACGACCAGCGCGCAGGCGCCCGCTGGTCTGAATACCGCCGTGCAGGCCATCCCCGAGCAGGACGGGACGGCCACCACCGAGGTGGACACCGAGGATGCGCAGTCCGTCTCCCCCATGTGGGAATGGGCTGCGATGGTGAGTCAGGTGGGGCTCGGTGTGGTCGGCGGCGCCACGCTGTGGCTGATCTGCGAGTGGCTGTGGCAGCGGATCCCGCTGGTCGCGCTGGTCGTGGCGCTCGGCTTGATCACGGCAATGGTGTGGATCGTGCGCCGGGTCCGGCGAGCCGAGGACCTGCAGACGACGGTGATCGCAGTGCTGGTCGGACTTTTCGTCACGGTATCTCCGGCAGCGCTGTTGCTCATCAGCCGATAGCCGGTGGCTGCGGCCGACTCGATTCGGGTGGCGCTGTCCACCGCCTCGGTGTGGCCGGAATCCATCTCGGTGGCCTTCGAGCTGGCCGCCGAGCTCGGCTATGACGGCGTTGAGGTCATGGTTTGGGGCGACCCGGTCAGCCAGGACATCCCTGCCGTCGCGGCATTGGCGGTCCGCTACCGGATGCCCGTATTCGCGGTGCACGCGCCCTGCCTGCTGATCACCCAGCGGGTGTGGGCGGCAGATCCGTCGGTTCGATTGGACCGCGCGGTGCAGGCAGCCGCCGAACTCGGCGCGGGCATCGTGGTGGTACACCCACCGTTTCGCTGGCAGCGGGACTACGCGGTGGGCTTCGCGGAACAGGTCGCCACGCTCGAAGCGTCATCCGGGATCATGATCGCGGTGGAGAACATGTTCCCGGTGCGGCGGGGTGGTCTGGAGATGTCCAGCTACCTACCGTCCCCAGACCCCACCGATGCCGGGTATACGCATTACACGCTGGACTTGTCGCATACCGCGACGGCCCGAGTGGACGCACTGGCGATGGCGGAGCGGATGGGATCGCAGCTGGTGCACCTGCACCTGGCTGATGGCACCGGCGCGGCCCGGGACGAGCATCTGGTGCCCGGCCGGGGCACGCAACCCTGCGCAGAGGTGTGCGTGGCGCTGGCGGCCGGTGGTTTCACCGGTGCTGTTGTGCTCGAGGTGAGCACCCGCCGGGCCCGTACCCGCCCGGAGCGACGGGCGCTTCTGGTCGAGGCGCTACTCTTCGCGCGCCTGCATTTGTGACCGACCCGATCGGCGTCGCAATGCAGCGGGGGAACATCAGCACCGATCTGAGGAGTGAACGCTTGTCATGAGCGCCATCATCGTCATCGAGATCGTCGTCGGCATCGTCGTGTTCGCCGCGGCTGTGCGGTTCGCCGTACGGGACACCCGGCAGCGCATCGCCGCCGCGGAGCACGAAGCCGCGCCCGTGGAGACCGCGAAGGTTCCAGCGCGCGACAGCGAGCCTGCGGCGGAGCAGGCGGCGGAGCCGGAACTGACCGAGGTCAATTCCGCCGAGGCCAAATGACCCGGCAGTGATCGCTGAAACTGAGCTGTCACGGTGCAACCCTGCACGGTGATGGCTCAGTTTCGGCGATCATGGCACGGCTCACGGGTGCATAAGGTTCGGCGCGGGCTAGCGTGCATGTTGTGCTGCGCTCGCTGATCCTGGCTGCGGCCGGCCATCCGGCGGTACGCCGGCTGGTCGCCACCGCACCGGTCAGCCGCTATGTGGTCGATCGCTTCGTGGCGGGGGTGAGCACCGAACACGCGGTGGCCGCCGCCACCGCGTTGGTGGCCGACAACCTGTCGGTGACCCTGGACTACCTGGGCGAAAGCGTCGTGGACGAGGCGGGCGCGGAGACCACCGTGCGCGCCTACTCAGACCTGCTGACCTGCTTGACCGAAGAGGGACTGGCCAGCAGGGCAGAGGTGAGCGTGAAGCTGTCCGCGGTAGGCCAGCGGCTTGACGAGAAACTGGCACTGGAGAACGCATCGCGTATCTGCGCCGCGGCGCAGCAGGCCGATACGACCGTCACCCTGGACGCCGAAGATCACACACTCACCGACTCCACCCTGCGGGTGCATGCCGAGCTGCGCCGCAGCTGGCCGCTGACCGGTGCGGTCGTGCAGGCACAGCTGCACCGCACGTTGGACGACTGCCGGGAATTGGCCGCCCAGGGTGCCCGGGTGCGGCTGTGCAAAGGCGCCTACGCCGAACCTCCCCAGCTGGCTTTCCGCACCTCGCACGAGGTCGCACGCAGCTTCGTGCGGTGCGCCAATCTGCTGCTTGCGTCGGCTGGCTATCCGATGTTCGCCACTCACGATGCGCGGCTGATCGACATCGTGGGCCAGCGGGCCCGCTGGTACGGGCGCCCAGCGGGCAGTTACGAATACCAGATGCTCTACGGTGTCCGGCCGGCCGAACAGCGGCGGCTGGCAGCAGGCGGCGCCACGGTCCGGGTGTACCTGCCCTACGGCTCGGACTGGTACGCCTACCTCACCCGGCGGCTCGCCGAGCGGCCCAGCAACGTCGCCTTCTTCCTCCGCGCCTTGCTGTCCAGCGGTGTTGCGTCTGGGGCCACGTCTGGCACCCTGCGGCCATGACCACGATCGCTGTGCTGGGCGCAGGCAAGATCGGTGAAGCCTTGCTGTCGGGCCTGCTTCATGCGGGCCGCAATCCGGACGATCTGATGTTCACCGAGCGCTACCCGGATCGGGCTGCGCAACTCGAGCAGACCTACGGGGTCCGCGCGGTGGACACTGCTACTGCCGCTCGCAAGGCTGATGTCCTCGTCGTCGCGGTGAAGCCGCAGGACATCGACCCGTTACTGGCCGAGCTCGCCGGGTCGGTCAGCGCGGCAACCCTGGTGGTGAGCCTGTGCGCCGGGCTGCCCACCGCGCTGTACGAGCGCCGGCTGCCTGACGGGGTGCCGGTGGTCCGGGTGATGCCCAACACTCCGATGCTGGTCGGCGAGGCGATGAGCGTGATCTCCGCCGGCCGCTTCGCCGCCGACGTGCATCTGGAGCTGACCGAGCAACTGCTGGGCTGCGTGGGCAAGGTGGTCCGGGTCCCGGAAAGCCAGCAGGACGCGGTCACGGCGCTGTCCGGGTCCGGGCCGGCGTACTTCTTCTTCCTGGTAGAGGCGATGATCGACGCCGGGATCCTGCTCGGATTACCCCGTCCGCTGGTCACCGAGTTGATCACCCAATCCGCGATCGGCGCGGCCCGGATGCTGCGCGAGACCGGCGATCATCCGGTGCTGCTCCGCGAGGCGGTGACGTCCCCCGGTGGTACGACGATCATGGCGATCCGCGAGCTGGAGCGCCACCGCGTGCGGGCGGCGTTGCTGGCCGCCATCGAAGCGGCCCGGGATCGATCGGTCGAACTCGGCGCAGCTCACCGCGACTGAGGTCAACCAACCTCAGAAATCAACTTCAACTGATCGGAGTCGCATGGCCACCACCAGTCCCGCTACTCTCATCAGAACAAATGCGTCACGGACCGCGGGAGGGGAAGCCCAGCGGCGCGCGACGTGGTGAGGACGCGATGACCCATGCTGATGAACGACCAAGCCGGGCCGGCCAAGGTGCAGTTCCTCACGGTCGCCGAGGTAGCCGCGATGATGCGGGTATCCAAGATGACGGTCTACCGGCTGGTTCACGCGGGCGAGCTGCCCGCGGTCCGAGTCGGTCGATCTTTCCGGGTCCCGGAAGTGGCCGTGCATGGTTACCTGGAGAACGCATACTTCGATGCGGGATGAGATGATCGGGACGGGTGCTGGTCGCAGATTCGACCAGCGGTAACCTGGGCGGCCGAATGCGCCGGCATGATGGGCGCCCCCTGATGGCCCGGATAACGGGCGCTGCGTACGCGCATCGACGAAACGACGACGATTAGCAAGGAGGCCGAGCATGGGCTCGGTGATCAAGAAACGCCGCAAGCGCATGTCCAAGAAAAAGCATCGCAAGTTGCTGCGAAAGACTCGCGTGCAGCGCCGCAAGCTGAAGAAGTAGTTTCCAGCGCGTCGGCGGGCGCAGGAGGCAGTATGTCGCCGTCCACGGTTCTGGTTACCGGGGCGGGCCGCTTCGTCGGCGGCCAGCTGGCGGCCCGGCTCGCCGCCGACCCCACCATCGATCGTGTTGTTGCCGTCGACGCGGTTGCGCCACGCCCGGAGCTGTCCCGCCGGCTGGGGCGCGCCGAGTTTGTTCCTGTCGACCTGCGCAGTCCGCTGATCGCCAAGGTGATCTCCGACGCGAAGGTCGACACCGTGGTGCACGCCTCGATGAGCGACTATCCGCGCGCTTCTGGTGGGCTCACAAACGGGCGCAGGGCAATGAAAGAGCTCAACGTCATCGGCACGATGCAGCTGCTTGCGGCCTGCCAACGCTCGACGACGGTGGCGCGGCTGGTCGTGAAGTCCACCGCCGCGGTGTACGGGCTGAGCTCCCACCACCAGGCCGTTTTCACCGAGCACGATGAACCGCACGGCATCCCGCCATCCGGCTATGCCAAGGACGCCGTAGAGGTGGAGGGCTACGTTCGGGGTTTCACTCGGCGGCGCGCGGATGTGGACGTCACGGTCCTGCGCTTCACCAACGTCATCGGTCCGCGCATCGATACCGTGCTGAGCCGGTATTTCAGCTTGCGGATGGTGCCTACCGTATTGGGCTACGACGGCCGGTTGCAGCTGTTGCACGAAGAGGACGCGCTGGCGGTACTCGAGCGGGCGACCCGTGCGCGGCTGCCGGGTGTGTTCAATGTCGGTGGCGATGGAGTGCTGCTGGTATCCCAAGCGATCCGGCGGGTGGGTGCGATCGGTGTTCCGGTACCTGGGCCGGCTGTGGGCACCGTTGCGCGGCTGCTGCGAGGTGCTCAGCTCATCGACTATTCGCCCGAACAGATCAAGTTGCTCAACTTCGGCCGAGTGGTCGACACCACCCGGTTGCACGCGGAGTTCGGCTTCACACCCCGGTGGACGACTGCCCAGGCCTTCGACGACTATGTGCACGGCCGGGGGTTGCGCCCCATTATCGATTCGGAATGGGCCGCCTCGGCACAGCGTTGCCTGCTGGGGCTCGCGGCGCGGTTGCGGTAGCTGGTGGTGGCGAGAATGCCGCAGGCACGAGTGATCCCGTTGTACGATCCGGAACGTGACCGAGCGCTGGCGCGGGTCGCGGCGCCGGCCGAGCCGCAGTGGTACCGGGACTTGTCCGACCTGCTGGCATTCGCATGCAGGCGCCTGACCGGCGATTACGCCGTCGATGAATTCGGTTTCGACCCGGATCTCGCCGATCACGTCTTGCTGCCGCTGTTGCGACCGTTGTACCGGAGCTGGTTTCGCGTCGAGACGACCGGTATCGATCACCTGCCCACCACGGGCCGCGCGCTGGTAGTCGCCAACCATTCTGGGACATTGCCGTTGGATGCTCTGATGACCGCCATGGCGGTGCACGAGGAGCACCCGGCTGGCCGGCATCTGCGGATGCTCGGGGCCGATCTGCTGTTCCGCATGCCGATCTTCGGCTCGTTGGCGCGTAAGTCCGGCCAGACCCTGGCATGCGTACCCGACGCCGAACGGCTGCTGGCCTCCGATGAGCTGGTGGGGGTGTGGCCGGAGGGATTCAAGGGCCTCGGCAAGCGCTACCGCGACCGGTACAAGGTGCAGCGGTTCGACCGAGGCGGGTTCGTCGCCGCAGCCCTGCGCAGTAGGGCAATGATCATCCCGTGTGCCGTCGTCGGCGCGGAGGAGATCTACCCGATGATCGGTGACGTCAAGCCGTTGGCTCGGTTGCTCGGCATCCCGTATTTCCCGGTGACACCATTGTTCCCGCTGCTGGGACCGCTGGGGATGGTGCCGTTACCGTCCAAGTGGTACATCGAGTTCGGTGAGCCGGTGCGGACCGACGCCTACGAACCCGGTTGCGCGGAGGATCCGATGCTGGTCTTCAACCTCACCGACCAGATCCGCGAGACCATCCAGCAGGACCTGTACCGCTTACTAACCCAGCGTCAGGACCCGTTCCTCGGTTGACCCGTCCCTCTCGGCGTGTCGCGCCGCCACGTCCCGCGTGTCGCGCCCCGGTGCACGGTGTGTCGCGCCACCCGGATCGCGAGCACCTCTTGGACCTTCTCGTAGCATTAGCGCATCGCGTAAACCTTTTGAACGGAGATACCAGATGTGAACAAGGCGTCTGTGATCCGACGGTCTGCTGCGGGCGCCGGTCTGGGTCTGGCCGGGATTTACGCGTACAACGTGGCCCGGTACCGCCGCGCCGCAGGTGAGGGATTCGATTTGCCCGATCCGCCCGATGTGGGCAGTAGCGAGTTCGCGGCCTTTGTCGAGGCCTTGGCCCAGGCGCCCCGCCGGGAAGGCAACCGGCTGACGATTCTGCGCAACGGGTGCGAGATCTTCCCCGCCATGTTGGAGGCCATCAGCTCGGCCAAGGAGTGCATCGACTTTTCCACCTATATCTACTGGACGGGCGATATCGCCCCGCAGTTCGCCGGCGCACTGGCCGACAGGGCATCCGAAGGCGTAGAGGTGAACGTGCTGCTCGATGCGCAGGGCAGCGCCAAGATGGACCGCGGGCTCATCGAGCGCTTGCGGACGGCCGGTGCGACGGTGGTCTGGTTTCGCCCACCGCACTGGTACAACGTGCAGAAGCTCAATAAACGCATGCACCGGCGGCTGCTCATCATCGACGGCAAGGTGGGCTTCATGGGTGGAGTCGGGATCGCCGAGCAGTGGGATGGAAACGCCGAGGACCCCGAGCACGAGCGGGAGACCCACCTTCGTGTTGTGGGGCCGGCGGTCCGCGACTTGTTGGGTGGCTTTCTGGAGAATTGGACGGAGGGCACGTCCGCGTTGCTGTCCGCCTCGCATTTCCCGAACATCGACGCCTTCGAGGACGGGATACCGGTTCAGGTGTCCCGTACCGTGTCGACCGACGGCACCCGGGGACTACCGGAAATGCTGTGGGCATCGGTGGCCGGGTCCAAGGAGCGCTTCTGGGTGACGACGGCATTCTTCGCCCCGCGAGCCGCCTTTATCGACGCGCTCTGTGACGCCGCGGGGCGGGGGGTGGACGTCCGCATCCTCACCGGTGGTCCGCACCAGGACAAGCAGATCGCGCGTGAGGCGGGCCACCGCTCGTATCAGAGGATGCTCGAATCCGGGGTGCGGATCTTCGAGTACCAGCAGGCCAAACTGCACGCCAAAGTGATCACGATCGACGGCATCTGGGCGAACGTCGGATCCAGCAACTTCGAGAACCGCTCACTGTCGCTCAACGATGAGATCAACATGTCCATTCAGCACGCCAGCGTGGTGGCCGAGCTGGAGGAACAGTTTTACGACGATCTGGCAGTGTCGCGGGAGTTGGATATCCAGAGCTGGAGTCGCCGGCCGCTGGCCAAGCGAGCCCGGGAATACGCGACCGACCTGATCCGACAGTCAGTGTAGTGGCGCGTTTTTAGCCGAGTAAGGGGCCTATGGCAGCCCGGAACCTACCGCCCGAGCGGCCGACTCGGACCGCAGACGCACTGGTCGGCGGCGGCACGATGGCCGAAATAATCCGTCACAAGGACTGGTCGCGGACGCCGTTGGGGCCGATCGGTCGGTGGCCGCAGAGTTTGGGCACCGCGGTAGAGATCTGTCTGCACTGCCGGTTTCTGGTGATCTTTTGGGTCGGCAGTTGGGTTTTCCAGCCCGATCCCGGTTGCGCCGGGCGAGGTGGGTGGAGTGTTCTGCGCGGTGGCCGAGACGACGATGTGGGCGCCCATACCGCCGGGGCGCGCAGGACGCGGCAGGTCTGCCAGCTCTGCAGCTTCAGCTGATCCCGCACAGTTTCGCCGCCCGAATCGTGGGCCTGACTGGCCTCGATACCAGCTTGCCCGTCACCCAGACTCGGTCGGGCCCGCTGTCTGCGACCGTCCGAGCTGAGCACGACACACCGAGCACGAGAACACGACACACCGGGGCAGGGTGGTCAGACGCGGGGACGGCGGTGGTAGGCGAGGCCCGCGGCAACCGCGCCGGCCGCCACTCCGAGGCCGAGTGCCGAGGGTACCCTGATCATTGCGGCCCGGCGGCTGGCCCGGAAGTCCCGGATCTCCCAGCCGCGGGCACGAGCGACCTCTCGAAGATCGGGATCGGGGTTCACCGCGACGGCGGTACCGACCATCGACAGCATCGGAATGTCGTTGGCTGAGTCGGAGTAAGCGGTGCAGCGATGCAGGTCGAGTCCCTCTTTAGAGGCCAGCGCGCGCACCGCATGCGCCTTGGCGGCTCCGTGCAAGATGTCGCCCACTAAGCGGCCGGTGTACACGCCGTCGACGGTCTCCGCCACCGTGCCCAGCGCACCGGTGAGCCCGAGCCGGCGGGCGATGATCGTGGCCAGTTCCACCGGCGTCGCGGTGACCAGCCATACCCGCTGGCCGGCCGCGAGGTGCATGTGCGCCAACGCCAGCGTCCCTGACCAGATGCGATCGGCCATCAACTCGTCGTAGATTTCCTCACCGACGTCGACGAATTGCCGGGTAGATCTACCAGCCACGAACGATAAGGCCTGCTCGCGGCTGGTGCGGATCTGGGCAGCGCTGAGTTCCTTGCCGACCACTCTGAATTTGAACTGCTGCCAGGCGAACGAGGTGAGCGCCTCGGCGGGGAAGACCTTCCGCGCCGCCAAACCTTGTGCGAAGTAAAAGATCGACGCGCCCTGCATCATGGTGTTGTCAACGTCGAAAAAGGCGGCTGCAGTGAAATCTGCCTCGACGCCAGACGTGGTCACACCTACGAGAGCTGATTCCACAGCGGTTTCCCCGGCGAGGATGTCCAGGGCTTTTTCACTTCGGATATCCTGATGGTGGATGTCCTGATGGCGGATGTCCTGATCGCACTGTCGTGACATGCCGATCCTACCCTGATATCGGAGTTGCTGGTCCCTTCCTCAATCAGTTCCGCTCGAAGCTCGAGCAGAATGCGATCACCAGACTGCTCTCATCACTAGACTGGCCCGACAGCTTCTCCTGAGCAACCAAACAATAAGAATCTAATTAATATCCTCAAGATGGACGCGCGCTGACAGCCTATCCAGGAGGCAGCAAGCGTGGCTGCAAAATCCATGGTGGTAGTGGCGCGGCAGGCTTCGGGGAATCGTGGCCGGGCAAAGGTTGCCACGGCTGGGGTTGCAATGGCTCGGATCCCGGCTGATTCGGGTTCGGCAACACGCTGCCCGGATTCCGAGTGGAGGGCAGCTTGGGACCGCCAGGCGCGCCGGGCTGAGTGGGCACCGGAACCGCGTTCGCTGCAGGCGGACGTAGCACCAGGTTCGGCGGTGTGACCACGGTGGGCTGGCTCACCGACGGCGCAATCGGGACCTCCGGCGGCAGCGGGACTGCCGCAACCGCTCCGTCGACCGGAACCGGCTTGCAGGCATCCCGAGCTGGTAGCAGACCCAAGTCGTCACGGGTACCGGTGGTGATGGTGACACAGTCAGATCGGTGGCTCAGGGCCGAAGTCCGCATGATGATCCGATCCAACAGGGCCAGCGAACTATCCATCCGGGCACTGGTCGGCAGCGCCAATGCGGCCCGGACAGCGCTCAGCCGAGTCTTCTGCTGCTCGGCCCAAGTCCGCAAGGCGGACAGGCTGCTGGGCTGACCGCTGAGCGCGAGCCCGGTGAGCAGCCGCGAGCCCGCAGTGGCGTCCGAGTCGAAATCGTCGAGCGCCCGAAGGAACTTGATCTGCCCTGCGGACCCGTTGCCGGCGGAGTTGACCTGATCCGCCATGATCTCGATCTCGTCGACCCGCGCGCTGGCGAACTCCAGGTGCTTGAGCGCCTTGGGCTGGTCACCGAAGGTCAATCCGAGTTCGGCGGACTCGGCGGTGCGCTTGAAGCTGTACAGCGCGTCCCCGGGCACCGCATCCCGGGCCAGCAGCAGGCTCATCCCCGACAGCGACATCAACAGGCACAACGCTGCCGCCGCGGCCACCACCAGCCGACCCCGGGTCTGATCGGGGATCCACCGCCGCCGGTCGGAGACTCGCATCGGCAGCACCGGGCTGTTGCCCTCGTGGACAACGGAGTGGAACTCCGCCATCACTCGCCGGCGCATTCGGTCCCGTTCCATCGACGTAGGACCGGCCGTGTCACCTACTTGGCGCAAGGTTGCGGCGATGGCGAGCTCACGCTGCAAGGCGAGATCGGAAACATCGCGCATGCCATTATCCACAGCGCGGGCAAAAGCTTCGTGCTCTTGACCGTCGCTGGGTCGTCCCCCGGATGTGCGCGTCGTCCTCACCGCCTTCGGGCCCTGGGGCCATGTCCCTGGGAGCAACGAGCGGTCTTGCCGGGAGTTACGCCCGGGAGGCGAACGGGCCGGGCGAATGTGATAGTCATCGCAGTCCCTCTGGCAGCAGTTGCGCCAGCCTGCGAACCGCGCGATGTTGCAGCGCCTTGACCGCGCCCTCGTTACGGCCCATCACCGCAGCGGTCTCCGAGACCGACAGGCCCTGCATGAAGCGCAGCATGATGCACTCCTGCTGATCCCGGCCCAGCTGAGCGACGCAGCGCATGAGCTCGGTAGCGGTGGCCTCTTCCACCACCTCGTGCTCGGGGCCGCGGTCGTCTGCGCTCGAGTCGAGAATGTCGGCGGTGGTCATCTCCAGCCGGTAGCGGCTCGACTTGACGTGGTCGAGAACCAGGTTACGCGCGATGGTGACGAACCATGCCCCGACGTCGCGGCCCTGGTAGCTGACCGAGGAGATCCGCCGCAACGCGCGCAGGAACGTCTCACTGGTGAGGTCCTCAGCCAGCGGGCGATCACCGACCCGGAACAGGATGAACCGGAAGACCACATCGACGTACCGGTCGTAGAGCTGCCCGAAGGCAGCCTGGTCGCCCTGCTGGGCGGCCGCGACGAGTTCCCACGCCGCGATGTCGACCTCTGCGGCGGGGGGCTCGGCGGTGCTGGCGCTCCCCGCGACCTGATCCAGGTTCGTCACGCTCGGATCTGGCGCGCTCTGATCCGGGATCGGGGTGTTGGGGCGGGCGAACTTCACGCGATCAGGTTGGACGTTCGACGGCGGCCCATCGCGGGTCGGCCCCGGAGTTCTGAGAACCATCTCGGTTGCGGCATCAGCCACTCCTCGATCGCTCGTGCGGACCGTTCGGGTCATCTCCTCGGCTGAGGCGTGCGGAAGCATACGACGGCCACACGCTACGGGGTGCACCTCCTAGGCTTCGCACAGTAGGTAACTGGTGTAAAAGGTCGTAAAAAGTCGTAAAAAGTCACTGCCAGCGACCGAGCTGCCGCGCGCGGTCCCCGCTGACGCGGGCCAGATGCCCTGGTGGCAGGCTGGCTGGATGCGGCACGAGGTGACCCTGCTGGTGCGGGCGCAGTGTCCGGCCTGTGCCACGGCGCGAGACGATATCTCCCGGATCTGCGCCGAGATGGAGGTGCCGTGGCACACCACGGACGTGGACAACGATCCGCAGCTGCGCGCCGAGTACGGCGACCGGGTGCCGGTGATCCTCATCGACGGGCGCGAACACGGGTTCTGGGCGGTGCAGGAGCAACGCTTACGGGCGGCGCTGCGCGGGTGATGACCATCACGATGTGATCTGGTGATCGAACCTTGCGCCGGTCGGTACCCGAACGGGCAGTCATGACTTCAACCCGGTTACGCGCCCCGACGGCCGCCCCGGCGGCGGCTGCCGTCGGGCTGCTGTCGATGGCCGCGGGTTTGGCGGTGGGGCATCTGGTGGGTGCGCTCATCTCGCCGAGCGCCTCGCCGTTGCTCGCCGTGGGCGCCAGCGCAATAGATTTCACCCCGACCTGGCTGAAGGACTTCGCGGTCCGCACCTTCGGCAACTATGACAAGGTCGTACTGCTGTCGGGGATGGCCGTGGTGATCGCGGTGATCGGTGTCGTCGCCGGCCTGATATCCCGGCGTTCCCGCACCCCCGGACTGGTGCTGATCGTGGTGCTCGGCGTGGTCGCCGGCGTCGCCGTGCTGACCCGACCCACCGCAGGGCCGTTCGACGTGCTCGCCCCGCTGGCAGCGCTGATCACCAGTGCGGGCACGTTTGCGGTCCTGCACCGCCTGGGCAGGCTGGATTATTCGAGAACCGGGGGTTATTCGACAACCGGGGGTGATTCGGACACCAGGAACGCGACGCCTGCCGGCGACGGCTCGACGGGAGTTCCTCGCCGCACCCTGCTGGCCGGCTCGGCAGTGGTTGCCGCGGGCGCGGGCATCACCGCGGCCGCTGGTCAGCTGGTGGCTGGCCGCAGTGGTGTCGAGGCCTCTCGCCAGGCGGTGGCACGGATCATGCCCACGGTGCCCGCGCCGCCGATCCCACCTGGGGCGGACTTCGCCACCGATGGCTCGCCGACCTTCATCACCCCGAACCGGGACTTCTACCGGGTCGACGTCAATCTCACGCTGCCGCGGCTGCGCGCCGAGGATTGGCGGCTGCACATCCACGGGATGGTCGACCGGGACACCACGCTGTCCTTCTCGGACCTCACCTCGCGCACGCTGATCGAGCGCCCCCTGACGATGACCTGCGTGTCCAACGAGGTCGGCGGGCCCTACATCTCCACAGCGAACTTCACCGGTGTGCTCCTGGCGGACCTGCTCGCCGAGGCCGGCGTGCAGCGTGGCGCTGACCAGACGTTCACCACGAGCGTCGACGGGTGGACCTGCGGCACGCCGACCGCTGCGCTGACCGATCCGAGCCGCAAGGCCATGCTGGTGATCGCGATGAACGGCGAGCCACTACCCATCGAGCACGGCTTCCCGGTCCGGATGGTGGTTCCCGGGTTGTACGGCTTCGTGTCCGGCACCAAGTGGATCACCGAGCTGGAACTGACCACCTTCCAGGCCCGGCAGGCTTACTGGTTGCAGCGGGGCTGGGGGCAACGGGCGCCGATCAGGACGATGTCCCGGATTGACAGTCCCGGCCCCTTCGAACGGGTCAGCCCCGACACGCCGATCACCGGCATCGCCTGGGCGCAAACCCGAGGGATCGACAAGGTCGAGGTCCGCATCGACCACGGTGCGTGGCAACCCACGGAGTTATCTACCGAAGTCAGCGTGGACACGTGGCGGATGTTCCGGCTGCGGGGTCGCTGGGCACCGGGCGCTCACGTGGCTGAGGTCCGCGCAACGGACAAGACCGGGTACACCCAGACTAAAGATCGGGCCGCACCCATCCCCGACGGCGCCACCGGATGGCACTCGGTACAGTTCACCGTCCAATGAAGATCAGTGTCCAATGTGGACACGCGCCCTGCGGCGAGAATGTGTCCTTTTCGTAATCTGCGGCGGTGAACCCGACTCCGCCGATTACCGAAGTAATACCCGTGAAGCCTGGACAAGCCAGGCTTCTGCGATGAGGAGTTGAGATCGAGTTGAGGAAGATCCAGCGGCTGGCCGCGATCGGCGCCATGACGGCGCTGACCGCCGTGGTGGGCGCATGTAGCAACTCGCAGGCGCCGGCTACCGGGAATGAAGCTTCCGCACCGGCCACCGAGTCGACTACCCCCAGTACCGAGGCGACTGCCCCCACGGGTAGCGGCGTCACCAAGATCAGCGACATCTTCGGGCCGGCCTGCGATCAGGTACCCAAGGAGGGCCCCGGCTCGGCACAGGGCATGGTCAACGACCCGGTGGCCACCGCGGCCAGCCATAACCCGCTGCTGACCACTCTGACGAAGGCCGTGACCGCGGCGAATCTGGTCGACACCTTGAACAGTGCCCCGGAGCTGACCGTGTTCGCACCGGCCGACCCGGCGTTCCAGGCTTTGGAGGCCCAGCACCCGGGCATCCTCAAGGAGCTGACCACCGCACCGGACGTGGCATCGCCGAACAGCAAGCTGGCCAAGATCCTGACCTACCACGTGGTCGGCAAGCGCTACGACGCCGCTGGCATCGTGCAGGCGGGCACGCTGGACAGCCTGGAAGGCGCCAAGATCAATATTGGCGGCACTGCCGCGGCGCCGACGGTGAATGGCGCCACGGTGTTGTGCGGCAACATTCCTACCAAGAATGCAACCGTCTTCGTAATTGGACAGGTCCTGTCGCTGCCTGCTTCCTAAGAGCGCGGCATACCGCTTCGTCGCCTAACGCGACGCAGCTACTACCCGTCAGGGGCGGCTCCGCCGATGGAGCCGCCCCTGACCCATGTTCGTAACAATTTCGTATAGGTCGACCAGACAGTCGTTTCACGCGCGGTGCAACGGGAAGCTGCTATTTGCCCTCCGCCTGGAGGCATCGGATTGGCGGAGATTATTTCCTGAGGAGTTGAGACCGAGTGAGGAAGATCCAGCGATTGGCTGCGGTCGGCGCTCTGGCGGCTGTGACTGCTGTAGTCGGTGCCTGTAGCAACGGGCAAGGACCGGCCACCGGAAACCAGACCAACGAGGCGACGGCAACCAGCGCGCAGGCTGCTCCTACCACGGGGACCACTACTCCAGGGGCTCCCAGCAACAATGGTGTCACCCAGATCAGTGACATCTTCGGGCCGGCCTGCGACCAGGTACCCAAGCAAGGCCCCGGCTCAGCGCAGGGCATGGTCAACGACCCGGTAGCCACCGCGGCCAGTAACAACCCCCTGCTGACCACACTGACCAAAGCGGTGCGGGCGGCCAACCTGGCCGACACGCTGAACAGCGCGCCGGCGCTGACCGTGTTCGCCCCGTCCGATTCGGCTTTCCAGCAGCTCGACGCTCAGAACCCGGGCACGGTCAACCAGCTGACCACCGCGCCGGATGTGGCATCGCCGGACAGCAAGCTGGCCAAGATTCTCAAGTACCACGTGCTTGGTCAGCGCTACGACGCCGCTGGCCTCGTTCAGGCGGGCACGGTCGAGACCCTGGAAGGTGGCAAGATCAACATTGGCGGTACGCCGTCGGCGCCGACGGTGAACGGCGCGCAGGTGTTGTGCGGCAACATCCCGACCAAGAACGCCACCGTGTTCGTCATCGGGCAGGTGCTCACGCCACCGGCCACCTAGATACTCGATTACCGATCCGATCAGGGGCGGCTCCGCGAGAGAGCCGCCCCTGACGCGTACCGGGCTCTGAGGAAGATCGCAACTTTGTTCCTGCGTTCACAAACGGCTACCGTGAACGCCTGACAAGACAGCGGTGCTTAGTTCCAGACCCGGTCTGCCATCGGTGAGGCCGGTGAGATTCGAGAGGAAGCCACGCGTGGCGGTGCATCAGCACGGTCGGTACAGCTCGCCGGTTGACGACCTGCCGTCTCGCGCCGTACCCGAAGCAGCGGTCGGCCGCCTTGCGGTTTACCTGCGGGTACTCACCTCGATGATCGAGCAGGGCGTCACCACGATGTCCAGCGAGGAGCTCGCCGGTGCGGCCGGAGTGAACTCGGCGACACTGCGCAAGGACCTGTCCTATGTGGGGTCCTACGGCACCCGCGGGGTGGGTTACGACACCGCGAAGCTGGTGCAACACATCGAGCAGCTGCTCGGGCTGACCTGCCACCACAGCGTCGCGGTGGTCGGGATCGGCAACCTGGGCCATGCGCTGGCGAACTACGGTGGGTTTCCGGACCGCGGTTTCCCGGTCACGGCGTTGTTCGACCTCGATGAGGACCTGGTCGGAGTTCCGGTCGGCGGGCTGCCCGTCGACCACGTCGACACCATCCCGGCGGTCTGCGCCGAGCGAGAAGTGACCATCGGGGTGATCTGTACCCCGGCCGCCGCCGCGCAATGGGTCTGTGACCTGCTGGTAGCCGGTGGCGTCCGGTGCATCCTCAACTTCGCCCCGGTGGTGTTGCAGGTACCCGGTGATGTCGAGGTACGCCGGGTGGATCTCGCGGTGGAGCTGCAGATCTTGTCCTTCTACCAGGCCCGCCGATCCGGTAACGGCGGCCCGGCCGCTGCGCCGTCCGATCCGGTTGCGGTGGGCCGATGAGCCTGGTGGTCGTGGGCTTGTCCCACCGCAGCGCGCCGGTCGAGGTGCTGGAGCGAGTCGCAGTGCCGGCTGCGGATGCCGGCAAGGTGCTGGCTCAACTGCTCGAACGCGAGTACGTCGCTGAGGCGCTGCTGCTGTCCACCTGCAACCGCGTCGAGGTCTATGCGGTGGTGACCGCCTTCCACGGCGGCCTGGCCGACATCACCGATGTGCTGGCGGGCCAGTCCGCTGCTGCGCTGGATGAGCTGTCTGATCACCTGTACGTGCATTACGCCGCGGCCGGTGTGGAGCACCTGTTCTCCGTCGCGGCGGGGCTGGACTCGATGGTGGTCGGGGAACCGCAGATCCTCGGTCAGCTGCGCAGCGCCTACGCGGGAGCCGAGCAGGCCGGCAGTGTCGGGCGGACTCTGCACGAGGTCGTGCAGCAGGCGCTGCGGGTCGGCAAGCGGGTGCACGCCGAGACCGGCATCGATGCTGCGGGGCCCTCGGTGGTCTCCGAAGCCCTTGCCGCGGTGGCAGCCGAGGTCACCGCGGCCGATGGTGCGGGGCTGACGGGCCGCCGGGTGCTGGTTCTCGGCGCCGGTTCCATGGGCGGTCTGGCCGCCGCTGCGCTGCGCCGGGCCGGAGTGGGCGAGATCGTGCTGGCCAACCGCACCCGGGTCAGTGCACACCGGTTGGCCGAGTTGTGCCAGGCCGAGGGAACGCCGGCCCGGGCCGTCGGGCTGGACGGTGTGACTGCGGCACTGGCCGAGGTGGACCTGGTGATGTGCTGCACCGGCGCAACGGGCGCAGTGCTGAGCCTCGACCAGGTTGCCGGGGTCGCAGCCACCCGGCGCAACCCGCTGGTGGTGTGTGATCTCGGGCTACCTCGCAACGTCGAGCCCGGAGTGGGAGAGGTGCCCGGCGTCACCTTGTTGGATCTCAACACGGTGGCACAGCGTCTGCAGCACCAGGGTTCGGGATCCGGTTCGGTCAGCGCCGCGCACCGTCTGATCGCCCAGGAAGTCCGCGATTACCTCGCGGCTCAGCGCGCTGCGGAGGTCACGCCCACGGTGGCCGCGTTGCGCAAGCGGGCTGCTGAGGTGGTGGACGCGGAGTTGTTGCGGCTGGAGGGCCGGTTGCCGGCACTCGATGCCGCGGTACGCGAGGAGCTGGCGCGGACCGTGCACCGCGTGGTGGACAAGCTGCTGCACGCCCCGACGGTGCGCGTCAAGCAGCTCGCCGAGGCCGGCGGCGGCCAGGCCTACGCCGACGCCCTGCGCGAGCTGTTCGAACTGGATCCGCAGGCCGCTGCTGCGATCGCTGCGCCAATCCGGCCGGCGTCGCCGCCCGATGACTTTTCCGGGGGCCCGGGATGACGGTGCGCAGCGTTGGGCTTCATTTGCGTTGGAGAGCTGACCGATGCCGAGAACCTCGGCCGCCAGGTTGCGGCCGAATTGAAAGGACCTGGCCGGCGGCGCGCTGGGTGGCCTCATGGCCGACACCCAGTGCTGCGCGACCGGGTCCGACGGCCTGAGTGGGAAACGAGTAGCTAAATGAGCCGTGTCTGCAAGACCATCGGACGGATCGCCTTCGTCGGTGCGGGTCCCGGCGGTGCCGGAATGCTCACCGTGCGAGCGCAGCAGCTGCTGAGCTGCGCCGAGCTGGTGGTGACCGATCCCGACGTACCCACCGACGTGTACGCCGGGGCTGCTGCGAATGCCGAAGCCCGCCCCGCGGTGGGGGAGCCCGCTGAGGTCGCCAAGGACCTGGTCGCCGAGGCGAAGAGTGGGCGTGCGGTGGTGCGTTTGGTTGCCGGCGATCCGCTCACCGCGGACGCCGTGGTCGCCGAGGTCCAAGCGGTGGCCCGCTCTACGGTGCCCTTCGAGGTGGTGCCGGGAGTGCCCGCGGGAACTGCGGTGCCGGCCTTTGCCGGGGTGCCGCTGGGCTCCGGACACACCGAGGCGGACGTGCGCGCCGGTGTTGATTGGGCCGCGCTGGCAACGGTGCCGGGCCCGCTGGTGCTGCACGCCCCCGCGTCACACCTGGCGGAGGCCGCCGCGGCGCTGGTCGAGCACGGCTTGGCCCCGCAGACCCCGGTGGCGATCACCGCTTCGGGCACCATGCCCACTCAGCACACGGTGGAGACCACCCTGGCATCACTGTCCAGCGAGGCCGGCGAGCTCACCGGTCCGCTGGTGGTCACCGTCGGCGCGGTGGTCGGGCAGCGTACGAAGCTGTCCTGGTGGGAATCTCGGGCGCTGTATGGCTGGAAGGTCCTGGTGCCGAGGACCAAGGAGCAGGCCGGCGTGATGAGCGAGCGGCTCGCGGTGCACGGGGCGGTGCCGGTCGAAGTCCCGACGATCTCGGTGGAGCCGCCGCGGTCCCCGGCGCAGATGGAGCGCGCGGTCAAGGGCCTGGTCGACGGCCGTTACCAATGGGTGGTGTTCACCTCCACCAACGCCGTGCGCGCGGTATGGGACAAGTTCGGCGAGTTCGGTCTGGATGCCCGCGCGTTCGCCGGCGTGAAGATCGCCTGCGTGGGGGAGGCCACCGCAGATCGGGTGCGCTCGATGGGGATCGTCCCGGAGCTGTTGCCGTCAGGGGATCAGTCGTCCGAAGGGTTGCTGGCCGATTTCCCGCCGTTCGACGACATCCTGGACCCGGTGGACCGCGTGCTGTTGCCGCGTGCGGACATCGCCACCGAGACACTGGCCGCCGGCCTGCGTGAGCGAGGCTGGGAGATCGACGACGTGACGGCCTACCGCACGGTGCGGGCCGCGCCGCCGCCCGCCGATACCCGCGAGATGATCAAGACGGGTGGCTTCGACGCGGTGTGCTTCACGTCCTCATCCACGGTGCGCAACCTGGTCGGTATCGCCGGCAAGCCGCATGCCAGAACGATCGTCGCCTGCATCGGCCCGGCGACCGCCGAAACTGCCGTCGAGTTCGGCCTCCGAGTCGACGTCCAGCCCGAGATAGCCCAGATCGGCCCGCTGGTCGACGCGCTAGCCGACCACGCCGCCCAGCTCCGCGCCGCCGGTGCCCTCCCCCCACCCCGCAAAGCCAAGACCCGCCGCCGCTAGCCCGCCCCGCTATCACCGCGGTCTGGATGCAGACTGCGGTGGGAGAAGGAAGACTGATGTACCCGACGGGGCGGCCTAGGAGGTTGCGTACTTCGGCGGCGATGCGGGGGCTGGTGCGGGAGACCTCGGTGGCGGCGCGGCAGCTGGTGTTGCCGGTGTTCGTCAAGGAGGGCGCCCGAGAGCCGGTTCCGATCGCTTCCATGCCCGGTGTCGTTCAGCACAGCCGGGACTCGCTGCGCAAGGCCGCGGCCGGGGCGGTCGCCGCCGGGCTGGGCGGGATCATGCTGTTCGGTGTGCCCGCCACCAGGGACGCCACCGGCTCCGGCGGGATCGACCCGGATGGTGTGCTCAACACGGCGTTGCGTGACGTGCATGCCGAAGTCGGCGACGACATCGTGATCATGGCTGATACCTGTCTGGACGAGTTCACCGATCACGGCCACTGCGGCCTGCTGGACGCGCAGGGTCGGGTGGACAACGACGCGACGCTCGCGGTGTACGCACAGATGGCGGTCGCGCAGGTGCAGGCCGGCGCGCACCTGGTCGGGCCCAGCGGCATGATGGACGGGCAGGTCGCCGCGATCCGGGCTGCCCTGGACGATGCCGGCTACCATGATGCCGGGATCCTGGCCTACAGCGCCAAGTACGCCTCAGCGTTCTACGGGCCGTTTCGGGACGCGGTGGAATCCGCGCTGCGCGGGGACCGCCTGACTTACCAGCAGGACCCGGCCAACGCCCGGGAGGCGCTGCGGGAGGTGGCACTCGATCTCGCCGAGGGCGCCGACATCGTGATGGTCAAGCCCGCACTCTCCTACCTGGACGTGCTCCGTGCGGTGGCGGAGGTCTCCGACGTACCGGTCGCCGCGTACCAGGTGTCCGGAGAGTACTCGATGATCGAGGCGGCAGCGGCCCGTGGCTGGCTGGACCGGCGGCGAACCGTCCTGGAGACGCTGACGTCGATCCGTCGAGCGGGCGCTGACCTGGTGCTGACGTACTGGGCGGTGCAGGCCGCGGGCTGGCTGCCCTGAGCCGACCACCGACCCGACTACCGACCCGACATTGGGGCACAGCATGACAATGATCCAGCCACCTTCCGATCCACCTGGGCAGCAGCGCTCAGCCCAGGCTCGGGGACCGCGACCGAACAGTGTGGAGATCTCCTTCTGGCTCTGGATCACCTACCTCACGATCGGCGCGATCAATACCGTGGTCGGCTTCGTCCAGCGGGACCGGAACCGGGCAGACGCGATCAACGCGGTGATCGACCAATACCCGGCCATGGATCGATCAATGATCGACAGTGTCGCGACGATTGTCGTGGTGGGGGTAGTCGTGCTCGGGCTGCTCTTCGTCGCGGCCGGTGTCAGCTTCGCCTTGCTCATGCGCGCGAGGCGCAACTGGGCGCGGGTGGTGCTCACCGTGGTCGGCAGCCTGAGCGTGCTGTTCCTGATCGGTCCGGTGGTCACCCCGCTCCAAGCGCTCTTCCAGCTGCTGCTGCTCGTCGGGGCGATCGTGATGATGTTCCAGCGGCCGGCGAACGACTGGTTCCGCCCCCGCCGCCCCGCTCTGTGACCACGCTGTCAGCGACCACCGACAGTCCCCGCTGACCACCGGCCGGAGGTGTCATGGCAGGGTTCGATGGTGGAGTTCGCCACGCCGCCCCGCCGCCGCAGGTTACCGGTCATGGCGGCTGTCACTGAGATGGTGGCGGCGCTGGTGCTCGTGGGGTTGGCGTGGTGGTGGTGGCACCGCGGCGTGATCGTGACGGTGCGCCGCGGCGTGGCCATGAACCGTATCGAGGGCAGCTGGTGGGCGGCCGCCACCGCAGCGGTCACGTTCGCCGGGCTATTGCTGCTGGACGCCGGACGGCGGGTGATGAGCGAGGCATCACGACAGCACAGCAGATGATGGGTATGATGCTTGGGGTGCGCACCACGGTCACTCTGGACGACGATGTCGTCGCTGCATTGCACGCTGTGATGCGGGAACGTGGGCTTTCGTTCAAGGAGGCGCTGAACTCCGCGGTGCGCAGCGGGCTGGCAACCATCAATCCGGCGGCGCGGCCTTACCAGGTCACGCCCTTCACCGCGCAGATCAATCCAGGAGTCGACGTGGCAAGGATCAACCGACTGCTGGCCGATTGGGAGGACGAGGAGATCGTCCGGAAACTTGAGCTCGGCAAGTGAAACTGCTCGACGTCAACCTCCTGATCTTCGCCACCAACAACGCGACACCCCAGCACGCGCGTGCCCGACGCTGGTTCGAGGACATCATGTCCGGTGCCGAGACCGTGGCTCTGCCCTGGCATACGCTGATCGGCTTCGTTCGGGTCACCACCCGCCGCGCCGTGATGGATCCGCCGCTGTCCGTCGACCGCGCCATCGATTATGTCCAGGGCTGGCTAACCCAGCCGTGCGTGACGACTGTGCATCCGACCTACCGACACTCCGCGGTGCTACGGGAATTGCTCAACACGGTCGGCACAGCAGGCAATCGCGTGCCGGATGCTCATCTGGCCGCGCTCGCGATCGAGCATGGCGCAACGCTGTGCTCGGCCGACGAAGACTTCGGGCGATTTCCCGGCCTGAGCTGGATGGACCCACTACGGACGTGATCGCCACCGAGTCGGCTCGGCTGTTCGACCGGGCCAGCGCCGTGATCCCGGGCGGGGTGAACTCCCCGGTGCGGGCGTTTCGCGCGGTGGGCGGTACGCCGCGGTTCATGGTCCGGGCAGCGGGACCCTACCTGTGGGACGCCGACGGCAACCGCTACGTCGATCTGGTCTCGTCCTGGGGGCCGATGATTCTCGGCCACGCCCACCCTGCGGTGGTCGACGCGGTCCGCGCCGCCGCCACGCAGGGACTGTCGTTCGGCACGCCTACCGCGGGGGAGACCGAGCTCGCTGAAGAGATCGTGCGCCGGGTCGAGCCGGTCGAGCAGGTCCGCCTGGTCAACTCCGGCACCGAGGCGACGATGAGTGCGATCCGGCTCGCCCGCGGCATCACCGGGCGCTCGGCGGTGGTCAAATTCGCCGGGCACTACCACGGGCACGTCGACGCGCTACTGGTCGCCGCCGGCTCCGGGGTGGCCACTTTCGGGCTGCCCAGCAGTCCCGGGGTCACCGGAGCCCAGGCCGCGGACACCGCCGTGCTGCCCTACAACAACCTCGACGCGGTCCGCGCGCTGTTCGCGGAGCGGGGCGGCGAAATTGCCGCCGTGATCGCCGAGGCGGCGGCCGGGAACATGGGCGCGGTGGCGCCCGATCCGGGTTTCAACGACGCGCTGCGCCAGCTGTGCCACGAGCATGGTGCGCTGCTGATCCTGGACGAGGTGATGACCGGATTTCGGGTCTCGGCCGCCGGCTGGTATGGGCTTGAGCAGATGCCGGCAGATCTGTATACGTTCGGCAAGGTGATGTCGGGCGGGCTGCCTGCGGCGGCCTTCGGAGGCTCCACGGAGCTGATGGCCTACCTGGCGCCGGCCGGGCCCGTGTACCAGGCGGGCACGCTGTCCGGCAATCCGGTCGCAGTGGCCGCCGGCTTGGCCACCTTGCGCGCCGCGGACCAGGACGTCTACCGCCGGCTCGATGCCGCAGCGGTCCGGTTGGCCACGCTGCTGGCCGAGGCGCTGCACGCCGCCGGCGTGCCGCACCACGTGCAGACCGCGGGCTCACTGCTCAGCGTGGTGTTCACCGATGCTGGACCGGTGCGGGATTACACCGGCGTGCAGGCCAGCCAGACGTGGCGATTCCCGGCGCTGTTCCACGCTCTGCTCGAGCACGGGGTCTATGCCCCGCCCAGCGCGTTCGAAGCCTGGTTCGTCTCGGCGGCGCTGGATGACGAGGCCTTCGAGGTGATCGCCGCCGCTTTGCCGGCCGCCGCCCGGGCCGCCGCGTGCGCTGCGGAGCCGGCATGAGCCGCACCGTGGTTCACTTGCTGCGGCACGGCGAGGTGCACAATCCGGAGCGGATCCTCTACGGCCGCCTGCCCGGCTTCGGGCTCTCCGACCTGGGTATCCGCCAAGCCGAGCAGGTCGCCGCGTACCTGCGCGATCACGATGTGGTGCATGTGGCGGCCTCGCCGTTGTTGCGTGCCCAGCAGACCGCGAAGCCGATCGCCGCGATGCACGGTGTGGATGTGGTCACCGACGAGGGGTTGATCGAGGCGGACAACGTGTTCGAGGGCAGCCGGGTCTCGGTGGGCGACGGGGCGCTGCGCGACCCGCGCATCTGGCCTAAGTTGCGCAACCCGTTCCGGCCGTCGTGGGGTGAGCCGTACCGCGACATCGCGGATCGGATGCTCGCTGCCGTGCACCGGGCGCGGCGGCGCGCCGCCGGGCATGAGGCGGTCTGCGTATCCCATCAGCTGCCGATCTGGACCTTGCGCCGGTACCTGGATCAGCGCTGGCTCTGGCATGACCCGCGGCGCAGGCAGTGCGCGGTGGCATCCTTGACCAGCCTGGTGTTTGCCGGCGACGTACTGGCTGAGGTGGTCTACTGCCAGCCCGCGGTGAGCGGCGTATGAGGTACCTGCTGGTTGTTCTCGCCGCAGCTGTGGTGCTGGCGGGCTGCGCTACCGGACCCGACGCGGTCGCCCGCGGTGGCACTTTCGAGTTCGTCTCACCCGGCGGGAAGACCGACATCTTCTACGATCCACAGGCTAGCCGGGGCACCGTGGGGCGGCTGTCCGGGGACAGCCTCACCCAACCGGGGACGACGGTGTCGCTGGCGCAGTACCCCGATCGCGTGGTGGTGCTCAACGTCTGGGGCTCGTGGTGCGGCCCGTGCCGTTCGGAGGCGGCCGAGCTGGTTCGGGTGGCCAACGCGACGGCGGGTCAAGGCGTGCAGGTCCTCGGCATCGACGTGCGGGATAGCCGGCAGGCCGGCGCGGACTTCGCCCGCGACTTCGGCCTGACCTACCCGTCCATCTTCGATCCCCCGGGCCGGACGTTGTTCGCGCTGGCCGGCCTGCCGCGTTCGGTGGTGCCGCTGACCATCGTGCTGGACCGCCACCACCGGGTCGCGGCGGTATTCCTCCATGCCGTGCACGTACCGGACTTACAGCCCGTGGTCCAGCGCGTGGCCACGGAGCCCTGAACTCCCCCACCCCGGCGCCCCGGCGTGTCGCGCTCTCGTGTACGCCGTGTCGCGCTCTCGTGTACGCCGGGCTCGACAACCACACGTGCAGGGTTGGTGGCCGTTGAGAGCACGCCCACCCGGGGTTGGCGGTACTTGAAGGGCGGCCAACACCTACGCTGGGCGATGTGGGGCTGACGGGGGTCGCCGTGTCGGGGCCGCTGCTGCTGGCGACCGGATTGGCGGTGCTGGCCGGCGCGGTGAGTTTCGCCTCCCCGTGCGTGGTTCCGCTGGTGCCCGGATATCTCGCGTACCTCACCGGGTTGGTCGGCGCCGAAGGCAACGGGCCGCGCCGGGGCCGGGTTGTGGGCGCGGTGGCCCTGTTCGTGCTCGGCTTCTCAGTGGTGTTCATCGCCAGTGTGGTGACGGTCCTCGGCATCGCCGACCGGCTGGCCGTCAACGAGATCATCCTGCAACGGGTCGGCGGCGTGATCACCATCGCGATGGGCCTGGTGTTCATCGGCCTGGTTCCGGCACTGCAACACGATGTGCGGATCCATCCCCGGCCGGGTCTGGGTCCCCGGCACGTGCTGGGCGCCCCGGTGCTGGGCGCGGTGTTCGGTCTGGGCTGGACGCCGTGCCTCGGGCCCACCCTCGCCGGGGTGATCGCGCTGGCCGTCGGCACCCCCGGCGGTGGGCTGGCGCGGGGGGTGCTGCTGGTGGTCGCCTACTGCCTGGGGTTGGGCATCCCCTTCCTGCTGCTGGCGTGGGGAGCGAGGCGCGCCGTGCGGGCGGTGGCGTGGCTGCGCGCACACGTGCGTGGGGTGCAGCTGGCGGGTGGAGGATTACTCGTCCTGGTTGGCCTACTGCTGGTCACCGGGTTGTGGGCGGAGCTCATCGCGATCCTTCGCGCGCCGGTCGCCGGGTTCGAGACGCCGATCTAGATGACCCAGGGATCTGGATGACGCAAGCGAACTCCGTCACGGCCGTGGTGCGCAACACCTGGCGCGGGCTGACCAGCATGCGCACCGCGCTGATGCTGCTGTTCCTGCTGGCGGTGGGCGCGCTGCCGGGAGCGTTGCTGCCGCAGTATCCGCTGAACCCCCAGCGGGTGCGCAGCTACCAGGCGCAGCATCCCATCGTGGCGCCCGTGCTGGACCGGCTGGGTTTCTTCGACGTGTTCGCCAGTCCCTGGTTCGCGGCGATCTACCTGCTGCTGTTCGTATCGCTGATCGGCTGCGTGCTGCCGCGCAGCCTCGAGTACGCCCGGCAGTTGCGCAAGGCTCCAGTGGCCACCCCGCGGAATCTCGGGCGGCTGCCGCACCATGCCCGGGGCGAGGCCGACCAATCCGCCGATGAGATCATCGCCTCCGCGCGGCGACGGTTGCGGGGTTGGCGCATCGCTGAGCGGGAGGAGCCCGGCGGTGCCCGGACGATCTCCGCCGAGCGCGGCTACCTGCGGGAAGCCGGCAACCTCGTCTTCCACCTGGCCTTGATCGGGCTGCTGGTGGCCTTCGCGATCGGCAAACTGGTCGGCTATCAGGGCCAGGTGATCGTGCTCGCCAATGGTGCACAGTTCTGCAACTCCGGTCCGCTGGCCTACGACTCGTTCACCCCCGGGCGGTCCGTCGACGGCACCGCGCTGACCCCGTTCTGCGTGCAAGTCAACGGCTTCACCCCGACCTACCTGCCCACCGGCGAGGCGGAGGGCTTCCGCGCCGCGCTGTCCTACCAGGGCCCCGACGATCTCGCCGCCGGCACCTGGCATCCCTACCAGCTGAAGGTCAACGATCCGCTCCGGATGGGGGGTACCCGTGTCTACCTGATCGGCAACGGCTACGCGCCCCGGTTCACCGTGACCTTCCCCGACGGGCAGCAGCGAAGCTCCGTCGTGCAGTGGGCACCGGTGGAGCTGGGCACCATGCTCTCTGAGGGCACGACCAAATTCGACCCGCCCGGAGTGACAGACGACGCGGTACGGCGTACCCGCCAGCTCGCGATCACCGGGTTGTTCGCGCCGACCGCGGCGTTTCGCGGTTCGCTGCTGTCCTCCAGCTTTCCAGACCTGCTCGATCCGGCCGTGGCGATCGACATACTCAAGGGCGACCTGGGCAACAACTCCGGGCGCGGCCAGTCCATCTTCTCGATCGACCAGTCCATGGTGGATTCCGGGCGCTTGAAGCAGGTGGCGCGCAGCAACCTGCGTCCCGGTGAGCAGCTCACCCTGCCCGACCGCACGACGGTGCGCTTCGACGGGGTGACCCGGTTCGTGTCGCTGCAGGTTTCGTACGACCCGGCGCAGCCCTGGGTACTCGGCTTTGCGGTGCTGGTTCTCGGTGGCCTGGGACTGTCGCTGGCGGTCAAACGCCGCCGGTTCTGGGTACGCGTCACGCCGGGCGGACCGGCCGGTACCGTGGTTGAGCTGGGAGGGCTAGCCCGCACTGAGGCTGCCGGCTACGGCGAGGAGTTCGACCGGATCGCTGCCGACCTGCTACCGCCGGGAACGGCGCGACCACCGGTGCCCACCGGGGCGTCGAAAGGAGGGTGAGCGATGCCGACCAGCTCGGTCCTGGCGTCCTACAGCGACCTCGCCTATGGCACCGCGCTGGTGCTTTACCTGCTGGCGATGGCCCTGCACTCGATAGCATTCGCTGCGTACGCCGCCGCGCGGGTACCGAGGACCGCCCTGGCGGGGGCACCCACTGCCGGTGGCGACGGATCGGTCGCGACACTGGCTGCTCCGGACAGCACGCTGCCGAGAGGAAAGCCCGAGCGAATCGGCCGGTCCGCGGTCGCGCTGACCGGGCTCGCGGCGCTGGTGCACGCCGGTTCGCTGGCGCTGCGCGGCGCTGCGATCGGCCGGGTGCCGTGGGCCAACATGTACGAGTTCATCTCAGCCATCTGCTTTGTGGCGGTGGCCGGCTGGCTGGTGGTGTTGTACCGGCAACGGGACGCCGCGGCATCGTTGCAGCGGCTGGGCGGGTTTGTCCTGCTCCCCGTCGTGGTGCTGATGTTCTTGGGTGGCACGGTGCTCTACGCGCGGGCTGAGCCGCTGATTCCGGCGTTGAACTCGTACTGGATCACGATCCACGTCTCCGCGGCGATCACTGCGACCGGAATCCTGCTGGTCTCCGGGGTGGCCAGTGTGCTGTACCTGGTCGGTGCATCGGCCGGATCGCGGATCAGCGCCCGGCTGCCGGATGCCACCGCCTTGGATCGGCTGGCGTATCGCACCACGGTGATCGCCCTGCCCATCTGGACATTCGCGATCATCACCGGCGCGATCTGGGCCGAGGCCGCGTGGGGTCGTTATTGGGGTTGGGACCCCAAGGAGACGTGCGCCCTGGTTGCCTGGGTGGTATATGCGGGATACCTGCACGCCCGGGCGACGGCCGGATGGCGTGGCCGGTGGTCGGCCTGGATCAACGTGGCCGGTTTCGGGGTGATGCTGTTCAACTTGTTCTTCGTCAATATCGTCATCGCCGGCTTCCACTCCTACGCCGGACTCTGACGGCTGCGGCACAGCGCCGGTTCAGTGCTCCTCGCCGGGCTTCTGGCGCCTGCTGCTCAAACCCCGGAGGAACTCCGGGTCGTCGTCCGGTGCGAGCACTGAACGTGCTGCCGGGCGCTGCGGGCGCAACGCCTTCCATATCAGCGCGGTCGTCCCGGCCACGCCGATCGCCGCTATCAGGTACTGCACTCCCGGCTTCCTCCTCACGTCGCCACCAGCGTAGTAGCGCGCCGCGGAGCTTGTGTCAGGCGGTCCTTATCCAGCGTTTTTGCGAGCTGTACGGTCGGCGGACCGGTCCAGCGGCGCGGGGGTGGTCAGCGAGGCGAGCAGTGCCCTGACCTCGGTCTCCCGGAAGCGCCGGTGCCCGCCCGGGGTTCTGATCGAGCCGATCCGGCCGGCCGAGGCCCACCGGGTGACGGTTTTGGGATCTACCCGGAACAGTGCAGCCACCTCTCCGGGAGTGAGCAGACGTTCGGTGCTCTGTGGCTGGGACATGACGGGCCTCCCCAAGCTCGTCGACCTCACAGTAAGGACCTACCGGAGTATCGTGACAGGTCGCCCGCCAGGTACTCGAACGGTTCTGTAGAGGTAAAGCGTCGGTAATGGGATGAATCGTCCCAAATCGCAACCTCGGTCCACACCACCGCGCCCGCCGCTGCAAGCCGCCCGCCGGCGTCTGCGGTGCCCGGGTGCCCCGGTGACCGGTGAGTTTGACGGCTGAACGTGACGGGTACCCCAGGACGGATTCCCCCCAACGGAGAGGAGCGATCATGGCTGAAGACCGGACCCAAGCGCCTTCGGCGGAAGAGCTCAAGGACCGCTTTGAAGAGCTCGGCGACAAGTCGAACCTGGGCGCAGGCGAAAACGAGGCCGACCCGGTAACCGCTGAGAACCCGCCCCAAGACATCAAGGCAGGAGACCAGAAGAGGGTGCAGACCTGAGTTAGCCGGCGGTCGCGCTAGATGAAGGTTGGCCCCTGACCGGAATTCCCGGTCAGGGGCCAACCTTTGTTGCGGCCGTTACCTCACTTCTTGAAGGCGTCTTTGATTTTTTCGCCAGCCTGCTTGATGTTGCCCTTGAGCTGGTCGATCTGACCCTCGGCCTTGAGCTCATCATCGTCGGTGGCCTCGCCGATGGCCTCCTTGCCTTGGCCCTTCAGCTCCTCGGCCTTGTTATCGATTTTATCCCCGAGACCCATGGTGTCCTCCCTCAGTAGTGTCTGCCATCGTGCCATGCCTCCGGCGGATGGTGGGTGCCATCACGCCGACAACAGCCGTTGAAAAAACTCTCGGTATCGCTGAAAGCTCACCCGCAGGTCCTCTGTCGAGGTGGGATCGCTGATCTGGCCTCGGCTGACGTTCTCGTGGATCTCCCGAAGGGTTCGGTCGACGAGCGCGCTGGCCTCGTGCACCGCCTGCTGGGGGTCATCGACGAAGGTCGCCTGCACCTGCTGCCATTGATCGCGCAGCCCGGCTGGGTCATTGAGCAGCCCTACGCGCTGCGCACTGCCGTCGGCCGCAACCTGATCGGTTCGGCGTGCCTCGGCTGGGGGTGGCGCCGTCTCCTCAGCCGTGGCCGTGGCCGGAGCCGCGTGCGCGGCCGGGGTGGCGGCCGCGTCGTGGGTGGGCTCGTCTTTATCCACCGCGCGGCTCAGCTCAGTGTCGATGAATCGGCGTACTCGACCGCCGAAACCTTCTCGTCGCTGCGGCTCATCGTGCTCTTGTTGGGCATCCATCTTCTGCCTCCGTGGCCTCTCCCGGCTTAGCGATCGTGCACGAGCTCGTCGAACAGTGCGCGGTAGTGCACGAATGCTTGGCGCAGCTCTTCGGTGTCGGCGCTATGCCCGTTCGCCTCATTACCGGCTGCTTGCCGCTGCCGGGCGGCATGTGCGGCGCGGTAGTGCTCGACAACCTCGGGATGGTCGGCGGCGACCAGCTCGGCCCGCTCGCCGAAGTCGTGCACGGGGTAGCCACGGTCTTGCATGACATCGGTCACCAACCGGTCCGCCTCATCCAGCGCATGGCCGGGCTGGTCCACGAAATCTGTCTGCACCGCTTGCCAGCGCCGGGTGTAGCGATCGCGGGCTTCCGGGTCGAGCTGCCGGATATCGAGCCGGTCGCGCCGACTGGCGACGTCCCGCAGGTGGCGCTGCGCCTCACGTTCGTTGCCGCGGGCGGCGACCTCGCGGTCGTACTCAGGGCCGAAGCGTTCCCGCAGGTTCGCCTGGCTACGCCAGCGGGCGACCACCGCCAGCAGCACGATCACCGCAAACACGACGACGCCCAGGATGATCCAACCAATGGTGTTCATGTCAAGCCTCCATGCATCCCTGTCTGACCTGGGAATACCCGCTGGACAGTAGCGCTACACGCGCTTTACCCGTTTGGTCCATTCCATCCGAAACGGGCTTGATTCGGGATCTGGGCCGGGGTCGCGGAGAACACCGCTGCGCGGGATTAAGCTCGAGAGCCGTGGCGAGCCCGAAAACTCCACCGACCGGCTCGGCACTGGTGCGGGATGTGGCGCTCTATACCGTGGCGCGGCTGGCCATGGTGGTCGTCGCGGCGATGCTGCTGGTGCTGGCCGGTGTCCCGTTGCTGGTATCGATCCTGCTGGCGTTGGTGGTGGCGTTGCCGCTGTCGATGGTGCTGCTCGGGTCGTTACGCACCCGGGTCAACGCTGGGTTGGCGATGCAGGGAGCGCGCCGCCGTGCCGAGCGTGATCGGCTACGCCGTCAGTTGCGGGGCGACTAGTGCGCCAGTCTGCGCGACAGCTAGAAGGCCAGCGCGGCGCCTGTCGCCATGGCCCACACCAGCATGGCCAGTCCGGTGTCGCGCAGCACCGGGATCAATTCGGCGCCGTTGGCCCCGCCGCGGACGCGCCGCAGGGCGGGCACCGCGAAAAACAGCGCGAGCAGGCCTGCCAGGGTGGTCCAGCGGGCTGTCGCCAGGCCGAGGGTCACGACGAGCGGGACGGCTAGCAGCACGGTGTAGAGCGTGCGGGTCCGCTGGTCACCGAGGCGCACCGCGATGGTGCGCTTGGCGGCCAGCGCATCGGTGGGGATATCGCGCAAGTTGTTGGCCACCAACACTGCCGCCGACATCGCCCCTACCGCAATCGCGGCCACTGCGCCGGTAAGGGTGATCCGTCCACTGACCACGTACTGGGTGCCGAGCACCGCAACCAGACCGAAGAAGACGAAGACGGCTGGCTCACCGAACCCGGCGTAGCCATACGGGCGGGGTCCGCCGGTGTAGCACCACGCCGCGGCCATACAAGCAGCGCCCAGTGGCAGCAGCCACCACCGTCCGGCCAGCGTGACCAGCACCAGGCCGGCCATCCCAGCGACCGCGAAGCTGACCAGCGCGGCGGTGCGCACCGCGCCGGGTGCCGCGACACCGGATCCGACCAACCGCATCGGACCCACCCGAACGGCATCGGTGCCCCGGATGCCGTCTGAGTAGTCGTTGGCGTAGTTGACCCCGATCTGCAAGGCCAGTGCCACCACCAGAGCCAGCAGCGCGCGCGCCCAGTGGGAGGAGCCCAGCGCGGCTGCCGCGCCCCAGCCCGCCAGCACCGGGGCGATCGAGTTGGGCAATGTTCGAGGCCGCGCCCCCTGCACCCACTGCGCCACGCTCGCCACGAGCCAACCCTACGGGGTGGTGCAGCGCTGGGCGGATACTTCTTGAGCGTCCTGGTCGTCGTGGCGTTTGGCGGTTCCGTCCGGCTCGTCGGCCGCCCCATCGGCGTTGACATGCGCGGCGGGGATGTACTGCTTCGGGCCGATTCGCAGCCATTGGTCGCTGCTGCCCGCGCTGCCGGTGACGCGCTGGCCGCGGATGGTGCATTCGACCATCAGCTTGGCTCGCTGGGCGGCCAGGCCGACCGCCGGGTACTTCTCGCCGGGTCCGCTGCGCACGGGCAGGATCGGAATCTGTACGGTCGCCGGCGATCCGCCCTGCACCCACAGGTAGCTGACGGTGACCCAGCTGTTGTCGTGCAGCCCCAAGCCGTCCAGGAAGGTGCCATCCGCCAGGTCGATGCCCGCCGGATTACGCACGTCCCTGCCGAACTGGTCGGTGCCGTCGTGGTAGCCATCGTGGTAGGCGGCCTGCGCCTCGGGCTGACCCTGCGGCAAATCGGACCAGGACTGGCGGGCGTCGGAGGGATTCCAGTAGTCATCGGTGGTGTTCCACGGCCCGACATCCCATACCGGCGCCCATTCGCACCGCCCGTTGGTCGCACAGATCTTCACCGTGTAGTCGCCCGAGCCGCGGGGGGCCAACCCGCGCCGTGAGGGCAGCGCAACGAAATGGTCCCGCTCATGGATCAGGTGGCCATTGGCCGTGGTGGCGCCGACCAGGCCTTCGCGGGTGGCGAACACCTGGTAGGTGCGAGCGTCTCGGGGGCGTGCGGCGAGTAATTGCACGCCGGGCTCGGCGGTCAGCCGCAACGATCTGACCACCGGGCCTGCGCCGCCCTGGGCGGCGCGCAGGACGACCCTGGCCTGCACGGCGGTGACAACCGCGTTCAGCATCGCGGGAGCCGCTGTGCCCGCCGGTACCCACTCGGTCCACGATCCGTCGCCGCGAGTGCCGCGGACATCGACATCGACGGCTGAGCCGGCCGGTCGCTCGGCGGCCACCTGGGCCACGACTTGGCTGCTGAACTGGGTCAGCGGCTGCACCGCAGTGATCAGCATGCCCTCGGGGCGATCGGATCTGATGCTCGCCGGTCCGGCCGGGCGGGAGTCCAGGCGCAGGCCGCCTGCGTCGAACCGGACGTTCGTGTCGTCGGCGTCCGGGACGAGGTGAGCCAACCAGGTGGTGACCCTGCCGGCACCCGCTGCGGGACCACTGCCTTGCGCGAGAGCCGGCAGATCCGCGCCGGCCAGCGCGGCGAGTAGTGCCGCGGCGGTCAGGGCGGCGATCCGGGCCGCGCTGCGGACACGCCGGTGATGACGAGCCGACGGCGTCACGGGAAGGCTCCTGACTGTCGGGGGCAGCGGTTTCCGCTGTGACTACTGTGGTTTCTGTTACGGATGAGGTTGTTGCTATCCAGAGAACCCCGCCGATGCCACGCCGTCCATACCCAGAGTGGGTGAACGCGTACTCAGCGTGCCGAGTCAGCGAGTGCGGGCGGCCAGAATGGACCGGACGGCTCTGCGGTCGGGTTTGCCGACGCCGCGCAGCGGGATCGCGTCCACCAGGATGATCTCCTTGGGTACCTGCGCGCCGGTCAGCAGATGATGGGCTGCCGCGCGCAACGCACCGGGGTCCGGGGGATGCCCGGGATCGGCGGGTATCACGGCGGCGGTGACGCGCTCACCCCACTCCGGGTCCGGCACGCCCACCACGCAGGCTGCGGCGACCCCGGGCAGGCCGGTGAGCACGGCCTCCACATCGGCCGGCGCCACGTTGAGTCCCCCGGTGACGATCACGTCGTCAGCCCGGCCGAGTACTTGCAGGCGGCCTTGTGCGTCGAGCTGTCCCAGATCGCAGGTCCGAAACCAGCCGCCGTGGAACGCCTGCCCGGTTGCTTCGGGAGCATCAAGGTACCCGGTGGCCAGCGTTGGACCGGTCAGCTCGATGCTGCCGTTGCCGTCCAGCCGGACCTGCATGCCGTCCAGCGGCCACCCGTCGTAGACGCAGCCGCCCGCGGTCTCGGTCATGCCGTAGGTGGTGACCACCGACACGCCGGCTGCGCGAGCTCGCCGCAGCAGAGGCGGCGCTGCCGCGGCGCCGCCCAGCAGCACCGCGTCGAAGCCGGCGACCGGCTGCGGATCGGTATCCAGCAGCCGGACCAGCTGGGTGGGCACCAGCGCCGTGTAGCACCGCGCGGGTTCACTGGCCAGTTGCTGCGCGGCGGCGTTGAAAGCGATCGGGTCGAAACCACCGTTCAGATCCAGGATGGCGGGTCGCCGACCCGCCATCCAGGCCCGAACCAGTACCTGGAGCCCTGCAACGTGGTAGGCGGGTAGCGCCAGCAACCACGCGCCGGCACCTCCGAGCCGGGTATGGGTGGCGGCGGCGGAGGCGATCAGCGCGGCCGCGCTGAGCTGCACCCACTTAGTTGCTCCCGACGAGCCCGAGGTGCCCAGAACTGCTTGGCCGGGACCCGGGTCTCGAGGTGGCCCCGCCTGCCCCGGCCCGACCGGGGCCACTGCCTCGCCGCCCGCCAACATGGCCCGCACCGCGACGTCCAGCTCGCCGACCCGCTCGGGCGACCCGTCACAGGGGATTACTCGCATGGCAGCACCGCGCAGCGGTCTCCCTCCCGATCACGCTCGGTTGATCGTCAACCGTACCCGCTGCGTTGCCCGATGTGGTGGTAGACCTTGCGCGTCCGGAAGAACTGCTCGCCATGGTCGCGCCGCTGCCGGTCAACAGCACGTAACGTCATACCGCAGGATGCTGTGACATACCTCACGCCACGGTCCGGGTGGTTGGGTCCACGCCGAGTTCGTCGGGCGGCGGTTGGGGTACTTACCACCGGACCGCAGGGAGTGCCTGCGGCCGGTGGGCGGGGAACGTGACAAAGCGACGCGTTGCGGCTGGCTCAGCATGAGTGCCGAGACAGGCGTGGCCGGTTTCGGCCGGGCCACTCGTCATAGTGCGCAAGCTTTGTTCGACCGGGGCAGCGCGCTGGTCGGTGGACCGGCCCGCGCCCGGGTGATCCTGCTTCTGGCGGCTGCCCTTGGCTTGCAGGGCGCTGATGTAGCGACGCTGTCCGCCACCGCAGACGATTTGCAGCGGGTTTTCGGAATCGGTAACACGGCTATCGGGCTGCTCGTGTCGGTGACCGCATTGGCGGGAACGCTGGGGACAATTCCGATAGGTGTGCTGACTGACCGGACGCGCCGCACTCGGCTGCTGGCGATCAGTATCGGGCTGTGGGCGGTGGCGATGCTCTTCGCCGGCGCCGCGACGTCCTTCGGGTGGCTGTTGATCGCCCGGGTCGGGCTCGGGGCGGTCACTGCGACCGTCGGGCCCACGATCGCCTCGTTGACCGGCGATTTCTTCCCCGCCCGGAGTCGAGCTCGGATGTTGGGCTACATCCTGGGTGGGGAACTGGTCGGCACCGGGATCGGTTTCACCATCTCCGGGGAGATCGCTGCACTGGTGGGCTGGCGGTTCGCGTTCTGGTGGTTGGTCATTCCCACCGCGGCGCTGGTGTGGTTGGTCTGGCGGCTGCCGGAGCCCGCCCGTGATGGCCAGAGCCGCCTGCAACCGGGCCAGACCGACATTCCCGACGAGCGTGAGGTCGGCACTTCCGACACACCGTCTCCAGGCGCCGACTCCGAAGCCGAGGAGGCCGACGTCTCCGCCGGAGAGGTGGTCCGCGGCAAACGAGTAGAGCCGCAGCCTGAGCTGGTACTCACTGAGGACCCGACGGACCGATCCCTCTGGTGGGCTGTTCGCTATGTGCTGCGCGTGCGCACCAATGTTCTGATCATCATCGCCTCCGCGTTGGGCTACTTCTACTTCGCCGGCCTGCAGGCTTTCGCGATCATCTTTGTTACCAGCCAGTACAGCATCAGCAAGTCGGTAGCCAGCGTGTTGACGCTGGTGGTGGGAATCGGGGCGGTCGCCGGGGTCTACCTCGGCGGCCGCACCGCCGATCGGCTGCTCGGCCGTGGGCAAATCAATGCTCGGGTGGCAGTGCCCGCGGTGGCGCTGTTCGCAGTCGTCGCCGTGTTCGCCCCGGCGGTGGCCACCACATCCATCGGGCTGGCCCTTCCGCTGCTCACCCTGGGTGCTGGACTGCTCAGCGCGGCCAACCCGCCGCTGGATGCCGCCCGACTGGACATCATTCATCCGGCGCTGTGGGGACGCGCCGAAGGGGTGCGCACCGTGCTCCGAACCCTGGCACAGGCGGCGTCGCCGCTGCTGTTCGGGTGGATGTCCGAGCGTGTGTTCGGTGGCGGGCGCCATGGCCTGGAATTCACCTTCCTGGTCTTTCTCATCGTGCTCATCGCCGCCGCGGCGCTGTCGCTGTCCGCCATCCGCAGCTACCCCCGCGACGTCGCTACCGCTGCGGAGTCGTATCGACGGCACCCCCTGACGGATGCGAGCTGAGGCCACCATGGGATCGATCATCATTTCCGCTGTTGCCGCAATCGCCGCCGGGATGGCCCTGGCCGCGACCGGTGTGCTGCAACAGCGGGCGGCCAGCAGCCGCCCCGACGACGAGCAGTTCTCGCTACGGATGCTGGCCAGGCTGGCGCGCAACAAGACCTGGCTGATGGGCATCGGTGCCGCCGTCCTGTCCTACGGGTTCCAGGCACTGGCACTGGCGTTCGGCCCGCTGGCCCTGGTCCAGCCACTGGTCGTCTCCGAGTTGCTGTTCGCCGTCCCCGTTTCGGCGAAGCTGCGCGGCATCCGGCTGGGCAGGCGGGAGTGGACCGCGATGGTCACCGTCGTCGCCGGGCTGGGCATCGGCATCGCCGCCGCGCACCCCCGCAAGGCGGACCCGCTGGTGCCTATCGAGCTGTGGGCGTACGCCCTGGGCGGCATCGCCGTGCTGGTGGCGCTGGCCTTGCTGATCGGGCGCCAGCTCACCGGTCCAGCCAAAGCGTCAATGTTCGCCCTGGCCGGCGCCTCGGTGATGGCCCTGCAGTCCGCGCTGTACAAGGCCACCATCTCCGCACTCGAGCGCGACAAGCTCGGGGTGTTCACCCACTGGCAGGCCTACGCGCTGATCGTCGCCAGCTTCCTCGGGCTGTACCTGGTGCAGAATGCCTACCAGGCCGGTCCGCTGGCCGCGAGCATGCCCGTGATGGATGCGGTACTGCCCACGGTGGCGATCGCGCTGGGCATCGGCCTGTTCGGTGAGCCGATCAACACCAGCTGGTGGGGCTTGACCGGCGCATCGGCGGGCCTGGTGCTGCTCATCGTCGGCATCGTGGCGCTGGATACCTCCGGCGCCGTGCGTCGCCAGCACAGTGTCGAGGAAAAGGAGCAGGAGCGGGCCTCCCAGCAGGGAAATTCGGCGGTAGCCGCCAGCGGCAACTTAGCACCGCACCACGGGAAGGGATCATGATGACCAGGCGCAGCGCGACACCCGCTGGCCCCGCCCCGCCCCGCTCATGCTGAGCGTCGCCCTCGCCGTCCTGGCCGCGTTGGGCAACGCGACGGCATCGGTGCTGCAACGCAAGGCCGACCGGGAAGAGCCGGAAGGCCAGGCCACCGGCCTGGCCCTGCTGTGGCATCTGGTCCACCGCCCAGCCTGGCAGGGAGGGATCGCTGTGCTGATTGTCGCGTTCCTGCTGCAAGCCGCCGCGCTGTCCACCGGCGCCATTGCGCTGGTTCAGCCGATCCTCGTGCTGGAGCTGGCATTCACCCTGATGCTGGCCGGCATGGTCTTCCACAGCCGGTTGCATGGCCGGGAATGGACTGCCATCGCCGGGATGACCGTCGGGCTCGCCAGCATGCTCTTTGCCCTAAAGCCCGGCGGTGGTGCCCCACAACGGGCGTCCGGTTGGGGATGGGTCACCGGCATCGCGGTCAGCCTCGCCGTAGCCGGCGTGTTCGTCGTGCTCGGCTACCGCGCCCAGGGCATCCGCCGCGCCGCTTACCTCGGGCTTGCCACGGGTATCGGTTTCGGGTTCATCGCCGCGCTCGTCGCCGGGATCGGGGCAGCCTACGGTGCGTCGGGCATCGGTGGCGTGCTCAGGGCGCCGCAGACCTATCTGGTGATCGTGCTGGGCCCGGGATTTTTCTTTCTGCTGCAGAAGGCCTTGCAAGCCGGCCGACTAGTTGCCTCCCAACCCGCGCTCACGCTGGCCAACCCGGTGGTCTCCGTTGCTTTCGGGGTCGCGGTGTTCGACGAGCACCTCCGGACCGGGGCATGGCTGGTCCTCGCCCTGTTCGGCGCGGCGCTCATCATCGCCTGCACCGTGCTGCTGGCCCGTTCCCCGCTGCTGCACGGGTCCGAACGCACCCGCTCCGAACCCGACCAGCCCTCAGCGCAGCAAGCCCCGCGGCAGGAAACCTCACCGGTCCACGGCACTGGGCCCTGAGCCGTCGCCGGCGTTGTGTCAGCTGCGCACAGACCTCGTTGGGGCCTGGTGGTTGGCTCGCTCGAGCAGCGCGGCGGTCTGGTCCTGAAGCCGGCGGGCCTGCTCGTCGATGGTGCGCTCCTGCTCGATCAGCGTGTTGTGGGAGTCCACCACCTGCCGTTGCTGATCTTGCGGCAGCTCATGTAGTCGCTCCTGCTCCGCCTCCCGATGCAGGCGGATGTCGTCCTGGAGGCGGCAGAGCCGATCGATGCCGGCATCGATGCGGGCGAGCTCCCGCTCCAAGCGCCGGCGTCGACCCCCGCTCAGTCGATTGGCGCGCGCAACGGTGCGGTCGGCACGGCGTATCTCGCGGGCCAGCCGTTGCTCGACCCGCAGCGCCATCCCGACATCCTGGCGGCGCACCAGCTCATCGAGTTGGCCGGTGACAAACGGTGAGGTCGTCAACAGGTAGACCCCGGCGATCATGGCCAGCAGCCCGGCGATCCCGATGGCCAGAGGGGTCGGTGCGAGCCGGACCGAGCCACCGAGCACCACGATGCCGATCGCGACGCCACTGATCAACTCCGCAGTCACGACGCCGGGATAGGAGGCGGTCAGCGGAGCCGCCTCGAACGCGCTTTGCATCAACAGCATGCCCAACAACGCCACCGCGGCCACCGCGTAGCCATTCCAGGTCGCCAACAACCCGACCACTCCCTCGCGGTGGAGCACCTGGAGCGCGCTCTGGGTCAGCGAGGCTTGCAACCCGAACAGCATCCCGCCACCAACCCCCAGCATCGCCGCCTTCGGCACCGGGAGCGACCGGCGAGCGACCGCGGTCAACACCAGAGCCACCAGGACGACGCCGCTCCCGCCGATCAGCCATCGCAGGTCGGGCACCTGGCTGCCGGACCCCTTGCTCGGGTGCCCGGCGAGCAAGAACGCGACGAGCCCTACGGTGATCCCCAAAGATCCGAGCAGATCCCGGGCAGGCACCCGGCGGCGTCCCCATAGCGCCGCGATGACCACCGCGAACAGCAGTCGCACCACGAAGACCGCCTCGACCAGGGCGACGCTGCCGCGCCCGACCGCGGTCGCGAACACCGCGTTGCCGGCAACCGATGCGACCAGCCCAGCCAACCACCGAGGCTGCCGCACCAGCCACAGCAACAATCGGATCGAGAGATTGTGCTCCGGAGGAGCGTTCGCGGCCGTGCGTTGCTGAACAACCTCACCCACCGCCACGATCAACGCGGCGACGATGGCCAGCAGGTAGACGAGCACCCACACCTCCGCCCACCGCTACGCGCGCAACAGCGCAAGCCTTCCCGTTGCACCTGTTGGACAAACGGGTGCAATCAACACCCGTAACCACGCACTTTCTCGCTGCGGTAAGGGCGGTGTGCCGAGGAGGGAATGGGGCAGGTCATGGATACGGTGGTGCGGGTGGTTGCTGTCCCGGCGCGCGTGTGGGTCACCGTGCCGGGGACTCAGGGGTATGATTGATCTCGTTCTGGAAACCCCGGTAGCCCCTTGTTGCGCCTCAGTAATACCAGGGGAACGCCGACCAGTCGGGCGTGCGCTTTTCCAGGAAGGCGTCCCGGCCTTCGACGGCCTCGTCGGTCATGTACGCCAGCCTGGTCGACTCACCGGCGAACAGCTGCTGGCCGACCAGCCCGTCGTCGATCAGGTTGAACGCGTACTTGAGCATCCGCTGCGCGGTGGGCGACTTGGCGTTGACCGCGCCGGCCCACTCCAGGGCGGTCTTCTCCAGCGCCGCGTGCGGCACCACGGCGTTGACCATGCCCATCCGGTGCGCATCGGCCGCGCTGTAGTCCCGTCCGAGAAAGAAGATCTCGCGAGCGAACTTCTGGCCCACCTGCCGGGCGAGATAGGCCGAGCCGAACCCGCCGTCGAAGGAACCCACGTCGGCGTCGGTCTGCTTGAACCGGGCATGCTCGGCTGAAGCCAGGGTCAGGTCGCAGACCACGTGCAGGGAGTGGCCGCCACCGGCTGCCCAACCCGGTACCACCGCGACGACCACCTTGGGCATGAACCGGATCAGCCGCTGGCACTCCAGGATGTGTAACCGGCCGGCTCGCGCCGGATCGATGGTGTCGGCGGTCTCCCCGGATGCGTACTGGTAGCCCGACCGGCCGCGAATGCGCTGGTCGCCGCCAGAGCAGAACGCCCAGCCGCCGTCGCGCGGCGAGGGCCCGTTGCCGGTCAGCAGTACGCACCCCACATCCGGGGTCATCCGTGCGTGATCCAGCGCGAGGTAGAGCTCGTCTACAGTGGCCGGGCGGAACGCGTTGCGCACCTCAGGCCGGTTGAAGGCGATCCGGACCGTACCGTGCGCCACTGCTCGGTGGTAGGTGATATCGGCGAAGTCGAAACCCTCGACGCTGCGCCAAGCGGACGAATCAAACAGCTCGGAGACCATGGACAGGCACGCTAGCGCGTGCTCGTGGGTGGCGTTCGGTGCTGGAACACTGTTACGCACGCACGAGGGAGGTACTGATGCGCAAGCGGGTGTTGTTGATCGGGCCGGCGCTGGCGGTGCTGCTGGTTCTGATCGCGCTGGCAGTCCCGTGGCGGGCCTCGGACACGGCGCCCGCGCCGGCCTCCTCGGCGCCATCCCCCTCGCCGGCGTCCGCGCTGCCGGCGATCGGCACCGACGGCATCGGCGATCCGTACTTTCCGCTCGCGGGCAATGGCGGCTACGACGTCACCGCCTACGACATCCAGGTGCGCTACGACCCTGCTACCGATCGGATCAACGGCCACACCACGATCACCGCCAGGGCCACCGAGAACCTGTCCCGGTTCAATCTCGATCTGCGGTTGCCCGCCTTGGCCGCCACGGTGAACGACCAGCCGGCGCGACTGCATCAGCTCGGTGGTGAGCTGCAGGTGACGCCGGCTGCCTCGGTGCCGGTCGGAACGCCCATGACGGTGCGGGTGGACTACGCCGGGGTGCCCTCGGCCATCCCAGGCGGACCCGGTGACCCCTCACCGTGGGTGCGCACTGCGGACGGCGCGGTCGCGGTGGGCGAACCGGACATCGCCGCCTGGTGGTACCCGTCCAACGATCACCCCTCGGACAAGGCGACGTTCACCATCACCGCGATCGTGCCCACCGGCCTGCAGGTCATCTCCAACGGGGCGCTGCTCGGTGGGCCCGAGCCGGCCGGTTCCGGCTTGGAGCAGTGGCGCTGGCAGGAAAGCGAACCGATGGCCACCTACCTGGCTTTCGTCGCGATCGGCCACTACGACATCGTCCGCCGGGATACCCGCTTCGGCCTGTACCTGTCCGCTTATGACCGTGGCCTCGACCCGCAGCTCGCGGAGGCCGCGCGCGCCTCGGTGGAGCGGACGCCGGAAATCGTCGACTTCCTCTCCGGTATCTTCGGTCCGTACCCGTTCCACCAGCTCGGCGGCGTGGTACCAGATGCACCCGCCTTGCACTTCGCGCTGGAGAACCAGACCCGCCCGGTATACGGCGAAGGGTTCTTCGGCGCCGGCCCGGACGTGACGGTGGTGGTGCACGAGCTGGCTCATGAGTGGTTCGGGGACAGCGTCTCGGTGCGTCACTGGAGTGATATCTGGCTCAACGAAGGCTTCGCCACCTACGCCGAATGGCTCTATTCCGAACGAACCGGTGGTCCCAGCGCCAAGGAGATCGCCGCGCGCAACTACGCCAGCCATCCCGCCGACGATGACTTCTGGCGAATCCCGCCGGGGGCGCCTGGCGCAGCGGCCGTGCTGGATGGACCGGTCTACACCCGCGGCGGGATGGCGCTGCAGGCGATTCGACTTGCGGTCGGTGACCAGAACTTCTTCGCCTCGCTGCGCGCCTGGGCCACCGACCGGGCCGGCGGTAACGGTTCCGTGCAGGACTTCCTGGCCACCGTCAAACGAGTCTCCGGCAAGAACATCGACGACGTAGCCCAAACCTGGCTGTTCGCCCCCACTCGCCCCCCGGCCCCGCCCAGCTGACCTGCCCCTTCCCAGCCGATCCCCGACATGGAGACATATCGGGCTTGATCAGGCCTCCACAACCCCGATATGTCTCCATGTCGGGGTTGGCAGGGGTGTCGGGGATGCGGGGTTAGTGGACGCCTTCGAGGGCGTCGCGGATGGGGACGAGTTTGGCGGCGGCTTCGGCGACTTCGGAGTCCGGGTCGGAACCGGCGACGATGCCGCAACCGGCGAACAAGCGAGCGAACCGGCCGACGACCTGAGCGCAGCGCAGCGCGATGCCCAGCTCGCCATCACCCGCGGCGTCGACCCAGCCGACCGGTCCGGCGTAGCGCCCGCGGTCCATCGCCTCCAGCTCGCTGATCGTGCTGACCGCGGCCGGGGTGGGGGTGCCGCCCACCGCGGCGGTGGGATGCACGGCGTCGGCCAACGTCAGCAACGGCGGGCCGGCGGGGTGCAGGATCCCGCGCACCTCGGTGGCCAGGTGCAGCACGTTGCGCAGCTGCAGCACGCTGGGTGCAGTCGGCACAGTCAGATCGGTGCAGAACGGGCGCAGCGCATGGGCCAGCGAGTCCACCGCGTAGCGGTGCTCGTCGCGATCCTTCGCCGAGTCGAGCAGCTCGGCCGCCAGCGACTCGGCGTTGGCCCCGTCGTGTGGCCAGGTGGTGCCGGCCAGCACGCGGGAGAGCACCTCGGTGCCGCGCCGGCGCAACAACAACTCCGGGGTGGCACCGACTAGCTGGTCGACCGCGAACGTCCAGCAGGACGGGTACCGGGCGGCCAGCCCGTGCAGCAGGTACCGGGGATCCAGCGGCTCGTCGGCGACGGCCAGCAGGTCGTGGGCGAGCACGACCTTCGCCGGCACTGACCCGTCGCGCATCCGGGAGACCGCGCGGGCCACTGCGTCGCGCCAGGCGGTTACCGGCAGCTCGCCGTCGGAGTAGCGCAGCCCACGGGGACGGCTGACCGGCACCACCGGCCCGGTCGCGACACCGGTCTGGAACTCGGTGACCCAGGTCTGGCCGTCCCGACGGCCCACCACTACTCGCGGTACCACCAATACCGAACTGCCCGGTGCTTCGTCGAAGGCCAGACTGGCGAAGGCGATGGGACCGCTGCCGAACAGCCCGACCTCATCATGGGTGTCCAGCTGCGCGCAGAAGGACTGCCACCAGTCCTGCGCCCGGGCGAAGCGGTACGGGCCCTCGGTGCACACCCGGGCCACCTCGCCCCAGGCCACCAGTCCCTCACCCGCTCTCATCCAGGACAGCACCCCGCGGGGGGAGGGCAACATGTCGAGTAGGTCGGTCCCACCCGGCACCAGATGCGAGCGCACGACCAGCCGGTCGGTCAGCGGGGCGGTGGTCACCCCGTCAGCGTATTAGGGCGACTCGGATGATGCCGCGCGCGTCGATCCGGGTAGTGGCAGCGCTACGCTGCGCGCGATGACCGCTGTGGTTACCGGACCCGTTGCCGGGGTCACCCGACCAGTTCCCGGCCGGCACCGCCGGGCGGTGTGGTGGGTGCCGCTTGCGACGGCGGGTGTGCTGACAGCGCTCATCACGATGGCGCTCGCCGGTGCCGCGCTCGACGATGCCGGCATCGACGCCCGTACCGGGCATGCCACCGCCGAGGTGCTCGCCGTGACCTCGATGCGCACCCTGGTGCAGTTCGCAGCGCCTGGGGGCAAGGTTTACCGCCCGGATCAGGGCGTTGCCTACCCGTCGCAGCTGCAGGTGGGCCAGCTGGTGCGGGTTGAATACGACCGGGCCGATCCCGATCAGGTACGCGTTGCCGGGCGCACCTGGGTGCGGGGGGTGGCCCCTGCGGTGATCACACTGGCGGTGCTGTGGTCGGTGCTGGGTCCGGCTACCTGGTGGCTGCGCCGGCGCCACCGCCATGGCGCCAGAGCCTGACGTTGTGAGCTCTTCAAGTACCGCCAACCCGGCCACCAGGTGCTGTCAACCACAGCCAACCCCGGGCGCTCAACCAGGGATCCGGTAGGGGAGAACCCTCATGTGGGTCACGGCGCGCTGCGGCATCGTATGGATTGTCGGTCACACAACCTGGGCGCAGCGCCGGGACGCCCAGCCGCCAGGCCGAGTGCCCGGGCACGCGAATACGTGCCATCGGGCAAATCCGACGGGCGACCCGGGTGATCGTTTCGGACGATCCCCGGGGCCGTCCGATTCACTGGCCAGTGGCTCCCACGTTCCCGATGCAGAGTGCGGTAACCAGGTGCTGTTGTTCAGCCGAGGACGACATTCCACGGCCGTACCCGCCACGACGTCACCAGTCCCTCGCGTACATAGGGATCCCGCGCCACGAAATCCTCCACCACCGCGCGGTCACCGGTCGTAAACACCAGAACAGCCCCATCAATCGGATCGGTAAGGGCTCCGGCCATCAGCAGGACGCCTCGATCATGCATCTCCCCGGCCAGCGCCAGATGTGCCTCTCGAAAGGGCGCGCGACGTTCGACGATATCGTCCACGTAATCATAGAACAGTAACGAATACATATGTCTACCCTTCCGCGGCGATAAGCGTTCGGAACTAATGGGGCCAGCATTGGCCTTGCCGGCGGCGCTGCCCGATCAATGAGCATGCCATGCGTCCAGCGGTACGCGTTGTCGACGTGGTCAACGTATCTCGAAGGGCCGATGCGGGCAGGCTCTGGGCAGACCGCAGGCGACCAGGAGCGCATAATGAAGATCGGTACCATCGGCGCAGGAAACATCGGCGGCACGTTGCGCGGCGCCTGGTATCACGTCCCCGCCCTGCCGGACGATCTGTTCGCCGGCGCCGCCGACACGATCGTCGTCGACACCGGCAACTACTACCCTCAGTAACGAGACGGCGTTCAACAACATCTACCCGGACCACTTGCGTGATTACGGCCGCCCACCGGGGACGCCCGAACGCGTTGCGCTGCCAGTGGCAGGTGATGACAGCTACGAGAAGCGGTGGTCATGCAACTGGTTGACGAGCTCGGATTTCGACGCCGTAGACGCCGGCGCCCTGGACGGGTCCTGACGCCAGCAGCCCGGCACCCCGGTCTGCACCACCGACCACGACGCCGACGGCGTACCGCGGGCGCTGTCGAAGGCCAACGCGCAACCGCACCGCAGTGGGGCGTCACGCCTCACAGCCCCGGCAGCTTCAGCGACCCGCGATGATGTGGCGGGAAGCTCACGGCACGCCTGAGTCGGGTTGGTAGCGGTTGGCGGCGCGCGCGGAGCAGGTTGGCGGTACTTGAAGAGCCACCAGCCGTAGGGTGGCGCTGTGTCGAGAGCCGGGCTGGATAAGGATCCGCGCGATGTCGCGGCGATGTTCGACGCGGTGGCCCGTCGCTATGACCTGACGAACACTGTGCTGTCGTTCGGCCAGGACCGGTGGTGGCGCCGGTGCACCCGGATCGCCGTGGCGGCCAAGGCCGGGCAGCGGGTGCTCGACCTCGCTGCGGGCACCGCGGTGTCCACCGTCGAGTTCACCCGCAGCGGGGCGTGGAGCGTGGCGGCCGATTTCTCGCTGGAAATGCTGCGCGCGGGCCGGCATCGCCAGGTTCCGCTGGTCGGAGCCGACGCGTTGGCCCTGCCGTTCGCCGATGGTGTCTTCGACGCCGTCACGATCTCGTTCGGATTGCGCAACGTGTCGGATCCCGACGCCGCGCTGGCGGAGATGGCCCGGGTGACTCGTCCGGGTGGTCGGCTGGTGATCTGCGAGTTCTCCACCCCTACCTGGGCCCCGTTTCGCACCGTGTATCTGGAGTACCTGATGCGTGCGCTGCCGGCGGTCGCCCGGCGGGTGAGCAGCAACCCGGACGCCTACGTCTACCTCGCCGAATCCATTCGCGCCTGGCCCACTCAGCAGCAGCTCGCGCAGCGGGTGGCCGCGGCGGGCTGGACGGACGTCGCCTGGCGCGACCTCACTGGCGGCATCGTCACCCTGCACCATGCGATCAAAGCCCCCAGCTTCCTCACTCGACCGCGTGCTGGAGCTCCAGAAACGCGGTAGGCGCGAGCTGAATGCGCGGCGCAGAGCGTCCAGGCCTCGAGCTCATCGTCAGATCCAGGACGGATGGCGACAAATCGAGGTAATGCACGACATCCAGACTGCGATAAATCCGCAAGATCCAGAACGGTTACGTTTGTCATTGATGGCCCATCGTTCACTTGGTTCTACGCAGCGGGTGACCTGAACTCCTACCAACGCATACGACGTATACGACGTATAGGACGTATACGGCGCGGCGAGTGTGCGAGCACTGCGGGCGCATGTGACCAGCACAGCCCATGCTCGGGCAGCCGCAACACCCGCAGCACCGGAGACACCGCGACGTCCAGCCGGAGTGGTCACTATGGCTAGTCTGGCGGGGTCGCGCGATCTCCGTCCGCTACTATCAGGACACCGTGTACCAGCTTCTCCTGCCGAACCCTGCCCGGGTGGTAGTCCTGGTGTCCGGAATCGGGACGTTGCTGCAAGCTCTGCTGGACGCTGCTGGCCCTGACTACCCCGCGCAGATCGTCGCCGTCGGCGCGGACCGACGCGGCGCCGGTGGGCTGCGGCGCGCGGAACACTTCGGGCTGCCCACCTTCGTCGTCGAGCTGGCCCAGCATCCCGATCGGCGGTCCTGGGACGCCGCGCTCACCGAGGCGGTCGCCTCACACGCGCCGGATCTGATCGTCACGGCCGGATTCATGAAACTGTTAGGCCCAGCGTTCCTGGACCGCTTCGGCGGCCGCATCCTCAACAGCCACCCTTCGCTGCTGCCCGCCTTTCCCGGCCCCCGCGCAGTGGCCGACGCGCTGGCACATGGCGTGCGGGTGACCGGCACGACGGTGCATCTGGTGGATGCCGGCGTGGACACCGGCCCGGTGGTGGCTCAGCGCGCCGTGGAGGTGCTGCCCGACGACACTGAGCAGCGGCTGCACGAGCGGATCAAAGTCGTGGAGCGCCAGTTGCTGGTGGATATCGTCGCCGACCTGACCCGCCACGGTTGCACTATCACCGGACGAAAGGTGTCGATTTCATGAGCGGCGATATGACCGCCGACGTACTTGGTCCCGCGGAGGCGGCAGTATGACCGCCGAGGACCGCCGGCCGGTGCGCAGGGCGCTGTTGAGCGTGTCGGACAAAGCCGGCCTGCGGGAGCTGGCCACCCAGTTGCACGCGGCCGGCGTCCAGCTTGTCTCCACCGGATCGACTGCCGCGGTGATCGCCGACGCGGGTGTCCCGGTGACCGGGATCAAGGAACTGACCGGTTTCCCGGAATGCCTGGACGGGCGGGTCAAGACACTGCATCCACGGGTGCACGCCGGGCTGCTCGCCGACACCCGCAAACCCGAGCACCTGGATCAGCTGGACGCCCTGGAGATCGCGCCGTTCGAGCTGCTCGTGGTCAACCTCTACCCGTTCGAGGCGACGGTGGCCTCCGGTGCCGGCTTCGACGAGTGCGTCGAGCAGATCGATATCGGCGGCCCGGCGATGGTGCGTGCTGCCGCGAAGAACCACGCCTCGGTGACCGTCGTGGTGGATCCGGCGGGGTATGGCGATGTGCTGGACGCAGTCCGGGCCGGCGGGTTCACGCTGGCGCAGCGCCAGGCGCTGGCCGTCGCCGCGTTCCGGCACACCGCCGACTACGACATCGCCGTGGCGTCCTGGATGGGGTCGTCACCGGCGACGGGCACGTTCCCCGCCTGGGTGGCAGCTTCCTGGCGGCAGGCCGCGGCGCTGCGCTACGGGGAAAACCCCCACCAGCACGCCGCGCTGTACACCGCGGGTACACCGGGTGGGCTGGCGCACGCCGAGCAGCTGCACGGCAAGGAGATGTCCTACAACAACTACGTCGACACCGACGCCGCCCTGCGGGCCGCGCACGACCACAAGGACCCGTGCGTGGCGATCATCAAGCACGCCAACCCGTGCGGGATCGCCGTCGGTGCCGACATCGCCTCGGCGCACCGCAAGGCGCACGCCTGCGACCCGATCTCGGCGTTCGGCGGGGTGATCGCCGCCAACCGCGAGGTCGACCTGACCATGGCCGAGCAGATCGCCGAGGTATTCACCGAGGTCGTCGTCGCGCCGTCGTTCACCGAGGACGCGCTGGGCGTGCTGCAGGCCAAGAAGAACGTCCGGCTGCTGCGGATGCCGGCCCTGACCGCTCCCGACCCGATCGAGTTCCGGCCGGTCAGCGGCGGGATGCTCGTGCAGACCGTCGACCGCGTGGACGCGCCCGGCGACGACCCGACCACCTGGACGCTGGTCGCCGGGGAGCCGCTGGACGCCGCCGAGCTGGACAACCTCGTCTTCGCCTGGCGCAGCGTGCGGGCGGTGAAGAGCAACGCGATCCTGCTCGCGCACGACAAGGCGACCGTCGGCGTCGGCATGGGCCAGGTCAACCGGGTCGACGCGGCGCGGCTCGCGGTCGACCGGGCCGGCGCCGACCGGGCCAAGGGCAGCGTGGCCGCATCCGACGCGTT
>DATNDR010000136.1:0-120915 GCA_035606945.1 Pseudonocardiaceae bacterium
GACGATCCCGAGGTGCTGGCTCTGCGGGCCCGGCAACGACGCAACATGCTGGCTACTTTGTTCCTCTCGCAGGGCGTACCGATGCTGCTGCACGGCGATGAGCTCGGCCGCACCCAGCGGGGCAACAACAACGCCTATTGCCAGGACAATGAGCTGTCCTGGGTGGACTGGAGTTCGGCCGACCAGGAGCTGGCCGCGTTCACCGCGGCGCTGATCGCGATGCGCCGCGAGCACCCGGTGTTCCGGCGCCGCAGGTTCTTCGCCGGGCGTCCGATCCGCGGCGGCGACGACCTGCGCGACATCGCGTGGTTCACCGAGTCCGGCAAGGAGATGACCGAGCAGGACTGGGAAGTTCAGGTATGCCAATACCTCACCGTATTCCTCAACGGAGACGGCATCCCGGACGCCGACGCCCGCGGCCAGCTGGTCACCGATAATTCGTTTCTGCTGTGCTTCAACGCCCACTACACAGACATCGACGTGCAGCTGCCCGGCAACGGCTACGGGGAGGAATGGACCGTCGTTCTGGATACCGCGACCGACCAGCTACCGGGCAGCCGTGGTGGCACTGCCCCGGGCGACGCGAAGATGACTGTCACCGGCCGGTCGCTAGTGATTCTGGAGCGTGTCACATGACGCCGCGTAGCACGCCATGCTGATCCCCGCGTCGACCTACCGGCTGCAGCTCAACGCCGAGTTCCCTTTCGCCGACGCCGCTGCCGTGGTGCCGTACTTGGCATCGCTGGGCGTCGGCGCGGTATACACCTCGCCGCTGCTGGCGGCGATGCCGGGATCGCAGCACGGGTATGACGTGGCTGATCCCAGCCAGGTAGCCGGCGTACTCGGCGGCGAAGTGGGCCGCCACGCCCTGGTGGCGGCCGTGCGTAAACACGAGCTGGCCCTGGTGGTGGATATCGTGCCCAACCACCTCGGGGTGGCCGAAGCGCAGGCGAACCCGGCGTGGTGGGATCTGCTGCGGTACGGGCCGTCGTCACGCTTTGCCCGGTGGTTCGACATCACCGGCTGGCCGTTGCGCCTTCCGGTCCTGGCCGACTCCCCCGACGCGCTATCTCACTTACGGCTGGACGGTGACCTGCTCTGGTACCACGAGCACGCCTTCCCGCTCGCGCCGGGGACAGCCGGCGGAAGCCCACAACATGTGCACGAGGCGCAGCACTACCGGCTGGTGTCCTGGCGGGCGGACGTGGGTTACCGGCGTTTCTTCGCGGTCAGCGACCTCGCCGCCGTCCGTGTCGAGGACCCGGAGGTATTCGACGCCACCCACCGTGAAGTGCTGCGCTGGGTCGCCGACGGGGATGTGGACGGCCTGCGCGTCGATCACCCGGATGGCCTCACAGATCCCGCGGGTTACCTGCACCGGTTGCGTGCCGACGCCGCGGATACCTGGATCGTGGTGGAGAAGATCCTCGAGCCGGGCGAAGAGCTGCCCCGATCCTGGCCGGTCGCCGGTACCACCGGCTACGACGCGCTCGCCGAGGTCGACGGGGTTCTCATCGACCCAGCTGGAGCCGGGGTGTTCACCGCGCTGGACACCGAGCTGACCGGCGTCCAGACCAGCTGGCCGCAGCTGGTGCACGACTGCAAGCTCGATGTGGCCACCGGCATGCTCTGCTCGGAGTTGCGTCGCCTGGCCGAGCTGGCGCCGTCCGTACCCGACGTGACCGATGTGCTCGCCGAGCTGCTGGCCTGCTTCCCGGTCTACCGTTCCTACCTGCCAGACGGGGTCGCACATCTCGATCAGGCGCTGGCGGCCGCCCAGCGTCGGCGCCCCGATCTCACGGCGGCGCTGGCGGCCCTGTCGTCCCGGCTGCGGGATCCACGCGACGAGCTGGCCGTCCGGTTCCAGCAAACCTCCGGCGCCGTGATGGCCAAAGGCGTCGAGGACACCGCCTACTACCGCTGGACCCGGTTCGTCGCGCTCAACGAGGTCGGCGGGGATCCGGACCGTTTCGGGCTCGATCTCGACGCCTTCCACGCCGCGATGGCGCACCGCGAGCAGATCGCCCCGCACGGGATGACCACCCTGTCCACTCACGACACCAAGCGTTCAGCCGATGTGCGGGCCCGGCTCGCGGTGCTGTCCGAACTGCCGGACTGGTGGGCTTGGACCGTCCGGGAATTCACCGGGCTGGCGGCGGCGGCCGGGGCTCCCGTGCCCGATCCGGCTATCGGTCACCTGCTGTGGCAGACCGTGGTCGGCGGTTGGCCACTGCCTCCCGAGCGGCTGCACAATTACCTGGACAAAGCGATGCGGGAGGCGCGGACCCGGACCAGCTGGACCGACCCGGACGAGCCGTTCGAGACCGCCATGCACAGCATCGCGGACGCAACGCTGAACGACCCCGGGCTGCGCTCCGCGGTCGCCACGGCGGCGGCACGGATCATCGCGCCTGGACGGTCGAACTCGCTGTCGGCGGTGCTGCTGCAACTGGCCATGCCGGGGGTGCCGGACACCTATCAGGGCGGCGAGTTGTGGGATCTGTCCTTGGTGGACCCGGACAATCGTCGGCCCGTGGACTTCACCGCGCGTGCGGATCTGCTGGCGCAGATCGACCACGGCCGGCTACCTGACATCGACGAATCTGGCGCGGTGAAACTGCTGGTGGTGTCCCGTGCGCTGCGCGCTCGCCGTGATCAGCCTGAGCGGTTCACCGGCTACCTCCCGCTGCGCGCTACCGGGCCGGCCGCCTCGCACGCCGTGGCATTCGCCCGCGATGGGGTGGTCGCGGTGGCAACTCGGCTGCCCGTCGGGCTGTCCGCCAGAGGCGGTTGGGGTGAGACCGCGTTGGCCCTGCCCGAAGGCGCCTGGACCGACGCTTTCACCGGCCTGTCGACTTCAGGCGAGGTGGCGCTGACCGAACTGCTCGCCCGCTATCCCGTCGCCTTGCTGATCGCCGACTAACCGCGATGCAGTCCAGCGACGAGCTCCGCGGGCACCACCGTAACGGAAAACGGCCGCTGGGCATGCCAAGCCTGTGCACCTGACGGACACCCGACCTCGACGTAGCGGCCGTCCTCCAGTTCCATCACGTGCAGCGACGGCGTGTCGGGATCGGGGTCGACCAGCCAGTACGAGGCAACGCCGGCCTCCTCGTAGGCGGACAGCTTCGACAACCGATCGATCCGCCGAGTGCTCGGCGAAAGCACCTCGACGGCCAGCACCGGAGGCGCTTCGAGGTAGCGCCCACCGTCCACGGCCAGCAGGTCACCGCGCCGCGCGACGAGCACATCGGGCTGCAACGCAATCCGATGGCTGCCACGCCACTCGAACGGGGCGAGCACCACGTGCAGATCCGGCGGGCATTCGGCGTGCAGCGCTCGGGCGAGCGCGAACGCCACCTCCTGGTGCCATAATCCTGGTGCCGGGCTCACCAGCAGCGTCCCGTCGAGTAACTCGTAGCGCAGCCCGTCGTCAGGCATCCGCTCAAGGTCGGAAACGGTGAATTCACCAACCGGCCCGAACGCGTCCATTCCGGTGGCCATGCCGCCATCGTGCCCCCTCGCTGTGGTCATGGCCAGGACAATGCCGCACGACCCTGACAAGATCGGTGCCTATGGAGTTCACGGTGTGGGCCCCGCTGCGTCAGCGGGTAGCGGTAGTGGTGGACGGAGCTGAACACGAACTGGCTCGAACCACCGGCGGCTGGTGGGGGGTCGACATCGACGGTGCCGGATCAGGGACCGACTACGCATTCCGGCTGGATGAGGAGGACACTCCGCTACCCGATCCGCGATCCCGGTGGCAACCGAACGGGGTGCACGCAACATCCAGGGTCTATGACCACGCCGCATTCATGTGGACCGACGACAAGTGGACCGGCCGCGCACTGGCCGGCAGCGTGCTCTACGAACTGCACATCGGCACGTTCACCCCACCCGGCACCTTCGACTCCGCGATCGAGCGTCTCGACCACCTCGTCGAGCTGGGCATCGACCTGGTCGAGGTGATGCCGGTCAACGCCGTCGACGGATCCCGCAACTGGGGCTACGACGGGGTCGGCTGGTACGCCGTCACCGAGAACTACGGCGGGCCGGACGGCCTCAAGCGCTTCGTGGACGCCTGCCATGCCCGTGGGCTGGGCGTGATCCTCGATGTGGTGCACAACCATCTCGGCCCATCGGGCGCGTATCTGGACCGCTTCGGGCCCTATTTCGCCGGAAGCAACATCTGGGGACCCACCCTCAACCTGGACGGCCCGCATTCCGACCAGGTGCGCCGGTACGTCATCGACAACGCGGTGGAGTGGCTGCGCGGCTACCACCTCGATGGCCTGCGGTTGGATGCGGTGCATGCGCTGCGCGACACCCGTGCCACCCATGTGTTGGAGGAGATGGCCGCCGAGGTGGACGCCCTGGCCGCGCACCTGCGACGGCCGCTGTCGTTGATCGCCGAGTCCGACCTCAACAATCCCCGCCTGGTCACGCCCCGGGCCGCCGGGGGCTTCGGACTGACCGCGCAATGGGACGACGACATCCACCATTGCCTGCATGCCACGCTGACCGGCGAACGGCAGGGCTACTACGCCGACTTCGGTGCGCTACCCGACCTGGCCCGGACCCTGCGCACGGTGTTCTTCCACGACGGTCGCTGGTCGAGCTTCCGCCAGCGCACCCATGGCCGCCCCGTGGACACCGCTCACTTACCTGGCTGGAAATTCGTCAGCTACCTGCAAAACCACGACCAGGTGGGCAATCGCGCCACCGGCGACCGCATCTCGGCCACGCTGTCCCCCGGCCTGCTGGCCTGCGGCGCGGCACTCGTGTTGTGCACCCCCTACACACCGATGATCTTCATGGGCGAGGAGTGGGGGGCGGCGACCCCGTTCCAGTTCTTCTCGTTCATGCCCGATCCGCAGTTGCAGGAGGCCGTCCGCCGCGGGCGCTACGCCGAGTTCGCCGAACACGGCTGGAACGAAACGGACGTTCCTGACCCGAACGATGATGAAACGTTTCAACGTTCCAAGCTGGACTGGTCCGAGCCCGAGAAGCAACCGCATGCCAATGTGCTGCGCATGTACCGAGAGCTGATCGCGTTGCGCATACGCCACCCGGAACTCTCCGACCCTCGGCTGGACGCCTTGACCGTCGATGCGGATGACCAGGCCCGGACACTGGTGCTGCACCGAGGTGCGCTGCGGGTGGTGGTGAACCTCAACGCCCAGCCGGCCACCGTTGCGCTGGATAGCGCACCAACCCGAGTTCTACTCAGCTCAGGGCAGGCCACTACCGCGCAACACACCGTGCAGCTTGACGGCGAGACGTTCGCCGTGGTTGCCGTCGCGTCCTAGCGGAACAGCTTGCGCAACAACACCAGCACGATGAGCGCACCGATACCCATCAGCGTGTAGCGAACCCGCGGATCGGCCATGGTGGACTCCACCTGCTCCTTGCCGGCCTCGACAAGGCGCTGGGGATTCGCCCGGGTACCGATCTCCTGGAGCGTGGCAGCCAGCGCATCGCGGGCCTGCTCGATATCGCGTTCGATGGTGTCAGCATCGCGGGCCATCAGTCCTCCTCGCGGGGTGTGCGTGCGGCACACCGTAGGCGACCGGCAGCCGGGTGCCGAAGCCACCCCATCGCAGCGGTACCGTCGGACCTCGTGACTGACAACGTCCGGCTGTTCCCCGGCGATCCCGCTCCCGAATTCACCCTGCCCGACGCCGATGGCAAGCCAGTCGCGCTGTCGGACTACCGCGGCCGGTCCGTGGTGGTCTACTTCTACCCGGCGGCGAGCACGCCGGGCTGTACGAAGCAGGCTTGCGACTTCCGGGACAGCCTCGCCGAACTGGACACGGCCGGGTTCGCGGTACTCGGCATCTCGCCGGACCCGCCGGCGAAGCTGGCGAAGTTCCGCGACGCCGAGGGCCTGACTTTCCCGTTGCTGTCCGATGAGGACCGCTCGGTGCTCAAGGCCTATGGCGCCTACGGCGAGAAGCAGATGTACGGCAGGACGGTCACCGGTGTGATCCGATCCAGCTTCGTGATCGACCCGCAGGGCCGCATTGACCAGGCGCTCTACCACGTCCGCGCCACCGGCCACGTGGCCAGACTGCGCAAAGACCTCGGAGTCTGACCCATATCCTGGGCAGGAACATCACTGGGCGACCACGCTGCTAATCGACTGGCGAACCGCCGTATTCTCTGCCCCAACTGCCATGCGCTCACCGAGACCTGGTGTGCCCGTAACCGCAAGCCGGCGTAGCCCAACGGCAGAGGCACGGGCCTTAGGAGCCCGCCAGTGTGGGTTCGAATCCCACCGCCGGCACCCAGCGGCCACTTCACCGTGGCTACGTGATGCCCGCGCGGCCCGCAGCTGCATCCGGGCCAATTCATTGTCATCCGGCCTGGTCAGTGTCCCCCTCCGGGATATTGCTGGGTGCGGTGCGCTCGGCGTGAACCGCGCGCAGCGAGCGCATGGCCTGCACCGCGTACCGGCCGTCAGCAGCCTGGATGGCCATCACCGCGATGTACTCGTCGTCGGGCAGCTCGATGCGCGCCCATGGAGCGCCATCGGGAAAGGACACCCGCAGCACCAGATCCCAAGGCACCGTGCGGGTCGTGAGTACGTTGCGCACCTCCACGCCATCTGCAACGGCGCGCACCCGCGGCCGGGCGAACAACAGAGCTGCACCGGCGAGTAACAGTCCCAGCAGCACCATGGCCACTTGGTCGGAGAACCGGAAATAGACGCCGGTGGGCGTGCGCCGCAACAAGACGGCGACCACGGTGAACACCACGACCAGCACTACAGCGGCCGCCACCGCGACGTGGCGAGCTTTCCGCGGCCGGGCCTGGAATAGCACGCCGACGGGTTTCATCCTGCCCCGCCCGTGCACAGATGACCGACACAGCGTGCAGGACGACGCGACACGCGGGGAAGGGGGAAGCTCATGACGCGCTCCGCGGGGTCTGACGTAGGTCGCGCAGCACCAGGGCGGTCTGCAAGGCCGCGACGCATGCCTGGAATCCCTTGTCCTCCGCCGAGGAGGGCAGCCCGCAGCGGTCCAACGCCTGTTCCTCGGTATCGCAGGTGAGCACCCCGTTTCCGACCGCGATGCCCGCGTCCAGCGCCACTCTGGTCAGACCCGCGGTGACCGCGTCGCAGACGTACTCGAAATGCGGCGTGCCACCCCGGATCACCACTCCGAGCGCCACCACCGCATCGTGTGCCCGGGCCAGTTGCTGGCACACCACAGCAAGCTCCACGGCCCCTGGTACCCGTACCACCGTGGGGGCGGCGATCCCCGCTTGTGCTGCCGCGGCGGTCGCCCGGTCCAGCAATGCCGTGGTGATGCGTTCATGCCAGCGGGTCGCGGCGATACCCAGCCGCAGGTCACCGCAGCGCGGTACCTCCAGTGCAGGCTGACCCGTACCGCTCACTGCTGCACCCGCTCCAGCCCATCGAGGTCATGACCCATCCGGTCGCGTTTGGTCCGCAGATAACGCAGGTTTTCCGGATTCGGCCTGGTCGGCAGCGGGACCCTGCCAGTGATCGCCAAGCCGTACCCCTCCAGACCGGCCCGCTTGGCCGGGTTGTTGGTGAGCAACCGCATCGACCGCACGCCCAGATCCACCAGGATCTGCGCCCCGGTGCCGTAGTCACGCGCGTCGGCGGGCATGCCCAGAGCTAGGTTGGCATCGACGGTGTCGGCGCCGGCGTCCTGTAGTTGGTAGGCCTGCAGCTTGTGCATCAGCCCGATGCCGCGGCCTTCATGACCACGCACGTAGAGCACCACCCCACGACCCTCTGCGGCGATGGCGGCCAGCGCAGCGTCCAGCTGCGGGCCGCAGTCACAGCGCAGCGAGCCGAGCACGTCTCCGGTGAGGCATTCCGAGTGCACCCGGACCAGCACGTCGGTGCCGTCCCCGATCTCCCCTGCGACCAGGGCGATGTGCTCGACCCCGTCGAGCAGCGAATCGAACCCGATCGCCCGAAACTCACCGTGCACCGTGGGGATGCGCGCTTCGGCGACCCGTTCCACCTGCTTTTCGAAGCGCCGCCGGTAGGAGATGAGATCAGCGATGGTGATCAGCGCCAAGTCGTGCTCGGCGGCGAATACCTCCAGCTCATCGCGACGGGCCATGTCGCCGTCGTCCTTGGCGGAGACGATTTCGCTCAGCGCACCGGCCGGCGGCAGTCCAGCCATCCGGGACAGATCCACCCCCGCTTCGGTGTGGCCGGGGCGGCGCAGCACCCCGCCCTCCTTGGCTCGTAACGGCACGACGTGGCCAGGGCGCACGAAGTCGACCGATTTGGCGTCCGGATCGGCCAGCAGCCGGATGGTGCGAGCCCGGTCCGCTGCCGAGATACCGGTCGTCACACCCTCGCGGGCGTCCACGGTCACGGTGTACGCGGTGCCCCGCTTGTCCTGGTTGGTGTGGTACATCGGTGGCAGGTCCAACCGGTCGCAGTCCTCGCCGGTCAGTGCCACGCAGATGTATCCCGAGGTGTACCGAACCATGAACGCCACCAACTCGGGAGTGGCCCGAGCTGCGGCGAAGATCAAATCTCCCTCGTTCTCCCGATCCTCGTCGTCCACCACGATCACCGGGCGCCCGGCCGCCACGTCGGCGATCGCGCGATCGATGCCGGCAAAGGCGCTCTGGGTCATCGCGTCCTCCTCCCCCGCATCATCCCCCCAGCCGGCCGCTACCGCCTGCAAAATGTGGCCAGGCCAACCGCTCCGCCTAGTGAGCAAGTCTTTCTCAGCGGCCTGCCACAGAGAGTAGATGCAGCTTATTGACTGTCTAGGACTACCACTCGAGGCCCTGCGCAGCGTGCATCTCCGCATGGCGGTGGGTCGCGCCGGCGATGTACCCGAGTTCAACGCGCCGCGGCGGGGAACGGACAGACGGCGGACAGCGGAACCAGTCTGTGGCTGTCGCGCGGCTTCTCGCCACCGGCGGCGGCACGGTACGGGAGTGTGCACTGCGGGCCGTCGCGGGGCACCGAAATGAGTGACGAGAAAGCGAGATGAAACCATGAATAAGGCGGCTAGGGGAACAATCGCCGTTATTGACGATCTCGACGTGATCGACGCTTGGAGTGGTCGCCCCCAGTGAGCACGTGGCCGATATCGATACCGTCCATCCCTTGGGCGCCGCAGTGGAGCGTCTGGAAGCGGTGAGTGCCATGCATTGGGGCATACCGATCCTGAATTGGCGGACACCCGCCCTCGATGAGTTCGCTGATCGCCCAATCGACGCCTATCGGACACTGGTGACGGCTGCTTGTGACGCCCTTGCATGTACATCCATCCGGGTGGATCTTCCCGGCCTGTGCACCACCGAGGAGGGGCGAGTGAAACGGCAGCCGGAACGACACGATCCCACCGGTCACGGGACCCTTGCCAGTTTCCACGGCGGGTGTTCATGCGACTGGTGTTGTTCGCACGCTCGTGAGGGCGGGTGCCTCTGCGAGCAGTGTATAAAGATCCGCGCAGGCTCGCCCTACGTCGAGCACTCTCGCGGCTGGCCCGAATCGCCGCCGGCACGGCCTTGATGGCGCACGAGAACGACCACCCCGTCATGATCGGCGTCTCCGACCTGGAGCGGCGGGGACGGTGTGCATCCGTCGGTCAAGACCACGATTACCGTCGCCCCTGGATGGCGGGTTGCGTGCGGTCGCCGGGGCCTGGCGGTGTCAGGTAAACCCGACAAACCACTCGACGAGTACATACCGCCCCAGCAAGATCGCAGACTGTGGACGCCCCCGAGTTGCGCTGGTTCGTTGAATCTCTGGCCGATGGAGGTACGCACAAGGCTGCCTACAGACCGGCCAGCCGATCAGTGCACGCAGTCTGCGGGCGGGAGTTCGTCCCGCTGGCAGTCGGGATGCCGCCCAGGCCGGGCCCGCTACCTGGCGCGCCGCTCGATGCTGACCAGATTTGTTCCGAGTGCAGGAGGCGGCAGCATGAGCAGTAAGACGGCCGCCGACCTCAGCGAGGATCTGTTCCTGGACGATGAGATCGCGAGCCGACCGCTTCAGGCGGCAGACCACGAAATCGCTAGCCTTGCGCTCGCGCAAGATATTCAACGCATCAGCATGATCTAGGCGGACGTCTGCTGGCGCACGTTATCGCGGGCCAGCAGGAAAATACCCATACACCATCCGGTCAACATATTTGGCGATGATGTCTACTTCGAGGTTTACCAGCTCGCCGGGACGTCGCAGGCCCAGCGTGGTCAGCTGCTGGGTGGTCGGGATGAGTCCCACCGAGAACTCATCGCCGCCGACCTCGATGACAGTCAGCGACACCCCGTCTACGGCGATGGAACCCTTCTCCACCACGTAATGGGCCAGTCCCGCGGGTAGCCCGAACCGGATCAGCTCCCAGGGTGCACCCTCCTGCGGTGCCGTGCGGGACAGCACGATCCCGGTGCCATCGACGTGGCCCTGCACCAGGTGCCCGCCGAGCCGGTCGCCCAGCTTCGCCGCTCGCTCCAGGTTCAACCGATCGCCGCACCGGGCGGCGCCCAGGCTCGAACGGCGCAGCGTCTCGCCGATCACATCGGTGCTGAACTCCCCATCCTGGACGTCGACGACGGTCAGGCATACGCCGTTCACCGATATCGAGTCACCGGCCTGAGCATCGGAGCCGGTCACCGGAGCGCTGATGGTGAAGCGCGCCGCATCGGGCCGCTCGCGACGGCTGAGCAACTCCCCCAGTTCCTCGACGATGCCGGTGAACACGGCTCAACCCTCCTGAGCAATCCGCCTCACCGGCGGCCGCACGCCCGGGCCTGCGCCCGAAGCGACTCCATAGCCCGCACCGGGTCGTCGGCCCCGTACACCGCGGAACCGGCGACGAAACAATCCACCCCCGCCTCGGCGGCAGCCTCGATGGTCTCGTCGTTGATCCCTCCGTCTATCTCGATCAGCACGGTGAGGTGTCCGGTGTCCACCATCCGGCGGGCGGTGCGCACCTTGTCCAGTACCTCGGGGATGAACGACTGCCCGCCGAAACCCGGCTCCACGCTCATCACCAGCAGCGTGTCGTAGTGCCGCAACACCTCTACCCAGGGCTCCAGCGGGGTCTTGGGCTTGATCGACAGGCCCGCTTTGGCCCCTGCCGCGCGCAGGTCCTTGGCCAGCTTCACCGGGTCCTGCGCGGCCTCGGCATGCACCGTGACATTGTGCGACCCCGCTTCGGCGTACCCGATCGCCCACCGATCGGGATTCTCGATCATGAGGTGGCAGTCCAGCGGGATGTCGGTGTACTTCATCAGGCTCTGCACCACAGGAAGACCGAACGTGAGGTTGGGCACGAAATGCGCGTCCATCACGTCGACGTGCAACCAGTCGGCGCCCGGTACCGCCTTGGCCTCATCGGCCAGCCGGGCGAAGTCAGCAGCGAGCAGGGACGGCGCGATCATTGGCTGGTGCGACACAAGGTGCACGGTATCGCGTCGTGCGAGGCAAACAGTGTTACACCCCTCATGAGCAGTGCAGCTGCAGCCGGTCGTCGACGACGCTGACGCGCACTTCTTGGCCATCTCGCAGATCACCGGACAGCAACATGCGCGACAGGTTCCGATCCAACTCCCGCCCGATGACCCGGCGCAGCGGCCGGGCTCCGAACTCGGGCTGGTAGCCGCGGTCGGCAAGCCAGTCTATCGCGCGATCATCGAGGCGCAGCACGATGTCCCGTGCCGCCAGCCGCTGCCGGGTCTGCTCCACGAGCATCGCGGTGATCGCGCGCAGCTGCGCCGGATCGAGGCCTCGGAACAGGACGATCTCATCGATCCGGTTGAGAAATTCCGGTCGGAAGTGCCGACGTACGCTGGCCATCAGCGGTTCTCGCACCTCTTCGACCGAACGCCGGGCGCCGGTGGCGGCCAGCAACTGGTCCGCCCCGAGGTTGCTGGTCATGATGATCACCGCGTTGGCGAAGTTGGCGGTCCGGCCTCGGGAATCGGTGAGCCGACCGGCGTCGAAAACCTGCAGCAGGATGTTCGACACGTCGGCGTGCGCCTTCTCGATCTCATCCAGCAACAGCACGGTGTAAGGCGTGCGGCGGACCGCGTCGGTGAGCCGGCCACCCTCCTCATGGCCGACGTAGCCGGGTGGGGCTCCGACGAGGCGCGACACGGTGTGCCGGTCCTGGAATTCGCTCATATCGATGCGGATGAGTTGCTGCTCCGACCCGAACAGGGTTTCCGCCAGCGCGCGAGCCAGCTCGGTTTTGCCCACGCCGGTCGGGCCGAGGAACAGGAAAGAACCGACTGGGCGGTCCGGGTGCTTAAGCCCCGCGCGGCTGGCCCGGATGGCGTCCGCGACGGCCTCCACCGCCTCGTCCTGCCCGATGACCCGCCGCCGTAGCTGTTCCTCCAGGTGCAGCAGCCGGTGCCGCTCGACCTCGGTGAGCTGGGCAACCGGGATGCCGGTAGTGCGCGCGACGATGTCCGCGACATCGTCGGCACCGATCTCCGGCGGTCGCGTCGAGCCGGCGCGCGCGGTCTCCAGCGCAACGATCGCCACGTCGAGCTCTTGGGTCAGGGCTTCGGCGCGTTCGTAGTCCTCGGCATCGACGGCAACGTCTTTGGCCCGAGTCAGCTGCTCGACGCGCTGCTCGAGGACCCGGGTGTCCTCGTCCGGCATTGCGCCTCGCAGCCGGACCCGCGCGCTGGCCCGGTCGATGAGATCGATTGCCTTGTCGGGGAGGAAGCGGTCGGTGAGGTAACGGTCGGACAGTCGAGCGGCGGCGTCGGTGGCCTCGTCGGTGATACGCACCCGGTGGTGCACCTCGTAACGCTTGCGCACGCCGCGCAAGATGGCGACGGTGTCCGCGATGCTCGGCTCGGCAACCAGGATCGGTTGGAACCGTCGTTCCAGCGCCGGATCCCGCTCGATGTGGCGACGGTACTCGTCGACTGTGGTGGCCCCGATCAGCTGCAGGTCGCCACGGGCCAGCGCCGGCTTGAGCATGCTGCTGGCGTCCATCGCACCGCCCTCGGCCCCCGCGCCGGCACCGATCACCGTGTGCAGCTCGTCGAGAAACAGCACTACCATCCGCGCAGCGGCGGTCACCTCGTCAATAACCGCCGTGAGTCGCTCCTCGAACTCCCCGCGGTATTTGGTGCCGGCCACCATTCCGGCCAGATCGAGCGCGATGACCCGCCGGTTGCGCAGCGGTTCGGGGACCGTGCCCGCGGCGATCCGCTGAGCAAGGCCCTCGACGATCGCTGTCTTGCCAACGCCCGGATCGCCGATCAGCACCGGGTTGTTCTTCGTTCGCCGGGACAGCACCTCCAGCAGCTGCTCGGTCTCGTCCTCACGCCCGATGACCGGATCGAGGCGGCCGGCACGTGCTGCGGCGGTGAGGTCCCGGCCGTGGCGGTCCAATCGCCGCGTCGCTGCGCCCGGCCGGGTTATCCCTCCCAGGGACTGCTCAAGCCCGCCGACGAGCCGACTCACCAGGTCCTCAAGTGGGTTGAACCCGGGACCGAACGGACCATCGGGCATACCGAGCCTCCTCGCCCGCACTTCGCGCCATCACTGTCGATAATGCCCCTTGGTGACGTTGGTCACTCGTCACTCACGACGCGCCCGTCGCGCAGCCGGACAATCCGCTTGGCGAACCCGGCGACTTCCTCTTCGTGGGTGATGATCACCACGGTGCGGCCGGCATCGTTGAGCGCACCGAGCAACTTCAGGATTTCCCTGGTAGATGCGGAGTCGAGGTTGCCGGTGGGCTCGTCGGCAAGCAGCAGCGCGGGATCGTTGATCAGCGCCCGAGCGATCGCCACTCGCTGCTGCTGACCCCCGGAGAGCTCATTGGGCATGTGTTTTTGGCGATCAGCCAAACCGACCTGCTCCAGCGCCAGCCGGGCCGCTTTATGCCTGGCTTTCGCACCGGCGTAGACCAAAGGCAGTTCGACGTTACGAAGCGCATTCGTGCGGGGAACCAGGTTGAACGACTGGAACACGAATCCGATCTTGTGGCTGCGAATCCTCGCCAGCCGGTTGTCGGACAGCCGGCTGACATCGACGCCGTCGAGCAGGTAGCGCCCGCTGGTTGGGGCATCGAGGCAGCCCAGGATGTTCATCAACGTGGTCTTGCCCGATCCGGACGGCCCCATGATGGCGACCAGCTCACCGTCGTCGATGGTCAGGTCAATGCCATGCAGCACGTCCACCCGGACCTTACCCATCCGGTACGCCTTGGTGATGGCCTCAAGTTCGATCATTCCGCTCCTCGATATGGTCGCGCTTCCCGTTTATGGTCCGGTGAGGTGCGAGCAACCTGGACATAACCTCACAGTTGCCTGGGAATATGCGCGAGCCATGATTCCTCTAAGCTACGCTTTCGGCCGGAGCGATGATGACCGTTAGCTCAACGTTGCAGCAGTGCGCAGAACATCGCGTCGGTGCCGTGCCGGTGCGGCCACAACTGCACGTGCGGCCCGTCGCTGAGTTGAGGTAGCCCGGGAAACGCCGGCCTGGCGTCCAGCTGCTCAGCGCGCGTTCGCCGTACCACGTCGGTGACCACACCCGACGTCTCAGCCAGGTGCGGCGAGCAGGTCACGTAAGCCACCACGCCACCAGGGCGGACCAGCCGCAGCGCGGCTATCAGCAGTTCACGTTGGAGCCGGACCAGCCCTGCGACGTCGTTGGCCTGCCGCCGCCAGCGCGCCTCGGGGCGGCGGCGCAGCGCCCCGAGGCCGGTGCACGGCGCGTCCACCAGCACCCGGTCGTAGGCCCGATCCGGTAGCCCGCTGTTCCGCCCGTCGGCCACATGCACCGTCACCGGGAGGCCCGCGCAGGCCTGATCGACCAACCGGGCGCGGTGCTCGGCCTTCTCCACAGCGTCCACGGTGGCGTCCCGGCCGATGGCCAGTGCACCCAGCAGGGCCGCCTTGCCACCGGGCCCGGCGCACAGATCCAGCCAGCGGGCATCGGTGCCCTCCAGCGGCGTCCCGGCCAGCGCGAGGGTGACGAGCTGGCTGCCCTCGTCCTGGACCTGGGCTAGATGCTCGCGCACCGCCGCCAGCTCGCCGGGGTCACCGCCCTCGGTCAGATGCACGCCGTAAGGCGAATGGGGAGCGGGCTTGCCGCCGATGGCCGCCGCCAACTCGGCAGCGCTGGTCCGGCCTGGGAGGGCCACCAGATGCACCACTGGGCGGGCGTCGTCGGCGGACAGCGCGTTCGCCAGTTCGTCGAGGTCACCGGCCAGCGCGTCGGTGAAGGCTTGCGCGATCCACCGCGGGTGCGGGTGCGCCATCGCCAGATGCCCCACCGGGTCATCGTCGAGCGCCGGCGCCACTGCCCGCACCCAGCTCTGCTCGTCCTGTTCACCGACCCGACGCAGCACCGCGTTGACGAAACCGGTGGCTGCGCTGCCCCGCCCGGCCCGCACCAGATCTACGGTGGTGGCGACCGCGGCGTGGGACGGAACGCGCATCCGGAGCAGCTGGTAACTGCCCATCCGCAGGGCGTCGAGCAGCTCCCCATCCACCTCGGACAAGGCGCGGTCCATGCACGATTGCAGCACCGCATCCAGCAGACCCTGGGTGCGGCATGTCCCGTAGCACAGCTCGGTGGCCAGTGCGGCATCCCGGCCGTTGATCCCACGCTGGCGCAGCAAGCTGGGCAGCGCGAGGTTCGCGTACGCGTCACGCTCGCGCACCGCAGCGAGCACGTCGAGGGCGGCCTGGCGGGCGGGGTCTTCCACTGGCGGCCGGCTAGGCCCGGAGCGGCGCCGGGGCGGGCCGGGGCGGGGCGGCCGGGAGGGTTTGCGCGGCGCCGTCACTCGAAACGTTCCCCCGGTTGCGGTCGAGCGCCACGGGCCCAGTCCGGCGCGGCCATCGTCCGCTTACCGGGCGCGGTGATCTCTCCCAGCCGTAGCGCCGTGGTGGCGGTGCCCACCAGCACTTCCCGTTTGGTCACGCGGAGCTCGCCGGGCGCCAGCCCGTCGACGTCGGTCGGCTGCATCGGCCCCACGCCCACCCGTTGGTCCCGGAACAGGACCCAGCCACCCGGGGCAGGCGTGACCGCGCGCAGCTGGCGGTGCACCGCAAACGCCGGGGCGGCGAAGTTCAGGTGCGCATCCTGCACGGTGAGCTTGGGCGCGTAAGAAACGCCATCGGCGGGTTGGGCGATCGGATGCACGGTCCCATCGGCGATGCCGTCGAGGGTGGCGACCAGCAGCGCGGCACCGGCCCGGGCCAGCCGGGACAGCAGCTGTCCCGCGGTATCGTCGGGCCGGATCATCTCCGTGACAGTGCCGTACACCGGACCGGTGTCCAGCCCCTCCTCCAAGGCGAACGTGGATGCGCCGGTGATCTCATCGCCGTGCCATATCGCGGCCTGTACCGGAGCCGCACCACGCCAGGCGGGCAGCAGCGAGAAGTGCAGGTTGACCCAGCCGTGGCGAGGGATGTCCAGTGCTGCGCGTGGCACCAGCGCCCCGTAGCCGACGATCGGGCAGCAGTCGGGGGCCAGCGCGGACAATCGAGCCAGGAAGTCCGGCTCGGAGGGGCGACGCGGGCTGAGCACTTCGATGCCCGCCTCGTCGGCCAGTGTTCCTACTGGGGAACGGGCCAGTCGCCGCCCGCGCCCGGCCGGCGCGTCCGGCCGGGTCACCACCGCAATGACATCGTGGCGACCGGATTCCAGCAACGCTTGCAGCGCGGGCACCGCCACCTGAGGCGTCCCTGCGAAGACCAGCCGCACCGCTTAGCGCACCTTACCCAGCAGCGGATGGGGGCTGACCTTGACCACCGGCGCGGGAGCACCGAACCACCGAGCTTGCCGGATTTCCCGCATCGCCTGCTTGCGGGTCTCCGGGTCGAGCCGATCGATGAACAGCACCCCGTCAAGGTGATCGGTCTCATGCTGGATCGCCCGGGCCAGGCGTTCGGTGCCCCGCACCTCGACCGGCTCGCCGTGCTGGTTGCGCCCGCGAGCGACGACGCGCAGGTGGCGCCGGCAGTCCCAGGACAGCCGCGGAATAGACAGGCAGCCCTCCGGGCCGTCCTGCATCTCCTCACCCAGCACCTCGATGACGGGATTGACCAGGTGACCGGTGACACCATCCCCACTGCCATCGTCCCCGCTGCCGTCATCACAGTGGTAACTGAAGACCCGCAGCGAAATGCCCAGCTGCGGGGCCGCAAGTCCCGCCCCGCCCTCCTGGGTCATCGTGTCCAGCAGGTCACGGACCAGATTGCGCAGTTCCTTGTCGAAGTCGACGACCTCTGCCGCGCACTCGCGCAGCACTGGATCGCCGAATAGCCGGATGGGTCGGACAGCCACCTGCGCAGTATGCCTCGTGAGTGGTATCGGGCGCCTTGGCACCCGATACCACTCACGAGATCTCCTGCGGGTCCAGCTCGACCCGCAGGAAGTCATCCACCTTCCGCGCGCTGCGCCCAGCCTGCACCGCAGCCAGCGCCCCCGCCAGGACCGAACCCTCGGCGCGGGAAACCCGCAACAGCAGCCGTTCCCGCTCGCCCTCCGGGTGCCCGGGAACCGGCACCGGACCCAGCACCTCGGCTCCGGCGGGAATCTCCAGGCCGGCAAGGGTCTCCGGGGCGCCGTCCAGAGCGGCCATCCGGACCGCAGGGGGAAAGCCGAGCTCGGCACGGCCGGCCAGCTCGGCGCTTGCGTGGCCGGCCGGGTCCCATCGGATCAGGGCTTGTACCGCGCTCAGTGACGCCTCGGCGACCACGACGACGCGGCCACCGTCGGTCGCCGGCTCGACCATCGCCGCCGCGGCCATCCACCGGCGTAGCGCCTCCTCCGCCGCGCGCAGGGTGGGCCGGCCCAGCAGCGCGGCAGCGTCTAGCAATAGCGCCGCCCCGTACCGAGCCAGCGGCTCGGCGCCGGGGGTGGCGACCACTAGGGCCGGCCCGGGCGGGATACCCACCAGCACCTTGCCCTCGCCCACCAGGTGACCCGCACTGCCGCCGCCAGAGGTGTACAGCGGCACTCCCGGGAAGGCCCGGCCGAGCTCCTCGGCAGTGCGGCCCGCACCGGTCACGGCCGCTCGCAGGCGGGCGCCACCGCAGGCTGCGCAACGGGGCTGTGCCTCAGGCACTCCACACCACCGGCACGCGAGGTCTCCGGCGCCGCGCAGCGCGAGCGGTCCTGCGCAGCGCCTGCAGCGGGACGGAGCACGGCACTGCGCACAGGCCAACGCGGGTACGTAACCACGCCGGGGAACCTGCACCAGCACCGGACGATCGCGGCCCAACGCCGCCCGCGCCGCGTCGAACGCGACCGTGGGCAACCGGGCCGCGCGGGCCATGGGATCCCGCGCCAGCTGGGTGCCGTCCTCCCCGATCGCGGTGACCCGCGGCGCCGCGGCCCGCACCACGTCCCTCGCGGCTACGATCTCGTGCGCCCACCCGGTATCGACCGATAGCTGTGTCTCCGCGGTGCGCGCGTAGCCGGCCACCAACAGCGCTGCGCCCTCCAGTACCGCGCGCTGGCCCAGCACCAGCCGGGTGTGCGGATACGGGGCTCGGGGCTCGGCGTGGAGATCGTCTCCGTCGTCCCACAGCACCATCAGGCCCAGCTCGGCGACCGGAGCGAAGGCCGCCGCTCGGGTGCCGACGACGATGCGCACCGCGCCACGCCGCACCGCCAGCCACCTCCGGTAGCGCTGCGTGGGCCCTGCCTCGGCAGCCAAGGTGACCACCACATCGGGGCCGGCGAGCGCGGCAATCGCGGCGTGTACCCGCGTGGTGTCCCGGTGATCGGGCAATACCAGCAAGGCACCCCGGCCGGTGGCCGCGACGGTGACGGCCGCCTCGGCGAGCCGAGCGGGCCAGTCCTCCCCCGGCAACGCTTGCCAGCACGCATGCGCGGCACGGCCGTGATGCAACGCGTCGAGAAAGGCCGGCCCGCGGGGATAGGCTTGCCAACCGCCTGCCGGCGGACGTGGTGGCGAGGCTGCGACCGCGACGCTGGGCTCAGCTTCGGTGCGGGCATGCCGTGGTGGCACCGCCAGCCGCAGCACATCGCTCATGGTGCCCGCGCACCGATCGGCCACCGCCCGCGCCAGCGCAGCGATCTGGGGGCTGAGGGCGGGTTCTGCGGAGACCACCCGCTCGATCCAGCCCAGCCGGCCCGGGTGCTCAGATCGCTCAACTCGCCGCAGCAACCATCCGTCCACCAGGCGTCCCGCGAAACGCACCCGAAGCCGTACCCCCGGCACCGCAGTGGCGTCGAATTCAGCGGGCACCAGGTAGTCGAAGGGCCGATCGAGATGGGCCAGGGGGATATCCACGCACACCCGGGCTACGGGCAGCGCCGCAGCCGGGCTGCGTTGCCCACGACGAGACCGGCCGACGTTCACATGCCGGGTCTACCAGAACTCCCCGACGACCCCATGATCTGGCAGTAGCGCACGGTGGGCGGCTACGGTTCGGCGCCCGGCCGGTGGGTGCCGACCATTTGGAATGCCGAAAAGGGTCTCATGGATGCTTGAGCACCTTCAGCAGCGAAGCGGGACGCTTACCGGGTCAGTCGGGTGGCGACTGCGTCCCAGACGTAGGACGCCAGCAGGCTCTTGGAGCCTTCCGGAAGTGCGGTCTGTGTCCCGTCGGCGCCGAGCAACCAGCCCTTGTTGCGGTCGACTTCGAACGCGCCGCCTTCCCCGACAGCGTTGACGACCATGAGATCGCAACCCTTACGGGCGAGTTTGGTCCGCCCGTGCGCAAGCACGTCACCCTCGGAGTCGCCGGTCTCGGCCGCGAAGCCGACTACCACCTGACCTTGCGAGCGGCACCGGACCAACTCGGTGAGAATGTCCGGATTGACGACCAGCGACACCGGATCCGGATCAGCTCCCGTTTTTTTGATCTTGTCGGGGTAGCTGACTGCCGGCCGGAAGTCGGCCACCGCGGCGGCCATCACCACTGCGTCAACGTGCTTCGCCGCCTTGAGCACCGCCTCTCGCAGCTGACCCGTGGTGCCCACCCGGATCACCTCGGCCCCAGCCGGATCGGTCAGGTCGGCAGTGTGCGCGGCGATCAGAGTGACCTGAGCGCCCCGCTGCGCGGCCACCCGGGCCAGCGCGTATCCCTGCCGGCCGGAGGATCGGTTACCGAAGTAGCGCACCGGGTCCAGGGGTTCCCGGGTACCCCCTGCGGAGATCACCACGCCGTGGCCGGTGAGATCGGTCCGCAGGGCATCCCCCCGGTGCAACAGCAGGGTAGCCAGATCGACGATCTCCGCGGGCTCCGGTAGCCGGCCGGCACCTGAATCGGCGCCGGTGAGTCGCCCGGCTGCCGGCTGCGCGACGACCGTCCCGCGGGAGCGCAGCAGCGCGACGTTGTCCCGGGTGGCAGGGTGCTCCCACATCTCGGTGTGCATCGCGGGCACCAAGAGAACCGGGCACCGGGCGGTGAGCAGGGTGGCGCAGAGCAGATCGTCGGCCCTGCCGTGCGCGGCGCGCGCCAGCAGGTCCGCGGTAGCGGGCGCGACCAGGACCAGGTCTGCGGTCTGTCCCAGCCGCACGTGCGGAACCTCTGCGACGTCGCCGAACAGATCGTGGTGCACCGGGAACCCGGACAGCGCCTCCCACGTGGGTGCACCCACGAATTTCAGGGCTGCCTCAGTGGGCAGCACGCGAACGAGGTGGCCCGCTTCGATGAGGCGGCGGAGCACCTCGCATACCTTGTAGGCGGCGATGCCGCCGCCGATGCCGAGCACGATCCGGCGGGAGGAGTCCGGCCGGACGGGCCCGGCCTGGGTCACTGGCCCTCGGTGTGCTCGAGCAACCCGGAGTGGATCTCGCGCAGCGCGATCGACAGGGGCTTTTCCCGCGGCCCTGGCTCCACCAACGGCCCGACGTATTCCAGCAGGCCCTCTCCGAGCTGAGCGTAGTAGTCGTTGATCTGGCGAGCCCGCTTCGCTGCGAAGATCACCAGGGCGTACTTCGAGCTGACCTTGGTCAGCAGGTCGTCGATCGGGGGGTTGGTGATGCCCTCAGGGGCAGCAGCCGAGGATGCGTTCAGCGCGTCCAATTCGGTGGGGATGCTCAACTCATTATCTCCAGATACGTCAGATGATGTCGGTGCCACAGTGATGCTGGTGTATAGGGGTCGGGATAAAGCTGTTCACCGGAGGGTGCCGCGCATCAAGGTTATCAACTCTCCGGCGGCGCGCTGCACGTCGTCGTTGACCACTGTCGCATCGAATTCTCCGGCGGCGGCCAGCTCTTCGCGAGCCACTCGCAATCGGCGCTTCCGCACCGCCGGATCTTCTGTGCCACGGTCGGACAGCCGGCCGTCCAGCACCTCCCATGACGGCGGCACCAGCATCACCAGCAAGGCGTCGGGTATCGCGGCGCGGATCTGCCGGGCACCCTGCACCTCGATCTCCAGCAACGCGGACCGACCGGCGGCCAGCGCCTGACGCACCGGGCGGGCGGGAGTGCCGTAGAAGTTACCGGCGTACTCGGCATACTCGAGGAACTCCCCGCTTTCGATCATGCGCGCAAAGGTGGCGCGATCCACGTAGTGGTAATGCTCGCCGGAGCGTTCGTCGGCCCGGCGTGGCCGGGTGGTGACCGAGACGCTGACGAACAACTCTGGCCAGCAACGCAGGATCTCGGCGACCACACTCGACTTTCCGACCCCGGAGGGACCTGAGACGACGGTGAGCCGGGGCCCAGCACCCTCACTGGACCCCGGCTCACACACCGTCGCAGCGCACGTTGATCACTGAAGTGTCGATTTCCGGGCCGATTGACTCGGGTGCTTATTCTGGGCCGAACTCGCTGAGCAAGGCCTTGCGCTGGCGTTCACCAAGCCCGCGCAGCCGCCGGCTGGTGGCGATCTCCAGCCGTTCCATGATCTGCTGAGCGCGGACCTTGCCCACGCCTGGCAAGGCTTCGAGCAAAGCCGAAACCTTCATCTTGCCCAGGATGTCGTCACTGTCGGACTTGGCCAGGACTTCCTTCAGATTGGTCCCGCCGCGCTTGAGGCGCTCCTTGAGCTCGGCCCTGGCACGTCGGGCGGCGGCCGCCTTCTCCAGCGCAGCGGCCCGCTGCTCCTCGGTCAGCTCGGGAAGGGCCACGGTCTCCTCCGTCGATTGCTAGTGCTTGAGGGATACTTCTAGGTTAGTGCGGCGACCGTATCCCCCTGGCCACCCGCCGCTTAACCCGGGGGTATCCCGGCCGACCTGCCCCAACCTGGATGGAGCAGGCTCGCGGCCTCGCCGGCGACGCGCTCGGCGGCGCGCCGCAACAACTCGGGCTGGTAGCCGTGCGCCAACAGCTCACGGGAGATCGACGCCACGACGTGCGGCGCCGCGGTGCCGAAGAGCTGGCGCAAATCGCGCACCCGGGCGCCTTGCGCACCTATTCCCGGGACCAGTATCGGCCCGTTGAGACCGTCCAGGCGCAAGGTTTCCACCGGCGCGGTCGCACCGACCACCACCCCGAAGTCACCGGCGGGGCGCCGACCGGCGTTGCGCGCGGCGACGGCGTCCACTACGGCCTGCGCGACCGTCGCGCCGGTGCCGGTCATGGCGGCCTGCACGGCGGCACCTTCCGGATTGGAGGTCAGCGCCAGCACGAATACCCCCCGCCCGGTCCGGCCGGCCAGCTCGAACGCCGGATCGAGTGCGCCGATCCCGAGGTAGGGCGACACGGTGATCGCGTCGGCCGCCAGCGGAGCCCCGTCGTCGAGGTAGGCCGCGGCGTAGCCGGCCATCGTGGAGCCGATGTCGCCCCGCTTGACGTCGAGCAGCACCAGCGCGCCCCCCTCCCGAGCCGCCACCAGCACGCGCTCCAACACCGCGATGCCCCGCGACCCGTACCGCTCGAAGAACGCCGACTGCGGCTTGATCACCGCCGCCACCGGTGCGAGCGCGTCCACCGCCCCCAGTGCAAACCTCTCCACTCCCCGCACGTCCTGGCTGCACCCCCACGCCCGCAGCAGCTCCGGATGCGGATCAATCCCCACACACAACGGACCCCTAACCCCTATCAGGCTCCTCAACCGCGTCCCAAACCCGCATTGAGCGGGCTCCGTGGCGGTTTTGGGGGGATTAATGGGCACCGGATAGCCCCACTGAGCCCGCTGAATGCGGGGGGACCGCGCGCAGCGCCGCGTGTAGGGATTGGAGGGGACGGACGGTGATGTCGCCTCGGATGAGGGCTTCGACGCCTTGCACGGCGGCGGCGGCGCCTTGGATCGTGGTGATGCACGGGATTCCGCGGGCTACCGCGGCGGTGCGGATCTCGTAGCCGTCGACCCGGGGGCCAGGATTGCCGTAAGGCGTGTTGATGATCATGTCAACCTGTCCGGCATTGATCAGGTCCACGATGTTGTCCGGACCTTCGAAGTGCTTGCGCACCACGGTGCACGGGATGCCGTTGCGACGCAGCGTGTTGGCCGTGCCGCGGGTGGCGAGTACCTCGAAGCCGAGGTCAGCCAGCCGCTTGGCGGGAAACACCATGGCCCGCTTGTCCCGGTTGGCCACTGACACGAACACCCGCCCCGAGGTGGGCAGCGAGCCGTAGGCCGCGGCCTGGGACTTCGCGAAGGCCTGGCCGAACGCGGCGTCGATGCCCATCACCTCGCCGGTGGATTTCATCTCCGGCCCGAGCAGCGAGTCCACCCCGTGACCCTCCGGGGTGCGGAACCGGTGAAAGGGCAGCACCGCTTCCTTGACCGCCACCGGCGCGTCGAGAGGCAGGTCGCCACCGTCGCCGTGAGAAAGCAGCAGGCCCTCCGCCCGCAGTGTGGCGATGCTGGCGCCGAGCATGATCCGGGCGGCGGCCTTGGCCAGCGGCACCGCGGTGGCCTTGGAGACGAACGGCGCCGTGCGGCTGGCCCGGGGATTGGCCTCCAGAACGTAGAGCACGTCATCCTTCAGGGCGTACTGCACGTTGAGCAGACCGCGCACGCCGACCCCGCGGGCGATCGCCTCGGTGGAGGACCGCACCGCGGCCAGGTCAGATTCCCCCAGCGTGATCGGTGGCAGCGCGCAGGAGGAGTCCCCGGAGTGCACCCCGGCCTCCTCGATGTGTTCCATGATCCCGCCGAGGTAGACCTCGCTGCCGTCGCACAGCGCGTCGACGTCGATCTCGATGGCGTCGTCGAGGAAGCGGTCCACCAGCACCGGGTGCTCGGGGGTGATCTCGGTGGCCCGGGCGATGTAACCCGCCAGGGTCTGCTCGTCATAGACGATCTCCATGCCGCGACCGCCGAGCACGTAGGACGGGCGCACCAGCACCGGGTAGCCGATCTCATCGGCGATCTTGCGAGCCTCCGCGAACGAGGTGGCCGTCCCGTAGGCCGGGGCGGGCAATCCGGCTCGTTCCAGGACCGCTCCGAAGGACCCGCGGTCCTCGGCGAGATGGATCGCCTCCGGCGGTGTGCCCACCACCTGGACACCGGCGTCGGCCAGCCGCTGCGCCAGCCCGAGCGGGGTCTGCCCGCCCAGCTGGACGATCACGCCCGCCACGGTGCCTGACGTGCGCTCGGCGTGCACGACTTCCATGACGTCTTCGAAGGTCAGCGGCTCGAAGTAGAGCCGATCAGCGGTGTCGTAGTCGGTGGACACCGTCTCCGGGTTACAGTTGACCATCACGGTCTCGTAACCGAGGCCGTCGTTGTCAGGAGCGCTGCGCAGCGCCATCGCGGCGTGCACGCACGAATAGTCGAACTCGATGCCCTGACCGATCCGGTTCGGTCCGGAGCCCAAGATGATCACCTTGGGTCGTTGCCGTTGCTCGCTGACCTCGGTCTCGGCGTGCGGGTCGTTCTCGTAGGCGGAGTAGTGGTACGGGGTACGGGCGGCGAACTCGGCCGCGCAGGTGTCCACGGTCTTGTAGATCGGCCGCACGCCCAGCCGGCGCCGCAGCACGGCGATCTTCGGCTCGTCGAGGTCACCGCGCAGCGCGGCGAGCTGCCGGTCGGAGACGCCGGCCCGCTTGGCGCGGCGCAACAGCGGCTCGTCCAGTTCGGCCGCGGCGACGAGGTCAGCGCGCAGCTCGACCAGGCCGGCGATCTGGTCGACGAACCACGGATCGATGCCCGACGCCTGCGCGACCTGCGCGACGGTCGCGCCCAGCCGCAGCGCCCGCTCGACGGAGTAGAGCCGTCCGTCATGGGGAACTGCCACCGCCGACAGCTCTGAGCTCACCGTGGCATCGGGCGGGTCGGGCTTGGTCCAGAAGCCGGCGGCGGGAGTCTCCATCGAGCGCAGCGCCTTGCCCAGCGCCTCGGGGAAGGAGCGGCCCAGCGCCATCGCCTCGCCGACGGACTTCATCGTGGTGGTGAGCGTGGGGTCCGCGCCGGGGAACTTCTCGAAGGCGAACCGGGGCACCTTGACCACGATGTAGTCCAGGGTGGGCTCGAAGCTGGCCGGAGTCTCGCCGGTGATGTCGTTGGTGATCTCATCCAGGGTGTAGCCGATGGCGAGCTTCGCGGCAATCTTGGCGATGGGGAAACCGGTGGCCTTGGACGCCAGCGCGCTGGATCGGGACACCCGCGGGTTCATCTCGATGACAACCAGCCGGCCGGTGGCCGGATGCACCGCGAACTGGATGTTGCAGCCGCCGGTGTCCACCCCGACCTCGCGCAGCACCGCGATGCCGACATCGCGCATGTGCTGGTACTCGCGGTCGGTGAGGGTCAGCGCCGGGGCGACGGTCACCGAGTCCCCGGTGTGCACACCCATCGGGTCGACGTTCTCGATGGAGCACACCACCACCACGTTGTCCCGGTGGTCGCGCATCAGCTCCAGCTCGTATTCCTTCCAGCCCAGTACGCTCTCTTCGATGAGCACCTGGTGCACCGGGCTGGCAGCCAACCCGATGGAGACGATGCGGACGAGGTCGTCCTCGGTGTGCGCCATCCCGGAGCCGAGCCCGCCCATGGTGTACGACGGCCGGATCACCACCGGCAGGCCGAGCTCGTCGACGGCTTGGCGGACCTCGTCCATCGAGGAGCAGACGGCGCTGCGTGGCACCTCGGCTCCCACCGCGCGCACCACGTCCTTGAACTTCAGCCGGTCCTCGCCACGCTGGATGGCCTCGATGTCCGCGCCGATCAACTCGACGCCGTACCGGGCCAGCACGCCACGCTCGTGCAGGGCAACTGCGGTATTCAGCGCGGTCTGGCCGCCGAGCGTCGCCAACAGCGCATCCGGGCGCTCAGCGGCGATCACCTTCTCGACGTACTCCAGCGTGATCGGCTCGATGTAGGTGGCATCGGCGAACTCCGGATCTGTCATGATCGTGGCCGGGTTGGAGTTCACCAGGCTGACCCGCAGCCCCTCCTCCCGCAGCACCCGGCACGCCTGGGTCCCGGAGTAATCGAACTCGCAAGCCTGCCCGATCACAATCGGCCCAGACCCGATCACGAGCACGTGCGAGATGTCATCCCTGCGCGGCACAGCAGCCTCCACACTCCGCACCCGGTCTTATGGATGCTTGTGCACCTCCCGGGCCCGCTAGCCACAGCGGGATCATCGCTGCGCCTCCATCAGCGCACAGAAGCGGTCGAACAGGTCGGCGGCGTCGTGCGGGCCGGCGGCGGCCTCCGGGTGGTATTGGACGCTGAACGCGGGCACCTCCAGGCAGGTGAGTCCCTCGACGGTGCCGTCGTTGGGGCAGGAATGGCTTACCACCGCGGCGCCGAAGTCGGAGTCGAAGCGCTCCCCCGGCTCCCCGGTCACCGCGAAACCATGGTTTTGCGAGGTGATGGCCACCCGCCCGGTGGCGTACTCGACGACCGGGACGTTGATCCCGCGATGCCCGTAGCGCATCTTGTAGGTACCACGTCCCAGCGCCCGGCCCAGAATCTGGTTGCCGAAGCAGATCCCGAACAGTGGTACTCGCCGCCCCAGCACGGCACGGGTCAGGGCCACCGCATGATCCGCAGTGGCCGGGTCGCCGGGACCGTTGGACAGGAACACCCCGTCGGGCTGCGACGCCAGCAGCTCCTCCACCGCGACCGTCGCCGGCAGCACGTGCGTCTCGACGCCCCGAGCAGCGAGCATCCGGGGTGTGTTGAACTTGATCCCCAGATCCAGTGCCACCACCCGGAAGCGACGCGCAGTAGTGGCGGGCACGACGTAGGGCTGAGCGGCGGTCACCTCGCCGACCAGGTCCGCCCCCGCCATCGGGGGGCTGGCCAGCACGCGCGCCATCAGCTGGGAGGGCTCGGCCAGCGCGTCGCCGGAGAAGATTCCCGCGCGCATCGAGCCGTACTCACGCAGCCTTCGGGTGAGCGCGCGGGTATCGACACCGGCGATTCCCACCACACCCTGGCGGGACAGCTCCTCGCCCAGCGAACGGGTCGACCGCCAGTTGGAGGGCATCCGGGCCGGGTCCCGCACGACGTAGCCGGCCACCCAGATCCGCCGCGACTCGTCGTCCTCGTCGTTCCAGCCGGTGTTGCCGATGTGCGGGGCGGTCTGCACGACGATCTGGCGACGGTAGGACGGGTCGGTGAGGGTTTCCTGGTAGCCGGTCATCCCGGTGGCGAACACCGCCTCACCCAGCGCCTGGCCCACCGCTCCGTAACTGTCGCCGCGCACAGTGGCGCCGTCCTCCAGCACCAGCATCGCCAGGGCACCCATCAACCCAGCACCTTCCCGTCCTCGGTGGTGACCCGGCCGCGGAGCATGCTGACCGCCACCCGGCCGGGCAGCTCCATTCCCTCATAGGGCGTGTTGTCCGCCAGGCTGGCCAGCTGCGCCCCGCGTACCGTCCAGGTGGCGTCGGGATCAACCAGGATCAAGGTGGCCGGCTCCCCCACGGCGATCGGGCGGCCCTGATCAGCGGCCCGGCCGATCTGCGCCGGGCGCTCGCTCATCACCCGGGCCACCCCCCGCCAATCCAACAGACCGGGCCGGACCATCGTGGCCACCACCACCGACAGCGCGGTCTGCAACCCCAGCATGCCGGGCCGCGCTGCGGACCATTCGCAGTCCTTGTCCTGCGCGGCGTGCGGGGCATGATCGGTGGCCACGCAGTCCACGATTCCCTGCGCCAGCGCGGCGCGCAGCGCCTCGGTATCAGCCGCGGTGCGCAGCGGCGGGTTGACCTTGTTGACCGGGTCGTAACCGGACAGTCGCTCATCGGTGAGCGACAAGTGGTGCGGGGTGACCTCGGCGGATACCCGGATACCGCGCTGCTTGGCCCAGCGCAACAGCTCCACCGTGCCCGCGGTGGACACGTGGCAGATGTGCAGCGCCGCGCCGGCATCCCGGGCGAGCAGGCAGTCCCGCGCCACGATCGACTCCTCCGCGGCAACCGGCCACCCGGCCAGGCCCAACCGGGCCGCGACGCGTCCCTCGTGCGCCTGCGCGCCGGCGGTCAGCTTGGGATCCTCGGCATGCTGGGCGATCACACCGCCCAGCCCGCGGGCGTACTCCAAAGCCCGGCGCATCAGCAGGGAGTCGTGCACGCACAACCCGTCGTCGGAGAACATCCGGACCGCCGCGGCGGACGCGGCCATGGCACCCAACTCGGCGAGTCGCTCGCCGCGCAACCCGGCGGTGACCGCACCGACGGGGTGCACCTCGACCAACCCGACCTCGCGCCCGCGCCGGTACACGTATTCGGCCACCACCGCGGTGTCGGCCACCGGATCGGTATTGGCCATCGCGAACACCGCGGTGTAGCCGCCCAGCGCTGCGGCGGCCGAACCGGTGGCGATCGTCTCGGCATCTTCCCGGCCGGGCTCGCGCAGGTGGACGTGCAGGTCCACCAGGCCTGGCAGCGCCACCAGCCCGCCACCATCGATCACCTCGGCGCCCGCGCCGTCCACTCCGGAACCCAGCTCGGTGATCACCCCGTCTCGGACCAGCAGGTCCACCGGGTCACCCGCGCCGTAGGGGCGGATTCCGCGCAGCAACAACGGCCGGGTCATGCCTGCTCCTGCGGTGACTGATCATCTTGGGCTGCGAGCAGGTGGTAGAGGACCGCCATCCGCACATGCACGCCGTTTCGGACCTGTTCGGTGATCGCGGCCCGGGGAGAGTCGGCGACCGAATGCGCGATCTCCATGCCGCGCAGCATCGGCCCGGGGTGCAGCACCACCGCATGCTCGGGCAACAACCCCAGGCGCGCCTCGGTGAGCCCGTAGCTGATCGCATATTCGCGGGCGGACGGGAAGAACCCACCCTGCATCCGCTCGGACTGCACGCGAAGCATCATCACCGCATCCGAGCCGGGCAACGCTGCGTCGAGATCGTGCCCCACCGTGACTGGCCAATCGCGCATTGTCGAACCCTGGCCACTGCCCCAATGCTCGACGTCCCAGGGGAGCAGGGTTGGCGGAGCGACAAGGTGGATCCGGGCACCCAGCGTGATCAAGAGCTCGATGTTCGAGCGGGCGACCCGGCTATGCAGCACATCGCCTACGATGGTGACGGTCCGCCCATTTAGGGTTCCCAATCGCTCACGCAGAGTAGCGGCGTCCAGGAGCGCCTGGGTCGGATGCTGGTGAGTGCCATCACCGGCGTTGACGACGTGGGTGGGTATCCAGCCGGCGAGACGATGCGCCGCACCCGACGCGGGGTGGCGGATCACCACGCAGTCGGCGCCCATCGCGGTCAGCGTGAGCGCGGTATCGCGTAGTGATTCTCCCTTGACCACCGCCGAGGCACTCGCCGAGATGTTCACCACATCGGCGCTCATCCACTTGCCGGCGATCTCGAACGAAGCCCGCGTCCGCGTGGAGCTCTCGTAGAACAAGGTGACGACGGTGCGCCCGCGCAGGGTGGGGAGTTTGCGGACTTCCCGGCCCAGCAGCGCCTGCTTGAGCGCCTCAGCGGTGTCCAGCAGCGCGGTGACCGTCTCCCGCGGCAGGTCTGTGGTGGTCAGCAGATGCCTCACCGCGGCCCCCGGTCGTAGGCGCCCCGATCGTAACCACGCAGCACGACCGCATCGGTGCGGTCAGTCTCGGTGAGCAGCACACCGATCTCCTCGTCCCGGGAGGTCGGCACGTTCTTACCCACGTAGTCGGCGCGAATCGGCAGCTCACGGTGGCCCCGGTCGACCAGCACGGCGAGTTGTACCGCCCGCGGGCGGCCGTACTCGCGCAGCGCATCGAGCGCGGCCGCCACGGTACGTCCGGAGTACAGCACATCGTCGACCAGAACGACCAGCGCATCGTCCAGGCCATCAGCAGGTAGCTCGGTGGGCTGCAGCGGGCGGGTTGGCCGGCGCCGCAGGTCGTCCCGGTAGAGCGTGACATCGAGCGTGCCGACGGCCGGCGTGGGTCCGCCGAACTCCCGGATCCGGCTGGCGAGGCGGTGCGCCAGCGGCACGCCGCGGGTGGGAATGCCGATCATCACCACCGCTTCGGGGGCGGTGCGCTCGATGATCTGATGCGCCATCCGGGCGACGATGCGCGCGACCTGGGCCGCCGACAGCAACTCACGCTGCCGCGGTGGCCCTGCCTCGCCCACCGCGCCCGTCCCGGACGGGGACGACACGGTGGACCTCCTTCCCCGCCTCACGGGACGGGCCTTAAAGGACGTCATGGATACCGCCGGCTGAGCCGGCAATATGGGTACTCCCGGCGTCGGCTGGCGCCGGGACCCGGACCGGACAGTATCACTGGGCCACAGCTGGGACGCTTTAGAGGGTTCGGCAACCGCGGTAGCGCTGCCCCGTCCGGGTGGTGTGCGTGACTCTGCGCGGTCTTCGGCTCCCGATGGCTTGACCTAGTGGATTACTCAGCGCAGCATTACTCTCCGTATCATCCCGATTTTCGCGGGGCGCCCCAAGGCGTTGACTGGTCGGGGTCTGAAGAAGGAGAAGGGGCCAGATGGGCGACTATGCCAAAGCACTGGGGTCCAAACTGCGCGGCATCCGTCAGCAGCAGGGTCTGTCCCTGCACGGTGTCGAGCAGAAGTCTGCGGGCCGCTGGAAGGCTGTGGTGGTCGGTTCCTACGAGCGTGGCGATCGGGCGGTCACGGTGCAGAAGCTCGCCGAGCTAGCCGACTTCTACGGGGTTCCGGTTCCCGAACTACTGCCTGAAGGCCGGGTGTCGTCCGGCAGCGAACCAGCTACCAAGATCGTCATCAATCTGGAGCGTCTGCAGCAGTTGCCGGTCGACAAGGTGGGTCCACTGGCTCGCTACGCCGCCACGATCCAGAGCCAGCGCGGTGACTACAACGGTAAGGTGCTCTCGATCCGCACCGAGGACCTGCGCTCGCTGGCGATCATCTACGACATGTCGCCGGGCGACCTCACCGAGCAGCTGATCGGTTGGGGCGTGCTACCGCCCGAGGCTCGCCCCGCGAAGGACAAGGAAGAGGCCTGAGCCAGGGGTTGATCTCGCTCACGAACCGCGCGGCAATGCAGCCAGCGCGCCGAGCACCCCATTGACAAACCGCGGCGAGTCGTCGGTGGACAGCAACTTGGCCAGCTCGATGGCCTCGTCGATGGCTACCGCATCATCCACCTCGTCGGAGAACAGCAGCTCGAACACACCCAGCCGCAGCACCGCCCGATCGACCGCGGGCATCCGGGTCAGGGCCCAACCGTGGGCTTGATCGGTCAGCAATTTGTCGATGTCGGCGGCGTGCTCGACCACGCCGTGCACCAACGAGACGGTGTAGTCGCTGACCGGGGGTAGGTCCGGCGCCCCGACCCGCTCAGCGAGCAGTTCCAATGGATCCAGCCCGCGCAAGTCGGATTCGAACAGGATGTCGACGGCGCGTTTGCGGGCCTTACTGCGAGCACCCATGTCAACTACTGATCCGGCCAAGGTAGCGGCCGTCCCGGGTGTCTACCTTGACTTTTTCGCCGGTGCTCACGAACAACGGCACCTGGATCTCGGCACCCGTCTCCAAGGTGGCCGGCTTGGTACCACCAGTCGACCGGTCTCCCTGCAAACCGGGGTCGGTGTGCGAGATCACCAACTCCACCGAGGTGGGCAACTCGATGTAGAGCGGAGTGCCGTCGTGCACGGCCACCAGCACGGTCTGGTTGTCCAGCAGGTATTTCGCCGCATCTCCGACGACGTCACCGGGAATCGTGATCTGGTCGAAAGTGTCGGAGTCCATGAAGACGAAATCGGTCCCATCTGCGTACAAATAGGTCATATCGCGCCGGTCGACAGTAGCGGTGTCGACCTTGGTGCCGGCGTTGAATGTCTTGTCCACGACCTTGCCGGACAGCACGTTCTTCAGGGTTGTGCGTACGAAAGCGCCGCCTTTGCCCGGTTTGACGTGCTGAAAGTTCACGACCGACCACAGCTGGCCGTCGAGGTTGAGCACAAGTCCATTCTTGAGGTCGTTGGTCGTGGCCACGTCAGCCTGTCACTCCCCGGTCGTGGCTGGCGGAGGTGCCAGCAAGATCTTTGTTAGCAGGACACGACCACGAGGTCCTTCGTGGTCTGGGTGAGGAGTTCCGGCTCGCCGCCGGTGACGACGAGAGTGTCCTCGATGCGCACGCCGCCCCGACCGGCCAGGTACACACCCGGCTCGACGGTAACCGTCATGCCTGCCTGCAGTGTACCGACGCCGAACTGCGATAACGCCGGAGCCTCGTGGATCTGCAGGCCGACGCCGTGGCCGAGCCCATGGAGGAAGTTCTCACCATGCCCGGCGTCGGTAATGACCTTCCGGGCCGCCGCATCGACATCCCGGACATCGGCTCGGGCCCGCAGCACCGCGCGTCCCGCCGCTTGCGCGGCGGCGACCAGCTCGTAGAGGTCCCGCTGCCACGCTGCCGGCCCGTCGAGCACCACGGTCCGGGTCATGTCGGAGTGATAACCCTCGATCAGCGCCCCGAAATCGAGTTTCACCAGGTCACCGCGGCACAGCTGGGCATCGGTAGGGCGGTGGTGCGGGATCGCCGAGTGCGTCCCGGACGCGACGATGGTCTCGAACGACGGGCCGGTGGCGCCCAGGGCCACCATCCGAGCCTCCAGGTCGCGTGCCACCTCCCGCTCGGTGCGACCTGGGCGCAGCCCGTCGTCGGCGAGCAGGCCGGCCAGCGCGGCGTCGGCAATCGCGCACGCCGCCCGCAGCGCGGCGATCTCGGTGCCGTCCTTGACCGACCGCAACGCTTCCACCGGCCGTGAGGTAGCGACCAGCACGCCGGGCTCGGTGACTTCCTGCAGGGCCGCATACCCGTCGACTGTCACCACATGGCTTTCGAAACCCAGCCGGCAGATACCGAGCTCGGTAGCCTGCTTCGCCAGCCGCAGGGTGCACGACCGCTCGATCAGCCGCCGCAGGTCGGCCACCTGCCGCTGCGACTGCGTGCGGTAACGGCCGTCAGTGCAGAACACACTGTGTTCGTCGCCGTCGACATGCACCAGCAAGGCACCGTTGGAGCCGGTGAATCCGGTGAGATATCGGATATTCAACAGATCGGTGACCAGCAGCGCCTGGAGGCCGAGTTCGGGTAGCCGCTCGCGAAGCGCCGCGCGGCGCAGGGGGTGGGACATAACCCGACGGTACTTACGTACTGGCGCGCCCTGCGATCCAGCGTAACGCGAGCGGGTAACCTTCGACTCCCAAGCCGACGATGACGCCGGATGCGATAGCCGAGATATAGCTGTGGTGCCGGAAGGTCTCGCGCGCGTGCACGTTGCTGATGTGCACCTCCACCAATGGCGCCGACAGCTGCGCGGCGGCGTCGGCCAGCGCGATCGAGTAATGCGTCCACGCTGCGGCGTTGAGCACGACGGGGGTGGCCGTGTCGGCGGCCTCGTGTAGCCAGCCGATCATGACGCCCTCGTGGTCAGTCTGGCGCACGTCCACGTCGAGCCCCAGCTCGGCTCCCACCCGCTGGCACAGCTGCACCAGATCGTCGTAAGTCGAGGCGCCGTAGATGTCGGGCTCCCGGGTGCCGAGCCGGCCCAGGTTGGGCCCGTTGAGCACCAGGACCTTCACTCCACACCCTCCGGCGCACCTGCGACAGCGGCGTAGGCTTCGGCGAGCAGTTCGGGGTCCGGGTCCTCCAGTCGGCCCGGCTGCGCCAGGCCGTCGAGCACCACGAAACGCAACACTCCCGACCGGGTTTTCTTGTCGTTGCGCATGCCTTCCAGCAGCTCGGGGAGCGCGTCTGCGTCGTAGCCGGTGGGCAGGCCGATTGAGCGGAGCACCGTGCCGTGGCGCTGCGCGGTGGCGTCGTCCAGCCGCCCGGCGAGTCGGGACAATTCGGCCGCGAACACCATGCCGACGCTGACCGCGGCACCGTGGCGCCACCGGTAGCCTTCCCGACGTTCCAGCGCGTGGCCCAGGGTGTGCCCGTAGTTGAGGATTTCGCGCAGGTGAGATTCCTTGAGGTCGGCTGCCACCACGTCCGCCTTGACCCGGATCGCGCGGCCGACCAGTTCCTCCAGCACCGGCCCGGACGGATCCAGTGCGGCGGCTGGGTCGTCCTCGATCAGCTCGAGGATCACCGGATCGGCGATGAAGCCCGCCTTGACCACCTCCGCCATCCCGGCGACGAGCTCAGCGCGCGGCAGCGTCTGCAGCGTGGCGAGGTCTGCCAGCACCGCGGCGGGCTCGTGGAATGCGCCGACCAGGTTCTTACCCGCGTCGATATTGATCCCGGCCTTGCCGCCTACCGCAGCGTCCACCATCCCCAGCAGGGTGGTAGGCACGTGCACCACCCGGACCCCGCGCAGCCAGTTGGCCGCCACGAACCCGGCGAGATCGGTCACCGCTCCGCCGCCGAAGCCCACCACGGTGCCGGTGCGGTCCAGACCTACCTTTCCCAGCACGTCCCAGCAGAACCCCGCCACCGCGAGCTTCTTGCCGTCCTCGGCATCGGGCACCTCGATGCGGTAAGCCTGCGAACCAAGGTGCTCCAGCACGGTGCGCAGTGACTCCGCGGACTCGACCATCGTCGGCTGATGCACGATCGCCACGGCGCCACTGCCCAGCACGTCCAACAGCTCAGCCCGCAGATACCTGCCGACGACAACGTCGTAGGGCTGGGCAGTGGCCACCCGGATCCGCAGCGGCTGGGTCTCACCGACCTCGGTCTCACTGATCTCGTCCAACAGCTCACCGGTCTCGCTCATCCAACTCCTCTCGCGTCCGAACGCCCCGACTGAGCATCGCATGAGCCACGCATCCACCCCGTGAAATCAATTGTGCAGAGTCTGCAAGACCTCGGCCGCGACCTCCGCGGCTGAACGACCAGTCGTCGGTATGACGACGTTGGACACCGCTTCATAGACCGGGCGCCGTTGCCCGAGCAATTGCCGCAGGTGCGCCCGGGGATTGGGCAGCAACCACGGGTGCAGTGGAACGAGACCCTCCCGGCGGAGCAGCTCGTCGAGGTCCACATCGAGGAATACGACGTGAAAGGGTTTCAGTTGGTCCTGAATTGCTGGGTTCAGCGGCGTGCCACCACCAAGCGCAAGCACCCCAGAATGATCCGCGAGCACGTCACCGATGAGCCGGCACTCGACCTCGCCGAATTTCTCCCGGCCCAGCTTGACGACCAGCTCGCCGGCGGGCAGACCGCACTCATCCTGCAGGTCATCATCGAAGTCGCGAAACGATGCACCCAGCTCTTCTGCCACCAACCGTCCAACGGTGCTCTTGCCCGATCCCGGTGGACCGATGAGGATCACGACAGGTCCGCTCACCACGCGTCGAAACCTCCTTCATTACTCCGCCGATTACCCGGTGCACCCACCAGCTGCATCGAATGCTGTGATGGTCTCGCCGTGGGTAGCTCCGGCGGCCAGCAGCACATGCAGCAGGATCCGGGCCTTGAACGGCCCGAGGAAACCGGAATTGATCAATCCACAGTCCTGGAGGTCGCGCTCGGAGCCGGGAAATCCGTAAGTGGCGCGCAGCACCGGACCGGCGCCGGTCCGCGAGGCGAGCACCACCGGGATGCGCAAGGCGAGCTCGGCAAGCGGTGCAACGAACGCGGCCGGCACGTGTCCCACCCCGAATCCGGCCACGACCACCCCATCGAAACCGGTATCCAGGCGACGCAGCAGCTCCCCGTCGTCGCCCAGGCATGCCGTGACCAACCCGATGCGAACGGCGTGAGTAGGGGCCGGGTACGTCGGCGCGGCTATCGGACGCATCAACAGCCGGGGACTGCCCTCCACCACCTGCCCGACCGGACCGGTGTCCGGCGAGACGAACGCGCCAGGACTCGTGCTGTGCACTTTGTGAACGTGCCTGGCGGCGTGAATCTCGTCGCCCATCACGACCACGCATCCCACGCCGCGCAACTGCTCGCTACCTGCGGTCTGCACAGCGGCCAGCAGGTTGGCTGGTCCGTCGGCGCCGGCCATTGTCGGGTTACGCATGGCACCGGTCACCACCACCGGCGCGGCGCGGTCCACGGTCAGATCGAGGAGATACGCGGTCTCTTCGATCGTGTCGGTTCCTTGGGTGATCACTACCCCATCCGCGCCCGAGTCCAGCTCGTCCCGAACAACGCTCACCAGCACGGAAAGATCATCAAAGCCCAACGATGCGCCGGGCAAGGTTCGGACGTTTCTGCTGGTGATCTCACAGTCCACCCTGGCCAGCTCTGGTATCGCGGCCAGCAGAGCAGCCGAATCGAGGGTCGGCACCACACCGGCGCCGCCGCGTCCCGCGTTCGTCATCGCAATCGTGCCGCCGAGAGACAAGACCGACACCGTTCGCCGCGTAGGGCTGCCTGTCACGTACTGTCCCTGGATGCTCGTTGTCGCCATGCTCGCTGCCTCGACGCCCAACTTTTGGCGCGGCGTAAGAGGTGCACAAGCATCCATGAGAGCCCCTGATCCGGAGGCACGATCAGCGCTGGTGATAGCTGTTGAGGTAGGCCCGGGCGTTGCGGATGGTTTCGGGTAGCGAATCACCGCCGAACTTCTCCAGCGCGGCGTCGGCCAGCACCAGCGCGACCATCGCCTCAGCCACCACGCCCGCGGCGGGGACGGCGCAGACATCGGAACGCTGGTTGATCGCGACGGCCGCCTCGCCGGTGGTGAGGTCCACCGTGGCCAGCGCGCGGGGCACGGTGGAGATCGGCTTCATCGCCACCCGCATTCGCAGTGTCTCGCCGTTGGTCATGCCACCTTCGAGGCCGCCGGCGCGGTTGGTGCGGCGCACCACACCGTCGGGGCCGGGCGCCATCTCATCGTGCGCGGCGCTGCCCCGGCGTCGCGCAGTGGCGAACCCGTCGCCCACCTCGACGCCCTTCATGGCTTGAATACCCATCAGCGCGCCGGCCAGCCGGGCGTCCAGCCGCCGGTCGGCGTGCACGAAGGAGCCCAGGCCCACCGGTAACCCGTACGCCAACACCTCGACCACGCCGCCCAGCGTGTCGCCGTCTTTCTTGGCGGCATCCACTTCGGCGATCATCGCGGCGGAAGCCTCCTGCGAGTACGCGCGGATCGGGCTGGAATCGATGCGCTCCAGGTCGCCGGGTGCAGGCAGCACATCTGCGGGAGCCACTGCCTGCCCTAGCGACACCACGTGGGACAGCACCTCCACGTCCAGGGCTTGGCGCAGGAACGCCTTGGCCACCGCGCCCAATGCGACCCGGGAGGCGGTCTCGCGCGCACTGGCCCGTTCCAGCACCGGTCGGGCGTCGTCGAAGCCGTACTTGGTCATCCCGGCCAGGTCGGCGTGCCCGGGCCGGGGACGGGTCAGCGGCGCGTTGCGGGCCTGCGCGGCGAGGGCGTCCGGATCGACCGGGTCGGCCGCCATGACGGTCTCCCACTTGGGCCACTCGGTGTTGCCGATCCGGATCGCCACCGGGCCACCCAAGGTCCGGCCGTGCCGGATGCCACCCAGCAGGTCGACCTCGTCGGCCTCGAATTTCATCCGTGCGCCGCGCCCATATCCCAGCCGGCGGCGAGCCAGTTCACCCTGGATGTCCTTGGAGGTCACCTCGACCCCGGCGACCATGCCCTCCAGCACAGCGATGAGTGCGGGACCGTGCGACTCCCCCGCGGTGATCCAACGCAGCATGCCGCCATCGTGCCACGCCCTGAGAGCCGCCAGGCTGTGCCGATCACAGGCCCGACTGCACAGCTGGGCGCGACATACCGAGCTGGGGGACGCGACACGCGGTGCACCGGGGCGCGACACGCGGGGTTAGGAGGTAGGTCACGCCTCGGCAACGGCGGCGGCCGCGTCGACGACCGCCTCGACGGCTGCGGGGGTCGGCCGCCCGCGCAGCGCCCGGTGCACCACCAGACCGACCACTACCAGCCCCGCAACGAACAGCAGGGCCAGGTACTGGAGCAGCCAGCTGGTGCCGGCCGGGTCATACACCGCCTGCCGCGGCCAGGCGATGTTCACCATCATCGCCACGCCGTACACCACGGCGAACAGGTTGACCGGCAGCCCCCAGCGGCCCAGCGAAAAGCCTCCGGGGCGCTTGCTGGGCATGCTCCGGCGCAGCCGAGCGCGCAGGGCCGGAACGGTGACCAGAAGGTACGCCAGGTAGACGATCACCACCGACGTACTGGTGACCGCCGCGAATGCCGCCGGGTTACCGAGGTTGATCAGCAACACGGCGATCGCGAGCACCCCCACCGCGATACCGGTGATGATCGGCGTCCCGGTCTGCGGGTGCACCCGGGCCAGCAGCCGGGCACCAGGCAGCCGACCGTCGCGCGCCATGCTGAACATCACCCGCGACGCCGAGTTCTGGATCGCCAGGCAGGCGGACACGATGGAGATGGCCACCACCAGCAGCAGCGCCCGGCCGAGCGTGGAGTCCAGCCGGCTGGTGATCACATAGGCGATGCCCCCGGCGGAAAGCTGGCCATCGGTCAGCGAGGGCGCCGCCATGAGGGCAGCCACGATCATGAACCCGCCACCGACGAACGACACCAGCAGCGCCCGCAGGATCGCCGAGGGCACCACCCGCCGCGGCTCGCTGGTCTCCTCGGACAGCTCCGCGGCGCTGTCGAACCCGTACATGACATAGGCCGCCATCAGTGTGGACGCCAGAAAGGCGTACACATACGGGCTGTCGCCGGAGACGTTGAGCGTCTGGGTGACCACGCCGGGACCGCGTTCGGTGTGGCTGAAAAGCAACACCAGCAGCAGTACCACGCCGATGATCTCGCAAGTCACCCCGATCCCGTTGATCACCGCCATGAACCGCACGCCGACCGCGCTGATCACGGTGGCGATCGCAATGAGGACCGAACCCAGCAGGATGCCGTTGGCGGCACCGGATGCCGAGGTGACCGACGGGTCAGTACCGATGATCTGGAAACCCTGCCAGACCGCGGGCAGTACCGCCTGCAACGCGATGCCGATAGCCGCCACACTCACGATGTAACCGACCAGCATCGCCCACCCGGCGAACCATCCGACGATCTCGCCGGCCAGGCGGCGCGACCACTGATAGATGCACCCGGCCAGCGGCCAACTCGCGGCCAACTCGGCGAACACCAGCGCCACGCACAGCTGGCCGGCGAACACCAGCGGCCAGGTCCAGAAGAACGCGGGGCCGCCGAAGGAGTAGCCGAGCGCGAAGAGCTGAAACACCGTGGTGAGGATCGACACGAAGGAGAACCCGGCGGCGAAGGAGGAGAACCAGCCGAGCCGGCGGTGCAACTCCTGGTGGTAACCGATGCGGCGCAGATCCTCGGCATCGGGGCCGTCGGTCGGGTGGGCAGTCAGGACTGGGGCACTCATGGAATCGCCTTTCGCGGTAGGTGACCGGCGCGCACCAGGCAGCCGAGGGTGTCGCAGATCACCCGGGTCGCGATGAGCGCGGTGATCTCGGCGTTGTCGTAGGGCGGGGAGCACTCCACGACCTCGACGCCCGCCAGCGGGCGGGCGGCGACGAGCTGGATGAACTTCAGCACCTCGCGGGGCAGGAAGCCGCCGGGTTCGGGCCAGCCCGTGCCGGGCACGAATGCGGCATCCAGGCAGTCGACGTCGAAGGACAGCCAGACGGCGTCGGTGCCGGCCCAGGCGACGTCCAGTGCTCGCTGCGCGGCGGCCTCGATGCCCATCTCCACGCAGTCGGTGACGGTCATGATCGTCGTGCCGCGTTCCCGGCCCACCTGCACGCCCGGCCGGGGCGCCTGCCAGCCACCGATGCCGATCTGCACCAGGTTCTGCGGCGGCACGTTGGGGATGTCCGTGGCGTGAAACCACGGGGTGGTGTGCATCCGCTCGTCGAGGTCGGTTTCCTGGGTGTCGACGTGGCGGTCGAAGTGGATGATCCCGAGCTTTCCGCCGTTCAAGTGCTGGGCGACGGCGCGCGTGGTGGGGAAGCCGATGGAATGGTCGCCTCCCAACACCACCGGAAAGGCGCCGGAGGCGTAAACGTGCCCGACCGCCTTGGAGATCTGGTCGAAGGTTTTTTCGATGTTGCCCGGAATGGTGAATACGTCACCGAGGTCGGCGATGGTGATCGATTCCCGCAGATCGACGCCGAGCTCGAAGCTGTACGGTCCGTATAGCGCGGAGATCTTGCGGATGCCTTGCGGGCCGAAACGGGTTCCGGACCGGTAGGTGGTGCCGCCGTCGAAGGGTGCGCCGAGCACCGCGACGTCGTATTCGCCGCAGCGACGGACGTCTTCGACGTACGGCGCTTTGAGGAAGGTATTGATGCCGGCGAAATGTGGTAGCTCACCGCGGGAGAAGGTGGGGATCCGCCGGTCGACGATCGAATCGGCTCCGGGCAGGCCCAACTCAAGACCCCGCGCGACTTCCTGTTCCCATTTCGTGGTGGGTAACGCGGCTTCGGCCTCGACGGCGTACCGCGCCTCTGGGCCGTAGTTGTGATGCAGATCGTCCACGTCGGGCCTCCGCGTCCACGGCGCCCGGCCGCGAGGCAGCCGGGCGTGGCTGGCCTCCCGGGCTTTTGTCCCGCCGTGGAGCGGGCAGTGCACTGCCCGCCTGCATCTCTTGGTCCAGACTCACTGCGTACAGCGACGGAACCCTAGATGCGCCTCACTCACTCGAGTGAGTCACAAACAATCACACGACACTGATATGACCGCCTTGTGACTCCTATGTTGCGGTCACGTCACTTGACCGCGAAGTGCCGGCTGTGATCACGATGCTCCCGTGGACGGCGCTCCTACATTCGAATCCATGCGTATCCGAATCATCGACGCGTTCACCGACCGACCGTTCACCGGCAACCCCGCAGCCGTCTGCCTGCTGAACGGCGATAGCTGGCCCGATGAGGGTTGGATGCGGCAGGTCGCCGCCGAGATGAACCTTTCCGAGACCGCCTTCGCCCACCCGCTGCCCGACGGGGCGGACGCGGATTGGGCGCTGCGCTGGTTCACGCCCAGCGTGGAAGTGAACCTTTGCGGGCACGCCACCCTCGCCACCGCACACGCCCTGCACGCCGATCAGAAAACCAACGGCACCGTCCGGTTCAGTACCCACAGTGGTGTCCTGATCGCCCATAACCGTCCCGATGGCGCCATCACGTTGGACTTCCCCGCCGCGCCGGTCACCGGGTCGCCTATTCCCGGCAGCCTGACCGATGCGCTGGGCGCCAAGGCCGATGCCACGTACGGGACCGGCCCGCTGAGCGATCTTCTGGCCGTATTCGGGGACGAGGCCGGCGTCCGGGCCTTGAAGCCTGACTTCCCGGGCGTGATAGAGCTGACCCGGCGCGAGGGCATCCGCGCGATCATCGCCACCGCCCCGGCTTCGGATCCGGGCAGTGCGTACGACTTCGTGTCGCGCGTGTTCGCACCCGCCGTCGGCATCCCAGAGGACCCGGTGACCGGCAGCGCGCACACCGCGCTGGCGCCCTACTGGTCTGACCGGCTAGGCCGGGACGGCCTCACCGGCCTGCAAGTATCCGCCCGTACGGGATTGGTGCACACCACTGTGCACGGCGACCGGGTGCATCTCACCGGGCATGCGGTCACCGTCCTCGACGGCACCCTCCACCACACACCCAGGTAAGCCCTTTTCGTTCGCGTTCTGGATGCAGACTGCGGTTGTCGAGGCCCCAATTACCGCAGTCTGCATCCAGAACGCGGTCGGGTCAGGCGGCCGCGAAGTGGTCGAGGATGCGGATGACATTGGTGACGCGGTCGGCTAGGGCGAGCACCAGATGGCCTGGGCCGTCCAGCGGTGTGCAGGCCCAGCGCAATCCCGGCCCCTCGCCGGCATCGTGTGGTGGGACCCCGATGCCCTCCCCCACCACTGCCAGCATTCCGATCACGCCCGCGCCACCTGTGCCGGCGGGACCGGCGAGAGCTGGATCGGCGCCGTCCAGCAACATGGTGTGCGCCAGCAGTGGGGCACCATCCAGGTCCACGGCAAGCTTGCCGGTGAAGCGCCCGCCACGTTGACCCGCGCGCCCGAGTACCACCACCTCGCGCAGCACCGCGCGGGCCCCGCGCTGCAGCGAGACGCTGATCCGGCTGTGCAGCTCGGCACCATCACAGACGATGGTCGGCTCCGGTTGCCAGTCGAAGAAGGCGTCCTGCGCCACCGATGCCGTCACCGCCCACAGCGCCGCCCCGGCACATCGGCCTGCTTGCACGACCGTGGCAGCTGCTGAGCGCAAGTGGACAGCGCAGCCCGCGTCGAGATGGACGTCCAGGGCCAGGTCGTCGCCGCCCAGTGGGCCACCGGCGGCCTGCACCAGGTGTATCCGGTGCCCGCCGGTGGGGCGCACCACGACCGGGGCAGCGCTGCGCCAGCGAGGGCCGCATGCGTCCACGGTGAGCTGCGCTCGGGCTTTCACCGGCGAGCGGCTGATCGAAGCCGGCTGCCCACCCAATCCACCACCGGCCCGGCGTCGGGTTGTTCTCGCAGTGAGATCAGCACGGTGGCCCGGTCGCCCCGCGCCGCCAGAGCATCCCGGCGCATCACGTCCAGGTCCGCGCCTACCAAAGACGCCAGGTCGATCTTGTTGATGACCAGCAGGTCGGAGCGGGTGACTCCGGGTCCCCCCTTGCGGGGAACCTTGTCGCCCCCGGCGACATCGATGACGAAGATCTGCGCGTCGATCAGTCCGTAGCTGAAGGTGGCGGTGAGGTTGTCCCCGCCGCTTTCGACCAGCACCAGATCGGGATCGTGGCGCGCGGTGAGCTCGTCGACCGCGTCGAGGTTGGCGGTGATGTCGTCGCGGATCGCGGTGTGCGGGCAGCAGCCGGTGCGCACCGCGCGGATCCGCTCGTCGGGCAGCACCCCGTGGGTGCGCAGGAAATCGGCGTCTTCGGTGGTGTAGATGTCGTTGGTCACCACCACCACGGACAGCTTGTCGCGAAACATTCGGCACAGCGCCGCGACCAGTGCCGTCTTGCCGCTGCCGACCGGCCCTCCGATGCCGATCCGCAGCGCACGATCCTTTTCACGACGCAAACAGGGTCACCTCCGCACGGGCGTGCAGCTCGGCCAGCACCTCCGGCAGCGGGGTGCCGGTAGTGGGCAGCAGGCGCGGATCCTGCTGGGCCACGGCGTCGCGCGCCGCGGTCACTGCGGACTGCGCGACGTGCTCAGCGGGTCGGCTGGCGGCTGCCTGGACGGCAGCGACCGCGATCGGGTCCAGACCCAGCAGCCGCACCGCGGCCGCACACGCCCCGCCGAGCAGATGGTGCAGGACCAGCGACGCCGCCATCTCGGCGCCATCCCCGGCGGCGGCTACCACCGCGCCGAGCACCAGCGGGTGATGCGGGCGGCTCACCTCAGCCAGCGCGTCCAGCGCAGCAGACGGCCAGACCAGGTGGGCCGTGCGAAGCAGCGTCACGCCCTGCGCGCGAGACGCTTCCCGGGCGGCGGCCGACGGGGTGCGGGCGCTGAGCGCCCCATCCCACTCGTCCCAATTCACCGCTGCTGCGCCGGCCAGCAGGCAGCCAGCCGCAGCCACCGCGGCGACCACGGATCCGCTCCCGCGCAACCGGCCGGCCAGGAACAACTCCAGGTCGGCCTCGCTGCGCACCAGGCCACGCTCGACGGCCGCCTCAACCGCCCCGGAATGCGCGTGCCCGCCGGTGGGCAATCGCGAATCGGCCAGCAGCAGCGACGCCAGCATCGTCATCAGAACAGGAAGTAACGTTGCGCCATCGGAATCTCCTGCGCGGGGTGCGGCTCCACTACCTCACCGTCGATCCGGACGGTGAATGTCTCGGGATTCACCTCGATGCGCGGAAGCGCGTCATTCAGCGGCATGTCGGTCTTGCGAAGCGCCCGGGTGTCGCGCACCGCCACCAACCGGCGCCGAACCGCCAGTGCCTCGACGAGATGACCCTGCACCGCAACGGGAGCCACGAAGTGCACCGACGTGGCGGCGGCGGTCGACGCGACAGCGCCGAACATCGGTCGGGGCAGCACCGGCTGGGGAGTCGGGATGGAGGCATTGGAGTCGCCCATCGCCGCCCAGGCGATCATGCCGCCCTTGAGCACGATGCTCGGCCGCACCCCGAAGAACGCGGGCTGCCACAGCACCAGGTCAGCGAGCTTGCCCACCTCCACCGAGCCCACTTCACCGTCCAGGCCGTGCGCCATCGCCGGGCAGATCGTGTACTTGGCCACATAGCGCCGCGCCCGCAGGTTGTCCGAGGTCGCCGGGTCCCCGGGCAAGGCGCCGACCCGGCGCTTCATCACGTGCGCGGTCTGCCAGGTCCGCAGGATCACCTCACCGATCCGGCCCATCGCCTGCGAGTCCGACCCGATCATCGAAATGGCCCCGAGGTCGTGCAGCAGGTCTTCGGCCGCGATGGTGGCGGGCCGGATCCGGCTCTCCGCAAACGCCAGGTCCTCCGGCACGGTGGGATTGAGGTGGTGGCAGACCATGAGCATGTCGAGGTGCTCGTCGACGGTGTTCACGGTGTGCGGGCGGGTCGGATTGGTCGAGCTGGGCAGCACATGGGGCTGCGCGGCGACGGTGATGATGTCCGGCGCGTGGCCACCCCCGGCTCCCTCGGTGTGGTAGGCGTGGATGGTTCGCCCGCCGATCGCGGCCAGCGTGTCGGCGACGTAACCGGCTTCGTTGAGGGTGTCGGTGTGGATCGCCACCTGCACGCCGGTGTCGTCGGCGACCCGCAGGCAGGCGTCGATCGCCGCCGGGGTGGATCCCCAGTCCTCATGCAGCTTGAAGCCGCTGGCGCCGGCCGCGACCTGCTCGTACAGCGCCTGCTCGCCGACGGTGTTGCCCTTGCCCAGCAGGGCGACGTTCACCGGCAGCTCATCGAGGGACTCCAGCATCCGCGCCAGGTACCATGCCCCCGGCGTCACCGTGGTCGCCTTGGTGCCCTCCGCAGGGCCGGTGCCGCCGCCGATCAGCGTGGTGACGCCTGATCCCAGCGCCTCGGGCACCTGCTGGGGGCTGATCAGGTGCACGTGGCAGTCCACCGCCCCCGCGGTCAGGATCAGCCCGTTACCGGCGATCACCTCGGTTCCCGGGCCGATGACCAGAGCCGGGTGCACTCCATCCATGATGTCCGGATTTCCGGCCTTGCCCAGGCCGACGATCCGGCCGTCCCGCACTCCGATGTCGGCCTTGATCACGCCCCAGTGATCCAGTACGACCGCGCCGGTGATCACCAGATCCGGCGCGCCGTCCGCCCGGCTGGCCCGAGCCTGGCCCATCGACTCCCGGATCACCTTGCCGCCACCGAAGACCACCTCATCGCCGCCATGCGGGCCGCGGCTCCGATCTTCGGTGACCTCCACCAGCAAGTCGGTATCGGCCAGCCGGACCCGGTCGCCCTCGGTGGGGCCGAAAAGTTTGGCGTAACGGCTGCGCTCGACGGTCCACCTGCGACCGCCGGCAGCCGGACGGTCCGCGCCAGCGGGATCCGGTGCATCGAGGCGCAGGCCCGGCACGATGCGGGCGCCGCCCAGCGGCACCACCCGCACGACCCGTTCGATGCCGGGTTCGAAGCGCACTGACGTGCCCGCCGGTACCGCTAGCCGCATCCCGGTGGCGGCGGCGCGGTCCATCTCCAGCGCTGGGTTCGCCGCGGCAAGGTGGTAGTGCGACCCCACCTGTACCGGCCGGTCACCGGTATTGCGAATGATCAGCTCCTGACCGGCGTGCGGGCCCAGCACGACCGGTTCCTCGGCAAGCAGCAGCTCGCCGGGCACCACCGGGCTCATTGGATGGGCTGGTGCACGGTGACGAGTTTGGTGCCGTCCGGGAAGGTCGCCTCGACCTGCACCGAGGTGATCATCTCCGGCACGCCATCCAGCACGTCGCGCCGGGTGAGCACCCGCTGACCGCCCGCCATCAGATCAGCGACGCTGCCCCCGTCCCGGGCTCTCTCCAGCACCCATGAGGTGATCAGCGCGACAGCCTCGGGATAGTTCAGCCGCAGTCCCCTGGCTCGGCGCTGCATGGCCAACTGGCCCGCCACGTGGACAAGGAGCTTCTCCTGCTCATGCGGCGACAGCAGCATGTCGGTTCCTCCCTGAGCTCAACGACCCCAGACGGTCAGCCCGTGGCTTCGGGCCGCGTCGGCGAGAAGTGCAGCACCCGATCAATCGACGGTCATACTGCCTCAGCCGGGCGCAGCGCAGCTGATCCGCCAGACCGCGGCTGGGGAACGACCCGGGTGGCCGATTCGCTGTCTCCCATCGTCCGCCGGGCCACGGGGTGCTCAACGAGAGCGAGGACTCGTGAAGCCATGAACCGAGCAGTGCGCACCGGCGTGCCGCCACGAGTGACCTCGGTGACCTCCACGACGCCGCGCCGGTGAGTGATCTCTACCCGTCGACCGTTGCGGGTGGCCTCGATCTCGTAGGTCAGGGTCGATCCACCTGCGTCGATGACGATCTCGGTACGATCGCCCTTCATCGCTTGCCATCCTTATGCGTCTCGGTCTGATGAGGGTCCGGACCGGGCGTGCTGGTCGCCTCTCGGCGAAAGGCACACCACGGCTTCAGCCGAACGATCGTCCGCGGCGGCGAATTGATGTGGACCCGGGAACACAAGGCACCCCGGCCCGGACAACTGGTACAACTGTCCGCACGGCCCGATCATTCCCGATGGCGGCTGGGGCCGGCGGTGGCCGTGGCGCTCGGGACCGGATATCAGTAGCCGGCGAGCAGGGCCTGCAGCCGGGCCAACATTGACGCGGGCAGGTGGCTGCGGAAGCGTCCGCGCTCATCGGGTCGCCGGCCCCAGAGGACCAGTGTGCGGGCGGCGGCGTCAAGTTCGACGTAGGGCTCATCGGAGCTGTCCTCAGCGAGTTGCAGGCCGGCGTGGCCGGACTCCACCACCAGCCGCACGTCCTTGCCGCGGTCTGCGCGTAACCGGACCTGGAAGTCCTCGTCGGGGTAGGGGTCCTGGCCCCAGCCGCGCCGCACCAGTATCTCACCGAGAACACCCACAGCGTGCTCGGTCAATTCGGGCTGGCCGAGCAGCTCACGCCCAACCTCGTCGTCGCCTGCGAAGTCCCAACGATGGATCGCGAACTCGTTGCGCATGTGCGGGATGAATTTGGCCACCACCATCTGCCGCCCAGTCCACGGGATGACTGCCTCGGGCTCACGTTCGAGCGCCTGGTCGATCATCGATCGCATCCTGCCTTCTTCGGATTCCAGGCGCTGGCGAAGGGCCTTGTCATCCATGGCCTGGTACGGAGCCTCGCGTTCCTCGAAGCTCCGGGTAGCCGGCACCGCTTCGCCGCGGACGTAGTAGTGGAGGTGACGAGTGATCTCGGCGGCTGCCGCGGCCAGATGTGCGGTGATCTCATGGGTCGTCCAGCCATCGCAGGCGGTCACCACGTCGGGCGCGGTGTCCTGCAGGGCCTCGAGGAACGCCTCGGCCTCATGGCTTCGCGGTATCGCGGTCATCCGCCCACGGTAGGTGCGAAACACTTCGACGCCGGTCGAACCGACCGGCGAATAATCTGCAGCAATGTCGACCACCGACCTATCCCCCAACGCGGTGTCCGCGCCGCCGCGGGTAGCCGCCGGAGACCGCGGCGATGCCGACATCGCCGCGGTCGGGGCGCTACTGGCCGACCCGGGGCGCTGCCGGGTATTGCTGGCCCTCAACGACGGCCGGGCCCTACCAGCCAGCCTGCTCGCCGCCGAAGCCGGGGTCTGCGCCTCCACCGCCAGCAGCCACCTGAGCAAGCTCGTGGCCGCAGGGCTGCTGAGCGTGCAACCGCATGGCCGTCACCGCTACTACCGACTCGCCGGTCCACAGGTCGGCCGGCTCATCGAGGCCCTCACCCAGCTGGCTCCCGCCCAGTCGATCCGTTCGCTGCGCCAAGGCACCCGCGCGCATGCGCTGCGACAGGCCCGCACCTGCTACGACCACCTCGCCGGACGGCTCGGCGTGGCAATCATGGGCGCCATGCTCGACCGCGGCTACCTCATTGGCGGGGACGGCGATTTCCACGCCGAACGTGCGGTCCACGACCAGCTCGCCGGGTACGGTCACGACATCGACTACCACCTCACGGCGGACGGCGAGGCCTTCCTCAGCGATTTCGGAGCCGTGCTGCCGTCGAAACGACCGGTGGTCCGCTACTGCGTCGACTGGTCCGAGCAACGCCACCACCTGTCCGGGGCCATCGGCCGCAACCTGCTCAACCGACTCCTCGAACTCGAGTGGATCCGCCGCTCGCCGTCCAACCGCGCCGTCCACATCACCAATGCCGGCCGCGCTGGCCTGATTGCCGCTTTCCGCATCCAGCTCTGATAATGCCGCGCCCGACACAGTCAGCGGGCAAGTCAGATCGCCATGGCGGCGCGGACGTGGTCGAGGGCGTCGGCGCCACCGTCGCCAGTGGAGGTGATCCGGCCGGCTTCCATGACGTAGTAGCGGCTGGCTGCGGCGAGGGCGAAGCCGACATGCTGCTCGACCAGCAGGATCGACAGTCCCTTGCGGGCGGTCAACGACAGGATGGTCTGTTCGATCTCGGCTACCACCGTGGGCTGGATGCCTTCGGTCGGCTCATCCAGGATCAGGATCCGCGGCTGGGTGATCAACGCTCGGGCGATGGCCAGTTGCTGGCGCTGGCCACCGGAAAGGAGTCCGGCCCGGCGCGACAGCAGTGCCCTGAGCGCGGGGAACAGATCCAGCACCTCGGCGATCAGCTTTTTGCCGTCTCGCCGGGTATCCGCCACCAGTTGAAGGTTCTCCGCGGTGGTGAGTTGGGGGAAGCATTGCTGTCCCTGGGGCACGTACCCGACGCCACGCTTGACCCGCTCGTTGGGACGCGTGCGAGTGATGTCCTCGCCGTCGAGCATGATGCACCCTGCGCTGGGATGGAGCAGCCCGACGGCGGCGCGCAGCAGGGTCGTCTTTCCGGCACCGTTGTGCCCCATCACCGCGGCGACCCCGCCCGCCGGTACCTCGATGCTCGCACCGTGCACCACGGTGGTCCGTCCGTACCCGACGTGCACACCACGCAACTTCAGCATCAGGATGCGACCTCCGCCCGGCCGAGGTATACCTCCTGGACCCGGGGATCGGCCTGCACCTGGGCCACTGTCCCTTCGCTGAGCACCTTCCCGGCGTGCAGCACCGTGACGGAGGTCGCGAATGAGCGCATGAAGTCCATATCGTGTTCGACCACGACAACGGTGCGTGCGCTACCGATCCGGTACAGCAGCTCCCCGGTTTGGATCCGTTCGTCGGCGCTCATCCCGGCCACCGGCTCATCCAGCAGCAACACACGCGCGTCCTGCACCAGCAGCATGCCGATTTCCAGCCACTGCTTCTGTCCATGCGCCAGTGCTCCCGCTTGCGTGTTTCGCAACGCGGTCAAACCGACCATATCCATGGCTTCCTCGACCTCGGGCGGCACCGAGCAGCGACGGCGCAACAGTGACAACGGCCTGCGTGCTGCTCCCGCCGCGATGTCGAGGTTCTGCAGGATCGTCAATTCCTCGAACACGGTGGCCGTCTGGAAGGTACGACCTATCCCCAGCCGGGCGATCTGGTGCACCTTCTTGCCCACCAGTTCGGTCCGTCCGAAGCGCACTGATCCGGTGGCCGGCGCCAGCCCGGTGATCGCGTCCACCAATGTGGTCTTGCCCGCGCCATTAGGGCCGATCAAAAATCGCAAGTCGCCTTGCAGTACCGTCATCGACACCCCGTCGACGGCGACGAAACCGTCGAAGACCACCCGCACGTCGGACAGCTCCAGGTAATCGGCGTCCATCGTCATTGGCCGGTCTCGGTTCCAGCGCTGACCCCGGACAGATCCGGTTCCGGTGACAGCAAACTCCCCGCATCGGATGGTGGTGGAGACAAGCTGCCGCCACGGGTACCAAAGCCCCATCTTCGCGGTAACGACCGTTGCAACAAGGTCACCGACGACAACCCAGCCGGCAGGAAAGCGATCACCAGAACGAACAAGGCACCTTGGAAATAGCTCCAAAATGAGGGGAAATTCTCCGACAGGGCGGTCTGCGCCCAGGCTACCGCGATTGCGCCGAGCACCGGGCCGAACAGGGTGGCCCGGCCGCCGATCGCCACCCCGATGACAAAGGCGATCGAAGGTACCACGCCGACGTTCGCCGGCGAGATAATCCCCACGATGGGTACGAATAATGCACCCGCGATGCCGGCCATCGCTGCTGCCAGTACGTACGCCACCAGCTTGATGTTCGCCGGATCGTAGCCGAGAAACCGCACGCGCTCCTCTTGATCCCGGACTGCGATGAGCAGCTCCCCGTACCGCGAGCGGTAGAGTTGCCACACCACCGCCAACATGGCCAGCAGCGCGATCGCAGCGATGTAGAACAGCATCCGCTTGTTGACCGGATCGTAGAGGTTGAAACCGAAGAATGAGCGGAATCCGTTAAGTCCGTTGAACCCGCCAAGGGTAACCTGCTGACCGATCAACAAGATCGCGAATGCGGCCGCCAACGCCTGGGACAAAATGGCGAAATACGCGCCGCGGACGCGCCTGCGGAAGATCGCAATGCCGAGCCCGAATGCCACCAACGATGGGATCAGGACTATCCCTAACAGGGTCACCACCGGAGATCGAAACGGTTCCCACCAGATCGGAAGGTGCCCGGACCCGTAGAGCAGCATGAAATCGGGTACCCCGGACGGCCCGGCATCGGCAAGCTTGAGATGGAAGGCCATCACGTAGCCACCCAAACCGAAGAACACACCTTGTCCCAGCGTCAGCATGCCACCTCGGCCCCAAGCCAACCCGATCCCGACCGCCACTATGCCGTAGCAGACAAACCGTCCGAGCAGCGACAACCGAAAATCTGAGAGCACTGCAGGTGCCAGCACCAGCAATGCCAGGGCGCCGAGCACGAAACCGAACAGGACGCCGTAATTGCGCCTGAGCTTGCCGGAAGATGTTGCGGTAGTATCCGTCATGCCAGGCTCCGGGTCCGGACACTGAAGATGCCCTGCGGACGGATCTGCAAGAAAACCACGATCACCACGAAAACCATGACTTTCGCGATGCTCGCGGTGGTGGAGTATTCAAAGGTCGCCTGGAGCAGACCGAGCCCGAATGCCGCGATCACGGCACCTTTGATTTGGCCGATGCCGCCGGCGACGACGACGAGGAACGCATCGACGATGTAGCTGGTGCCCAGAGTGGGACCGGTGGAACCGAGCAAGGTGAGCGCCACACCGGCGATTCCCGCCAGGCCGGAGCCGATGAAGAAGGTGAGCCGGTCGGTGCTCCGGGTGGAGATGCCGACCGTCTCAGCCAGGTCCCGGTTCTGCACGACGCCGCGAATCCGGCGTCCCAGCGGTGTCATCTTGAGCACCAGGGACAGTCCGATAACGGCCGCGGCGGCCAGCACCAGGATGAACAACCGCGCCGCGGGAACCTGGGTGATGCCGAGATCGATGCTGCCTGACAGCCAGCCAGGGGCCCGGACGTCGACGTTCGGGGCGCCGAAGATGTCCCGGGCCACCTGTTGCAAGATCAACGATACCCCCCAGGTCACCAGCAGGGTGTCCAGCGGGCGGTAATACATCCGGCGGATCAGGGTGGCTTCCAGGATCACCCCCATCAGACCACCCACCAGGAAGCCGAGCGGGATGGCCAGCAGCAGCGAGATCCCGGCGTCGGCTATGACTCCTTGCACCACAAAGGCGGTGTAGGCGCCCGCCATGATGAACTCGCCGTGGGCCATGTTGATCACGCCCATCTGCCCGAAGGTCAGGGCGAGACCGAGAGCGGCCAGCAGCAATATCGAGCCCAGTGAGAGACCTGCGACCAACTGGCTGAACAGTGCCTGCATGACAGTGCCCGCTAGCCGGTCAGGCCCTTGGCCCAGTCGTAGCTCTTGAGGAAGGGATCCGGCTGGATAGGTGCACCGGAACTCCAATCGGCGTGGATCAGTGCATCGGGGCCGACCTTGCCGATCAGTGCGGTCTTGGCGATGTGATGGTTCGCGCCATTGACGGTCACCGTGCCCTCGGGAGCGTCGTAGCTCACACCATCTGCGGCCTTACGGATATCGTCGGTCTTGAACGAGTTCGCCTTTTCCACCATCGCCTTCCACAAGAACAATGAGGTGTAGGCCGCCTCCATCGGATCAGAGGTGACCCGGTTCTGGCCGTACTTGCCCTTGAACGCCTGCACGAATGCCGCGTTCGTCGGGGAATCGATGGTCTGGTAGTAGTTCCACGCGGTCAGCTGCCCCACCACGTTGTCCAGCCCGATCCCACCGATCTCCTCCTCGGCGATCGACACCGAGACCACCGGCATCGCGGCCGGGGTCAGGCCGGCGTTGCGGTATTCCTTGAAGAATGCGACGTTCGAGTCACCGTTGAGCGTGTTGAACACCGCGGCCGCCCCGGCACCTTTCACCTTGTTGACGATCGTGGCGAAGTCTGTGTGACCGAGCGGCGCGTACTCCTCGCCTTTGATCTCGATGCCGTTGGCTTTGGCGTACGCCTTGATCTCCTTATTCGCGGTCCGCGGAAAGACGTAGTCGGAGCCCACCAGGAACAGGGATTTAACACCCTTCTGCTTCAGGTAGTCCAGCGCGGGCACAATCTGCTGGTTCGTGGTGGCACCGGTGTAAAAAATGTTCGGCGACGCCTCGAGCCCCTCATACTGCACCGGATAGAACAGCAGCGAGTTGGCACCCTCGAACACCGGCAGCATCGCTTTGCGGGACGCCGATGTCCAGCCACCGAAGACCGCAGCCACACAGTCGGAACTGATCAGTTTGCCGGCCTTCTCCGCGAAGATCGTCGGCTCGGACGCGCCGTCCTCGCTGACGACGTTCAACTGCTTGCCGAGCACGCCGCCACGGGTGTTGATCTGTTCAGCGGCCAGCAGCAACGAATCGTGCACCGTCTTTTCGCTGATCGCCATCGTGCCGGACAGGGAGTTCAAAAAGCCGATCTTCACCGAATTCCCGGAAGTGTCGGCACAGGAGCCCGCCGACGCTCCACCCGGCCCCGAAGCTCCCACCCGACTACCGCAACCGGCCGAGACGAGGCCTGCAACCATCAACATGGCGACCGCACCCAGCAGACGTTTCCTCGTTCGTCGTGTGCTCATCGCAACTCCTCTCGCGCCGGGATCGGCCCGTTCGGCGCCACCGGCCGGATTCCCGGATATCTGCGCGCCAGCCGGGTGCTACGGCCGATGAACGACGGGTGCCTGCGGTGCACCGTAGGAACGAGATGTGACAGAGAGATTTCTGACGTGGGTCGACACTGTTACGTGTCACCAATGTGGGTGATTACCTGATCACCATAAGTTATAAATAAGTGGCTTATGGGTCTCGAATACTCCGGCCCTGATCACACTGGCGGGTGTAGTACCACAAACCAGGCCGCTGCGAGCATTGCCGGCCCGTGGGGTACGTCGCGGTAACCGAACATTCGCGCCGGGATCATCACCATAACGGTCAGTACGCCGGACGCGAGTACCGCCAGCACCAGGCCTGGCCACGACGCCGCAGCCGTGAGCGCGCCCAGGCTGCCGGCGAGCTTCACATCCCCACCACCCAGAGCGCCCGGAGACACCAGGCGGATCGCGGCATAGCCACCCGCCCACAGCAGCGTCCCCACTGGGGCACGGACCAGTGGATCAACGTTTCCAGCGCCGACCGCCGCAATCCCTAGCAAGCCGGCGACCAGCGGATACGCCGGCAAGGTCAGCGCATCCGGCAGCCGCCGGGCGACCAGATCGACGCCACTGAGCAGCACACCACCCCAGGACAACATCAGCGGCACCGGCCACCACCACAGCGGGAGGTTGGCGCCGGCGCTGCCACCGACCATCGCCCACAGCGCGGCCACCAGTACCGCGCACACCGGCGCCGATACCCGCGCGCCACGGGGAATCCTCCGCAACAACATGGCTCCCCCGGCCCCGGCAACGGCTCCCATGCCAGCTGTCCACACGCTGCTCATTCCGTCACTGTGTCCGATGCATCGCCGCTGCAGGGCCGAGCCGGATACAGCCTGTGGATAACTGGGATGGTGTGGACAATCCGTTTCGCGGGAGCGGGTAACGGCTAGAACACCCCGCGGGCGGCCGCGTCGCGGACCGCAGCGTAGTGCTCTTCTTTCGTCACCGAAAAACACGACGCGCCGTCTTTCTGGCATTTCACGAAGTATCGCCAGGGCCCTGGCTCCGGATTCAGCGCGGCGGCGATGGCTGCCGCGCTCGGCGACCCGATAGGAGACACCGGCACCCCGACATTGAGGTAGGTGTTGTAGGGGCCTGGCCGACCCCTGTCGGCGTCGGAGGTGCTGACCTCCTGCCTGTCGAGGGGATAATTGATGGTGGAATCCATCTGCAGCGGCATTGCGGCGGCAAGCCGGTTGTAGATAACTCGAGAGACGCGGCGGAAGTCCGGGGTAACCGCCTCTCGCTCAATCACCGAGGCGAGCACCAGCACGTCGTAGGCGCTGTAGCCGGTACTTGCCGAGGACGCCGGAAAACCACTCGCCAACAGCCGCGCTACGGAGGTGGCGGTGACTTGACCCAACAGCTCCACCGCCGAACTGCCGGGGCGCACGTCGTAGTCGCCCGGAACCAGCAGCCCTTCCAAGCGCCGGCGGGGTTCCACACGCGATATCGGATCGAGGGCCCAGGCCGGTACCGCGAGCGCCCGGGGGTCGGTCTGCCCCATCGCCGCCCGGAGATCCTCCGGGCTCACGCAGGTGCTTTTCTCCGCGATCATCGCGCAGCTCGCCCGAGAGATCTCGGCGAGCAGTCCTGGCACGGTCTTACCGTCGGGCAGCTCGACATTGTCGAGCTGCTCTCCACCGCGAATCTCCAGGTGCCCGACCCGGGCATCCGGTTCCTGTAGCCGCGCTACCGCCGCGGAGCCAGACATCCGCTCCCGCAGCTGGTAGTACCCGGGCTGCACAGCCCGCACCCGGGGATCGGCCTCGGCGGCGCGGGTGAAGGCCCGGACGCTGGCGACCACGTTCTGCCGTGTCAAGGTGGCGCCGATTGCGGTGAGGCTCTGACCGTCCTCGACTTCGACCACCGCCTGCGTACCACCTGCCCCGGCGAAGTCTGGAACCTCACGTAGGGCCCGTATCTCGCGCACTCCCAGCCCGACGCCGATGACCGCCAGTACGAGCACGGCCAGCACGGAATACAGCACCCTGCGTCGGCGGCGCCGCTCACGAGCCTGGCGCCGACGGCGCCGCCCACCACCGCCCTGCCGTGGCGCGGCCCGAGTGTCCCGGAACAGCCCGAGGTCGTCGGTCATCGGTCCGCCTGTGCTGTGCACCAGCTGAGGACACACCGGGCACGGGGACGCGACACACCGGGTGGGCGGCAGTTCACGAGGTGTCTTTCGTTTCTCGGTCGGTGCGCCGCGCGTCGAGCCAGCCTTGCAGGATCTCCACCGCGGCGGCCTGATCGACCACCGCACGCTGTTTGCGGCCGCGAACACCACGCTCGGCGAGCATCCTGGTGGCCGACACGGTGGTGAGCCGCTCGTCGGTCAACCGGATCGCGACGCCGTCGCCGAGCCGGTCGCCTAGAGCACGGGCGAAGTCGGCTGCCGCTCGCGCCGCAGGACCTTCCCGCCCGGCCAGTGTGCGCGGGAGCCCCACCACCACCTCGACCACCTCGTGCTCAACCACCATCGCCGCCAGCGCATCGAGGTCCCTTCCCCCCGAGCGGTCGCGGCTCAGCGTAACCAGCGGCGTCGCCAGGATTCCCGCGGGATCCGATAGCGCTACCCCGATGCGCACCTCGCCGACGTCCACGCCGAGGCGGCGACCAGGCGGCCCGGGATCCGACCCGCTCACGCGCCGTCGCGACCCGCGAGCTCGGTCCGCAGCGCGGCGAGCGCGGCCGGGATCCCGGCCGGCTCCGTACCGCCGCCCTGGGCCAGGTCCGGCTTGCCTCCGCCGCGCCCACCCACGGCGGGAGCGAATACCGGCACCAGCGCACCGGCTGCCAACCCCCGTGCCCGCGCGGCCGCAGTGGTGGCCACCACGAAGGAGACCTTCCCAGTGGCCTGGTCGACGCTGAACAGCGCTACCACCCCGGACCGGTCGCCGAGCCGGCCACGCACCTCGGTAGCCAATGCCCGCAGGTCAGCGCCACTGACACCGTCGGGAGTCTGTGCCGCCACCAGCGCGGTGGCACCGACCTGCTCGGCGGCGCCGGCCAAGGCGCCCGACGAGGACAGTACGGCGCCGGCGCGCAGTTTCTCCAGCTCCCGCTCGGCCGCGCGCAGCCGCTCGGCGATCGCCCCGATGCGCTCGGGCAACTCCTCGGGCCGCGCCTTGAACTGCTCAGCGAGCTGCGCGACCAGCACGTGTTCACGGGCCAGGAAGCGGAACGCATCCAGCCCCACCAGCGCCTCCACCCGGCGCACCCCGGCCCCGATGGACGCCTCGGACAGCAGTTTGATCAAGCCGATGTCGGCCGAGTTGGGCACGTGGGTGCCCCCGCAGAGCTCCTTGGAGTAGTCGCCGATGGTGATAACACGCACCGCGTCGCCGTACTTCTCACCGAACATCGCGATCGCGCCCTCGCGGCGGGCGTCGGCCATCGACATCACGTCGGCAGTGACCGGCAGCGAGCGCAGTAGCACCTCGTTGACCTCGTCCTCGACGTCGGTCAGCACGCTGGGCGGCACCGCGCCGCCCGGGGAGGTGAAGTCGAAGCGCAGCCGGCCCGGCGCGTTGAGCGAACCGGCTTGGGCGGCGCTGGTGCCCAGCGCCCGGCGGACGCCGGCGTGCACCAGGTGCGTGGCGGAATGGGCGCGGGCCACCGCGCGTCGGCGGGTCACATCCACCTGGGCCAGGACCGCGTCGTCCAGCCGGACCTCGCCGGACACGACGGTGCCGCGATGCACCGACAGGCCGTCCACCGGGGTCTGCACATCGGCGACCTGGACGGTGAACCCGTCGCCGGTCAGGATGCCGGTATCGGACTGCTGGCCGCCGCCCTCGGCGTAGAACGGGGTGCGGTCGAGTACCACTTCCACGCCACTGCCCTCACCGGCTGCGGGGACCCCGACCCCGTCGACCAGCAGACCGACCACCCGGCTCTCGGCGGACAGCTCGGTGTAACCGAGGAAATCGGTGCGGCCGCGCGCGTCGAGTACGCTGCGGTACTCGCTGAGGTCCCCGTGACCGGAGCGCCGTGCCGCCGCATCGGCTTTGGCCCGCTGCCGCTGCTGCGCCATCAGCGTGCGGAAACCCGCCTCATCGACGGACAGGCCGGCCTCGGCGGCCATTTCCAGGGTCAGGTCGATGGGGAACCCGTAGGTGTCGTGCAACTGGAAGACCTGATCGCCGGACAGCTGCGCACCACCGGACTGCCGCGTCTGCGCCACCGCCATGTCGAAAATCCGCGACCCGGCGGACAGCGTGGCCAGGAAAGCCTCTTCCTCGGCCCGGGCCACCGCGTCGATCCGCTGGTAGTCCGTGACGAGCTCCGGGTACGACGGACCCATCGTGTCTCGCACCACCGCGGTGATGTCGCCCAGGACCGGTTCGGTCACGCCGAGCAGGCGCACCGAGCGCACGGTGCGGCGCAGCAGCCGGCGCAGCACGTAGCCGCGTGCCTCGTTGCTGGGGGTCACCCCGTCACCGATGAGCATGACGCCGGTGCGGGCGTGATCAGCGATCACCCGGAACCGCACGTCATCTGCGGTATCAGCGCCGTAGCGCCGGCCCGAGAGCTGCTCGGCCAGGGTGATCACCGGGCGCAGCAGGTCGGTCTCGTACACGTTGGGCACATCCTGGAGCAGCAGCGCCACCCGCTCCACGCCCATGCCGGTGTCGATGTTCTTCGCGGGCAGCGGCTCGAGGATCGAGAAGTCGCTCTTGCCCGGGCCGGTGGATGGTCCCCGCTCGTCCTGCATGAAGACCAGGTTCCAGATCTCCAGGAAGCGATCCTCGTCGACGATCGGCCCGCCGGGGCGGCCGAAAGCCGGGCCGCGATCGATGTAGATCTCCGAGCTGGGTCCGCACGGGCCGGGCACGCCCATGGACCAGAAGTTGTCGTCCATCCCGCGGCGCTGGATGTGATCGGCCGGTATCCCGGCCACTGTCCGCCACAGGTGCTCGGCCTCGTCGTCGTCGGTGTAGACGGTGACCCAGATGCGATCCGGGTCGAACCCGTACCCGCCGGCGTCGACCGGACCGGTCACCAGCTGCCACGCGTAGTCGATGGCCCCTTGTTTGAAGTAGTCGCCGAAGGAGAAATTGCCGGCCATCTGGAAGAAGGTGTTGTGCCTGGTGGTCTTGCCCACCTCGTCGATATCCGGGGTGCGCACACACTTCTGGATGGACGCCGCCCGGCTGTAGGGCGGTGTCGCCTGACCGAGAAAATATGGCTTGAAGGGCACCATGCCGGCGTTGACGAACAGCAGGTTCGGGTCGTCCACCAGTAGCGATGCGCTGGGTACCACGGTGTGACCGGTTCGTTGGAAATGGTTCAGGAACCGTTGGCGGATCTCGTGAGTCTGCACTGGGGCCGTCCTCAAAAACTAATGGCCTCGAAAGCTGATTGCCTCGGAACACAAGGGATGGGCAGCTGCACAGCGACCGCGTGTACTAGCCCAGGGGCCGCGCGGTGGCTTCTCACGCTTGATGCGCCCCAGAGCCGGCGTACCCCGACGCGATGTCGATGCCGGTACGCGCGGCGACGGTCGCATGCAGCTGAGCCTCCCGCTCCACCATCCCGGCCCGGATATCGGCCCCGAAAGAGCCCACCGCGGTAGCCAGTTCTCGGACGGCGTCACTGACGTTCTCAGCCGCGCCTGCCGGTGTCATCCGCCGGGCCTTTGCGCTGGCCTTGCGACTTGCCGCAACCCCCGCAGCAATGCCCAGACCGAACCAGAGTATCCGCTTCACCGCGTGTTCCCGTCCCGACGGCGCCCGCGTGGCCGGCGGCCAGACGCCTTGTCCTTGCGCTTGCGACTGCGCATCGCCTTGCTCAGGCCATAGGATAGCGCCGCGACGCGCACCAACGGTCCGCCCAGCGTGGCGGTGAACAGGGAAGTCAGCGCGGACACGTTGCCGGTCACCACCTGGGCGTTCGCGGTGATCCCGTCCAGCCGCTCAAGCTGGGCATTGACGTGTGTCACGGTCGTGTTCGCCCCGCTGAACAGCGGATCGGCTTCCGCGCTCGCCTTGCGGATCGCCTGCGTCGCCTCGTCCAAGGTCCGGCCCAGCTTGATCAGCGGAACGGCGAGCAGACCCACCAGCACCACGAACGCGCCGGCGGCAATCAGCGCGGCGATTTGACCTGCCGACACGGGTCCTCCTTGGCCGATGGCAGCTGGGCGATCAGGCTACCGGGCTCGTTCACGCGCCGTCACGGTGGGCTGGGTGGTGGTGGGCGCGCAGACCAGCTGGTCGGGGTGCGGATGGCTGAGGAAGTCGTGATGCGAGATCTCCCATCCGTACGCACCGGCCAGCGGAAACACCACCAGGTCGCCGACCCTCAGCCGCTCGACCCAAGCCTGCCTGGCGAGCACGTCACGCGGCGTGCACAGCTCGCCGACCACGTCGATGCACAGTGCGTGCACCTCTGGGCGGGCGAAGGGATAACACCACTGTTCGACCGGCAGCACCGCGAATGGATGGCTGTATCCCCACGCGGCAGGCAGCCGGAAGTGATGGGTTCCGCCGCGCAGCACCGCAAAATGGCGGCCGTGGGTGCATTTGAGGTCGATGACCTCGGCGGCGTACCAGCCGGCCTCGGCAACCAGGAACCGGCCCAGTTCGAAGATCAACCGCACGCCGTCGGGCAGCCGACCGAGTGCCGCGCCCAGCCCCTGGGAAAAGCTTGCTAGGTCGAAACCGTCACCACCGGTGTATGGAATCCCGATGCCGCCTCCGACGTCGATGATCTCCAGGTCGACCCGGTGCCTGGCCGCCTGCTGCGTGCACCACTCCACGCTGTCGGTCACGAAACCCGCGTGCGCCCGTGCGTCGAGATTGTTCGACGCGGCATGCAGGTGAAAGCCGCGCAGCAGGACTGCCGGAAGGGCGCGGCACAGCTCGATCGCCTCCGGTATGAGCGACTCGTCCAAGCCGAACTGGGTCGCGGCCCCGGCCATCCGCAGCCGCCCGGGTAAGCCACTGCCACGCCGGTTGACGCGCAACGCCACCGGCACGCGGATACCGAGCTCAGCGCCGACCCACGCCGCTCGGCGCAGCTCATGCATGCTCTCGACATTGAGCAGGCCTACGCCGGCCCGTAGCGCACTGGCGATCTGCGCGTCGGTCTTGCCCGGTCCGCTCAGCGCCAGCCTTACTGCGCCTGCGGCGACGGCCTTGTCGATCTCGCCCAGCGACGCCACTTCGAATCCGTCGACCTGTCCGGCCAGCGTGCTCAGCACCGCGGGATGGCTATTGGCCTTGACTGCGTAGTACAGCTCGCATCGCCGGGTCAACGCTGCGCGAACCGCATGGGCCTGCGACAGCACGGTATCCAGGTCGTAGACGTAGGCGCACACCGGATGGTCGCCAACGGTCTGCCGTTGCAGTGCTCGGCTCACCCGCTGCCAGGCGGCGCCGTGGAGCCGGCTCGCGCCGCCGGTCAACGGCATGGGTCGGACAGCGGATTTCGCACCGGCACGTACTGGTCACCGCCTGATCGGTCCAGCCGCATCCGGGCGAATGCCTTGACCGGCAGGGTCGGTCCGAAAAGCACGGCGCGGTCGGCGCGGACATCCTCCCGCAGTTGCTGATCAGCATCCAGATCGGTGAGAAGCCCGGCCAGCATCGCGCTGACGCGGCCCCATACCGCCCGCGGATCGACCCCGCACCGCGTCACCAGGTGAGCGACGATCTCGCCGAGGTGGTTTGACAGCGCGGTGTAGAGCACCTTGGCCCGCATCACCTGGACATCGCCGGTCACCGTCACGGTGCCGGGCCGCGGATCCAGCGGCAGTCCGTGCCGGCGTAGCCGTGGTGGGTAGATCCGCATGCCACCCCAGTCACGCAACACCAACCGGGTGGGCACGGCGTCGACGAAGGTGAAGATGCAGTTCTGCAGGTGGGCCTCCACCGCGATGCCGTACTTGGTCATCAAGATCACGGACACCGGGAGCAACAGCGCGGCGTACTCCTCGGCAAAGCGCAGACCCGCCGTCCCGACATCCCGTTCGCCGCGGGTGCGGCCGTACCGGGTGACGAGCTCGACCAGCAGGCTGGAGTCGGTCACCGGTGCGCGGGCCGGCAGCGCGCAGCCGGGCACCGGAAGTTCCTCGGGGCGCAGGTAGCCCGACAGGTCCCGGCGAACAAGTGCGGACAGCGCGCGGGAGCGGCGCTCGGGATCGGGATCCTGCGACGGCGGCCGGTAACTTGCGCCTGCGAGCTCGTCGAGCAGCACGATTCGATCGGTCAGGACCGGCTCGCGGTCGATGACTTGACGTAGCAGCCGGCTGTACACCGGGCCGTTGTTCGTGGTGTGCGCCGAGATGGACCGCCGGGTGGAGCCGATCAGGGTGTCCAGGGCCGTCTTGACCAGCAGGCGCCGGCCCGCGGGCGAACGCTCGGTGAGCAACGTCCGCACGCTCGACGTCGGCACACCGGCCAGCCGGGCAGCGGGCACCGGCACCACCGTGCCGTCGGCGATCTCTTGCGCCAGCAGCGGGTAGACGACCTGTTCGAGCTGCCAGGGGTGCACGGGCACGAACACGTAGTCAGCCGGGTCGAGCTGATCCCCACCGAAGTGCCCCTGGACAGCCGTGTCCAGTTTCGGGTACTCGGCGCACAGCAGCTGCCCGATATCACGCCCTCGCTCATCGGGGGCGGACTCGACCCGTTGCCGCCTGATGGCCACCAGAACCAGATCCGTCGAGGTCTGCGATTCCAGATCGTGGCGCAGCAAATCGGTTGGTTGCATCCCCAGCCGACCGCGCCCGCACGGGTGCAGGTTGTGCCCCTCGGTGTTGAGCCTCTCGAAGAACACCATCACGTCCTCGGGCGTCTCTCGGACGGTGAGGCGCTGGGCAAGGCTCACGGTGTCCGGCGCGTCCAATTCGGTCGCGACGTGGCGCAGGGCCAGCCGCTGTTCTTCCGATCGGGTGAAGGCCAGCGCGAGGTTGGCCACGGTATCCGCGAGCTCAGCAGCGAAGGATCGCCATCCCGGCGCCGGCGCGAACTCGGCACACAACGCGGCAAGATCACCGGGCGACTCGATGACGGTCGTCTCAGCGGCACGCAAGCACAGCACTGGGTCGCCCGGCTTGACGTTGTGGAAGGCATGCTCGGCGCGGACCGGAAAGGCCAGCATCGCCGAGGCGCCGAGCTCATCACAGAACTCACGGACGAACCACGTACCTGGTCGAAAATCGGTCAATAGCGTCGCGAGGCCCGGTTGTGTGCCGGCGTCGAGACGGCGGCCGGCCGTCCGGATCTCGCCGACATCCTCCCGCCACAGCGCAGCTAGCAAGCGGTGCAAGACCACAGTCCGCGCCCTCGGTAACTGTTCGAGCAACGCGCTCGCGTACCCTGGCGCGTCGCCCTGTAGAGCCTGGTACATGCGCAGCTCTTCGGGCGTGCGCAAGGCGACTCCGGTGGTGGTGTCGGGCAGGTGATTCATCCGGCGGCCGCCAACGGGTTGGGCACGGCCACCCACTGCGGGGCATGGGGATTGGCCGACAGATGGACGCGCAGCATGGACTTGGCCGGCAGCGTGGGACCGAACAGAGCAGCCCCGTCCCGGCCGGCTTGGGCCGCGATGCCGGCGTCCGCGGTCAAGTTGGCATAAATCGAACGGCAACACCGAGCAACCAGCCGCCATAACCGAGCGGGGTCGGCCTGGCCGACCCTGGCAAGGGTGCCCACGAGCTGACCGAGATTGGTGTCGAGCAGGGGAAAGAACAACGCGGCCCGAAGCTCGTCTTCGTCATCGGTGCGCAGCGCGCCGATCAATGCCGGGGGACGCATGCCACTGCGGGCCAGCCGTGTGGGGCTGACCCGGACGCTGCCGAAATCGCGGTAGAGCAGGCGGATCGGCAGACCATTACGTAACACCACGACGGCGTTTTGCCCATGTGGCTCCAGCGCAACGCCCCAGCGGGACAGCAATGCGAACAGCGCGGGCAGCGTGCAATCGCAGTAGCGGGCAAGGAAGTGCATCGCAGTGTCACCACTGTCGGAGCTGGACCAGCGGTGCGTGGATGCCAACTCGTCGAGCGCCTCGGCAAGCACCGGGCGGCCGGTCAGCGGCGACCGGGCGGCCAGCGCGGCAACCGGAAGTGCCACCTCGCCATCATCTGCGTGCCGCTCCGGGGACTCCCGGATGATCGCGGCCAGGCTGGCCGCGGCCTCGGGCGGTTCGCCCGGAACTGTCCGGTAGCTGCCGCCGGCCAGCTCGGCAAGGCCGATCAACCGCCCACCGAAGCCACCCTCACGCCGGCAGATCTGCGCCAGCAGGGCCGACATGATCGGGCCATTGTGCACCGTTGGCGGCGAGACCACGCGGGTCGCGGTGGTGAGCCGGATATCGACTGACGTCTTGAGGTGGGCAGCTCGCCGGTCGGACGCAGGCGCGAGAGTCCGCAGCGACAGCAGCGGGCGCGCGAGGATCCCCGCGTCCGGGATTGCAATGATCCGCCCGCAGGCCAGCGCGTCGGCGTAGCGATCTTGCAGTGCCCTGTGCAGCTGCCATGGATGCACCGGAAGCAACTCGTAATCAGCTGGGTCGCGCCCGCTACAGCGCAGGTGTGCGGCGGCGACGTCAGCGGCGTGCGGGTGCCAGTGGCGCAGCTCGGCGGTCATATTCCGGCGCGCGGACGGCGGCTGGGTGAACGACGACCGGGCAATCGCGACGATCTTGACGGTGACGTCATCGGCCCACTCCGGGCTGAAACTGAATAGCTCATGCACGGTCATCCCGCCACGGACCCGGGCGCACGGATGCAGCGGATGCCCGTCGACGACGGTCCGCTCGAACAGCGCAAGCGGGCTGAACGCCGGGTTTGCGGCGGCCTGGCGGGCCGCCCAGCGCAGCGCGTTGCGCTCGGGGGTCGCAGCTATCGCCAGCCGTGCACGCCGCCACGACTCCCCGACAAGGGCGAGGGCATGGTTGGCGACGCTGTCGTCCAACTCGGCAGCCAGCTGGCGCCACCGGTCGGTATCCGCCTGGCTGAGGCGTGCCTGGGCCCGGGCCGCCAGCACCGACATCAGCAGCGTGACCGGGTGGTCGATGAGTTGCGGGACTCCGGCATAGATGGTGACCGCTAGGTTCGCGGAGTGCTCGGCGAAGGGATCGGCGATGGCTGGCGGCGCGCACAGTCGGGTGCCGTCGGGCAGCAGGATCCGTGCATGACCATTGGTTGCCAACGGGACAACATCGATGCGCTCTCGCGACAGCGCCACCCACAACTTGCCCAGCGCCACCGCCCGGGCTTGCCGCAGAGCCGACGGGAAATCATCCGCCAGCTGCGGGTGGACACTGCGCAACGCCGCGAGCGCGGCCTGTTCCGCCCCCATGCCAGCGCCCACGTCTTCATCCTGGCGGTTGGGTGGGTGCTAGGGCCAGATTGTCCGAAGACCTGCTTGCAGGGTCGAGCATTGGCACGTAACACTGCGTCAGTTCCCGCGGACGATGCGGCGCAGCTTCGGTAGGCGGCCGGCTATCGGCGCTTCCGCCCCGCGGTCGCTGGGCTGGTAGTAATCGCGACCTACCAACTCGTCAGGCGGGTACTGCTGGGCCAGCACGCCGTCGGCTGCGTCGTGCGGGTAGCGGTAGCCCTGCGCGTGCCCGAGCCGGGCGGAGCCCGCATAGTGGCCGTCGCGAAGGTGCGCCGGAACCGGCCCGGTCGCGCCGGCCCGGACGTCGGCCAGTGCAGCGTCGATCGCGGTGATCACTGCATTGGATTTGGGTGCGGTGGCCAGGTGCACAGTGGCCTGGGCCAGTGCCAAGCGACCTTCGGGCATCCCGATGAACTGCACCGCATGGGCGGCGGCGACCGCCGTGTGCAGCGCCGTCGGGTCGGCCATCCCGATGTCCTCGCTGGCGTGCACCACCAGCCGGCGGGCGATGAACCGCGGATCCTCACCGGCCTCCACCATCCGCGCCAGATAGTGCAATGCCGCGTCCACATCGGACCCGCGGATGGCCTTGATGAACGCGCTCATCACGTCATAGTGCTGATCTCCCGCCCGGTCGTAGCGCACCGCGGCCCGGTCCACCACGGACTCGACGCAGGCCAAGTTCACCACCGCGCCGCCCGCCGGGGTTCCTGTTGACGTCACAGCCTCGGCGGCGGTCTCCAGCGCGGTCAGCGCCCGCCGGGCGTCCCCGGCGGCCAGCCGGACGAGATGGTCTTCCGCGGCGGGTTCCAGGGTGATCGACCCGCCGAAACCGCGGGGATCGGCCAACGCTCGCCGGATCAACTGGCGCACGTCGTCATCGGACAACGGGTGCAGCTGCAGCACCAGCGATCGGGACAGCAGCGGTGACACCACAGAGAAGAACGGGTTCTCGGTGGTCGCGGCGATCAGCAGGATGACCCGGTCCTCGACCGCGCCGAGCAGCGCGTCCTGCTGGGTGCGGGAAAAACGATGCACCTCATCGATGAACAGCACGGTGGCGTCCCCGCCTTCACGGCCCAGGCGGCGACGGGCGGCGTCGATCACCGCGCGGACCTCCTTGACCCCGGCCGACAGCGCCGACAACGCCTCGAAACACCTGCCGGTCACCTGCGAGACCAGCCGTGCCAGCGTGGTCTTGCCGGTACCCGGCGGACCGTACAGAATCACCGACGCGGCCGCGCCGCCTTCGACCAACCTGCGCAGCGGGCTACCAGGCGCCAGCAAGTGGTCCTGCCCGACGACTTCGTCCAGCGTGATCGGCCGCATCCGGACCGCGAGCGGCGCCGAGGCAGACAGCCGCTGCCCGGCGAGCTGCTCTGCACGGGCAGCGAACAGGCCGCCGTCGAAGAGGGCCTCATCCAGATCTTTGCTCGACCGGTTACCGGACACACCGCGACGGTACCGCCGCGGACCGACCGATCACGTCCCGCAGCACCAGCTCGGCGGCGCGGGTCAGCTCAGCTCTGGACCAGCGGGCGGCGCAGATTACCGCCATCACGCCGGGTACGCAGCATCAACACCAGGATCCCGGCGAACGTGATGCCGACCAGGTTCACCAGCAGCTGCAGCGTGGACTCCAGCGCCGTGCGCCAGGCACCAGTGGTCAACGCGACGACCGCGAACGCCGCCGCGGGCACCGTGGTCACCGAGATGAACACCCCGATGAGCACGGCCGAGCGCGCCGACGTGAGGCTGAGCATCCCGGCGGCGCCCGCGAGCAGTGCAAGAATCAGGGAAAATGGCCCCACCTGGTAGATGAAGTCCACCTGCTTGAGTGAGCCGACGACGCCCACATCGATCAGCCCGGTCCACTCCCCCAGCATCGCGCCCCCCGCCGCGATGACCATGGCGAGCGGGAAGCCCACCCCCAACGCCAGCGCTGCCCGGCGGATCAGATCTCCCCGACGCAGCACGAGCCCGACCGCAAGCGCCGCCAGCGGTGCGAACTCCGGGCCGACGACCATGGCACCCACCACGGTGATCGGGGAATCGGTGACCACCCCGACGACTGCGATGAGGCAGGCCAGGGTGAGAAAGGCCAGGAAGGTCACCGTCAACTGGGAATCATCCCCGGTGCGCGCGATGAGCTCGTCCCACACCACCGCATCGGCGGGATCGCCGGGTGCGGCGACCGCGGCAGCGTCCGCGGCATCGGAGAGCACGGTGTCCAGCGCTTCGAGAGTGACCCCGCCGACATGGTCGATACCGAGTGCACACAGGTCGGCTAGCACCCCGTCGGCGGCCTCCCGGACCACATCGGCCTGCACCAGATCACCCGGTGGATCAACCGCGGCACCGCGCAGGACGGTCACATGAACCGTGCCGGAATCGTTGCGCAATGTGGCGAGCACCGCGCCGGTCACCTCCGCCGGGCAGGTGATACGCAGGTGCAGCACGTGCTAGCCCTTCGCGGCGGGCTTCGCGTCCACCCCGGCCTCGGCACGCTGCTCGGCAGTGATCGGGGCCGGTGCGCCGGTGAGCGGGTCCAGACCGCCGCCGGATTTCGGGAACGCGATCACGTCGCGCAGTGAATCGGCCCCGGCGAGCAGCATGCAGATCCGGTCCCACCCGAAAGCGATCCCGCCGTGCGGCGGCGGCCCGTAGCGGAACGCCTCGAGCAGGAATCCGAACTTCTCCCGTGCCTCATCGTCAGAGATCCCCAGCACCCGGAACACCCGCTGCTGCACCTCGGCCTGGTGAATACGGATCGAACCCCCGCCGATCTCGTTGCCGTTACAGACCAAGTCGTAGGCGTAGGCCAACGCGGATCCGGGGTCGGTTTCGAACCGGTCGATCCACTCTGGGGGCGGTGCGGTGAACGGGTGATGCACCGCAGTCCAGCTGCTGTGTCCCATCGCGACATCCCCACTGCCCTCGACCGGCTCGAACATCGGTGCGTCGACCACCCAGATGAACGACCAGGCCGATTCGTCGATCAGGCCGCATCGCCGGCCGATCTCCACCCGGGCGGCGGCCAGGAGAGCACGGGCCTGGGCGGCATCGCCGGCGGCGAAGAACACGCAGTCGCCGGGGTTGGCCCCGACTGCCTTGGCCAGGCCCTCCCGCTCATGTTCGGCGAGATTGCGAGCTACCGGGCCGGACAGCTCACCTTCCGTACCGATCAGCACATAGGCCAGTCCACGGTGGCCACGTTGCTTCGCCCACTCCTGCCAGGCATCGAGCTGCCGGCGTGACTGCGCTGCCCCACCCGGCATGACGACGGCGCCCACGTAGGGCGCTTGGAAAACGCGGAACGGGGTGTCCAGGAAGTAGCTGGTGAGCTCGGTGAGTTCGAGCCCGAAGCGCAGGTCGGGTTTATCGGTTCCGTAGCGCGCCATCGCATCGAGGTAACTCAGCCGGCTGATGGGCACCTCGATCTGGTAGCCGGCCAGCTCCGACCACAGGGCGGCGATCACCTTCTCCCCCAGCGAGATCACGTCGTCCTGCTCGACGAAGCTCATCTCGATGTCGAGCTGGGTGAACTCGGGTTGCCGGTCGGCCCGGAAATCCTCGTCCCGGTAACAGCGAGCGATCTGGTAGTAGCGTTCGGTGCCGGCGACCATGAGCAGCTGCTTGAACAGCTGCGGCGATTGCGGCAGCGCGTACCAGCAGCCGGGTTGGAGCCGCGCCGGAACCAGGAAGTCGCGCGCGCCCTCCGGGGTGGAGCGGGTCAGGGTCGGAGTCTCCACCTCGACGAAACGCTCCTCGTGCAGCACAGTGCGAGCGATCCGATTGGCCTCGCTGCGCAGCCGCAACGCCGCTGCCTGGCTGGGACGGCGCAGATCGAGGTAGCGGTGCCGCAGCCGTATCTCCTCGCCGACTTCCAGGTGCTCGTCAAGCGGAAACGGCAACGGCGCCGATTCGCTGAGCACCGTCAGTTCCTCGGCAGTGACCTCGATAGCACCGGTGGGAATGTCCGGGTTCTCATTGCCTTCAGGGCGGACCGCCACGATGCCGGTGACCTGGAGACAGAATTCAGCGCGCAGCCGGTGGGCCCGTTGCGCCATGTCGCCCTCGCGGAACACCACCTGCGTCACTCCGGAGGAATCCCGCAGATCGATGAAGATCACTCCACCGTGGTCGCGGCGCCGGGCAACCCAGCCGGCGAGGGTGACGATCTGCCCTGCGTGCGCGGTGCGCAACGTGCCGGCAGGGTGGGTACGCATCACGGAGTGGGACTCCTCGATCTTCTGCGACGGACTTCAACCCTGCTGAGGCTAGCCGCGGCGCAACACCGCCGCCCGTCGCGCCCCCTCATCACAGCAAGGTGAGCTGCTCTGCCTCCGCACTGGTCCGATCATGTGAAAACCTAGCCGAGGCACTACCCGGCAGGGGCCCTGCCCGCACCGCGGTGCGTCGGACCGGCCGCCGACGCGCCTGACCCGGCGTCGGATTTCCGACACCGTAACGCCGAGCCAGCTCGGCTACCTGGTCGCAGACGCTTCGCTGGTAGGCCTTGGGCGCGTACGCGCCACGCCCGTACAACTCGTGATATCGAGTCACCAACTCTGGATGCTCGCGCTCCAACCAAGAGAGATACCATTCCCGAGCGCCCGGGCGAAGGTGGAGCACGATCGGGGTGACGCGGCGAGCGCCGGCCTCGGCGATAGCGCGCACCGTCGTCTCCAGCCGGCTGGGCGAGTCGCTGAGGTACGGCAGGATCGGCGCCATCAGCACTCCGCACCCGATGCCTGCATCGGTGAGGGCCCGACACACCCCGAGCCGGGCGCGCGGCGCCGGCGTGCCGGGTTCGACCTGCCGCCACAGCGTTTGATCGAAGCAGCCCACCGAGACGTTGACCGAGACATCGGTGACTTCCGCAGCCTCCCGGAGCAGATCGAGATCACGCAACACCAGGGTGCCCTTGGTGAGGATCGAAAACGGGTTCCGTACATCGCGGAGTGCCTCAAGAATGCCGGGCATCAAGCGGTAGCGTCCCTCGACGCGCTGGTAGGGATCGACATTGGTCCCCATCGCGATGTGATCTCCAACCCAACGCGGCGACGTGAGTTCCTTGCGCACCAGCTCCGGAGCGTTGACCTTGACCACGATCTTGGAGTCGAAATCGATTCCGGCGTCAAGATCGAGGTACTCGTGCGTACGTCGCGCAAAGCAGTAAACACATGCATGGCTGCAGCCCCGGTAGGGGTTGACGGTCCACTCGAAGGGCATCCGGGAGCCGCCGGGTACCTTGTTGACGACCGAACGGGCTCGCACCTCGTAGAACATCATCCCGCGGAACTCCGGGGTATCGAAGGTGCGCGTGATGACGTCGCCCGCCCCGAACAACGCATCCTGGGCGGAGCCGTCGGACAGCGTCAGGTTGTCCCATCGCACCGGCCCACCATATCGAACGCATGTTCGATCCGCCAGGAGGCGTGCCAGCCGATGAGTGCACTGGACAACAGGACCGGACGGCACCGTCATCGCGGGACCGGGGAGCCAGCCGCCGTGGCGTTTCTTGGCCATGGACACGGGCATGGACACGGGCATGGACACGGGCATGGACACGGGCATGGACCGGCGCTTGCCGCGTCGCGCCGGGTCCGCATGTTGCTGGCGGCGGCACTCATACCGGTCGGGTTGGCCATCCTGATCGGCCTGTGGCTGACCTGGCCGGGTGACCCGCCCCGCAGTAAGGTCGATGTCGGGTTCGGGCAGCGGCCGGTGCAGGGCCAGGTACTCGCCGCCACCTCCGCCCCGTGCACCAGCGGCGCCGCCGGCGCCGGTCAGCCCAAGGAGTGCATCTCGCTCAACGTCTTGCTCACCGACGGCGACTCCCCCGGCGTGATGATCCAGCAGGTGCTACCCGACGAACCGAGCACGCCGCATTTCACCGCCGGCGACGACATCGTGCTGGCCTACACCGGCGGAAATCCCTCCGAGGCGGAGTCGTACCAGATCCAGGATTTTCAGCGAGGTGGCTCGATGCTCTGGTTGGTGGCGCTGTTCGCCGCCGCGGTGCTGCTGCTCGGCCGGTGGAGGGGCCTCGCTTCGCTGCTTGCGCTGGGCCTGAGTTTCCTCGTCTTGGCGGTCTACCTGTTTCCGGCGATCCTCACTGGCGCGAGCCCGGTGGTTGTCGGGGTGCTGGCCGCCGGCGTGATCATGTTCGGCGTGCTGTACCTCACCCACGGATTCTCCGCGCAGACTTCCAGTGCAGTGCTGGGCACCGTGTTGAGCCTTGCGTTGATCGGCGTGCTGGGTACCGCCTTCTCCGCGGCGACCCGGCTGACCGGGCTGGACGACGACACCGCCAAGCTCATCGGGGTCCTCGGCCACGGGATCGACGCCCGGGGATTGCTGCTGGCGGGGATGGTGATCGGTGCCCTCGGGGTGCTCGACGATGTCACGGTCACCCAGACCAGCGCGGTTTGGGAGCTGCGCCGGGCCAATCCCGAACTCGGTATCCGGGCGCTCTACACCTCCGCGTTGCGGATCGGCCGGGACCACATCTCCTCAGCGGTCAACACCTTGGCGCTGGCTTACACCGGCGCCGCCTTGCCGATCCTGTTGATCTTCTCGCTGTCCGGGCAGGGTTTCGGCACCATGGTCACCACCCAGGACATCGCTCAGGAGGTGGTTCGCACCCTGGTCGGCAGCATCGGTCTGGTCGCGGCCGTCCCGATCACCACAGTTATTGCCGCGCTGGTCGCCCGCCACGACGACATCGAGCCCGCCGAGTAGTGAATGGGACCCGGCACCGGCGATGTGCCACCCGCTTGGACCGCATTGCGCCGTGAACTCGACGCTACCGACCTGGCCAGGCCTTGGGATGTCGGTCCTGTCGAGTTCACGGCGCGCCAGTCAATTAGGCAACAGCGTCAGCTTCGCACGGCCTGACCAGAAGGTCGGCCACGACTTCGAGTCGACATGCCACAAGCCACGTTGGTGGTCGTTGGCGACGGCCCGGGGAGGGGTCGGTAGCCCTTGAAGGGTTACAGACCCCGGGGGCGGCCAGGGGCGGCCAGGCCTTGGAGGAAGGGGTTGGTGGCTCGTTCCCGGCCGATGGTGGTCGTCGGACCGTGGCCGGGCAGCACTGTGGTCGAGTCGTCGAGCACCAGGATCTTGTCCCGGAGCGAGGCGAGCATCTGCTGATGGTCGCCCCCGGGTAGATCGGTGCGTCCGATCGAGCCGGCGAATACGGTGTCTCCGGACACCAGCAGGCCCTGACCGTCACCGGTCACCGACCGGAAGGTCACCGAGCCGCGGGTGTGACCCGGAGTGTGGTCCACGGTGAAGCTCAGCCCGGCCAACTCCAGAACCATGCCGTCGTCCAGGGTGCGCACCGCGCGCGGCTCACGCAGCTGAACCCGGCCACCGAAGAACTGCCGCGCATCGACCGACAACGCACGCATCGGGTCGGACAGCAGGACCCGATCCTCCGGGTGGATCCAAGCCGGGATGTCATTGCCGTCACAGACCGGGGTCACCGCGAAGATGTGATCGAAATGCCCGTGCGTGAGCAGCACCGCTACCGGATCCAGCCGGTGCTGGCGCAGCAGTTGGTCGAGCGGCTGCTCGGAATCCTGTCCCGGATCGACTACCACGCACGGCCCACCGGCATCGGCGGCGAGCACGAAGCAGTTCGCTTGAAAGGAACCAGCGGGAAAGCCTGCGACGAGCACAGGTCCACCCTAAGCAGGTCGGCTCCGACAGTCCTCCCAGGGTCGCCACGCCGAATTCCCGCTCGCCACCTCCGTCCTGTCGCCGAGTTCGGCTGAGGCTGACGTCCGGTTCACTGACCGGCCGCTTAGACTGCCCGGCGATTGGTTACCGAGCAACAGGAGTCCCGGGTGCCCACGAACGAACAGCGCCGCGAGGCGGCGAAGCGCAAACTGGATCGCCAGCTCGCCAACCGAGCGCAGCGGACCAAGTCGCGCCGCCGAAACGCCGTGGCGGGGAGCATGATCGCAGTGGTGCTGGTGCTCGGCATTGTGGTGCTGGTCAAGTTGCTGCCCAGCCATGACCGCGCCGACGCCCCCGCGAAGCCGCACGCCGCCCAGTCCAAGACCGACACTTTGCGTCCGGACAGCAAGCCGGCGGCTGCACCCATCCGACCCAAGCCGCTGCCTGCCTTCGTCGACTGCCAGTACCCGGCAACGCAGCAGCCGGCGGCCAGGCCGGTGAAGCCACCACTGGCCGGCGACACCGATGCCAAGGGCACCGTGGCGGCGACTATGCAGACCTCAGCCGGCCCGATCGGCCTGACCCTCGACCGGGCACTGGCCCCGTGCACCGTCAACAGCTTCCTCAGCCTGGCCAAGCAGGGCTACTACGCCAACAGCCCGTGCCACCGGCTGGTCACCAACCCGACGCTGCACGTCCTGCAGTGCGGTGATCCGACCGGCGTGGGAACCGGTGGCCCGGGATACACCATCCCCGACGAGGTATACCCGGAGCTGACCTACGGGCGCGGCTACGTGGCGATGGCCAACACCGGCGAACCCAACAGCGGTGGCAGCCAGTTCTTCTTGATCTACGGTCAAACCGAGCTTCCGCCCCAGTACACCGTGTTCGCCGTGATCTCCCCGGCGGGCCTCAAGGTCCTCGACCAGATCGCCAAGGCGGGCGACGACGGGTCACTGGAACCGTCTCCGGGTGGCGGTAAGCCGAACCAGCCGGTCACCATCACCGCTATCGAGGCCCCGGCCGCCTGATCGGGGACACCTCATGCCTCAGTTGGATGAGGTGACGCGGTAGACGTCGTAGACGCCTTCGATGTTGCGCACCGCACGCAGCACGTGTCCCAGATGTTTGGGATCACCCATCTCGAAGGAGAAGCGACTCACCGCCACCCGATCCCGGGTAGTCGTGACCGACGCGGACAGGATGTTGACCCGCCCGTCCGCCAGCACCTTGGTGACATCGGACAGCAGCCGGTGCCGATCCAGCGCCTCGACCTGGATGCCCACCAGGAACACCGACGACGACGACGGCGCCCACTCCACGTCGACCAATCGATCGGGCTGTGCCCGCAGCGACTCGGCGTTGGTGCAGTCGGTGCGGTGCACGCTGACCCCGCTTCCGCGGGTGACGAAACCGAGGATCTCGTCACCCGGCACCGGTGTGCAGCACCGGGCCAGCTTGGCGTAGACGTCGGCGCCGCCGCGCACCCGCACGCCGGAGTCACCGGAGGGTCGGCGGCGCTGGACGGTAGACGGCGTGGCCCGCTCGGCCAGCACATCGTCGGCGCCCTCCTCGCCACCGAGCAACGCAACGAGGCGTTGCACCACGTGGCGAGGCGAGGCATGGTGCTCGCCGACCGCCGCATAGAGCGCGCTGACGTCGGGATAACGCAGCTCTCGGGAGACCGCGACCATCGACTCGGCGGACACCAACCGCTGCACCGGCAACCCAACCCGGCGCAGTTCCTTGGCGATGGCGTTCTTGCCCGCCTCGATGGCCTCCTCACGGCGCTCCTTGGCGAACCACTGCCGGATCTTGGCCCGGGCTCGGGGGGAGGCGACGAAGGACAGCCAGTCCTGGCTGGGGCCGGCACCTTCGGCCTTCGAGGTGAAGATCTCGACGACCTCGCCGTTTTCCAGCTTGCGCTCCAGCGCCACGAGCTGGCCGTTGACCCGCGAGCCGATGCAACGGTTACCCACCTCGGTGTGCACCGCGTACGCAAAATCGACTGGAGTCGACCCCGTAGGAAGCGTGATGACCTCGCCCTTGGGGGTGAACACGAAGATCTCGCGGGTGGCCAGGTCGAAGCGCAGCGACTCGAGGAATTCGCTGGGGTCGGCGGCTTCCCGCTGCCAGTCCAGCAACTGGCGCATCCAGGCCATCTCGTCGACGTCGATGGTTCCGTTAGTGACGCCGTGGTGGGTACCGCGGGTCTCCTTGTACCGCCAGTGCGCGGCGATTCCGTACTCGGCGGTGCGATGCATACCGCGGGTGCGGATCTGCACCTCAAGCGGTTTGCCGTCCGGACCGATCACCGTGGTGTGCAGGGATTGGTAGACACCGAACCGGGGTTGCGCGACATAGTCCTTGAACCGGCCGGGCATCGGCTGCCACACCGAGTGGACCACACCGATTGCGGCGTAGCAGTCACGGACGTCCTCGACCATGATCCGCACCCCGACCAGGTCGTGAATATCGTCGAAATCACGGCCCCGGACGATCATCTTCTGATAAATCGAGTAATAGTGCTTGGGCCGGCCCTCGACGGTCGCGGTGATCCGCGCCCCAGCCAATTGCGCGGCCACCTCATCGATCACGGTCCGCAGGTAGGTGTCTCGGGATGGGGCGCGATTGGCCACCAGCCGAACGATTTCGTCGTATTTCTTCGGATGCAGGATCGCGAAGGACAAGTCCTCCAACTCCCACTTGATGGTGGCCATGCCCAGCCGGTGGGCCAGTGGCGCGAAAACCTCGAGAGTCTCCCTGGCCTTGCGGGCCTGCTGCTCCGGCGGCAGAAAGCGCATGGTGCGCATGTTGTGCAGCCGGTCGGCCAATTTGATCACCAGCACGCGCGGGTCCCTGGCCATCGCGATGACCATTTTGCGGATGGTCTCGGCCTCGGCAGCGGCGCCCAGCTTGACCTTGTCCAGCTTGGTGACGCCGTCGACGAGGTGCGCGACCACCGCGCCGAACTCCTCAGCCAGGCGGCCCAGCGAGTAGTCGGTGTCCTCCACGGTGTCGTGCAGCAGCGCGGCCACCAGTGTGGTGGTATCCATTCCCAACTCGGCGAGGATCGTCGACACCGCTAATGGGTGAGTGATGTAGGGATCGCCGGACTTGCGCTTCTGGTCGGCGTGTTTCTCCTCGGCGACGTCATAAGCGCGCTGCAGCAGTGCCAGATCGGCCTTGGGATGCAACTCCCGGTGCACCGCGGCCAGCGGTTCGAGCACCTGTCTGACCGGGCCGGGGCGCGCCGTGATTCGCCGCGCCAGCCGGGCTCGAACCCGCCGGGTCTTCGAAGGCTGCCGCTGCCCAACCGTGGCTGGCTCCGAGCCGACCAGCGGCGCCTCGACGCGCTGCAGGTCCTGGCTCACACCGCACTCTCCCGCCACCTGGTGACAATCGGTTCTTTAGGCAGACCTGCAGGATACCGCCCGCGTTAACTGATCAGATCCCCCCGCATCCCCGCCCCGCCTCGCACGGTTCGCCGAACCGGATCGCATCAGACTGTGACCAAGGCGCGCACCTGTCGACCCGAGAGCCGATCGCGGCCCCGCAGCGAAGCGATCTCCAGCAGGACCGCAACGCTGCTGACCGTGGCTCCGGCCCGCTCGACCAACGCACACGTCGCAGCAACCGTACCCCCGGTGGCCAAGACGTCGTCGACCACCAAGGCCCGCTGGTCGCGCTGGAGAACGCCGTCGGCCAGTTCCAGTGACGCGACACCGTACTCCAAGGCGTAGCTTTCCCGGTCGGCGACAACCGGCAATTTGCCGGGTTTACGGACCCCGACCACGCCGGCGCCGAGCGCGTAGGCCACCGGGGCACCGAGCAGGAAGCCGCGGGCCTCCACACCGATCACGACATCGACCTGCTGGCCGGGAACGATCAAGCCGTCCACCACTGCACGGAACGCCGCCGCATCGGCGAATACCGGGGCAAGATCGCGAAAAAGCACTCCGGATTGCGGGAAGTCCGCAACCTCACGAATCAGCGGCAGGAGTAATGTCTTCAGGTCGTCCACGTTCGACTGGATCTACCTGTTTCCCATCTTACCTGAGCCGGAGAAACCACCGAAGCCTTTCTGAGAGAGGGTTCTCGGCGGTCCGAATGAATTGCTGCCGTCGTCTGACCGTTTAGCCCTCACCGTCATTTTTCTCGGCACCCGAGAGTCCATCTGGGATGAGAAGCTCTTTGCGGTGTGGAAGTCTTTCTCGGCGCCGGTCTTGTCGGGGATGGAACTGGATCTGAGGTCCTGGACCGCCGCAGGCAACTGAACCGGAACGGGCAGCTGAACCGGCTGGACGTTCGGCAGCAGCGGGACCGGCAATGCCACCGGGATCGATACCTCGGACGGATCGGATGGTGATCCGGTGGAGCCCGGCGTCGGTTGTTCCTGCTGCACGGTGCAGGGGTTGCTATCGTCCGCCAACTGCCCGGTGCACGCCCGAGTGGACTGGTCCGATGTTGCAGACCCAGCGGCGCCTTCCGGCTGGGCGGCGCGCTGAGGGAGCGCTTCGGGATGCGCATGGCCGGCCCGCACGTTGTCCTCAGCAATTGACGATGCCGGCGGTCGGGCGCCGGCGACCGGTCCGGCTGTCCCGACCTTGGCAACCGGTGTCTGGGCACGGTCTGCGAGGCGGCCGTTGGTCACCACACGCATCGCTACCGGGCCACGATCGGGTTCAGGGAAGGCCAGCACCGGCGGCCTGCCGCCCGGGCCGAAGATATTGATACCCGGAATGACCGCCAACGGCGGGCTGGACAAGCCGGCGGCCAGCGCCAACGCACCGCCCATCACCGCCGCGAGCCGAACGGGCCTGCGGTAGCTCACCCGGCCGACACCACGGATTTGCCGGCTCAAGGCGGCGATGTCAACGAGCGCCGAGCGAGGGGCTAGCTGCGCAGCCAGTTCCCGGCGTCCCCGTCGTTCCCAGCCGGGCCCTACCTCCCGGGCGGCCACATCACCGACGGCGGCGAGCAAGCTGCCCGCGTCGGGTCGGCTGCCTGGCTCTTTGGCAAGGCCGGCCACCACCAATTCGCGCACCGCTGCCGGGATCACCTCGACCGGGACCGGGCTGGCCTGGTGCTTGGCTGACAGCTGCGCTGCATCATCGGCATAGAACGGCGGCGCGCCGACCAGGCACTCGAAGAACGTTACGGTGGCGGCGTACACGTCGCCGCTCGGGCGGCTTACCGCAGGATCCCTCCACTGCTCGGGCGCCAGGTAGAACGGCGTGGACCGAGCCAACTGCTGTCGACCGTCGGCTGTCCAGAGCCCGAAGCCGGTCAGCCGCACCCGGCCGGCAGAGGTGAGGATCACGTCATCTGGCGTGACGTCACCGTGCGCCAGACCTGCCTGGTGACATGCCGCCAATGCCCGCAGCACGTCCTTGAGAACCACCAGCGCCGCCTCGGGGCCGACTGCGCCCTGGACCAGCAGCAGGGACCGCAGCGTGCTGCCGTTGAGGTGCTCGCCGATGACGGCTGCGCCGTCGTCGCAGTCCAGGTAGCGGTAGACGCGAGCGACTTCGGCTTGGCGAACTCGCGTCAACTGCGCGCACTCGCTGGCGAACCGGGCGCGGAACTCCGGGTCGGCGAACAATTCCGGCGAGAGGTAGGTGATCGCGAGAGATTTGCGGGTGATGCGGTGACGGGCGACGACGCGCCGGCCCACGGAGTCTTCTCGTACCTGCCGGAGATGCACCACGCCCGGAACGGACCACCCCGCCATACCAGACCTCCCTGGTCACCCCGCACGGTGCCGCCCCCATGTCGTCACTCCGAGGAGCGACGTTCGGCACCTGACTACTGAGCGTTCTACTAAATGGGCTTTGAGGCAAGGACTCAGTGGGACAAGGCACCACATAGGTGATGGAGCTCGCGGAAAACCGTAGCGTCTCGTCCAACCTTCATTACGCTCCGCAATATTAACCACGGAGCGTAGTGGCGCGAATGGTGCGCGTTAGCGGCTCGAGGACCGGCCGGCCTTACCCGAGGGTCGGTTGTTCTTACTGGCAGGCTGCCCGCGCCGCCGACCAGCGGGGGCGCTCTTACCACCTTTGGTGGGCGTGGCCGGCGAGGTTGTCGAGCCACCCTGCTGTTGATCGGCCGTCTCGCCCTCGGCGCTGCCCTCCCCGGCCACCGCCGGTGCAGCCTTGCGGGCCAGCTTCTCCCGGCGCTGGGCCACTCGCTCGGCTTGCTGCCGGTAGGCGGGTCGGGTCATGGTGAAGTCAACCACCAACGGCGCCGCCAGCAGGATCGACGACATGGTTCCGGCCACGATGCCGACCATCTGCACCAGAGCAAGGTCTTTGAGAGTTCCGACACCCAGCAGGCCGACGCCGATCACCAGCAAGCTGAGCACCGGCAGTACCGCGATCAAGGAGGTGTTGATCGACCGCATCAGGGTCTGGTTGATCGCGAGGTTGGCAGCCTCAGCATAGGTTCGTCGGGTCAATCCGAGCAGCCCACGGGTGTTTTCCTGGACCTTGTCGAACACGACGACGGTGTCGTAGAGCGAGAAGCCGAGAATCGTGAGCAAGCCGATGACGGATGCCGGTGTCACCTCGAAACCGACCAGCGAGTAGATCCCCGCGGTCACCAGCACGTCGTGCACCACGGCGATCAGCGCCGCCAGCGCCATCCGCGGTTCGAAATAGATCGCCAGAAAGACGCTGACCAAGGCGAGGAACACGATCAGGGCGATCAGCGCCTGCCGGCTGATCTCGCCGCCCCACGTTGCACTCACCGCGCTGTCGCTGATCGCCTGCTCACTGGGACGCCCGTTCTTGCCGAGCGGTTGCAGCTGATCGAACAGTGCTCGCTTCAAGATGAACGATTCGCGGGTGCCCAGCGCAGCAGAACGGATCAAGATGCTCGCCGCGGAGCCGGTACCGACAGTTTGGACCGACTCCGGAGGGTGGCCCACGGTCTCGGTGAACACCCGCTCAGCCTGCTGGCTGGTGATGACGCCACGTGCTCCCTGAGCCGGCAGTTGGACCCGGGTACCGCCTTCGAAGTCGATCCCGAGGTTGAACCCACGAAGCAGCATTGACGCCAGGCAGACCACGACGAGCAGTCCGGATACCGAGTACCAGATCCGCCGGCGCCCGACGACGTCGAACGCGCCGGTTCCGGTGTACAGGCGCCCCAGCGTGCCCGCCATCAGGATCCCTTCCCAGCTGCCGCCAGCTCCGATCGGCTGGCGGCCCCGGCTCGCTGCGCGGCCCCGAGGCCGGACAGCCCCGGCTGCGACAGCAGCGGGGACTGGGATGCCATCGCCACCAGCGGGTGCGTGGCGAGGAAGACCACCACCAAGTCGAGCACTGTTGACATGCCGAGGGTGAAGGCGAAGCCCTTCACCTGCCCGACTGCCAGAATGTAGAGCACCGCGGCGGCAAGGAAGCTCACCGCGTCGGCCGTCAGGATGGTGCGGCGCGCCCGGATCCAGGCCCGAGGTACCGCGGAACGGAATGTCCTGCCGTCTCGGACCTCATCCTTGAGGCGTTCGAAGAAGATGACGAAGGAATCCGCGGTGATACCGATCGCGACGATGAACCCGGCCACACCAGCCAGATCGAGCGTGAACCCGATCCATCGCCCCAGCAGCACCAGCACGGCGTAGACGATGATTCCCGACAATGCCAACGACAAGATCGTCAACACGCCGAGCGCCCGGTAGTAGAACAGGCAGTAGACGAACACCACGACCAGCCCGAGCGCCCCGGCGAGCAAACCTGCCCGCAACGAGGACAGGCCTAGGGTGGCCGAGACCGTCTCGGATTCCGAAGACTGGAACGACAGCGGCAGCGAACCGTACTTCAGCACGTCGGCCAGGTTTTTGGCCTCGGCCTGGGTGAAGCTGCCGGTGATCCTGGTCTGCTCACCGGGCGAGATCGCCGCGGTAATCTGCGGTGCCGACACCACTTCGGTGTCCAGCACGAACGCAGCCTGCTTGCCGATGTTGGCGGCGGTGTACTGGCCCCAGACATCCTCGCCCTGGGTCTTGAGGTTCAGCCGCACCTCGTAGCCCGGGCCGTCCGACCTCGGTCCCGACGACGCGTTGGCGATCTGCTCGCCAGACAGGAACGCTGGGCCCAGCAGGTACTTGGCGGTGCCGTGCTGATCGCAGGTCACCAACGGGAGATTCGGGTCGTCGTTGCCGCGCAGCGGGTTGGGACCAACGCAGTTCAGAGTGGCCAGCGCCTGTTGCTGCACCGCCGGGTCCTGACTTTGCAGCTTTGCCCTGACCTGCCGGATCTGCTCGGCGACCTCGGGACTGGCGGAATCCGCTGGCACATTGCCGACCGGCGGCGCCCCGGGTGTCGGCGTCGGGCTAGGCGTCGGCTCAACCGGTGGCGGTTGTTGCACCTGTTGGGGCGCCACGGGCGCCGGTGCACCCGGTGACGGACTCGGTGCCGGCGAGCCGGGCGACCCGGTAGTGCCGTTACCACCCGCGGACTTACCACCGGGCGCCGGCGCGGGCGTCCCAGCCGGCTCCTCGGCGATCACCGGGCGGAAATAGAGCTTGGCGGTCTGCCCGAGGGTCCGGGCCTGGTCACCGTTCTCACCGGGCACCGTGATGATCAAATTGACGCCGTCGAGCACCACTTCGGCCCCGCTGACACCGATCCCGTTGACCCGTTGCTCGATGATCTGCCGAGCCTGGTCGAGGGACTCACGCGAGGGTGGCCGGCCGTCAACGGTCCGCGCAGTGAGGGTCACCCGGGTACCGCCTTGCAGGTCGATGCCCAGCTTGGGACTGGGACGCCCGCCACCAGTGAGAAACACCAGTGCGTACAGCAGGGCAACGATCCCAGCGAAGATCGCCAGGTTACGCCAGGGGCGGAAGCGCCCGGCCGGTGGTGCCACGGTGGGTGGTTCTCCTCATTCACGACGCACTGCGCCGGGTGCCGGCACCGGCGAGGTGCCCTACTGTGCCAGCACCGCGACTGGCCCGTTGAGTGGGGCCGGGATCTGGTGCTGGGATGTCGATGGGGCTGAGATGCGAGAGCGTAGCGGCCCAGCACCAGTTCAGTCAGGAGCCGTCGGTTCGAGCGCTACCGTCGCCGGGGGACGCCAGCGGCGCGCTGGGGTTGCCGTCAGTGACCCTCTCCCGGATCGCCGCTCGCAACCATGTGGTGCGTACTCCCGGAGCGATCTCCAAGTCGACCGTCGACTCGTCCGTACTATCGACGACGATCGCATACAGGCCGGAGGTAGTCACCACCCGGTCACCGTTGGTCAGCGAGCTCTGCAACCGCTGCGCTTCGGCCAGCGCCCGCTTCTGCCGGCGAGTATTCAGGATCAGTGGCACCGCGAGTATGAGGATCAACAGCAACGGCAGGAACAGGGGGTCCATGGTTCTCCGATCACCATCGGCGTTGCTGCACCGAGTGTGCCAGGTCACGCGACCGGCGGTCGGACCCGGCGACATGCTGAGCGATGGATGGGCCGAATGGCCCAAGGGCCACCGCTGATGGGCCTATCGGTTCGTCTCTCATCGCCCGATGCCGACCTGTGGGCGCTGTGCCGCAACCAGAACTCTCAGCTTCCCGAGAGGTAGGACTCGATTCCTTAGGGTTGCGCCCGCAGTCCCGGGTGAAATGCCACCCACCGAAGTTCCACGCCACTGACGTCCCAGGCCGCCAACGAAAGGACGACGCGTTGCCGTCGCACCGCTACTCCACTCCTCGTTACCGACCTAGCGCCCACGCCCTGGACACCCACTCGACGGGAGTCCATGCCCTGGTCTCCGAGCGCGCCGCCGGCGGCGCAACGGCCACCTTGACGCCGCTTCGAGTCCAGATGGCTACCCCCAGCCCGGCGCTACCACTGAGCACTGGCTTCGCTGACACCCTGCTGGGCCGTATCGAAGCAAGAACGATGCTCGACCCTGCAAGCAGGTCTTCGGTAAGCAGGTCTTCGGAAACAATGCTCGACCCTTCGGACGAGCGAGCCTTCGTGCTTCGTTACGTCCAGCCGGGCCTGGTCGGGCTGATCGACGGAACGCTGTCGACGCTCGCACCGATTTTCGCCGTCGCGCTGCTGTCCACTTCACATGCTGCGCTGCTGGTAGGGCTGGCCACCGCGCTAGGAGCCGGAATCAGCATGGGCCTGTCCGAGGCGCTGTCTGACGACGGCGGGCAGACTGGTCGAGGCTCGGCCATTACCCGGGGATCGATCACCGGGGTGATGACCACCGTCGGTGGTGTTTTCCACGCCTTGCCCTTCTTGATTCCCGACCGCACGATCGCGCTGGTGTTCGCAGCCATCGTGGTCGCTGTGGAGCTCGGGATGATCGCCGCGATCCGGAAGCGGTACCTGGACGTTTCGCTACGCAGCTCGCTCATCCAGGTGGTGTTCGGCGGCATTCTCATCGTCGGGGTGGGCCTGTGGTTGGGCGGCTTATAGCCGCGCCGCGCACCCACGGCATCGTGACTACGGATCGAACAGCGTCGGCCCGGGGTCCAAAGCCGCCGCGTCAGCGGGCGGCTCAAGCCGCAGGTGCCGCCACGCCGCGGCGGTGGCCACCCGCCCGCGCGGCGTGCGGGCGAGCATGCCGGCTCGGACCAGGAAGGGTTCGCACACCTCCTCGACCGTGGCCGGCTCCTCCCCCACCGCGACAGCGATGGTGGACACCCCGACCGGCCCCCCGCCGAAGGTACGCACCAGCGCCGTGAGGACAGCCCGATCCAGCCGGTCCAACCCGAGCTGGTCGACGTCGTAGACCGCGAGCCCGGCGCGCGCCACCTCAAGAGTGATCGCGCCGTCAGCGCGGACCTCGGCATAATCCCTAACCCGGCGAAGCAGCCGGTTGGCGATCCGCGGTGTGCCGCGGGACCGAGCAGCGATCTCGGTAGCACCATCGGCTCGCAAATCCACCCCGAGGATGCCGGCCGAGCGGTGCAGCACCAGTTCGAGCTCCGCCGGTTCATAAAACTCCATGTGCGCGGTGAACCCGAACCGGTCCCGTAGCGGGCTGGTCAGGGCACCGGACCTGGTGGTGGCACCGACCAGGGTGAACGGGGCGATCTCCAGTGGGATGGAGGTAGCTCCCGGGCCCTTGCCGACCACAACATCCACCCGGAAGTCCTCCATCGCCAGGTAGAGCATCTCCTCGGCGGGCCGAGCCACCCGGTGGATCTCGTCGATGAACAGCACGTCACCCTTGACGAGGTTGGACAGCATCGCCGCGAGATCACCGGCGCGCTCCAGCGCCGGTCCCGAGGTCACCCGGATCGCGCTGCCCAGTTCGGCTGCAATGATCATCGCGAGGCTTGTCTTGCCCAACCCGGGCGGCCCGGACAGCAGCACGTGGTCCGGCGCAGCGCCGCGCCGCCTCGCGCCCTCCAGGACCAGTTCCAGCTGTTCGCGGACGCGGGCCTGACCGATGAACTCAGGCAGCCGGCGGGGCCGCAACGTGGTCTCCAGCTCCGCGTCCGCCGGGTCTACCACCGCCGACACCGGTCGCTGGTCAGTCACCGCTTTCGTCCCAGCTGGGTCAGTGCGCTACGGAGCACGTCGGAGGTATGGGCAGGTGGCGACTCGGCCTCGGCCAGGACGGCGTCCACGGCCTGCTCGGCCTGCCGGGCCGCGAAGCCGAGTCCGACCAGCGCATCGGTCACCTGGGTCCGGATCGCGCCCCCGCCACCGGTCGCCGACTCCGTACCGGCTGCGAGCACGCCGACCTTGTCCCGCAGCTCCAGGATCAGCCGTTCGGCGCCCTTGCGCCCGATACCGGGTACCCGGGTGAGCACCGCCAGGTCGCCGCCGGCCAGTGCGGTGCGCAAGGTCTCCGGATCGAGCACGGCCAGCATCGCCAGCGCGAGCCGGGGTCCCACCCCGGAGACGGTCTGCAGCAGTACGAACAATTCCCGGGCCGCGGCGTCGGCAAAGCCGTACAACGTCAGCGAGTCCTCGCGCACCACCAGCGACGTGGCCAGTTGGGCCTGCTCGCCACGCCGCAAGGTGGCCAGGGTGGCCGGCACCGCGTGCACCGCCAGCCCGACACCGCCCACTTCCACCACGGCGTGATCCAGCTCCACGGAGATCACCTGTCCCCGCACTGAGGCGATCATCGGGCTCCTTTCGCCTGCCGCGCCGCCACGGCCAGCCGCGTCCGGTGAATGCGAGCCAACTGTGCTGAGCGGGCCTGGGCTACCGCGAGCCGTTGCGTCATCGGAGCCCGCCACAAGTGACAGATTGCCAGCGCCAGCGCATCGGCGGCGTCGGCCGGCCGCGGCTTGGCGGGCAGCGCGAGCAATCGCGTGATCATGGTGGTGACCTGTTCCTTGCCGGCCCGGCCAGAGCCGGTGACGGCGGCCTTGACTTCGCTGGGGGTGTGAAAAACGACCGCCAGCTCCCGTCTCGCTGCGATCAGCGCCACCACTCCACCCACCTGCGCGGTGCCCATCGCGGTGCGGACGTTGTGTTGGCTGAAGACTCGCTCCACCGCGACCACGTCGGGACGGTGTTCGGCGATCCAGCGTTCCACCACGTCGGCGACCGCGATCAATCGCGCGCCCAGATCGACATCAGGTGGGGTCCGCACGACATCGACCGCCACACATGCGACCGCCCGCCCAGGCCCTCCATCCACTACCCCCAGCCCGCAGCGGGTGAGCCCCGGATCCACCCCCAACACCCGCACAAAACCCCCTAACCCAAACAGACGTTCGAACCCTACACCCCTACCGGGGCGCGCCGGCGCATTGACGATCAACCTACTTCGGTGAGCACCTCGTCGGGGACCTCGAAGTTGGCGTAGACGTTCTGGACGTCGTCGCAATCCTCGAGGGCGTCGATGAGTTTGAAGACCTTGCGGGCGGTGTCGGCATCCAGCGGGGTGCTCGCCGAGGGCAGGAAGCTCGCGTCGGCGGAGTCGTAGTCGATACCGGCTTGGCGCAGGGCGGTGCGCACGGCGATCAGGTCGGTTGCCTCGGAGACGACCTCGAAGGATTCGCCCAGGTTGTTGACCTCTTCGGCGCCGGCGTCGAGCACCGCGGCCAGTACGTCGTCCTCGGAGACGCCCTGCTCCTGGGGCACGATGACCACGCCCTTGCGGCTGAACAGGAACGACACCGAGCCCGGATCGGCCATCGTGCCGCCGTTGCGGGTCATTGCGGTGCGAACCTCAGAGGCCGCCCGGTTACGGTTGTCGGTGAGGCACTCGATGAGCAGGGCCACCCCACCGGGTCCGTACCCCTCGTACATGATCGTCTGGTAGTCGGCACCCCCGGCATCGGCACCGGAACCGCGCTTGACGGCCCGCTCGATGTTGTCCGTGGGCACCGATGTCTTGCGGGCCTTCTGGATCGCGTCGTACAGCGTCGGATTGCCGTCCGGGTCACCGCCACCGGTGCGCGCCGCCACCTCGATATTCTTGATCAATTTTGCGAAGAGCTTGCCGCGTTTGGCGTCGACCACAGCCTTCTTGTGTTTGGTGGTCGCCCATTTCGAATGGCCGCTCATAGCTGCTCATGCTCCTCTTGATCACTTGCCGGCCTCACCTGTATACCCCCACCCGGGACTGCCGGACCATCTGGCAAAAGAGCTGGTGGACCCGCCTGTCACCGGTCAGCTCCGGGTGAAACGCGGTGGCCAGCACACTCCCCTGCCGAATCGCCACGATCCTACCGGCCGCACTGCCGGCAGCCGGCACGTCGGGCACCCTGGCCAGCACCTCGACGCCGGCGCTCGCCTGCTCCACCCAGGGCGCCCGGATGAACACCGCTCGGACGGGCCCCCCGGGGATCCCGACGAAGGGTAGATCGGCTTCGAAGGAGTCGACCTGCCGACCGAATGCGTTGCGGCGCACCACCACGTCCAGCGCGGCGAGTTGCCGCTGATCAGCGCTGCCATCGAGGATCTCCCGGCTCAGCAGGATCATTCCCGCGCAGGCGCCATACGCAGGCATGCCTTCAGCCAGCCGGGCTCGCAGCGGTTCCATCAGGTCGAAGGCCACCAGTAGCCGGCTCATGGTGGTGGATTCGCCGCCGGGCACGATGAGTGCATCCGCCGCGGCGAGCTCTGCCGATCGACGCACCAGCGTGCTGCGCAGACCGCACTCGGCGATCGCGCGCTGGTGCTCTCGTACATCACCCTGCAACGCCAGCACGCCCACCACTGGACCGTCCTCAGGCACGGTATCCAGGGTAGGCCGGGCGGGTGCGGCTGCAGGGGTTGGCGCCAGAGTTGGCGCGGTGTCCAACCTGTTGCCACAGCCACGATGAGCATGATCCGAACCGGATTGGCGCACCGAGGTGTATGCGTCAGGCTTCCAAGAACCAGGGGCTGGTGTAAGCGATCGCGTTATTGTTTGCGGGATGGTTGGCCGGACCTGGAGTGCTGTTGAGGGCTTCCGGGTCGGCTATCCGCAGCACTGTCCAGTGGCCCTCATCAATGCTCATCGGCACGGTGAAGCGGGTGACGTCACCGCAGCACACCTCGACCACATCGACCACGGCCGGCACCGGCAGATCGGGACGCAACACTTGAGCCTGCAACCTACGGCCGATCCATCCGGGCCCGCCCTCGACATCGAGCACGAAATCAACCGGTCCATCGGTGTGCCGCAGCACCGAGCCCATCCGCAGCCCACCGGCGGTGGCGTCGACCCGCAGCCCGGCGACCCGGGTGGCGAAGAACCGCCGAGCCCGCAACGCCTCGGCGACTCCCACACGGCTGTGCTCGGTCACCCACAGCCCGCTCCGGCCGGTAGGCCCTGAGAATCCCCAGTTCGGACCATGCTCGTCGCTGACTCCGAGCAGCCCGGTCCGCCAGCCCGCGTTCAAACAGGCGACCAGTGGAGAGATACGGCCCGCCGCAACACCCTCGAAAAGGTAGTCGTCGGTACGGTTGAACATCTCCAGGCTGACTATCTGCTCGGCGACCGCGGGTGCGTAATGGAAAGCGGCGAACCGGCCGTCCTCCCGGCCGGGGTGGTTGAAACCGGCCAATCCGGCGGTGGCACGAACGCCGTTGCGCCGGCCCACGCCTGTCAACCAGGCATACAGCCCGTCCATCGCCCCATGCGTCGCGACATCGGTGAAGTCGTCGGTGAACCAGGCGTTGACGTGACCCAGCTGCGGGTGCGACCACTCGAAGCCGCGGATCGCGGTGAACTCGCCGGGCCGGTCATACGTGTCGGCGAGTTCCCCCGTGCGCCGCCAACCGGCGCGGTCTAGTCCGATCCACGGCGTGCCACCTCTGCCGGTCCCCTCGACAGTGGCGCCGCGGATCGCGTGATCGGTGAGCGCCGCAATGTCCAGGCCGGCGTCGCGCATGGAGGGGAAAGCCGCCTCCGGATCACCCGCACCGTCGGAGAGCAGCGTGTGGTTGTGCAAGTCGGCGTGCAGCAACACGGTGCCGCGGCTGATCCGGGACTGCCGGGCGGCCCCGCCTTCAGGTCCCGGGGTACGTAATCGCGCAGCCGGGTCCATTGTCGGGGCCGCTGAGAGCAGCAGCGCCTCAGCGTCAGCAGCATCCTGCCCGGGGATCACCAGCCGCGCTGGGCCAGCCGCTGCCCGTCGGGCAGGTCGCCGAGGTTGATTCCGACCATTGGTTCGCCCAACCCTCGGGACACCTTCGCGACCATCTCCGGGTCGTCGTGGAACGTGGTCGCCTTGACGATCGCCTCCGCCCGCTTGGCGGGATCACCCGATTTGAAGATGCCCGAACCGACGAAGACCCCCTGGGCTCCGAGCTGCATCATCATCGCCGCATCGGCAGGGGTGGCGATTCCGCCCGCGGTGAACAGCACTACCGGCAACGCGCCGGCCGCGGCGACCTCTCCGACCAGCTCCAGCGGGGCGCCCAGCTCTTTGGCGGCCGCCGGCAGCTCCTCGGGGGCCATGGTGGTCAGCGCGCGGATCGCGGTGCGGATCGCGCGCATGTGCCGGGTGGCCTCGACGACGTTGCCGGTCCCGGCCTCGCCTTTGGACCGGATCATGGCAGCCCCTTCGGAGATCCGCCGCAGGGCTTCGCCGAGGTTGGTGGCACCGCACACGAACGGCACCGTGAAGGCGAACTTGTCGATGTGATGAGCCTCATCGGCCGGGGTCAACACCTCGGACTCGTCGATGTAGTCGACGCCGATCGCCTGTAACACCTGCGCCTCGACGAAGTGGCCGATGCGGGCCTTGGCCATCACCGGGATGGAGACCGCATCCATGATCGACGCGATGATGTCCGGATCGCTCATCCGGGCCACGCCACCTTGGGCGCGGATATCGGCGGGAACCCGCTCCAGCGCCATCACGGCGACCGCCCCCGCGTCCTCGGCGATCCGGGCCTGTTCCGGCGTGACCACATCCATGATCACGCCGCCCTTGAGCATCTCGGCCATCCCGCGCTTCACCCGTGCGGTGCCAATCCGGCGCTCAACGGTTCTGTTGTCGTCGGGCACGGTAAATTCGCTCCTCACGGCAGTGGCACGAGACAGCCACGGGTTGCCTCGCTCCGATCGTACGTCGGGGCTGGTGCCAGCGTCGCGGATGAATGCCGGGCGGGGGTTGCCTCGACCGGCGCACCAGTGTGAGATCGACCACACGATCCGGACAGCTGAGGGTGGGAGTTCATGGGCATCAAAGGCAGCGGCGATCGCGCCGATTCGGCCTTGGCGGCACAGGACCCGTCGGTGATCCGCAATGTGGCCCTGGTAGGGCCCTCCGGCGCGGGGAAGACGACGTTGGTGGAGGCGTTGCTCGCAGCCAATGGCGTCATCAGCCGCGCGGGGGCAGTCGCGGACGGCACCACCGTATGCGACCACGATCCGGCCGCCGTACGCCAGCAACGGTCGGTGACGCTGGCCATCGCGCCGCTGCAGCACGCCGGCATCAAGATCAATTTGGTGGACACCCCCGGTTACGCCGATTTTCTGGGCGAGCTGCGCGCCGGGCTGCGAGCAGCTGACTCGGCGCTGTTCGTGATCTCCGCCGGGGAGGACGTCGACCCTTCCACCGTCGCACTGTGGCAGGAGTGCGCCGCGGCCGGGGTGCCTCGCGCAGTCGTGGTGAGCCGGCTGGACAATCCACGGGCCGATCTGGATGGTGTCATCGCCGCCTCCCGGGCGGCCTTCGGCGACGGGGTGCTGCCGCTGTACCTGCCGGTGCGCGACAAGTCCGGCACGGTGACCGGTCTGGCGGGGCTGCTGTCCCAACGGCTGTTCGACTACCGCAACGGGTACCCGCCGGCCGAAGCCGGGTTGGATAGCGAGATAGGCAGCGCCGTAGACGGAGACGAGTTCGCGGTGGCCCGCAACGAGCTCATCGAGGGCATCATCGCCGAGAGCGAGGACGAGTCCTTGATGGAGCGCTACCTCGAGGGCGAGGACCTCGAGGTAGACGTCCTGATCGACGATCTGGAGACTGCTGTCACCCGCGGCACTTTCCACCCTGTCATCCCGGCGTGCGCGCACACCGGGGTGGGGCTCGCCGAAATCCTCGAAGTGCTCACCAGCGCTTTTCCCGCCCCGGTACAGCGCACCGCACCCGCAGTGACCCGTCCGGACGGCGCACCGCAGCCCGCGGTGGCGGTGGATCCTGCCGCGCCGCTGGTAGCTGAGGTGGTCCGCACGACTGTGGATCCCTATCAGGGCCGGGTCTCGCTAGTGCGGGTGTTCTCCGGGACGTTGCACCCGGATCGTCCGGTGCATGTCTCGGGGCACGGGTTGGCTGAGCGTGGGCATGCCGATCATGACGTTGATGAGCGGGTGTCTCATATCTACAGCCCGCTGGGCGGCACGCTGAACGAAGTCCCGCATTGCGTGGCGGGGGACCTCTGCGCGGTGACCAAGGTGGTCTCCGCAGAAACCGGGGACACCCTGTCTGCGCCTAACGACCCCCTGCTGGTGGCGCCGTGGACAATGCCCGAGCCGCTGCTGCCGGTGGCGGTGGTGGGCCGCAGCCGCAGCGATGAGGATGCACTGGCCCGCGGGCTGGGCCGGTTGGTGGCCGCTGACCCGACGCTTCGGCTGGAACGTAACGCCGAGACCCATCAGATGGTGCTGTGGTGCATGGGTGAGGCGCATGCCGACGTGGTGCTGTCCCGGCTGCGCGCCGTGGGTGCCGATGTGGACACCGAGCCAGTGGTGGTGCCGTTGCGGGAAACATTCGCCGGCCCGTCCAAGGGGCACGGTCGCCATGTCAAGCAGTCCGGCGGGCACGGTCAGTACGCGGTGTGCGATATCGAGGTGGAGCCACTGCCCCGTGGATCCGGGTTCGAGTTCGTGGACAAGGTGGTCGGCGGGGCAGTCCCGCACCAGTTCATCCCGAGCGTGGAGAAGGGTGTCCGGACCCAGATGGAGCGTGGCCTGTCCAACAGCGGCTTTCCGCTGGTGGACCTGCGGGTCACGCTCGTCGACGGCAAAGCGCACAGCGTGGACTCCTCCGACGCAGCCTTCCAGATGGCGGGATCATTGGCGCTCAAAGATGCGGCGGACAAGGGCAGCGTGGTGACGCTCGAACCGATCGACGACGTGGAGGTGCGGATGCCCGAGGACCATCTGGGCACCGTGCTGGGAGACCTGTCCAGCCGGCGAGGCCGGGTGCTGGGTACCGAGCCCGACCAGGCCGGCCGGATGTTGGTCCGTGCCGAGGTGCCCGCAGCCGAGCTGCTCCGCTACGCCGTCGACCTGCGCGGGCTCACGTCAGGCACCGCCCTGTTCACCCGGCGTTTCTCCCGCTACGCCCCCGCACCATCCAATTCGAGCCCGTAGACCGGCAGCGCGGGTTCGACGATCTCGAAATAACGTGGCAGCGGCGCGGTGCCGGCCAGCCGCAGCCAGCGCACCATCCGGCGGGAGCGCAACGCGAGGGTGTCTCGCACCGCGTCGTTGTAGACCCGCCGAGCGATCACCACGGCCTGCTCCGCGTCAGCCAACCAGCCGGCACAGGTCGGGTCGAGCCCGCACCGGTTCAGCGCCGAAAGCGAGCAGCCGAGTTCGTTTTCGAGTTCCTCCCGAGCCGAGGGCCCAGCGCGCAGCGCTGCGTGGGCGGCCCGGCGCAGCACTGGGTATCCGTGCAGCGCGCTGGCTGCGACCGCGCGACGGTACAAGGCGGCGTCGAGCGCAGCCCACGCGGCGTCGGTCCGCACATGCAACCGGTCCAAGCGCGTCGCAGCTCGCACCGCACCCGCCGCGGCACCCAGTAGCCCGGCGGTCACCGCAACCCAGGCAACTCGCACCGGGTGACCCTAGCCAGGCCGCTAGCGGCTGCCTACAGCGCCGGGTCCGGACTTCAACCGGCGAGGGTCGGCGGCCACCGCGCTGTGGTAGACCTGTAGCACCCGTCGGGCGACCACCGGCCAATCCCACATCGCTGCCCGCCGACGGCCGGCGGCAGCCAGTGCAGCGCGCCTGGCCGGATTATCGAGCAGGTCGTCGAGCGCCGCGGACAGCTCGTCCGGTGATCCAGCCGTGACCAGTACGCCGGCCTTGCCGTCATTGAGCACACGACGGAACGCATCCAGGTCGCTGGCCACCACCGGTGTTCCGGCGGCCATCGCCTCGCTGAGCACGATGCCGAAACTCTCCCCGCCGAGAGCCGGCACGCACAGCACGTCGACGCTGGCCAGCGCCGCGGCCTTGCCCTCATCGGCCACCGGACCCAAGACCTCGATCCGGCGTGCCACTGCCGGACCGGCAGCGCTGAGCAGCGCTTCGGCGTCTCCGTGGCCAACTACCAGCAGGCGCAGCTCGGGTCGCGTCTGGATCAGCGTTCGCAGCGCCGCCAGCAACACCGGCATGCCCTTGCGCGGCTCACCGAAGCGGCCCACGAACCCGACCGTGCCCCCGCTCCTCGGATATCCGGGCAGTGGTCGAGCCGCGGAGAACTGCGACACGTCGACCCCATTGGGGATTTCCACCGCGTCCCCGCCGAGGTATTCGACGTGCACCCTTCGAGCCAGCGGCGACACTGCGATCCGCGCGGTGATCTTCTCCATGGTGGGCTGGAGCAGGCCCTGTGCTGCTGCCAGCGCCCGCGAGCGGGTCGTCGCGAAGTGGAAGGTCGCGACGACGGGCACCTCGGCGAGCGCCAAGGCGATCAGCGACAGGCTCGGGGCGGCCGGCTCGTGCACGTGCAACACGTCGAAGTCGTGGTCATGCATCCAGCGCCGGGCCCGGTTGGCGGCGACCGGGCCGAACACCAGGGGAACGACCGATCCGTTGTAAGGCACCCGGATACCCCGCCCCGCGGGAGTGACGAACTCCGGCACCGATTCCATGGGGTTCGTGCTGTTATTGCCCCCCACTGGGGCGAGAACCTCCACCTGGTGGCCGTGGCCGCGCAATCCTCTGGCCAGGCCCAGCACGTGCGCCTGCACCCCGCCCGGCGCGGACAGGGAGTACGGGCAGACCATCCCGATCCTTAACAAGATCCCTGCTATCCCGCGTCACGAAGGAGGGCGGCGGGCAGATCGTCGATCCACAACGGTTGCAGCATGTGCCAGTCCTCCGGATGCGCCGCAATATCCAGGGCGAAGCAGTCCGCCACCGTTTGGGTGGCGCGATGCACCGCTGTCCGGTCCGGCACGGGTACCGGCGGGTGAATGCGGAAACCCCAGCCATCTGAGGTGAACCAGGAGCCGATCACGAGCAGCGTGGCTCCGGTAGCGACGGCCAGCCGGGCCGGTCCCAGGGGCATCCTGGCGGCGGCGCCGAAGAATTCCACGTTCGTCCCGGCACCGGTGAGGTCCCGATCGCCGAGCAGGCATACCACCCCACCCGCACGAAGCCGGCGCAGCAGCCGTGGGATGGGATTGCCCGCGCCGGTCAGCGGGATGATGTCGAAGCCCAGCGCGGTGCGGTAATCGACAAAGCGCTGGTAGAGCTCTTCGGGCGCCAGGCGCTCCACCACCGTGCTGAACGTTCCATGCTGGTGGACCAGCCACAATCCGGCCATATCCCAGTTGCCGGTGTGCGGCAGCACCACCACCACTCCACGGCCGGCGCTCAGTGCCTTGTCCAGATGCTCGACTCCGTCGATCGCGCCATCCAGCCGACCCACCAGCGCGGCATGGTCGGCCCACGGCAGCAGGAAAACCTCTTGCCAGTACCGCGCGTAGGAGCGCAGGCCACCGCGAACCAGCGCGTCGAGTTCAGCCGGACAGGCGTGCGGAACCACCCGGGTCAGGTTTCGGCGTAGCTGGCGGGCGCCGGGGCCGTCCCGATGCGCAGCCAGGTTCGCGCCGGCGCGAAACGCTCGGGTGGCCAGGCCAGGCGGAGCAAAGCGGAGCAACTGCCATCCGGCCGCGTACCCACCAAGGACCGTTTGCCGGGTCCGAGCATGGATACCGAGGACCGCTTGCCGGGTCCGAGCATGGATGAGGTCAGCGAGCCTGCTCACGTGATCTCACCTGGCCTCGCGATCCCATGCGCTGCGCCGCACGGCCGCCATTCGCTGGATCACGGTCACCAGTTGCAAGCCGGCAACCAGCCACAACGCGGCATCAAGCGCAAAAGGGACACCGAGGCCGGTCAGACCGGCGCCCAGCAAAGTGATGATGTAACGCTCCGCGCGCTCGACCATCCCGCCGTCCGCGCGCAGGCCGCTGGCTTCGGCACGGGCCTTGATGTAGGAGATGACCTGGGCACTCACCAGGCACAGCAACGCCGCCACGGCCAGCAGCCGATCGTTGGCGACCACAAAGCACCACCAGGTGAGGCCGGCGAACAAGGCACCGTCGGCGATGCGATCGCAGGTGGCATCCAGCACGCTTCCCCACGGGGTGCCGGATCCGCGCGCCCTGGCGACCGCCCCGTCAAGCACGTCCAGAAGGACGAACACGGTGATGACGATGGTGCCCGCGAGCAGGTAGCCGAGGGGGAACAGCCACAGCGCCGCGGCCACCGTCCCGACTGTGCCGATGATCGTGATGGTGTCAGGTCCGATACCGGCCTGGACCAGGCGGGCACCCACCGGCTCGATGAACCGGGAGACCGACGCACGGGCGAAGATATTGAGCATCGCGCGACTACCACCGCCGGGCGGCAGGCGGCCCACTGCCGGCGAGCACCGGATCGAACACCGTCAGCAGCACCACCTCTCGCGCCCTGAGCCAGGCCGGCGTCACCACCAGCGCACCGGCCGCGACGAGTTCAGGACAGTTGTTTCCATGCCTCCACCAGAAGCGTATGGGTATCGGCCAGCAGCTGGGGTAGCACCTTGGTGCCGCCCACGACCGGCATGAAGTTCGCGTCCCCACCCCACCGGGGAACCACGTGCTGGTGCAGATGTGCGGCGATACCGGCCCCGGCGATAGAACCCTGATTGATCCCGATGTTGAAGCCATGCGGGGCGGCCGCGCGACGGGCAGCGAGCATCGCCTGCTGGGTGAAGGTGGCCAGTTCAGTGGTCTCCTGGATAGAGAGGTCCGGGTAGTCGGCAACATGCCGGTAGGGCACCACCATCAGGTGGCCGGGATTGTAGGGATAAAGATTGAGCACCGCATAGACGGTGGCGCCACGGGCGATCACCAGCGCCTCGGCGTCGTCCATGGTGATGATCCGGCAAAACGGGCACGGTCCAGCACCGGCCTGCGGTCCAGCCTTGCCCTCCTGCTTGGTCGCCTCCTGTTTGATATACGCCATCCGGTGCGGCGTCCACAGTCGCTGCCAGGCATCCGGCGCCCCGACCCCGTCCTGGGTCACGACTGCCCTGTCGGCAGCTCCGCAGCACTGGGCGAGCGGTTCTCCCGCCGGGCCACCCAGCCGGTAATGGCGCTGACCGCATCCTCGATTGCTACGCCGTTGATCTGGCTGCCGTCGCGGAACCGGAAGGACACCGCGCCGGCCTCGACGTCCTTGCCCCCGGCGAGTAGCAGGAAAGGCACCTTCTGCGTGGTATGGGTCCGGATCTTCTTTTGCATCCGCTCGTCCGAGGCATCTACCTCAACGCGGATTCCGCGCGCCCGTAGCGCCTTGGCGACCTGCTGCAGGTGCTCGACGTGCTCGTCTGCGATCGGGATCCCGACCACTTGCACCGGTGCCAGCCAGGCCGGGAACGCGCCCGCGTAGTGCTCAGTGAGGATGCCGAAAAATCGTTCGATCGATCCGAACAGCGCCCGGTGGATCATGTAGGGACGCTGCCGGGTACCGTCGGGCGCGGTGTATTCCAGCTCGAAGAGCTCCGGCTCCTGGAGGTCGACCTGGATCGTGGACAGCTGCCAGGTGCGTCCCAGCGCATCCTTGGCCTGCACGGAAATCTTGGGCGCATAAAAGGCCGCGCCACCGGGGTCGAGCACCAGTGCCAGCCCGCTCGCCTCGGCCGCCTGGCGCAGCGCGTCGGTCGCCTCCTGCCACTGCTCGTCGCTGCCGACGTACTTTTCGTCGTCACGGGTGGACAGCTCCAGGTAGAAGTCGTCCAGTCCGAAGTCACGCAGTAGGTCGAGCACGAAAGTCAGCAGCGAGCGGATCTCTCCCTGCAGCTGCCCGGGAGCGCAATAAATGTGCGCATCGTCTTGAGTCATCCCGCGCACACGGGTCAGGCCGTGGACCACGCCAGACTTCTCGTACCGATATACCGACCCGAATTCAAACAGCCGCAGGGGCAGTTCTCGATAGGACCGTCCCCGAGAGCGGTAAATCAGGTTGTGGAACGGGCAGTTCATCGGCTTAAGGTAGTAGTCCTGCCCGGGCTTGCGGACCGTGCCGTCGGCCGCCAGTTCCGCATCGAGATGCATCGGGGGAAACATGCCATCGGCGTACCAGTCCAGATGCCCGGATGTCTCGAAAAGCTCCCCCTTGGTGATATGGGGCGAGTTGACGAACTCGTAGCCAGCCTCCTCGTGCCGGCGCCGGGAGTAGTCCTCCATGACCCGGCGCACGGTGCCACCGCGCGGGTGGAACACCGGCAGTCCCGAGCCGATCTCGTCGGGAAAGCTGAATAAGTCCAACTCGACGCCGAGCCTGCGGTGGTCCCGGCGCTGCGCCTCGGCGAGTAGCTCCAGATGCCGCTCCAGCGCCTCGGTTGATTCCCACGCCGTCCCGTAGATTCGCTGCAGCTGCGGGTTTCGTTCACTACCCCGCCAGTACGCGGCCGCGGTCCGCATGAGCCGGAACGCCGGGATGTGCCGGGTGGTCGGCACGTGCGGACCCCGGCACAAGTCGCTCCAGACGACGTCACCGGTGTGCGGATGCACGTTGTCGTAAATCGTCAGATCCCCGGTACCGACCTCCATGACCTCATCGGAGTCGAGGCCGGCGTTCGAACCGGCACCTTTGAGATCGATCAGTTCCAGCTTGTACGGTTCATCCGCCAGTTCGTGTTTGGCCTCGCTCATCGATCCGAACACCCGCCGCGAGAATCGCTGACCGGATTTGATGATCTTGCGCATGCTCTTCTCGAGGTCCGCCAGGTCCTCTGGGGTGAATGGCCGTTCTACGGCGAAGTCGTAGTAGAAACCGTCGGTGATGGGCGGCCCGATGCCGAGCTTGGCACCGGGATAGTGCTGTTGAACGGCCTGGGCGAGCACGTGCGCACACGAGTGCCGGATGACGCTGCGCCCGTCGGGGCTGCTGGCTGCGACGGCTTCGACCTCGGTATCGATGTCCGGGATCCAGGCGAGGTCACGCAGCACGCCCTGAGCGTCCCGCGCGACCACGGTGGCGTCAGGTCCGCTGGTGGGTGCTCCCCCGTCGCGTAGCGCCGCTCCGGCAGTCGTCCCAGCCGGCACCGTCACGCGCACGGCGGGCTGGACGGGTGAGAACGGCGCGACCACGAGAGCTCCTCGATGATACAGCGATGACGATTGATGTTGTCGATGCTGTCGATGCTATCCGGGCGGCAGACCCGCCAGGTGATTACCCCCACTGCGAGCCGCGCCAGACGAAGTCGACCGCATGATTTAGCTGACGGATTAGAGACGGTTTGAAGGGGGTTTGGCGGCCACGTACAACTGGGTATATCCCCCGCACAGAGCGGTGATGGACACCGTCTACGCGCTGCTAGCGCGATGCTTGAGCGCGAGAGTTCGAAAGGCGGAGGATATGCTGCTCGTACAAGGCGCCAACCGCCAAGTGGCTACCTCGGCAAAGTCCGCTGCGCCGAGACTAGCGCAGGCGAAGATCCGTTCTGATCAGCTCAACACCAGCGAGCGTGATGTCATCGCTGATCTGTTCGCGGTACTGGAAACGCTGGTCGTACGCGATGAACTTCCCGCTGAGGCGCAGGGAATCTACGACCAGGCGGTGCTCATGTTGGCCCGCCGCTGGGACTGATCGAACAACCGCTAGCGGTCCAGCCGTCAGCCGATCGGCAGCAATGAGTTCAGCATTGCCATTGCCGGTTGGGTAGCCGGCTGAATGAGCGGTTGCTTGGTGACCGGTTGAATAGCGTTGTCGAGTGGTGCGACAACACTATTGACGGTCTCAACAGCACCGAGTGCAGTACCCTCATCGCGTCGAGGGGAAGCCTGCTCATCAAGTGGCGTGGAAGTCTGGGTGTCCGCGCTCTCCACACTGGGATTTGCCGGAGCCAATATGCCGCCTACGGGCGCGACGCGGCCTACATCCCTGGTGGCGGGATCCAGCACCGGACTGATCGGTGCGATCGGGGCTGCCGGGTCGCGATCACGAGCTGACGGCGATGCATTCGACGGTCGCGGTGAGGTGACCGGGTGCCGGGCCGCCGCATCGACGGGCATGTCCACAGCCACAGGGGTGTTCCGGCGAACATGCCCGAGCCGGGGTGCAACTACCGGGCTTGGATCCGCGACCGCCTGTGCACGAACCGGGTCCGGCGCTGCGGGCGCCGGCTCGACCGGTGCGTCTGCACCCAATTCCGCCGGATCACCCGCGGTGGTCCCCGGCGTGATCGGTGTGGGGTTGAGCAGCGAGGCACTGTCGGCAGCGAGCGAACCATCGCCGACGTGCGTCGCGCCGACCAAAACCGAGCCACAGGCCAGTAACGTCCCCGCGGCCAGACCGCAGGCGCGGCCGAACAGAATCGCTCGGCCGCCGACGATCCGATCTCCGGCTGCGCTGCCGATGACGGAGACTGGCGTTTCGGCGGGGTCGGTCAGGGCCGATCGGGCGCCCCCGACCCACGCGATCAGCGCAGTGGCAGAGGGCCCCGAGCCCGACTTCCTACGACGCCGCGCCGTCATTGTGCGTCACCAGGAGCCTCCTCAGGGTAGTGGAACTGGGGAAGAATACAGGTTTCAAGTCGTAAGCCCAGACCCTTCACTCCACCGGCGCAGCAGGGTCGGCGCACCACACCGGTGCTCATGGGTACTCACCAGCCTGTTCCCGCTCTCACCACTGGTTACCGCGGGCCGTGCTCGGTTGATTACTTTTTCTCATCTTGATTCGCTTGGGTAACCAAGCCTACCCTTACCCCACTTTAGACCTGGTCTGTTTTGGAGCCCTTATGCAGCTGCGCGGACGTGTCGGGTCAGTCCATCGAGGCGTAGCGGGCCTTGCCGCCTGCCTCACGCTGGCTGCGTGCAGCAGCGCAGCTACCAGCTCCGCCCCCGCACCGTCGCCGGACAACCACTACCGCCAAGTCAATCTGGCGGCCAATTCCGAGGCATACCGGGCACGCTTCACCATTCCCGACATGGTCAATGCGTGGGGTGTTGCGATCCGCCCGAAGGGCGCGGGTGGACACTTCTGGGTCGCTGCCGGCAACGCATCCTATGAGTTCGTCGGCGACGTCACCGCGTCGAACAATCAGGCGATGCGCGAGCTGCACCAGGATCCCCTCAAGGTGGTGACCATCCCCGGCACCGACACCAGCATCGAGGAGTCGTCCATCGGCAAGGCCACCGGGGTGGCCTTCAACGGGGCCGACATCAACTCCGACAAGTTTGTCGTGACCAACCAGCCGGCGCAGGTCGACGGCCGCACCGTGATGGTGGGCGGTTCGGCGCGGTTCATCTTCGCCACCGATTCCGGACGCATCGCCGCCTGGGGCGAGCGCGGTCCCGACGGCAAGGTCGTTCGGGTGAACGGCCCGAGCCAGGAAGTGTTCAACGGGGATCCGGAAGGGATGAAGTTCTTCGGGGTGGCCCTCAAGCAGGGCAGTTTCGACACGCTCTGGGCTGCCGACTTCGGTAACGATCCGCAGATCCGCCAGTTCGACAAGACCTGGAAGCTGGTACCTACCCAGGGTTTCGCCAACCCGTTCGCCACCGGTGACCCCATCGACCCGGCCGACGCGGCCAAGGGTAAGAAGCCCAAGGCAGGTGATCCGGTTGCGTGGAATGTCACCACTATCGGTGACCGCGTGCTGGTGAGCTATGTGATCTCCAAAGCGCCCGACAAGCCGGAGCCCGGTGGCCCGGCGTTCGACGCCGGTGAAGAGGACTCGCTGAACAAGGAGCAGGAGAAGACCACCGAAGGCCACCCGGACAAGGGCAAGCTGGCCGAATTCACCTCCACCGGCACCTTGGTCCGGGTGTTCGCCGACGACCGCAGGCTCAACGCACCGTGGGGAGTTGCGCTGGCTCCGGCGAGCTTCGGCCCCATGGGTGGCAAGCTTCTGGTGGGCAACTTCGGCGGATCCGGACGGATCGCCGCATTTGACGACTCCACTGGCAAATTCGTCGACTACCTGCGCGACCAGGACGGTGCGCCGATCGAAATCGACGGTATCTGGAACATCCTTTTCGGCAATGGAGAAAGCCTCGGGGACGCGAACGCGCTGTACTTCGCAGCGGGGCCGGCTGAGGAGAAGGAAGCCCTCTTCGGCGCCCTCCGAGTCGCCGGCTGAGCTGTTGACGGCGAACTTCACCCGACGCCGTGGGACCGAACGCAGCCAGCTGGCCTAGGCTTGGTCGCTGTAGTCACCAGACCATCGGCCTGCGCGCGAACACACGAACAGCGACCGCGCTCGGTTGAACCCGATGTGATGGCTGTGTGCTCGGTGAACGAGGAGGAGCGGACCGGTGGCGACCGCGAGAGACCCTCGGAATGAGCGGGTAGGCCCATCCACCGCTGATTCTCCAACCGATCCGCCCGGCCTTGCTGTCTCGCCTGGTACGGGCAGCTCAGATGACGATCTGCCGGTGTGCGTCGGTACCGACTTGCTCGGATTGGTTGTGCAGCAGCGGGCCAACGGGGTACACGTGCTCGCGGTGGACGGGGAGTTGGACGCGATCACCGCCCCGCTGCTCGGGGCTTGCCTGCGCGAGCAATCCGCTGCTAACCCGGTGCATCTGATACTGGACCTGCAAGCGGTGCGCTTTCTCGGGTCCAGCGGATTGAATTGCCTGCTCGAAGCGCGTGAACTCGCCCGGCAGGTCCCGGGAATGCACCTACACATCGCCGGTGTGGCCACCCGCGCGGTTGCGCGCCCGTTGGAGGTGACCGGATTGCTGGAGCGGTTCGACACCTACCCCACCCTCGCAGACGCCCTCACTGCCCTGGCCGGGTAGCGGCGGTACTCCGGCGCTGTCGTCGCCACAACCACCGCGCTACCACGGCCAGGATGGCAGCGCCGATCACCACGAGCAGCAGGAGTTGGTAGCGGGACAATTGCTGGTAAATCTCGCCGAGGTGACCGCCGGCGAAATAACCGACAGTGGTCCATACCGCGACCCAGGCGGCTGCGCCCAACGCGTTGAAAGCCAGAAACCGCTGCCACGGCATCCCGGCGATACCGGCCACGACTCCATTGAGCTGGCGCAGGCCGTCGATGAACCGGGCGACGCCGACGACCTTCCCGCCGTGGCGTACGAAGAAGTCTTCCGCCTTGGCCAGGCGCTTTTCAGTCACGAAGATGTAGCGGCCGAAGCGAAGCACCAGCCGTCGACCACCGAAGTGCCCGATCAGGTAACCGACGTTGTCACCAGCGACGGCGGCGAGGAAACCCAGTACCGCGATTCCGAAGACATTGAGCCTGCCGGCTCCGGCAAACACCCCAGCGGCCATCAGCATGGTCTGGCCAGGAACCGGCGCGCCGAAACTTTCGATGAACAGGAATCCGAATACCGCCACGTAACCGTACGAGTCGAGAATCGGAACCAGCCACGCGAACACACCCGGCAGCTCTGGAGCCACCCCACCACCTCCCCGGTCACGGGGCGCCTCGACTGCGCAGTCCACTGCCGCTGCCAACATTACCCGCTGACCGGCGGCCCTCTGCGGCGGTCCGCGCGCCGCCAGGGGGCTGCGTCGGTCCTGACGATTACGAGGCCTTGCGCTTCACCGAGGAGATGCTGCGCTGCAATGCCTCGAGCAAATCCGACATCTCGGTGGGCTCGGGTGGTTCGGCTTCGGTGACGATCTCGCGACCGCGGCGCTTGTCGTCGATGAGCTGCTCCACCCGCTCGGTGTAGGTGTCGTGGTAGTCCTGCGGGTGCCATGACCCACTCATCGACTCGATCAACGTCTTGGCCATGTCGAGTTCCTTACCACCCGCGGGTTTGCGGTCCGGGAGATTGTCGAGCTCGTCGGCCGGGTTGCGGATCTCGTCAGCGAAGAACAGGGTGTGCAGCGCGAGCACACCCTCATCGGCGCGGATGGCGGTGAGGTACTCCTTGCCACGCATGACGAACGTGGCGATACCGGCGCGGTTGGTCCGCGCCATGGCCTCCAGGAGCAGACCGTAGGGCCGGGTGTACTGCTCGCCGGCGGGAGCGAGCCAGTAGGTCTTCTGGAAGTGGACCGGATCGATCTCGTCCAGGTCGACGAAGCTGGTGACATCGATGCTGCGCGAGCGACCGGGGGCGATGGCGTCCAGCTCGTCCGGCTCGACGATCACGTAGTCACCGCCGCCGACATCGGCGCCCTTGACGATGTCGGAGTAGTCGACTTCCTTGCCGGTCCGCTCGTTGATCCGCTGGTAACGGATGCGGTCGGCGGTGCCCCGCTGGAACTGATGGAAGCTGATGGTGTGGTCGTCAGTCGCGCTGTACAGCCCGACCGGGATCGACACCAGCCCGAAATTGATCGATCCGCTCCAGATAGCCCGTGCCATCGCGGTTCACCTCCGCACTCTGAATACCCCGTTGCTGCCCGTTTCTCACCCGCTGCCGTGCTGGCCGAGCCGGCGTTGCAGATCGTGCACCCGGCGCCGCGCCTCGCGAGCTGCACGGTCAGCTGATTCGAAATCCTGCCGCGCCGCGTGGGCCCGGCGGCGCATGTCCTGCTCGGCCTGCTCGGCGGCCTCCAGGCGCGCGCGCAATTCCTGCAGCGCCGTGGCCGCGTCGCGCGCCGCCTGATCGGCATCGGTCAGCGCGCGCTGCGCCGCGTCGCGGGCAGTATCGGCCTCAGCCGCCTCGCGGCGCAGGGGTTCCAACTCCTGGCGCAGGCGGTGCTCATGCCCTTGAGCGTCGCCATCTGGTCCACGTTCGCTGGTCTTGGCCGTACCGGCAGTGGCGAACAGTTCGGTCGCCGCGTCGGCGGGGTCCAGAGCCGAAGTGAGACGACCCCCGGCCAGCGCCTGTGCCGCCGCAGAGCTGTTGACCGCTGCCGTGAAGATATCGCTCAATTCGCGGCTGACCGCCTCGCTGGCCGGATGCCCAGCCGCGCGAGCCAGCGCCTGCGCCTGCTGCACAAGACCGTGCACCAGCTGGTGCCGCTGCGACGACAGCCGTCGCAGCTCCTCGCCCTGTAACCGGTTCTGCGCCTCACGCAGCCCGTCGCCCAACTCGACCAGCGCGCGGATCTCGCCGGGCTGCTCACGAGCCAGGAGGTTGGCCACCCACGCCGCCGTGGACGGCCGGCGCAGCGCCCCGATCTGCTCGGCCAGCTCGCGGTGACCCTGGTCGCGGGCCTGTTTCGCGGCGGCATTGCGGGCGGCCGTGAATTCGTCGCGAGGCAGTGCATAGAGCTCGTCGGCCACCGACTCGAAGTCCACCCCAACTCACTCTACTGGTGGAGTCCGTGCTTTCCGACCCCGCCGAGGAGCCGCATACCCTCGTGGAACAGCTGGAGCACCTGGTCAAGCTCCTTGACCTGCCCACGGTCACCATTCAAGTGTTGCCGCTGGAGGTCGGCGTGCACGCCGGGATCGACGGGACCTTCACGGTCTTGACTTCCCGCCCGAATTGCAAGGTGACCCCTATCCAGGTGCACGCCCGCACCCCCAGCAGACCCGGACCCTGCCGGTCCAGCGTCGTGAACTCGACACCAGCGTCCTGCGTGCTGCCTCGAAATGACGGTGCCGTCGAGTTCACGACGGCACCCGGCCTCGCTAGGTAGCCGCTCGTGATCCGGGGAAGGTTTCAGTCATGCAGACCTTTCTGCCCTACCCGGATTTCGCCGCCAGCTCGGCGGTGCTGGACGATCGGCGGCTGGGCAAGCAGCGCGTCGAAGCGCTCCAGATCTTGCGGGCTGTGACGCGCGCAACTTATGGCTGGCAGCGCCATCCGGCGGTGCGGATGTGGATGGGCCACCCCGAAGCCGTCGCGGCATACGGGTTGGCGGTGTGTGACGAGTGGGTGCGCCGCGGGTGGGCCGACACCTGCGCAGCGACCATCCGGACCGATCTCGCCGAGGCCGGCCTGCCCCCGCCACGCGGCCAGGCCGAACTAGCTCGCGTGGGCAACTTGCCGGGCTGGCTGGGCGACCAGCGCCTCCACCGCAGCCATCAGGCCGCGTTGGTGCGCAAGAACCCGGAGTACTACCAGCCGCTGTTTCCCGACGCCGATCGCGAGCTGCCCTACTTCTGGCCCACCACCACGGATTAGCGATCACAGTTCTTAACAGCGTGCGCGGGGCGCACATGAGGGTTGAGCCCGCGGCAATGAGATGTCGATGGCCCGCGGTGTGTCGATTGGCAGACGGAAACTCGTGTGCAGCCGTGGATTGACTCGGCGCCTGGCGTGGTAACCAACGTTCGGCGCGGATGACCCGCAGCTAGACCCATCCCGACATGGAGACATATCGGGCCTGTGCACCGGCTTCTGACCCCGATATGTCTCCATGTCGGGGGCGGGGGTGAGTGCGGGGCGGGGGTGAGTGGAGGGGGAATCCTGTGGAGCTCGGGAAGCGCCGGAGCTGGCGGGTGATCGTGGCTGGGGCGCTCGTCGTTGTGCCGCTGGCTGCGTGCGGCGGCGGCCCTACCGCGCAGCCGCAGCGAGGGGTCACCATCAGTGATCTCCAGCACAAGGAGTACTTCTACCAAGGGGACTATCTGGGATGGACCATCACGGTCAGCGCCAGAGTGGACGACGTGCTGGCACCGCGGGTGTTCGAGCTGTCCGACGATCCCTACCGCGGCGAGAAGCTCCTGGTGGTCACCGATCAACCGGCCGAGGTCACCAAGGATGAGGCGGTACGGGTGACGGGGACTGTGGGCCAGCTCCACCGCTCGATGCCCTCGGAAGGGGTGCCCTACATCCAGCGGGAGCTCTACACCAGGCACGACACCGACGCCTACCTGTACCACGCGACTATCGAGTCGCCTACCGGCTAGCAGGCCGGCGGGCTGCGGGTCAGCTGACGGTGAAGGTCACCTGCTCCGGTCCCCGGCGGCAGAGGTAGTCGACAATCACCGTCGGATCTTCGTCCCGTTTCTGGATCCGGCAGGAATACCCGGTCGGTGTGTCGTAGGCGGCATCCGCCCGGTCTTTGGCCAAGGCGGCAACGTCACGAGCGACGTCACAGCTGGTGCCTTCGGCCTCGATTCCGGAGGCTTCGCTGTCCGGTCCGGTTTCCGGTCTGATGAGCAGAACGCTGCCGCACTCGCGCTTGTCTGCGGGCGGGTGCGGCGGATGCTTGATCCGGATGATGGTCCGGGCGTCGGTGTTGGCTACCTGCGGAGCGAGATCGCCCTCGCCCTTGACGCCGATCCCGAGAACCGTCTCGCCCTTGGAAGAGCCCAGAACCCGAACCTCAGCGACGGAAGGCAGGTCGGCCGGTACTGGTGTGACGTCGCCGATCAGAGCGGGCTCGCCCAGCAGTGCCGGGGAGACGGTGACCCGCAGGGCTTGGCTTCCGGCGAGTTGGATCAGGTCGTTGGAGTCGGGCAGGCGGACCTTGCCGTCGTCGCTTTCCTCGATGCTGGCCAGCGGTAGCTCGCTGCCCGGTTGGAACCGCAGCACGACCTCGTCGAATTTGTCGTCCTTGTCGTCGATCTGTGCGCTGAGCCCAAGCAACCGAGGCATCTGTTCGTCGATGCTGGAGCAGCCCGGCAGCGGCGGTATCGGCGGTACCGGCGCTTGGCCGATAGGTGCGGTGAAGATCTGCGGAGGCCTCCCGTTCGGGGGCAGCGGGCAGTCCTCGCGGGGTGTGTCGGGGTTGTCGACCCGCAGCTGGAGCCGCAGCTCACCGGCCCGGGCGAAGGTGAACACGACGGGGTAGGTGAGGCCGGCGCGGATCGGCATCTTGAGGTCGGTCAGCCGCAGGTCGACCGACGTTGTGTCGGGCAGGCTGATGGTGGCGACCGGCCTGGAATAGCCGGCGGTCAGCGTGTGGCGGCTGGGCAGCGCCGCGTCGCCGTCAATGACGCCGCCGCCCGCAACGGGGCTGCTCACTGCTACCAACCGGTCTGCGGCAGCCCCCTCGTTGATGATGGTCGCCTGCACGCTGACCGACTCGCCCGGCCGGTACACGGCGGGAGCCTCGATCGGACCGCGGAACTCGAAGAGGGCATCGGTGAGCACGATGTCACCCACCCGGCCCTCGGAACTGCCGCTCGGCTGGAAGCTCACCTCGTTGCCCCGAGCGCGGCCGCACCCGGCCAGCAGCGCGAGCAGCCCTGACAACGTCAGCAGCGCGGCGACCAGCACCGTCGTGCGCCGCCGGGTCAGCCGCCACCGCTCAGCCGTGGCCGCCTGGTGGACCGGCATGCTCGCCCCCCTCCTCGGGCACCGCGACGCTGCGATCGACCCGGGCCCCGCCGTACGCCATGGGAATCGGGCGGCCCTCGTGGTCGATGCCGCCCGGCGGCTGGCGCAGCTCGACGAACACTCCCTCGGGAAGCTCCTGCAGCAGGCCGGTCCGGATACCGCGTTCGAGCACCTCGCGGTCAGCCCGCTGCAGCCCGAGACAGATCCGGTGAGTCAGGACATAGACCAGCGGCGGCAGCACGAACACAGCCACCCGCTCCCCCCACCTCATCCACTCGAACGGGACGTTGAAGGCGATCGCGAAGACGTCGTCGGCTCCGGCCACAAACAGCACCAGGTAGAAGATGATCGCCATCGCGCCCAACGCGGTGCGCACCGGATTGTCCCGCGGCCGCTGCAGGAGGTTGTGCAGGCTACGGTCCTTGGTGAACCGCTGCTCCAGGAACGGATAGGCGAACAGCAGGAGAAACATCAGCATCGGTATCACCAGGCCCGGCCAGAATGGCGCCGGTACCGTGTATTGCCCCAGATGCAGATCCCAGGGTGGGAACATGCGCAGCGCACCGATCATGAACCCGACGTACCAGTCCGGCTGCACTCCGGTGGAACTGCCGGCCGGCGTGTAGGGCCCCCACAGGAAGATCGGATTGATCTGGAACAGCGCGCCGAGCAGTCCGAGTACGCCGAAGACACACAACGCGTTGGCCAAGGTCTTGGTGCCGAATCCGGGGACCGCGCGCTCACCCACGACATTGGACTCGCGGGCGCCCGGCCGAGGGTACTGCGTGTGCTTGAGGTACCACACCAGCCCGAGATGCACCGCGATCAGCGCGATGATGATCCCGGGCACGATGAACACGTGGGCGAGGAAGAACCGGGAGATCCACAGATCGCCCTCGAACTCGCTGCCGAAGATGATCCAGTGCAGCCAGGTGCCGATCACTGGAACCGACAGGACCAGCCCCGAGATGATCCGCACTCCCATGCCGGACAGCAGATCGTCGAGCATGGAGTAACCCATGTAGCCTTCCAGCAGCGAGATCATCAGCAGCGCCACGCCGGTGACCCAGGTGAACTCACGCGGCTTGCGGTAGGCGCCGGTGAAGAAGTTGCGGAACATGTGCAGCACGATCGAAGCGACGAACACCAGCGCGGCCCAGTGGTGCACCTGGCGGATGAACAAGCCGCCGCGCACCTCGAACGACAAGTTGAGCGCCGATTCGTAGGCCCGGGACATGTGCAGATTCTGCGCGTTGACGTACTGGCCGTGATAGACGACGTCGGTGGTGTCCGGGACGAAAAACAGCGCCAGCACGGTGCCGGAGAGCACCAGCGTCACGAAGGAATACAGCGCCAACTCGCCCCAGAAGAATGAATAGTGCTTGGGGAAGACGTGCGAGGATTCCTTGCGGACGGCCCCCGCCAGGTGGAAGCGCTCGTCGAATCCCGCCACGATGCGCTTGGCGATGGAAAGTTTGACCTTGCCGTTGCGGCTCACCATTGCCGGCCCCCCTCGGCGAGTACGGCGCGACGCTCCTCGCGGCTGATCCAGTTCCAGGTGATGGCGACCGCGGCCGCCCCCATGGGGAGCATCCCGACGATCATTGACAGGCCCCCGGCACTGTCGCCGACGGCGACGAGCCACACTCCGGCCAGGTCGAGTAGGGGAAGCGCCAGGTAGAGGTACAGCATCCGGCCTGCGTCGGGCAACCGGTGCCGGACCCCGAGGATCGGCGCCCAGAACAGCATCGCGCCGGCGAGCAGCGCGAGGTGGGTGGCCGTATCGAGCAGCGGCGGGACGGGGCCGCGGCTGGTGTACACGGTGACAGCGGCGTGCAACGTGACGAACCCGGGCAGCGCCAGCGCGGCGGGCACGGTGCAGCGGTCCAGCTGCGGGAATGCGCGGCTGGACACCATCAGCAACGCCGGTGCGATCACCGCGACGAGCAGTCCCATCGTCGCCATGTGCAGCATGTGTTCGGTCATCGCCGCGGCTTTCCGCGCAGCACGTTCTTGACCGCACGGGCGGCGGCCACCAGCAGGATCAACACGACGGTGTTGCGCAGCCGGCCAGGCGGCTCTGGAGGTGGCGGGGTGCGTGGTGTGGGCGGCCCGTGGGCAGCGTGGTCGGCGGGAATCGGCACCGCGGTGCCGATAGACGACCCGTGGTACACCAGGACTGGCTGGCCGGCGGGCTCGGCATCGCCGAGCGCCACGGGCCACGGGCGCGCTCCGGGGCGGAGCCGTTCGCCGCGCACCAGCCACGCCGCGACGCCCAGCAGGTAGACCCCGAGCACCGACAGCCACCAGCCGTAGGCGAATCCGGTGAGGCCCATCGCGACCCCCAGCGCCGCGACCACCGCGGCACTGGCACGTCTGGGCTGGCGGCGCTGCGGCCCGTCACGGCCCGTCCGCACCGCCGCCAGCACAGCCAGCCCGAATCCGGCAACGATGGCGGACCCGGCGATGTAGAGGAAGAACGGTAGCGGCCGCGGGTGGAACGCGAGATGGACTAAAGCCAGCACGACATTGCCCGCGGCCCACGCACCGACGACGCCATGTGAGGGCTTCATCTCACTCCCAACTGTGCCTGTTCTCGCTCCTTACGCAGGTCGAGCAGCGGGGCGTAGCTGTGCACCGGCGGAACCGGGTAACGCGCGCTGAAGTTGAACGTCGGCGGCGGCGAGGACGTCGCCCACTCCAGCGTGTGCCCCTCCCACGGATCGGGGTCGGCGAAGCGCGGGCGCCCCAGCGATTCCGCCACGTTCAGGATGAACACCATGGCGCCCAGTCCCAGCAGGGCGGCACCGATCGAGGAGATGAGGTTCTCGGTGGTGAACCCGTCGCTGGGCAGGTAGGTGGGGATGCGCCGCGGCATGCCGTGAAACCCGAGCCAGAACATCGGCAGGAAGGTCAGGTTCGTGCCGATGAACCACAACCAGAAGTGCACCTTACCCAGGCCCTCGCGCAGCATCCGGCCAGTGGCCTTGGGGAACCAGAAGTACACACCGGCGAACAACCCGAACAGGCTGCCTGCGGCGAGCGTGTAATGCCAGTGCCCCACCAGGAAGTAACTGTCCTGGATCTGGTAGTCCAGCGCAGGAGTACCGGACATGATCCCGGTCAGGCCACCGATGAGGAACTGCGGGATGAACGCCAGCGCAAAGCACATCGCGGTGGGAAAACGCAGCCGCCCGCCGACCAGCGTGGCGAGCATGTCGAAGTACTCGATACCCGCGGGGATCACCAGTGCGATCGAGGTCAGCGAGAAGTAATAATTCGACGACTGGCCGGTGGTGAACATGTGATGGCCCCACACGCTCATCGACAGCGCCGCAAATAGCAGCTGCGAGATCACGAAGAACTTGTAACCGAAGAATTTACGCCCGGCGAAGGTGGCCAGCACCTCGGCAATCGCACCGACATAGGGAAAGAACATCACGTAGACCACGGGATGCCCGAAGAACCAGAAGACGTCCTGATAGCCGATGTTCCACTCATTGTGGGTGAACAGATCCGGCCGCACCCGGCCCACCGCGAGGATTCCCACCGCGGCAAGCAGTGCCGGGAACGCCCCGATCACCATCAGGTTCGAGGCCACAATCGACCAGCTGAACACCGGCAGCCGCAGCATGGTCATGCCCGGCGCACGCTTGAGCAGTACCGTCCACAGCACGGTGCCGGCCATGATCAGCATGCCCAGCCCGGCCAGCGCCACCCCGACGATCCACAACTCCACCCCCTGCCCGGGGGTGTACCGGCTGGTGGCCAGCGGCGGGTAGGCGTACCAGCCGTGGTCGGCCGCCCCGGAACCGGTGAAGAATCCCGACAGCATCACCACCGCCCCGGTGACATACAGCCAGTAGGAGAACATCGTGGTCCGAGGTGCGGCGACATTGGGGGCACCGATCTGCAACGGCACCAGATACAGCCCCATCCCGATTGCGAACGGCGTCATCACCATGTAGATCATCAGCGAGCCGTGGATGGTGAAGAACTGGTCGTACCGGTCGGTGGTCAGCACGTGCAGCTGTGGCTGAGCCAGTTGACCACGGATGGTCAATGCCAAGCCGCCGGCCACCAGCATCAGCACCAGCGCCGTACCCAAGGTCAATAACCCAATCCGCTTGTGGTCGGTGCTGGCCAGCCAGCCGACGATCGAGCCCGGCTGCGCGTGCCGCCCGGGCTCGACCTCCAGGGGCACCGGCCGGTCCGCAGTCGCGGTCATGCCGCCATCACACCCCTGTCCCAGCGCTGTGCAGGAATTGCTGGTACTGCTCCGGGGACACCACCTGCACGTAGAAGTCCATGGTCATGTGGTGGGTTCCGCAGTACTCCGAGCAGCGGCCCCGCCACCGTCCCTGCTGCGGAAAGACCATCCGCAGCGTGTTGACGTGATCCGGGTAGGCGTCGCGCTTGGCCGCGAAGTCGGGCAACCAGAAGGCGTGCACCACATCCGCTGAGGTGAGATCGAACTCCACCGGTTGGCCGGCCGGCACCACCACGGTGGGAAAGTCACCGGTCGAGCACTCGCCGGTGACGTGCACCGGGGCGGCCTGGTAGGCGAATTCCCAGCACCAGCGATATGCGGTGACATTGATACGCGTGGCCGGAGCCGTTTCGGCTTGGGCGAGGCCCACACCGTTGTGCAAGCGGGAATTCCACAGAAAACTTCCGTATACCAGGCCACCCACGATGAACGCGAGTGCCACCACGTAGCCCAGTTCTAGCGGGGTGTTCTTCGAAGCCTGAAACGGCAGCGTATCACGCCGTTTCGCCCGGTTGCGCGCGATTGCTCCCAGCAAGATGATGGTGACGAGGAAAAAGACTATCGCGGCGATCGCCGACCACACAGTCAAAGCCTGGTCGAACACATTGCGGAAGGGCACGCGCGCCTCCTCGTCGGCGAGTCCGGTGTGCGGCCGGGCATCCGGCGACGGCGGGCGCCCACTTCCTCGCCCGCCAACCCTTTGCCCCCAATCCCCCCCGACTGTGCGGTTCAAACGTGCCGGAGAGCACATACCGCGGGCCTGGCGAAAAATTACCGCAAAGTGGGAGCGCTCGCGATGCGTGAACGACCCGTCGCCGCCATACTTCAGTTCTCCAGACCCGACGACCGCGTAGCGAGGAACCACCGACCGCAGCATCGACGCCGAGAATGGACACTGCGCGCCCGCCATGGACTCAACGACCCGCACCCCACGGGCGTCAGCCGTGCCGCGCCGCTGGCGACTACCCGGCAAGCTGCGCCGCAGGCTGGTAGCCGCGCTCGCGCTGACGATCGGCCTGTTCATGACCGGCGCTCTTTACCTGGTGCTCGCTCCGCGCCCGCAGATCGCGACCGCTGAGGCTGCCACCCAGGCCGACCCCGCACAGATCGCCCACGGCGAGCAGCTCTACAACAACGCGTGCATCACCTGCCACGGGACGAACCTGCAGGGAGTGCAGGGCCGCGGCCCCAGCCTGATCGGCGCGGGCGAGGCGGCGGTCTACTTCCAGGTATCTACCGGACGCATGCCGCTGGCCCGTGAGCAGGCGGAAGGTTACCGCAAAGCGCCGGTACCGGAACTGGATCCCGACACCGCCGAGGGACGGCAGAATCTGCAGGCACTGGCCGCCTATGTCCAGGCGCACGGGGGTGGCCCGCAGCTGCCCGCGGAGCGGGGCACGGCGTTGATCGGCGACGACCCGGCCAAGGGTGCCGACGCCTTCCGGCTCAACTGCGCGTCCTGCCACAGCTTCGTCGGTCGCGGCGGGGCGCTGACCCGCGGCAAGTACGCACCCATCTTGAACCACGCCACCCCCGAGCAGGTCTACGCCGCCATGCTCACCGGCCCCTCGGCCATGCCGACGTTCAGCGACCGGTCGCTCACCCCGGGGGAGAAAAAGGACATCATCGCCTACCTCCTGTCGGTCCGCGGTCAGCGCAACAGCCCTGGGGGTTACAACCTTGGCAACATCGGCCCGTCAGCAGAGGGCATGACCGCGTTCGTGCTGGGCATGGTCGCGCTGGTCGGCATCACGGTGTGGCTGGGAGCGAAGTCGTGAGCACCGAAGACCCGGCTCTGGGCGAGCGCGAGCCGCAGAACATGAGCCGCGAGGAGCTGGCTCGGCTGGCTGACGAGTTCGGCGATACCACCGTCGTCGCCAAGCCTCCCAAGTGGCCGATACCGGCAACCAAGGCGGAGAAACGGGCCGAACGCTCGGTTGCGCTGTGGTTCATCCTGTCCGCGCTGTCTGCCATCGCTTTCGTGGTGACGTTCAGCGTCTGGCCGGACGCGTACGTCAGCCCGTTCCAGGACGGGTACCTGTGGTACAAGCTGTACACCCCAGTCGTCGGGTCCACCTTCGCCATCGCGATGCTGTCGCTGGGTATCGGCCTGATCCTGTATATCCACAGGTTCTTTCCCGACGAGGTCGCGGTGCAGGAGCGCCACGACGGCCCGTCGGATGAGCTGGCTCGCAAGACGGTGGCAGCGCAGTACAAGGAGGCCGGCGACGACGTCGGCATCCCGCGCCGCTCGCTGATCATGCGGACGGCGCTCGGCGCGGCCGGGTTGTTCGGCGTGGCCGCCGGCGTGCTGGCGATTGGCCCGTTCGTCCGCCAGCCGTGGAAGGGCGGCGACCAGGCCCCACTGTGGATCACCGGCTGGAAGCCGCTGAGCGGGGAGACCGTCTACCTACGCCTGAAGACCAGTGTTGTCGGTGAGATTGTTCGGGTCCGGCCGGAGGACATGAAACCGGGTGCGATGCTGACAGTGTTCCCGTTCCGGGAATCCGATCGCGGCCACGAGGAACTCCTGGTGGCCGCCGAGCACGCCTCCGACTCGCCGGTGATGCTCATCCGGCTGCCACCAGGCACCACGGTGCACAAACGGCCCGGCCAAGAGAACTTCAACTATGGCGACTTTTACGCCTTCTCCAAGGTGTGCACGCACCTGGGATGCCCCGCCTCGCTGTACGACTCGCAAAACCACATCAGCCTCTGCCCCTGCCACCAGTCGGAATTCCTGATCACCGACTCGGCGAAGCCGGTCTTCGGCCCAGCCACCCGCGCTCTTCCGCAGCTGCCGATCACAGTGAACGAGGAGGGGTTGTTCGTGGCGCGAGGTGATTTCATCGAACCGATCGGCCCGGCGTTCTGGGAGATTCGGGCCCGTAAACAGTGAGATCACTCAGGCACCAGGTCGGGCTTCCGCGAGGGCGGTGGCCGCGCCGATCAGGGCGAGGTGGGTGAGCGCCTGCGGGAGGTTGCCGCGCAGCTCGCCGGTTTTCGGATCGACCTCCTCGGTGTACAGGCCGGCGTAGGCTATGACCTCGTCCAGCAAGCCGGCCGCTTCGTCGAGCCGGCCGGCATGTGCCAGTGCCTCGATGAGCCAGAAAGTGCAGGCCAAAAACGCGCCCTCCTGCCGCGCCATGCCGGAGTAGCGGTAGAGCAGCGGACCCTTGACGCCTAGCTCGGCCCGGATGGCATCGATCGTGCTGGACAGCCGGGGGTCGTCACCGGCCAGGAAGCCGGTGCGAGCCGCCAGCAGGACGGCCGCGTCGAGTTCGTCGGTGCCGGCGTAGAAGGTGAAGGCCTGCTTGGCGGGCGACCAGCAGTGCCGCTCGATCCAGGAGCGGACCGCGTCGCGCTCCACCTCCCACCGGTCCACGTGCGGGCTGGTCAGCTGGCCGGCCTCGGCCAGGCGTGCCGCGCGGTCCAACGCGACCCAGCAGCCGATCTTGGAGCTCGTGTAGTGGGCGTTGCTGCCCAGTTCCCAGAGCCCGGCGTCCGGACCGCGCCACAGGTCGCAGGTGCGGTCCGCCAGGGCGGCGAGGCTGGCAGCGCTAGCCGCGTCCAGGTAACCGTCGTGGGTGGTGTAGCGCCAGGCGGCGTCCATGAGGTCGCCGAAGCCGCCCAGCTGGGTCTGGCTGGCCGCGCTGTTGCCGAGGTTCACCGGGCTGGAGCCGCGGTAGCCAGGCAGGTCCGAGCGGGAGGTCATCTCGGCGGGAGCCGGTTCGCCGCTGAGCGTGTACAGCGCGCGCACGTCGGGAGCGGTGTGCTCCACCGCGCGCAGCAGCCAGGACAGCGCGGCGTGTACCTCCTCGGACAGCCCCAGCCGAGTCATCGCGTCCAGCGCGAAGGACGCGTCGCGCACCCAGCCGAAGCGGTAGTCGAAGTTGCGCTGCCCGCCGACTTTCTCAGGCAGTGAGGTGGTCAGCGCCGCGACGATGCCGTCGTAGGGTGCCAGCGTCAGGGCTTTGAGGGTCAGCGCGCTGCGGCGCACCGCGTCGGAGTGCGGGCCGTGGTAGCTGATGTTGGTGCTCCAGCGGCGCCACCATTGCATGGTCAACTCGATGCGCGCCTGGATCTCCGCGGCTTGGGGTAGCCGCAGCGGTTCGCGCCCGGTAGCGATCACGGCGAGCAGCCCGCGCTCACCCCGGCGGGCCACAAACTGTGCCCCCGCCGTTTGATCGGCCACCTGGGCCGTGCCCACGCCGTCGGTCAGGACCGCCAGCTGCACATCGCCGGCCTCGACCACGGGCACCCCGTTGCGCCGGCGCACCCATGGACGCGCGGTACCGAGCCGGTGCCCGGGGCGGACCTGCCAGCACATCGGCAGCTCCCCGGAGCACACCTCCACCCGCCGCGCTAGCTCCGTCCACGGCAGCCTGCCAGCGGCCCCGACGGTGAGCGCGTCGGTGACCACCACGGTGCCCCCTTCAGCGCGAAATGTGGTCTCCAGCACCATGGTGTCGTCGATGTAGCGCTGCGTGACCTCACAGTCGACGGTGGGTGCCAGCGCGATCGCACCGCCTTCGGCTGGATCCAGCAGTGCCGCGCACACCGGCGGTGCGTCCAGCGTCGGCGTGGCGAACCAGTCGACGGAGCCGTCCGCGGCCACCAGCGCACCAGCGTGGCCGTCCGCAAGAAAGCCATAGCTGCCCAGCGCCAGGTAACCGTTATCCCGGATGATCCTCATGATCTTCTCCTGGGGGCAGCGTTAGCGTCGGGCCAGGGTCCAGGCGGCGCCGGCGAGGGCACTGAGGCCCGCGGCGCCGGAGAGCAGGACGGCCCGGTGCATCGAGGCCCACGACACCGGGTCCCTGCCGTGCGCTTTGGCATCAAACGCACCGTGGGCGCCCTGGTCCTGCTTGTGATCTTGAGGCTCGAAGACGTTCGACCCGAGCCGGGGCGCGTCCTGATCGGTTTGTTGCGACTTCACCCCGGTCTCACCCAGGTAGAGGTCGAGCAGCTTGGGAGCCAGCCGCTCCCCCAGGATGGTGTAGGCGGTGGCGATCCCGACCCACATGTTGCGGCGCGGGTGTTCGGCCAGGAAAACGATCGCCCGGGCGGCCAGCTCCGGCTGGAAGATCGGTGGCACGGGACAGATTCCAGTTGAACTGCGGAGTGTTGAGGCCCGGCAGCTGAACCATGCACAGCTTCACGCGGCTTTTCTCGTGGGCAAGCTCGGTCATCACCGACTCGGTGAACCCCTTGACCGCGTGCTTGGCGCCGCAGTACGGCGCCTGCAACGGGATCGACCGGTAGGCCATCGCCGAGCCGACGTTGATGATCACTCCGCGGTCCCGCGGCCGCATCCGGGCCAACGCGACCAGCGTGCCATGCACCTGGCCGTAGTAGGTGACCTCAGTGATCCTGCGGAATTCCGCCATGCTGGTGTCCCAGCTGAACGCCAGCGAACCGACGAACGCCACGTTGACCCAGACGTCGACCTCGCCGAGCTCGGACTCGACCCGAGACACCGCGCGCTCCATCGCCTCGTAATCCGCCACATCGACGGCGAGCGGCAGCGCCCGCTGGCCGCGGGAGCGGACGTCGGCGGCTGCCCCGTCGAGCCCGGCACCCCCACGAGCCAGGATGGCAACGTCGTAGCCGCGGGCGGCGAACTCGCAGACGGTGGCGCGACCCACTCCGGCCGACCCACCCGTCACAACAGCGAGCTTGCGGTGTTGCGCCATGACTTACCCCTCTGTCGTCATTCCCACTGCCGGATAGCCACCGGCGGAGGAACTAAACGATTCGCCGCGGCTGGTGTAGGCGTCGGGTCAGCGGGTACTCCGCGAATCACAGCGGAGCGGGGAACGGCGAGCGCCGCGCTCGCCACCCGAGACGGGCGGTACTGGGGGTGCCAGGTGGGTACAACGCCCGTGATCCCGCGACCGCGACCAGCGCGGTTACTTACCTGGTGGGTGGTGTTGTTCGCGCTGTGGCTGCTGTTCGCCGGGCAGTGGTCCGGGCTGATCGCAGCCTGGGGAGCGGGTCTGGCGTTGGTCGCCGCGCTGGGCGGCGAGGTCGTCGCCGGGCAGGGGCTGCTGAGCGTGCGCTGGCGACCCGGCTGGCTGCGCGAGCTCGGGCCGGCACTGGTCGCGGTGGTCGTCGACTTCCTGATTATCACCCGGGCACTTGCGGTGGCGATCGCGACTGGGCGCAGGCGGCTCGGGGCATTCGGCGAAGACCGCAGCGCCGCCGGGTCCGGAGAGCTGCCAGCGGGCCGGCGGGCGTGGGTCACACTGGTGGCGACCTGGTCACCCAACTGCTACGTGCTCGACATCGACCCGGAGACGGGCCGGCGGCTGGTGCACGACCTGGAGCCGCACCGCTTGTCGGAGCAGCCGGCGTGACGAATCACCTGTACCTGGCCGCCGCCATCGCCCTGCTCGCCGGCTGGGTGCCGCTGGTTGTGATGTGCGTGCGGGCCCACACCATCGACGGCCTGGTCGCCCTCCAGCTGGCGGGGACGCTGACGACGCTCGTGCTGGTCTGCCTGGCCGTCGGGCTGCACCAGTCGGGTCTTGCCCCGGTCGCGCTGATCAGCGCGCTGTGCGCGATCGTGGGTGGACTGGTGTACGCGCGCTACCTGGACCGGTATCCGTGACGGCGGCGCAGCTGGCGGCGCAGGTGCTGCTGTGGGCCGGTGTCGCGGCCGAGCTGATCTGCTGTATCGGCCTGTGGTTCATGCGCGACGTGTTCGATCGGCTGCACTTCGCCGCGGCCGCCACCAGCATCGGCCCGATCTTCATCGGCGTGTCCGCCGCGCTGACCGGTACCGGCTCGCTGTCGTCCACCGTGGAGGCGGTCACCGCGACGGCGGTGCTGTTGCTGGTGAGCCCGCTGCTCACGCACGCCACCGGGCGAGCGGCCCGACGCCTGCTGTATGACGACATCGGCCCGAAGCCTGAGCAGCTCGAAGAGGCATCATGACCAGCGGGCTGACGGCGGTGCTGCAGGCGGTCGCGCTGACCCTGGTGGGCGTGCTCGGGGTCGGCACCGTGCTGGTGCGCGACCCGTTGCGCCAGGTGGTGGTCAACGGCATGCTCGGGTTGTCCCTGGTGGTGGCGTTTGCGGTGCTGCAGGCGCCGGACGTCGCAATCGCGGAAGTTGTCGTCTCCGCGATCGCCGTTCCGATGGTGCTGCTACCGGTGATCTACAAGACGCACGGCGGTGGCAAGGGATGAATCGCCGCGTCCGCCTCGTGTTGCTGATGCCTAGCCTGGCAGCCATCCTCGGGGTGCTGCTGTGGGGATACACCGGGTTGCCGAACTTCGGCACGACCATCAGCTCCTACGGGCAGTTCATCGACCGTGTCGCCGAACCCCAGCGCCACGTGACCAACCTGGTCAGCGCGGTGATGTTCGACTACCGCGGCATCGACACGCTGGTCGAGGAGTTCATCCTGTTCGCCTCGGCGATGGGCGTCGCACTGCTGCTGCGGTCCTCCCGGGAGGTGGCCGAGCAGCGGCCGCGCGACGTCGTCACCAGCGACGCGGTGCGCACCGCCGGCAGCGCATTGGCACCCGTCATGCTGCTGTTCGGCCTGTGGATCATCGCCTTCGGCTACGTGACGCCCGGCGGCGGTTTCCAGGGCGGGGTGGCGGCCTCCGCCGGCGCGCTGCTGCTGTGGCTGGCGGGCAGCTACCGCACCCTGCGGGACCTGTCCCCCACATTCCTGGTCGACGCCGCGGAAGGGCTGGGGGCGGCGTCCTATATCGGGATAGGTCTGCTCGGCCTGGCCGCCGGCTCCCCGTTTCTCTACAACACCATCCCGCTCGGAACGGCCGGCACGCTGGCCTCCGGAGGCACGATCGCCGCGCTGAACTGGGTAGCCGGCATCGAGGTGGCCGCCGCGTTCGTGCTGATCTACCACGAGTTCCTCGAGGAGTACATCCAGACGTTCACCTACACCAAGGCGGACCAGTGACGTACTACCCGTTCGTGGTGGCCGCGGTGCTTTTCGTCGCGGGGCTCTACGGTGCGATCACCAGCCGCAGCTACGTCCATCTGGCCGTCTGCCTGACCGTGATGCAGGCCTCCACCTATGTACTGCTGCTGGCCATCGGCTACCTGCGCGGTGCGGCGCCGCCGATCACCCAGGGGCAGCTGCCGGGCACCCGGCTGGTCGACCCGGTGGTGCAGGCACTCACCTTGACCGACATCGTCGTCAGCGTCGTCGTGCTCGCACTCATCCTGTCCCTCGCTGTGCAGGCCCACCGCCGCGCCGGCACGGTCGACCCCGACAAGCTTCGTCGGATCCGCGGATAGCGGATAGCGGATAGATGAGCCTCCTCCTGCCACTAGTCGTCGCGCTGCCCCTGGTGGTGGCCGCGCTGCTGGCCGCGGTGGGCACCCACCTGCCGCGCGTGCTGCCGGACCTGATCGCGATCGGCACCGCTGCCGCGGTCACCGCGATATCCCTACTGCTGCTGCTCGACTCGGGTGATCACCCGATCGTTTACTGGTTCGGTGGGTGGCGGCCTGTGCCCGGCCCGGGCGGCCAGCCCCACGTCATCGCACCCGGCATCGCGTTCGTCATCGACTCGTTCGCCGCCGCGGAGGCTGCCCTCGCCGGCCTGGCGGTGCTCGCCACCCTGATCTTCGCCTGGCGCTACTTCGAAACCATCCGGCACCTGTTCCACGCGCTGATGCTGGCCTTTCTCGGCGGGATGGTGGGCTTCGCGCTGTCCGGGGACCTGTTCAACATCTTTGTGTTCTTCGAGCTGATGAGCGTCGCCGGCTATGCGCTGTGCGCCTACCGCGTCGAGCGGCCCGACGTGCTGCAGGGCTCGCTGAACTTCGCGATTCTCAACAGCATGGGCGCGTTCGCCATGCTGATGGGCATCGCGATGCTCTACGGCAGCACCGGCGCGCTGAACCTCGTCGACATCGGCTCCACGCTGAGCCATCAGCACCCCACCGGCCTGATGGTGGCCTCGCTGACGCTGATCACCGTCGGCTTTCTGGTGAAGGCCGGCGCGGCGCCGTTTCATTTCTGGCTATCCGATGCCTACGCGGTCGCCACCGCGGCAGCAGCGGCGATCTTCACCGCGGTGATGGGCGAGCTGGCGTTCCACGTCTACGCCCGCATCTACACCACGGTCTTCGCCGAATCGATCACCGGATCCGCTGCGGCGGCGGTGACCGCCGCATTGATCAGCCTGGCGGTGCTCAGCGCCCTGGTCGGCGCGGTGATGTGCGCGCTGGAGGCCGACACCAAACGCCAAGTCGCATTTCTCACCGTGAGCAACGGCGGGGCGGTCCTCGCCGGCATCGCGCTGTTGAATCCGACGGGGCTGGCCGGCGCGATCATGTATATCGTCGCCGCGGGGCTGCTGCGGGGCGCGCTCATGCTCGGGCTGGGCATGGTGGTGACCCGGCTCGGCACCAGCGACGAGCTGCGGCTCCGCGGCCGAGGCCGGGCCCGCCGCCACATCCCGCTCGGTGTGCTGATCGCGCTGTGCGGGCTGGGTCTGGCTGCCCCTCCGCCCTTCGGGCCGTTCCTGTCGCTGTCGCTGATCTACGACGCGGTCGACCAGGCCGGGTACGGATGGGTCGCGCCCGTGCTCGCGGCTTGCGTGGCCGTCAGCGCCGGCACGGTGTTGCGCGCCGCCGCGCGGATCTTCCTCGGGTGGGGAGACCGCACGGATCCGCTGCTGACCGAGCAACCCGAGGAACCCCAGGAGGGAGAGCCCGAACCCGAGGAGCGCGGGGCCCGGCGCCGGCTGTGGATGCTCAGCCCCGCCTTCGCGCTCGTCGTCGCCGGCTACGGGCTGGCCTTCGGCCCGCACCTCGCCGCACACGCCATCGACGCCGCCCGCGGCCTGCAGGATCACGCCCAACACGCGCGCCTGGTACTGCAGGGCATTGTCCCTGCGCCGCGTCCGCTGCCGGACTACCACCCCAGCCCGCTGGCGCTGGGCTACGGCGCGGCGTCCTTCGCCGGGGCGTTACTGATCGCCGCAGCCGGCCTGTGGTGGCAGCGGCTGCTGGCCTCCACGTCGAAGCGGTTGCGAGCCGCCGTGCTTCCGCCGGCCAACGCGCTGAAGGCACTGCACAGCGGCAATGTCGGCGACTACGCCACCTGGCTGGTCGCCGGAACAGCTGCTGTCGCGCTCAGCTGGGCACTGACCCTGCGCTGACTGCACGTCCGAGCCACCGCACCGGCGATCACCGGAATGCCGGGGCGTGCCGCCGGATCGGCGGGCACACCCCGGCAGTTGCAGTCGCGAGCCGAGTCGCGCCGTCAGCGGCCTTGGCCGTTGTTGGCCAGGTTGGCGCTGACGGGTCCAGCGAAGACGGCCTGGACGTAGGGCTTGCCGTTGTAGGCGGTGAATGCTGCCTGGTCGAGGTTGCCCCCGGTGAAGGTTTGCGCCTGGTTGGTGTCGAACGTGGGCTGCAACGTGCCGGTGACCTGCACGGGGGAACCCGGGGTCAGCG
>DATNDR010000071.1:0-46911 GCA_035606945.1 Pseudonocardiaceae bacterium
CGACGGGTGGACGTGCCGGCCTTCCATCTTGCAGAACATCTCGCGGGTGGTCCGGCTGACCTGCAGCGCACGCTTGTAGACGTCGCCCTCGAACGGGTTGTACGCGCGCATGATGTCGGCGATGGTCCGGTAACCGTGGATGCCCGCGTTGCGTGCCTCGGTGTTCTCCGCCCGGGCGAGCACGCTCGGGTTGGTGTCCTTGACCATCGCCTCGCAGAAGTCGACGAACACCAGGTTGTCCTGGAACAGGGTGTGGTCGAACATGTACTCGGCGGCCTCGCCGAGGTTGATGATGTGCTCGGCCAGCGGCGGGCTGTCGATCCCGTACGCCATGTTCTGGGCGTAGACCGAGCAGGTGGTGTGGTTGTCACCGCAGATCCCGCAGATCCGGCTGGTGATGAAACCCGCATCCCGAGGGTCCTTGCCCTTCATGAACACCGAGTAGCCGCGGAACAGCGACGACGTGCTGTGGCATTCCGTCACATTCCGATTCGCGAAATCGATCTTCGTGTAGATGCCGAGGTTGCCGATGATGCGGGTGATCGGATCCCACGACATGTCCACGATCTGGGGTGGTTTGCGCTGGGTCCGGGCCTGCTCGGTTGCCGTCATGGCTGCCTTCCTTCTGCTGCTCGGCTGGTGGTGAGTCCTTCACGGCGACCGTCTTGTGGGCGCCAGCGCGGGTCGTAACCGGTGGTCAACGCAGGTCCGTTGTGGTGCCACTTCGGTTCGTGGTTGAGCGTGATGTTGGTGATCGTGCGCATCCGCCGGATGAACGCGCCGTACGGCTTGTTCAACAACGACGACAGACTGCCGCCGGGCGGGGCGTCCATGAACGGCATGAACTTGTCCGGGAAGCCCGGCATGGTGCAGCCGATGCAGATGCCACCGACGTTGGGGCAGCCGCCGACGCCGCCCATCCAGCCGCGCTTGGGTACGTTGCAGTTGACCACCGGTCCCCAGCAGCCGACCTTCACCTGGCACTTCGGTGAGTTGTAGTCTCTGGCGAAGTCGGCCTGCTCGTAGTAGGCCGCCCGGTCGCAGCCCTCGTGCACGGTCTTGCCGAACAGCCACTGCGGGCGCAGCATCTGGTCCAGTGGTGGCGGCGGCGCGGCGCCGGCGGCGTGGTAGAGCACCCAGGTGAGCGTCTCCATGAAGTTGTCCGGTGCGACCGGGCAGCCCGGGATGTTGACGATCGGCAGCGCGCCGGTGGACTTGAAGTCCCAGCCCAGGTAGTCGGCCAGGCCCATCGAGCCGGTGGGGTTGCCGGCCATCGCGTGGATCCCGCCGTAGGCCGCGCAGGTGCCCACCGCGACCACGGCCCACGCCTTGGGCGCGAGCTGGTCGATCCACCAGTTCAGGGTCAGCGGCTCCCCGGTTTCCAGGTCGTTGCCGAACGAGGTCCAGTAACCGTCGCCCTCGATGATGTTCTGGTTGGGGATCGAACCCTCGATGACCAGGATGAACGGTGCCAGCTCGCCGCGGGCCGCGGCGCGGAACGGGCCCAGGAACTCCTCGCCGCCCAGGGTGGGTGAGAGCACCTTGTTGTGCAGGCTGATCTTCGGTAACCCCGGGATGAGGCCGAGGATGACATCCTCGATCGGTGGCTGCGAGGCCGCGGTCACCGAGACGGTGTCACCGTCGCAGCTCATCCCCTCAGAGATCCAGAGGATGTCGATGTGCTCGAAGCCCGTCCTGGCTTCCTTGCTTGACGGCATGCTCGCAACGTGGTGGGTTCCGGCGTCGGTCATGTCAATGGCCTTCCTTGCATCCGGTCACGGAGTCGGTCGTAGATCGCGGCGACCGGTCCCGCCAGGGTCAGCCCTGGTGCCGTATCCGGTGCCTGCGGGTGCGGCCGGGTCGGTGCGGCCTGCTTGGCCTGATCGAGCGCCTGCCCCAGCTCGTCGAGGGCCTCCTGATCGACCGCCTCGCGCATCTTCGGCATCAGGTCGTCCTCTTCGTCGGACACGTGGTGTTCGATCTCGCGTTGCAGCTCCGCCATCAGATCGTCGGTCCGCTCGTCACCGGCGGAGAGCTCGTCGAGGGCGGCGAGGGTCTTCTTGACGCTCAGGTGCTCGGCGAGATGCTCGTCGATCTCCTTCTCACCGTCCGGCAGGACCTTCCTGGCCAGCGGATAGAACATCAGCTCTTCCAGCGCGGCGTGCTTGGACAGCTCGCGCACGATGATCTCCACCACCCCGCGCCGCTGATTGTCGCTGCCCACCGCTTTGTAGTCACGGAATAGCTGCTCGACCATGCGGTGGTCGTGGCACAACAGCTCGATGGCATCCATCCGGTCCCTCCCTTCTCAGGTTGTCCACTCGGGGATGTCCACTACGGCAGATGCGGGGCCGGCCGCGCCTCGCCGGCCGGCTCGTTGTTGTCCTCGCCGCCGCCGGCCAGTGAGCGCGTCACCGGGCGCAGCGAGCGGATCGCTCCGTGCAGGCGTTCCAGTACCTCATTTGGGAACTCCTCGACCCGATCGATGATCGCTGCGGCTCGTGGGTCGGTGGCGCGTGCCTCGCGCTTCTCGTCGTCGGTGAGGGTGAGCGTGCGCAGCGACAAGATCTCGTCGATCTCCGTCGCGTCGAACAGGTCCCCAGGGCTCTCCGGGCTGATCTGGGGGTAGTCGTAATCCATCAAGATCGGCGAGGAGAGCATCACGTTGTGGTGCTCCGGGTCGCCCGCCAGTACCGGAAAGGTGTGCACGTTGCGGCACTGCTTGGTGGCCGCCGCAGCCCACGCGGGTGGATCGAGCATCGACAGGAAGGCGCCGCCGCGCACCCCAACCAGCGAATGCGTCGCGACCAGCGACGTCCGCAGCGCCTCGGAGCGCGGTGCGCCGGCGGGGACCGAAGGCGCGGTGTTCTCCGTCACCACGCGCAACTTCAGCACGCCGGGCGATACATCCACTGGCGTCACCGACAGCCGCACGGTCGCCGAGATGGGCCAGCGGCGGCGGACCACCCGGCCCACCTCGCCGAGCGGCTCGACATCCTCGCCGCCGGGCACCTCGATGGCGGCGCAGTGCCCGTCGCCGCGCAGCTCACCGGTCTGCACGGCGATGTCGAACTCCCGCGGCACGGCCTCGTCGAACGTCAGGTGCCGCCGGCCGTCGACGTCCAGCACGTCGCACGGCTCGAAACCTCCGTCAGGGTCGTCGCTGTCGGCGGCCTCGACTGACCGGTGCTGGAGCTGCAGGAACCGCAGCCGGACGTGGACAGTGGCCGGATCCGGTGCCGTCAGCAGGCACTCGGTCTGCTGGTGCCAGGCGTCCGCGGAACCGGCCACGCTGCTGCCGACGACCCCGGTCGCCTCCACCCAGCTACGCGGTGCCAGCACCCCGAACTGCCAGCGCACCCGGTTCTTGCCCGACGACCGGCGGTAGGGGTAGAGCAGGTAGCCCTCGTAGAGCACCGCATCGGCCACTGCACGTGCCGGCTCGAAATCAACCACCGCGATGGCACCCCCGCGTGATCGAACGCCGGCTTTTGCTGGGCGTACCCCCGCGCGGAGTGTCTAAACGAGTTCGTGGGTACCGTCGGGAAGCTGGCGGCTCATCCCGCGGCGGGCGAGCAATTCCATGATCGGGACAGCGACCCGGCGGCTGGTGTCCAGCGCCTGGCGGGCCTGGCTGAGGGTGAACGGGCTGGGAAGGGCGCGCAGCCGGGCGAGGGCGTCGTGCTCGGCGCCGGGAGCCAGGTAGATACCGTCGGCGATCTTGAGCAACTCGCCGGCCCGGACCGCGGCGGCGAGCTGTTTTGGACCCAGCCCCAGCTCGGCGAGCCGCTGCGCCTCGGGTGCGGCGAAGGGTCGCTGTGCCAGCCCTCGGCGAATGTCGGAGATCGCCTTGCGCACCGCGTCCGGCAGTCCCGCGGCCGGTCCGGCGACGTGCACCCGCCCGTCGGTGACGGAAAGCTGCCGTCCGAGGAGCAGCTCGACCAGCCGGGCGTCGGGCATCCCGGTGACCTGCCGGGCCGTCTCCACCGGCATCCCAGGCTCCAACGGATTCGCGGCGGCGTAGGCGGCTACCGCGGCGGCCAGCGCCCTGGCACGCTGCTCTAGCAGCGGGGGATCGACCAGCCAACCAGCCGCTTGCGGCACCCCGGCCGGCGCTGGCGCCCCCATCGCGATCAATTCGTCGCGCCGCACCAGTCCCCGGCGGTGCAGTTCGGCGGCCCCGTCCGGGGTGCCTTGGATGGTGGCCAGTTCAGCGGCGTGAGCAGCGGCCGCCCCGCGGCGGCGCAGTGCCGGTGGGCGCACATCCAGCACGGTGATCCCAGCCGGGATGCGCCGGGTACCGGGATCGCGCAGCAGCGCGCGGTCCCCGATCCGCAGCGGCAGCGGCTGCGCCAGTGTCAACCGCGCGGTATCCGGCCCCAGCGGCCGGACCCGCGCCGCCACCGCCGCCGTCCCCACGTGCACGATCACCTTCCCCGCGGCCCTCCACCCCGACATGGAGACATATCGGGGTGAAAAGGGCCCCGTAAACCCCGATATGTCTCCATGTCGAGGTGGGAGGGCGGAGCGGGAGAGGCGGACGTCGACGACACGAGTGGTGAGGAAGGCGGCGGGGGTGAGCAGGGTGGCGCCGCGGTGCACGGACTCGCGGGGCACGCCGCGCAGGTTCACCGCCACCCGGGCCACTGCGGCCACGGACTCGGCAGGTGCGCCGAGCGACTGCAGTCCGCGTACCACCACCCGCCGGCCCCCGGGGGTCAGCTCCAGCTCGTCACCGACGTGCAGGGTTCCAGCGGCCAGGGTGCCCGTGACCACGGTGCCCGCGCCGCGGATGGTGAACGCCCGATCGATCCACAGCCGGACATCGGCGCCGACATCCGGCGCGGGCAGCGCGGCGACCAGCTCACCCAGTGCGGCGCGCAGCTCGTCCAGCCCAGCGCCGGTTGCACCCGAGACGCAGACCGCGGGGACCCGTCCCAGCGTCGACTCCGCCAGGTACTCCAGCGCCTCCTCGCGCGCCAGCTCCGGGTCCAGCAGATCGCTGCGGGTCACTGCCAGCAGGCCATGCCGGACGCCGAGGGCGTGCAAGGCCTCCAGATGTTCCGCCGATTGCGGCATCCAGCCCTCGTCGGCCGCGACCACGAACAGCACTGCCGGCGCCGGGCCGATCCCGGCGAGCATGTTCGGGACGAAACGCTCGTGGCCGGGCACGTCGACGAACGCCACCATTGGTCCGGCAGGCAGGGTCGTCCAGGCGAACCCCAGATCGATGGTCATGCCCCGGCGGCGCTCCTCCGCCCACCGGTCCGGCTCCATCCCGGTCAGCGCGCGCACCAGAGTGGATTTGCCGTGATCAACATGGCCGGCCGTGGCTACAACATGCATTCCAGCACCGCGTTGCGCAAGGTGGCGTCTTGCTCGGGGGCCAGTGCGCGCAGGTCGAGCAGGCAGCGGCCGTGTTCGATACGGCCGAGCACCGGCGGTTTGCCTGCCCGCAGCAGCGCGGCGTAGCGCTGCGGCAGGCTGATCGCGGCGCTGTCCAGCGTCGTCCCCGGTGCGCCGCCGCCCCCCACCGTCGCCTGCGACGCCACCGCGGCGACGTCGATCCCGCGTTCTGCCAGCGCGGTCGCGATCGCTGTCGCCCGCCGGTACAGCGCGGCGGGGTCGGCGGCCAGCGCCTGGGCGGTGGGGGTCGCCGGTCCCCGCAAGGTGGCTTCCAAGGCGGCCAGGGTCAGCTTGTCCACCCGCAACGCTCGGGCCAGCGGGTGGCGTCGCAGGGCCGTCACCAGCTCGGCCGCACCCAGCAGCAGGCCGGCCTGCGGTCCGCCGAGCAGCTTATCGCCGCTGGCCGTGACCAGGTCCGCGCCTTGGGCCAGGGTGGTGGCGGCATCGGGCTCCTCGGGCAGCGCCGGGTGCGGAGCGAGCAGCCCCGAGCCGATGTCGGCGACCAGCGGTACGCCCAGCCCGGTGAGCGCTTCGATCGGCACCGACGAGGTGAACCCGGTAATGCGGAAATTCGACGGGTGCACCTTGAGCACGAACCCGGTCTGCGACCCGATCGCCGCTGCGTAATCCTCGCGGGCGACCCGGTTGGTGGTGCCCACCTCGCGCAGCCGGGCACCGGTGGATTCCAGCAATTCAGGAATGCGGAAGCCGTCACCGATCTCCACCATCTCACCGCGGGACAGCACGATCTCGCGGCCGGCCGCCAGCGCGGTCGCGGCGAGCACCAGCGCGGCGGCGCCGTTGTTCACCACATGCACGGCGCCCGCTGCGGGTACCGCTTCGGCCAGCGCGGCCAACGCCCCGGCTCCTCGGCGGCCACGCTCGCCGGTGGCCACGTCGAGCTCGACATCGGTGGTACCGGCCGCGAGGTTGAGCGCAGTCAGCGCCGCCGCGGACAGCGGTGCCCGGCCCAGATTGGTGTGCAGCAGCACCCCGGTCGCGTTGAGCACCGGGCGCAGCGTCGTGGCGGTGTCCGGCAGGGCGGCCAGCACGTCCGCAATGATGTCGGTCGGTGCCAAGGTGCCCTCGCGCACCCGCTGCTGCGCCGCAGTCACCGCCTGCTTCACCTGCCGGCGCCCCAGCCGCCGAGCTGCGGCCTCGACAGCCGGATCGGCCAGCACCGCATCAGTGCGCGGGACCTGCCGGCGGACGTCCATGGCCCGCACGCTCACCCCTCAGCTCTTCCCGAACCCATCGGTTCTCGACGTTGTGAACTCGACGTTACCGCGTCCACGCTCGCTGAAAACGTCGGTGGCGTCGAGTTCACGATGCACACTGCGGCTCTACCCGAGTGGTAGGGGAATGTCGAGGGCCATCAACATCACCTGATACGGATTCCAGGTCGACATGGCGAAATAGATTCGTGCACCGTGGTCGGTCTTGCGGGTATGTTGAGGAATCTGATAGGGCCCGTACATGCCGGCCAGGTCGGCGCTGCGATCGATGCCGAAACCTTCTTGAGTACGATCAACGTTGGGCAGGTGCATGAACTTCCCGAGCCCGTCGTTCACAGAGAAGGCGACATCACCCTCGGACCAGGGACCCCAAGGATGTTTCGCCCAGCGCATGACTATGCCGCCGACGGATGCTCTGTCGGCTGGCCAGTCTGCGTTGTAGAGACATGTCCAGGCTGCCAGCAGTGGGTTCCAGCGGATCGACAACTCGCCGACGTTGCCCTCTCCGAAAAGAGGAATTGCGGCTTCCTCGTTGCTGCTCCATTGTGGTTGACTGGTTCCGCCGGCATAAAAGAGAAAGCCGCCCGGCGTGTCGAGCTTCGCTGCCGGTTTGACCGCGAGGTACACATCACTCGAGCGGTACCGGCCGCTGCCGAAGACCACAAGTTGCGATCCGCTACCCGGCAGGCCGTGGTCCTGAGCGTCCACGATCGTGGTCGACACGTTGATGAACTTGTAGCGAGACACCTCGTAGAGGAGCGTGAAGTCAAGCCCGTCGTCGGATCGGGCCACTATGGATCTACCCATTAATGCGTAAATTCCGGCCTGCCGGGTGTCGGTGCTGAAAAAGACGTACATCTTGCCGTTCCAGCTCACCCCGTCAAGTGGCACATTGAAGCCGCCCTGGGGAATGCCGCGAACCAGCGGCGGCCGGGGCAGGAAGGTTAATCCGAGACCATCATCGGGCGTCGTGTCCGTAGAGAATGCAATGGCGTCGAGGTCATCGTTTGGCTTGCCGTGGCCCACTCGCCACGTGTCACCGAACAAGAAATAGAGCCGCCCCTGGTGGGCGAACGAGCTACCGAGGTCGGTGCCGATGATGCCGAACCTGCTCTCCGTCCGGTTAAGCGCGAAATTCGGCGTCCCGGTGCCGTTCCATCCTTCGCGATCGAACTCGCCGGTCAATTGGGCGATCTTTCGGGCGCGGTCGGCGAGTAACGGATGCGGTTGGAGAATGTCGAAGCAGTCGGTCCGGATCCACCACTCCGCGAGGCGGAAATTCGGATGCCAGTAGTGCGCCACCGCGGCGCGGTGCTCGTCGACGATCACCTCGAAGTTGCCGTGGCCGGCCGTGCCGAAACGAGATTGGATGAGGCCACCGGATCCCGCGCAGGACTGCGTGATGAATTGGGCTCTGTTCCAGGGCTGGCGGACGTTGCTGTTGTCGCGCCAGAAGTGCCGGAGTTCTGTGGTGCCGTTGGGCAGTTGGAGGGGGACGGCGACTTCGAAGTTGCCGTGGGATCCGGTGCGGTAGTCGGATTGGATGAGGCAGGCGGGGCCGGCGACGTTGTCCTGGTCGGCGGTGATTCGGGCGCCGCGGATCCAGGGTTGTTGGGGGTTGTTGTTGTCGCGCCAGAAGTGGCGGAGTTCTGTGGTGCCGTTGGGCAGTTGGAGGGGGACGGCGACTTCGAAGTTGCCGTGGGATCCGGTGCGGTAGTCGGATTGGATGAGGCAGCCAGGCGCGGCGACGGTGTCCTGGTCACTGGTAATCCGTGTTCCGCGAACCCAGGGTCCGAAATCGTTGCGGGAGTTGTCACGGAACCAGTGCCACAGTTGGGTGCCCTGCGTAATGACGGCCTCGAAGTTACCGTGCAGCCTTAGACCGTAATCGGACTGGATGAGACTGACGTAGACTCGGGACATCTCAACGGTGCCTTTCCAGTCTCACATCGATGGCGAACTGACCGTCGGACGGCAGCGTGGCGGAGGCGGACGGGAATCGAACCCGCCTGGTCGAGTTACTCGACCACGTCGGTGTTGAAGACCGCGGGGGCCACCAGGCGCCCATACGCCTCCGCATAGGATCTTAGGCCCTTGATACGCGGCCCCGTTGGGGGGTGCCACCGCGGCCTGCCGAGCTCCACAGCTCTGAGGTCGAAGTTGCGCCAACAGTGCAGCTGAACGTGGTGCGGCATCCGTCGCAACCTATCGCATTAGCCGGCCCGGCAGTATCATTCCGCGGTCTGAAAGCACGAACAGGTGAAAGACTCGGCGGTGACTTCGATCCGACTGCTGGACTATCTGGCCGCGCGGTAACCTGGTGGCCGACGCCGCCTGGCCCAAGCGACATAACCTTCTGCTGTGGATATTGGGCTTGACCGCACCGGCTTTATCGTATGTGCACTGTGGTTATGGTGCAGCCCGCGCATCGCGTGCTTGATCGACCACTAACATTGTGTCAGGACTGCTCGCGCTGATCGCATGTGTGGTGATCGGTGCCGTTGTGGCGAGCCCGTCGCAACCAGAGCATGCTTTACCGGCAACCGGCCATCATCAATCAGCTTCTGGAAGAAGAGAGCGATCCCGACACGCTGGGAGAGTTATTTCGGTCAGCTCGTGCCCGGCGGAGAGAATTCCCCGCGGATCTGGCGGGAGCCGGTTGCGCTAATCGACGTGGTGCGCGCCGCGATCATCCAGACCGACGATCTGGGTTGGTCCCACCTGCTTGCCGAGCTGACCGAGAATGCAGTGCGCTTTTCCCCACCGGAAACGCGTATCAGGATGCGTACTCAGCGTTGCCTTCAGCCGCGTCGGCGCCCGCGGCGTACCCGGATCGTCACAGATGACATCGGCGGTGGCCCTGCCGGCTACCGGCGCCCCGCCCTAGGCCGTGGGTGTGGTCGCCCGCCCGGCGGGTCACACAAGCCAATCTGGCTCCCGAATTACGCCGGCCCAAGCCTGCTGGTGAGGTCACCTGCACCGAACGCGGTCAGCTGGCCGGGCCCAGCCCAGCAGCGGCTCACCTCCGAGCGACCGAGGGGCTCGGTCGCTCGGAGGTGAGCGACCGGGCCCGCGGCGCAGGTGACTCAGCTCACGCCTAGTTTCTCGGCGGCCATCCGGGTTCCTTCAACTCGATTCTTGATCTTCTGGAATGCGATGTCGCGAGCGTAATCGGGTGAACCGTGGTTGGGCTTCTCGTCGATGCTGAATGGTGAGAAACCGCAGTCGTCGGTGGATCCGATCCGCTGCTTGTCGATGAAGTTTGCCGCCCTGACCAGCTGATCGCAGATCTCCTGAGGGCTTTCTGGCCGGGGACTCTGCCCCACGCACACCCCGATGTAGGCCATCTGGGCGACGCCGTCGGCGTCATCTTGCAGGTTTTCTGCGATGGACTGGTACACGGGGTCGCGGTCGCGCTCGCTGGCCAACTGGATGAGGAAGTAGCCAGCATTAATCTTGAACATGCTCGGGAGCAGGTTGTTGTAGGGCACATCCGCGCTGTGCACCGAGTCCCGGTCGCCACCCGGGCAGGTGTGAATGCCGATCTTCTGGCGCTCTTCCGCGGTGAAGTTGGCCATCACCCGGTTGTTCAGCTCGATGAAGTGCGGGAGTAACCCGGCACCGGTCCATGGGTTGCGGGGGTCTTCCCTGGTGGACAGCCGACCCTCGGTGAAGTCCACGGAAACCCGGGCCGCGCCGGCAGCGAATGCTTCGCGGATGTCTTTCACGCATTCGTTGACGATGTCTTCTTCGAATTCTTCCCGAGGGTAGCCGGGCACCTCATCTTTCAGCGGGTACAGCAGGGCGATCATCGAAGGAGCAATCACGGCCTGCTTCATGGGCACGTGGGCGTACTGGATAGATTTCTTCAGGAAGTCGGCAGCGTAGTACTTGTACCGCAGAGGTCTACCGGTAAGGCGGGGTAGTTGCCGTCCGTGACCGTCGGCGAAGATGGCGAAGAACTGGCCACCTGGGCCGAGGTTGTCGGCCAGCCCGGTGCCGTTCAGGGTATCGGTAAGGGGGTAGGTGGCGAAGCTTGACACACGCTGCTCGCCGTCGGAGATGATGGGTGATCCGGTGGCCTCAAACCGCTCGATCGAATCCTTCACGGCTTCTTCTTGCTCGGCTTCCAGCGCCGCTAGGTCGATTTTGCCTTCGTCGTGGGCGGCGTAGGCGGCCTGCAACTTGGCTGGACGAGGCAGCGAGCCCACGGGCTCGGTGGGAATTCCGGTGGCCGTTCTCGGATCGTAATCGGTCATGATTGTCCTCTCTAATGATTGAGTAGGCTCTAAATAGAGTGGGAGGACGATAATATTTGCGCGCGGACTCCTTTCTCTCGCAAAAGATCGCACCGCGAATGGCGCCGCATCGTCCGGTTCGTATACCAGAAAAGGCGGACACAGACAGGTCTGTCTAGCTGTGAGCTGGATCATAGTCAGATTACGAAGAGTCGGTCAACGCCCACCCACATGGACCACAACGTTTCACTTACATGCGAACAATTGTTGCTCAGAGTTTTGCTTGCCGCCGCCGTACGTGGGTGCGCAACCACACCAACAGCCCTATCCCCACCAGGGCGCCGAGGATGATATTGCTGGCCATGCCCAGCTGATCCTGCACCCCGGCGAGGCTTGCGCCGGCCAGGTACCCCAGTGCGGCCACCACCGTTGCCCAGATCATCCCGCCGAGCATGTTATACGGTAGAAATCGTCGCCAGCTCAGCCCGCTCATTCCGGCCAAGCCGGGAACCAATGCCCGCAACAGCGCCGTGGTGCGCCCGATCAGCACGACAATCGGCCCGCGCCGGCGTATCAGATCATTGGTCGCGCACACCGCCTCTGGCTTGACCAGCCACTCCGGAAGACGGCCGAGCAACCGGGCGCCGTAACGGCGCCCGACGCCGAACCCGATCGCATCGCCGATCACCGCGCCCGCTATGCCAGTGGGAATCACCGCCCACAGCGGTAGGGTCCCGACTTGCGCCGCGGCGCCCGCCACCAAGATCGCGATCTCGCCGGGGAAGACCACGCCGAGCATGGTGGAGGCCTCCAGCGCAGGGCAGATGAAAGCCAGGATCAGCATCGGAGTCGGCGGAAGTGCCCGCAGTGCGTCGAGCACCATGCCCTGATCTTGACTCATGAACCGGTTGGGTGCCAACCCATCCCGGTGGGCGCCGGGGTGAACAGGGCCTGGCCACCGCCGGCAGCGCCGCACATATGGACGATTTTGCCTACCGCTAACTGAACGTGAGGAGGGCGGTAACCACAGCGTCGCTACCGTTGGTGGCATGAGCGCTGCTGACCTGGATCTCCATCACCGACCGGGGCTGGGTGTACGTCCGGGCGACTCCGACCCCGCGGCGATGCTGTGCCGAGTGCTGTTACTGCTGCTGGCTGTCGTGGTGATGGCCGGGCTCGGATTGGCGTGGTGGCTGGCCTGATACCCGTACGTTAGGTGACGGTTTCCCCCAGCCGCCGCCACCGGGGGTTTCGATGCGGATCCGGTCACCGCGGGTCAGCTGCCAGGTGCCCTTGCTGGGCAGCTCGACCTCGGTGCCATCAGCCCGCCGCAGGATGTTGTGCCCCACCGCGCCGGGCCGCCCGCCGGCAAGTCCCCATGGTGCGTTTTCCCGGCGCTCCGACTGCACGGTCAACGTGCAGTCGGCCAGCACCTCGACCTCCCGGACCAGGCCGTCGCCGCCGGGATGTGCGCCGGCGCCACCCGACGCCGGTCGCAGCTCATAGCGCCACACCCGCAACGGGTAGTCCAGTTCCATCGCCTCGGCGGGGGTGTTCTGGGTGTTGGTCATCCCGGTGTGCACCCCGGACATGCCCGGACGGGCCGGAGTGCCGCCCTCGCCGCCGCCCAGCGTCTCGTAATAGCTGAACGCCCGGCTGTCACCATCGGAACTACTGGCACCGGCGCCGATGAGCAGGTTGTTCATGGTGCCCTGACTTGCCGCGGGTACCCGATCGGGAAGTGCCTGGGCGAACGCGCCGAGCAGGACGTCGACGATTCGCTGGCTCGTCTCGACATTGCCGGCGGCCGTGGGCGCCGGGAATCTCGCGTGCACCACCGAGCCTTCCGGTGCGCGCACGTGCAGCGATCGGTAACAGCCGGCGTTGGGCGGTGCCGCTGGATCGGTCAGCATCCGGAAGACGAACATCGCCGAGGACAGCGTCACCGCGAACACCGCGTTGCAGTTCACCGGGATCTGTGGGTCGGTGCCGGCGAAGTCGATCGTCACCTCGTCGCCGGCGACGGTCACCGCGGTGCGGATCGTGATGCCCTCACCGATCTCCAGGACGTCGGAGTTGCAGTAGCACCCGTCGGGGATCTGCTGCACAGCCGCCCGGACCCGCCGGTCGGAGTAGTTGCAGACGGCTGCCATGGCCTGCGACAGCCGCGCGGAACCCATCCGGCCGGCGAGCTCGCGCAGCCGCCGGGCCCCGACGTGGTTGGCGGCGAACTGCGCTCGCAGGTCGCCCCGCCGCTCCCCGGGGGTGCGGGAGTTCGCGGCGATCAGCCGCAGCACGTCGTCGCGCTCCCCGTTGGCGTCGGCGACGAGGATCGGCGGGATCCGGATCCCTTCCATGGCGATCTCGGTGGCGCTGGCGGGCATCGACCCAGGTGCTGCGCCACCGACATCGGCGTGGTGCGCCCGGTTGGCGACGTACCCGAGCAACTTCCCGGAATCGGTACCCACGGCGGCGACGATGGTCAGGTCTGGCAGGTGCGTGCCGCCCAGGTAGGGATCGTTGACGCAGACCTGCTGGCCGGGCTGTAGCTCACCGTAAGTGTCGAGCACGGCGCGGACGCTGGCCGGCATGGCGCCCAGATGGACTGGGATGTGCTCGGCTTGGGCGACCATCTCCCCGTCGGAGTCGAACACCGCCGCTGAGCAGTCGGCTCGTTCCTTGATGTTCGGCGAGTACGCCGCGCGCCGCAGCGCCACGCCCATCTCCTCGGCGACCCCAGCCAGCGCGTGCCGGAACACCTCCAGCTCAACGGCGGAAAGTTCAGTCATTGGCCCCTCGCTGTGCAGGCTGCATGTTTTCACCGGGCGGCCGCTAGCGCAGCACTGGTAACGGATAGTGCGTCGAGCGGCCGGTCGCGGCCTCAATGAACTCGACGGCCGGGGCAAGCTCGACCAGTAGCTGCGCGGTTTCCTTGAGCGCCTGTAGTAGCACCGCCGGTGGGTGATCTAAAGCGCGTTGCAAGTCAAGAAGGTGCACGGTGGCTTCCAGTACCAGGATCCGCAGTCCCGCGCCAAGCGTGATCACCGCATCGGACTCCGGCCAGGGCACAACCAGGGTCGGCTTGGCTTGGCGTAGTTGCCGCAGCGCCTGCGGTAGACCACTGGTCCTCGGCGTAAAGATCACCCATGTGTCGACTGTGCCACAGTCAACACACCGGGCACGAGCGCGCGACACAGCGGGCATGGGGGCGCGACACGCCGGAAGCGGTCAGCCGCGCAGGTCCACGACCAGGTTTCCGGCGTCGTCCAGCACGGCGACCTCGCCGCCGGCCAGCAGGGTGGTGGTATCCGGCTGCTCGATCAGCGCTGGCCCGGTGACCTCGTCGCCGGACGTCAGCCCGGCTCGCGAGACCACCCGAGCCACGCCGATATCGCCGAGCTCGCGGGATCGCTCCTCGGCGGGTTCCCCCTGGTCCCAATTGCTGGGCGGCTGGGACAGAATCGGTTCACCCCGGGCCACCACCCGCAGTGTGACGATCTTGACGGGCTCGTCGGGAAGGGCGTACCCGTAGGCCTCCCGGTGCGCGCGGTGCAGCAGCTGCGCCAGGTCGGCACCGGCCTCGACGGTGAGCCGCAGCTCATGTGACTGCCCGGCGTAGCGGGCGTCGGCGAGCCGGGTCACCGTGATCTCGCCCGCCACTCCCTGGCGCTCGAGCTCCTCGCGGGCCTGCGCTTCCAGCGCCTGCCACCCGCCGGTGAGGTCGTCGCCTGCCTGCGCCATCACCGTCCGGGACGCCTCGTAGCGGGCCGGCGCGAGCAGTAGCCCCAACGCGCTGAGTACTCCCGGCGCGGGCGGCACCACCACGGCGCGGCAACCGAGGTCACGGGCCAGGGCGGTGGCGTGCAGGGGACCGGCGCCGCCGTAGGCCACCAGGGCGAGCTCCGCCGGGTCGACGCCGCGCTCGGTAGAGACCTTGCGCAACGCTCGGGCCATCGTGGCCCGCACCACTGCGAGGATGCCTGCTGCCCCGCCGGCGGTGTCCGGCAGCGCCTCGATTGCGCGCGCGGCAGCGTTGACATCCAGGCGCAGGCCCTCGTCGCTGCTGCCCAGCTCTCGATCCGGGCTGAGATGGCCCAGCACGCAGTGCGCGTCGGTCACCGTCGGTTCGGTGCCGCCCAGCCCGTAGCAGGCGGGACCCGGGTCGGCGCCCGCCGACGCCGGGCCGACCCGCAGCGCACCGCCGGTGTCGACCCAGGCGATCGACCCCCCGCCGGCGCCCACGGTATGGATCCCGACCGCCGGGGTCCGGAATGGCAGGCCGCCGATCTGGGCGGAGGTGGACACGTCCGGCTGGCCACCCCTGATCAGGCACACATCGGTGGACGTGCCGCCCATGTCGAAGGCGATCGCATCGTCGAAGCCGGCGGACCGGGCTACGGCACTTGCTGCGACGACGCCCGCAGCAGGCCCGGACAGCAACGTGTGCACTGGCGCGGCGGCCGCGAACTCGATGGCTGCGGTGCCGCCCGCTGAGGTCATCACGGTGATCGTCGGATCGGGCAGCCGGGTGGTCAGGTTGGAAAGGTAGCGGCGCATCACGGGCTCGACGGCGGCGTTGAGCACGCACGTCGAGGTCCGCTCGAACTCGCGGAACTCCGGCAGCAGCACGCTGGACCGGGTGATCGGCACTTTGAGCGTTCGTGCCAACGCGTCGCACAGCCGCCGCTCGTGGGCGTCGCCGGCATAGCTGAACAGCAAACTCACCGCCACTGACTCGGGCTCCAGGCGCTGGACCTGGCCCACCACCCGATCGATCTCCTCGTCGGTCAGCTCGATCACCGCTGCGCCGTCCGGGCCGGTCCGTTCGATCACGGTGACCACCCGGTCGTGCGGCACGAGCGGCTCGGGGCGGGTGACGGTCAGGTCATAGAGTGCAGGCCGGTCCTGCCGGGCGATCTGCAGCACGTCGGCGAACCCGTCGGTGGTCACCAGGACCGTCCGGGCGATCTTGCGCTCCAGCACCGCGTTGGTGGCCGTGGTGGTGCCGTGCGGCAGCAACTGCAGCGGTGCGTCGGGCAGCGCTTGCGCGACTCCGCGCTGCACCCCAACGGCCTGGTTGTCCGGCGTGGTCGGCACCTTCACCGCCCGCGGCCGTAACCCCTCCGCGTGCACCACCACATCGGTGAATGTCCCCCCCACATCGACCCCCGCGCACCCCATCCCCGCAGTCTCCCCCTACTCCCTCCCCGACATGGAGCCATATCGGGGGTTTTCGGCTCCTTCAGGCCCGATATGTCTCCATGTCGGGGAGGGGAGACCGCGTGTCTGGTTGGCGACAGAGGGTTAAGTGGGTTACGGAGAGTTAATCTGGGGGGCGATGAGAAAGGTCGCGTGCACGCTGCCCGTCCGGTCTGCCGGACTGCTCGGGGCTGCGCTGGTCGTCGCCGGCTTGATCACCGCGGGCGTCGCCTCTGCGGGGCCGCCGTGTTCATACACTATCGACAACCTGGAACAGGCGCGCTCCGCGATCACCGCCGCCGCCCCGGGAGACACGCTGTGCTTCGCCGGTGTCGACCTCGCCGACGTCGATCTGACCATGGTCCGCTCCGGTACCGCCGACGCGCCGATCACCCTCGTCTCCGATGGGGTGACCACCATCCACCAACTCCACATCATCGCCGATCACATCCTGCTGCAGGGCTTCACGATCGTCGGTGGCGGCGAGTTGCTGCTGGAAGGAACCGGCATCGTCGCGCAGAAGAACACGGTTCGAGACACCGTGCGGGGTGGCATCATCTGCGCCTCGTGCACCGATTCCACGATCGAATCCAATACCGTGACGCATGCCACCACGGCGGGCATCGCTATCAGCGGCCAGCGGATCACCGTGCGCGAGAACGTGGTGAGTGCCACGGTGCCGGCTGATGACGGTGACGCCGACGGCGTGCGCTTTTTCGGCAACGGGCACCGCATTCTCAGTAATGTGATCGAGAACATCCCGGCCCGCGGTGCGGCCCACCCCGATTGCTTCGAGACGTTCGACACCGGCCACCCAGCCACCTTCGATGTCGAGATCATCGGTAACGCCTGCCAGCACGTCGCGGAGAACTGCTTGGTCGCCACCGGCGACGAGCGCGGCAACGGCGATGCTCCGCTGGGAGCCCGGTCGATCAGTTTCATCGGCAATACCTGCGCCACTGACGGCGATCAAGGTGTGTATCTGCGCCGGTGGCCACAGGTCGACTTACGCAAGAACGCCTTCTCCGGTCCGAACACCAAGCGCGGCATCCTGATTTCCGCCGCTTCCACCGGATGCACTGTGAGAGACAACACCATTACCGGCGACGTCCCCGCCGTGCAGATCGACGACTCCTCCAGACCGGGTTTCAACAGTCCATTCTGATTGAACGGCTCATTTGGCCAGATCGGTCACTGGCATCAGCGTTCACAGCTGACTGAACGATTGATTGAACGGCGGCCTGAACGCGGCCTGAACGCCTCCAGGATATCGGACCAATCCTGGAGGAATCATGACCGAGACCGCTGCTGTGTCCGCCTCCCCTCGGGAGGACGCGCCAGCTCACGGTGCATCGCGCACTCCGGCCGTGCTGGCACAGCGACCCGAGCCGGCGGTGACGCCGGTAAACCGCACGATGCCCACCGATGGCGGCCCAGCACCGCCGGCTCGGCCCTCGGTCTGGTGGACACTCCGTCTCGGAGTGCACCTCGCGGTGGCCGGCATTCCGCTGCTGGCGATCTCCGCGGATGTGCTCGGGTTGGTGCGGTTGCAGACCGTCGCGATCTGGGTGCTGCTGCCGCTGCTCGCCGTGCTCGCCACGGTGGTGTTCGCTGACCCGCACCCGTCGGACCGCGTGGTGCTGATCGGCTTCCTGTGCGGGCTGGTGGCCTGCGCCGCCTATGACGCCTTCCGGCTACCCACCATTTATGTGATGCACCTGTGGGGCGATTTCTTCGGCAGCGTCGGAGGATGGGCCACCGGTAGTGAATCGAACTACTTGGTGGGATACCTGTGGCGCTATATCGGTGACGGAGGTGGCATCGCCATCACCTTCTTTACCCTGGCCGCAACGCTGCGAGTGGCGAGTTGGCCGCGACGGCGGGTCATCGCTCTGGCCGTGGGCTATGCCGTCTGCCCGGTCTGGACCGGACTCGTCGTGACAGACCTGCTTGCTCCCACCGGGCGGGAATTGTTCCCCATATCTGCGACCACCCTGACGGTGAGCCTGATCGGCCACCTCATCTACGGCCTGGTCCTCGGCTACGGATACTGGATCTTTCGCCACCATGAGACGAGCTGGCCGCTGAGGCTGACCACTCGGTCGCTGCTCGGATTCGCCGCGCGTCGTTAGCGGTGAACACCCTTGCTGGACGTCTGACCGTCAACAGAATCCGGGCTGGTCGCGGTGCCTCCCCCGCGACCAGCCCGGTCGTTGGAGCACACCCACACGACCGTCGCGGCGGGCTCGGGGTCATAGCAGCAGTACAGCCCGGTGCGCACGCAGTGGTCGAGATGCCCACCCAGCTCGGGATGCGCCCGGCTGATGTGGGTGATTGCGGAACGCAGCGCGCGAGTGACGTTGAGGCGGGCCTTCTCCGCGGTGCTGGCAGCCCGCCGGTCGCGCCCACCCAGCCCGACCGCGCGGGCCAGCTCGCTCACCAGCGCATCGATCTCGGCCTGCGCGCTGGCAGCCCGGGCCTGATCACCGGATTCCTCCGCCTCCTCGATCTCGCCCCGCAGCTGGCCTAGCCTGCGCTGGTAGGCCGCCTTGGCCTGGGCGTCGAGCATCGGCCCGGCGTCGCCCAACGCGCGGCGGTCCAGCCCCGGCTCGCCCGGCGCGTCCACCAGCCCGACCAGGTCGAAGACGTGCTGTTCGACTCCGGGGTGGGCCAGCAGCGCGGCCAGGTAGCGCAGCCCCTTCGAATTTCGCAGCCGAATCTGGGACCCTCGGTACCCGATCGAGGCGTAGCCGCCCTGCACGCACAGCGACGCCTCCACGCGGGGTGGCGCGGTGACCGAATCGGTCAGCACCGGCCCGCTGTCGACCGCTCCCAGCTCGTTGAGCAAGCGGGTCATTCCCAGCTGCTGCGCTGTCTCACGCACCTCGTCGAGCAGCTGGCGCGAGCCCTGCTGATCCCCCTGCGCGGCCCGTAGTCGCGCCCAGGCCAGCTGGATGCGGGCCGTCCAGGGCCGGGCGCGCATCTGCTTGCTGATCGCCAGCGCGCGCTCGAAATGGCGCTGCGCCTCGTCGCTGCGCCCGAGCAACTCCGAGAGCAACCCGAGCCCGTGTGCCACCGGACCATGTATATAGACACCGGCCTGCACCGGGACCGTGTCGGGGTAGGGCGCAAGCCTTACGTACAGCGTCAATGCCGCCTCTGGCACCGGCAGCAGCACGCACGCCTCGGCGAGCATCACCAGGCCCAGCAGCACGAAATGACGTGCCGTGTCGGACTGCTGCGCTCTGGCCAGGGCGAGCTGGAATACCCGGCGTGCGCGCTGGTGATCACCTATCTGGGTGAGCGCCAAGCAGGCAGCGCCGCCCAGCGACACCAGCATCGGCTGCGCTTCGAACAGGTCGGCGCACTCGGCCGCGATCTGGGCGAAGCCAGGTAGCTCGACGGCGAAGCCGACGCTGGCGGCCTGGATCCGGGGGCCGCCGTGTTCGTTGAAAGCGTTGAGCCCGAGCCGATCGGCCCATGGCTGTGCTTGGTCGAGAAGTTGGAGGGCTTCGGCGTAGCGGCCCTCCAGGATCGCGATCGCGGCGTAGCGGGTATCGGCGTAGAAGCGCCAGACCGGGCTGCCAAGCTCGACCGCCAGCTGGTGAATGCGGGCGAGTTCGGCGTCCGCCAGGTCGCGGTCGGCCCGCTCCATCGCACCGGTGAATCTCATCAGGTGCGCCTCGACGGCCAGCTCCGGCTCGTCACTGCGGTCGGCCAGCGCGAGCAGCTCAGCGCCCAGCGCGAGACGCTGCTCCGCGGGCACTACGCTCCAGATCAGGTCATTGCGCGCCCACATCACGTTCGTCGTGGTGCCGGCCTCAGCGCAGCGGCGGGTCATCGCCACTGCTTGCGCGGCCAGCGCCACCGCCTCTGCGGTGCGTGCCGGCCAGGTGATCAGCTCTTGCGCGAGGCGGCTGATGACCTGGATGCGCCGTGGGCTGTCGCCGGGCGCGAGCCGGTCGCGGGCCTCCTCGAGCGTGGCGGCCAGGTCCTCCTGCGGTCCGTACATCACGCTGTATGAGCAGCACCCCAGCGCCGCCCGAGCGAACAGGTCACCGTCGTCGATATCCCGAGCGATGGCCAGTGCCCGGCGATGGGTCAGGATCGACTGCTGCGCCTGCCCCGCCCGCCATTGCGCCTCACCGAGCTCGACCAGCAGCTCGCAGACGCGCTGCGGCGCCGCCCGGGCCTGTTCAAGCAGCCGGGCGGCGTGGCCGAGAAAGTGGGCAGCTTCCTCGTAGGCTCGGCATCGGTGGGCCTGTTCGCCGGCTGCCAGGCAATAGCCCACCACCATCTCGGTGTTCACCGCGGCGTCGCCGAGTACGGCGGCCTGCACGAAGTGGCTGGCCAGCCGGGCCAGATAGGGCTCCAGGTGGCCGGCCCGCACGGTCTCCAGGGCGCGCCCAGCACGACCGTGCAGCGCAGCCCGCTGCACCGGGGTCAGCTGGTCGAGCGCTCCTTGGCGGACCAGGGCGTGGGTGAACTCGAAGCGGTCGGCGCGCTCAGGGTCATAGCGCAAGATGCGGGCAGCGAGCGGCTCAGTCAGCAGCGCGAGCAGTTCTGCGCGGTCCAGCCCGCAGAGCGCCTCGAGTTCAGCCAGCTCCACAGCGGTGCCGAGCACCGCTGCGTCGCACAGAAGTCGCCGGCAGGCCGGCGGGAAGCGGGCCAGCCGGCTGGCGATGACGTCGCGCACCCCGGACGGTAACCCAGGCCACGTCTGGTCGCTGCCCAGCAGGCGGGTCACCTCCCCGACGAACAGCGGGTTACCGCTACTTTGCCGGTGCACCTCGGCCGCCAGCCCGGGCCGGTGGTGTCCTGGCATGGTGGCGGCCAGCAGCATGTCGATCTCCGCCACGCTCAGCCCGCCCAGCGCGATGGAACGGCCCAGCCGGGCCAGCTCGCCGCGCGTCGAGGCCAACGGGCTGTCCGGATCTACCTCGACGTCGCGGTAGGCGGCGATGACGAGCAACTGGACGCCGCGGAGCTGCCCGGCCAGAAAGCACAGCGCTCCGACCGACAGGTGGTCCGCCCAGTGCAGGTCATCGAGCACCACCAGAAGCGGCGCGCGGCGCGCCGCGATGGTCAACCCCTGAGCCAACGCGTCATACAGCGAGAAGCGGGCGCGAGCCGGATCATCGTCGGTCAGCCCGGCAGCGCTGCACGAGAGTTCCGGAATCAGCAGGCTGAGGTGCCCGGCGGCCGGGCCGAGCTCCTCGACGAGTTGCGCGGCCGGCAGATCCACCAAGACGCTGCGCAGAACCTGCGTCCACACCCAGCCGGGCGGCTGGCCATCGCCCTCCCAACAGCTGCCCCAGTGGATCCGGAAACCGCGTTGCCGGCAGGCAACAGCGAGTTCCTCGGCGATCGAGGTCTTGCCCACCCCGGGTTCGCCGACGAGCAGTGCCAGCCCTCCGCGATTCTGCAGCGCCCGGTCCGCCAATGCCAGCAGCTCGGTGAGCTCTCGCTCTCGCCCGACGAAGGTGGCTGCTCGCGCCAGGTCCTGGACCATCGCTTCCCCCAGGAGAACACACCGGGGCAACGGCGTTGCCCGCCGACAGGACTCGACCCATAAGAGCAGCGCGATCGGCATCTTGATACCGTCAGCCGGCGTGCCACCCCACGGAGCCACTGAACTCGCCATGACGCTGGACGAGAGCCTGCAGCGGCTGGCCGCCCGAGGTCGCCGGCTTCGCCTGATCGCGACCGGTGGTGGCACAGGTGGGCACACCTATCCGGCTATCACCGCGATTCGCGCCACGCGCGAGATCCTGGCCACCGCCGGGGTGGGGCTTGACGTGCTGTATGTCGGCTCGGCCGGTGGGCTGGAGGCTCGCGTCGCCGAGCAGGAACAGCTGCCCTTCCAAGCGGTATCCACCGGGAAGTTGCGCCGCTCCGCCAACCCGCTACGGATGATCTCCACTCAGAACCTGCGCGACGCCGGACGGCTGACCCGTGGGCTGGTGGAGGCCCGCCGGGTGGTGCGCGCGTTCCGGCCCGACGTAGTGCTGTCCACCGGTGGGTACGTGGCGGTTCCGGTCGGGCTGGCCGCAGCGACGGTCGACGCTGCCCTGCTGGTGCACGAGCAGACCACCAGGCTGGGGCTGGCGAACCGGATCCTGCTGCGCCGGGCCAGCGCGATCGCGCTGTCCTCGCCCACCTCGGTGGAACTCCTGCCGGCGGCGGTGCGATCGCGAGCCGTGGTCACCGGAAACCCGATCCGGGTCGAGCTACTGGGTGGCGACGCCGAGCGCGGGGTCAAGGCGCTGGGCTGGACCGGTTGGGACGCCGGCCTGCCCACCGTCTACGTCACCGGTGGTGCCCAGGGCAGCGTACAGATCAACCGGCTCGTCGAGGCGGTACTCGAATGGTTGTTGCAGCGGGCGAACGTGGTGCACCAATGCGGTGCCAGCTCGCTGGCGCAGCTGCAGCGCCGCGCCGCGCAGCTGCCCGCCGAGCTGGCCGGCCGCTACCGGGTGATCGAGTTCGTCGGTGCGGAGTTGCCGGATGTGCAGGCGCTCGCCGATGTGGTGGTGTCCCGCTCGGGCGCCGGCACGCTGGCCGAGCTCACCGCTTTGGGCAAGCCCTCGGTGCTCGTCCCGCTGATTCCCACCGGCGGTGACGAGCAGGAATACAACGCGCGTTACCTGCAGCAAGCCGGCGCAGCCCGCGCGCTACTGGGCAAGTCGCCCACCCCGGATGATCTCGCCGGTGCCCTCGACGGCCTGATCGCTGATCCCGCGCTGCGCGCCGGCATGGCCGCCCGGGCAGCGCAGCTGGGCCGCCCACAGGCCGCCCACGACCTCGCCACCGTCCTGCTCACCCTGGCAGCGCGCCCCTAAGCGGTCTCATGGATGCTTAAGCACCTTTGTCAGCCCGCCGCGGCCCGGCTCCCGGTCGCTGGTGCGGGCGACCGGGGAGCGGTGCGAGCGGTCAGCTGAAGTCGCCGGCGCGGATGCCCGCGGTGAAGGCGGCCCACTCGGATGGGCCGAACGTCAGGATCGGGCCAGCAGCGTCCTTGCTGTCCCGGATGGCGCGGTGCCCGCTGGGGAGATCGGCGACCTCCACGCAGTTGCCGGCGGCGGTGCTGCGGGAAGACTTCCGGTAGGTCGCGCCGACCAGAGCCGCCCACGGCGCGACGCCCTTGTTGGTCATGGTCACAACTCCTTAATCACAGTGTGGATCATGTCGAGGGACTCCCTCGGCGGGAGCGCCTGAGCCTGTACGGAAGCGAAGGCGTGCACATACTGGCGGACGATGCCGTCGCGCTCGTAGACGGTGAAGCTGGTCTCCCCGTCGACGTAGACGGCCTCGGCATCGTACTCGTCGGGCCACTGGATGATGACGAAGGAAGCCCCGAGCGCGGCGTGCGCGTCCGCAGTGAAGGGCACCACCTGGACGATGACGTCACACTCACGGGTGGCCCTGGTGATGTGGCGCAGCTGGTCGCGCAGCACCTCCGGGCCGCCGACCTGCTGGCGGATCGCCGCCTCCGACAAGATGGCGGTGAAACGCATCCCGTCGGTGAGCCGCTGCTGGCGGCGCATCCGTAACTCGAGATAGCGGTCGATGTCGGACACCCGGATGTGCATGGAGCCCGCGGTCATGATCCGCTCCGCGTAGTCGCGGGTCTGCAACAGGCCTGGGATCACGTGGCCCTCGTAGCTGCGGATCCAGGACGCCTCGACTTCGAGTTCGATGAGCATCTCCACCGGCTCGCTGAGAATGTCGCCGTAGTCCTGCCACCAGCCGGGCTCGGCGCAGCCTCGGCGCAGTTCGTCGAGCGCGCAGGCATCGGTTTCGGGGATGGCGAGCACGTCGACCAGGCGGGCCAGCGTGGCTGCGGTGATCTTCGTGCGGCCGGTCTCGATCCGGGACAGCTGCGGCTGGCCCACGCCGAGCTCGGCGGCCAGCGCGGTGCCGGACAGGCCGCGCTCAGTGCGGTAGCGGCTCAGCCGCGCACCGAGTCGACGGCTCCGCACGGTCGGGCGCATGACCGCCTCCCTCGAGCCGCTGGGGACGGGCGATGGTGGCGGGCGCGGTCTGGTGGCGTGCTCGCGGTCACCCAATGAGTGGACTGTATGTCAAGCATAATGCATGGCAGTATTCGTAGCGAACAGTATCGATCTCCGCCGCTAACTGTAACCCCGAGCAAGGCATTTCCAGCCCCGCGTCACGGTGCTCGGGCTGCACTAAAGACTGACGGCGGCCTTTGGCCGTGTTCACCCACTATCCGGCCAGGCCGCCGTCGCCACGCTGGCGGGCGGCGCACCAGTAATCGAGACCCAGCGCCACACCGAGCACCGTCGCGACGGCCACGCAGTACCCGCCGACGGTGTCGGTGAGGTAATGGAGGTGCTGGGCGACGAGAGAAACGGCGACGCCGGCCGCTACCGCAATCGCAGCAATCGCGGCAAGCACGCGTAGCGCGATACTTCGCGGCCACCGGGCGCCCCCGATGAGAATCGCGGCCGCAACGGCCACCGCGGCTACCGCGGTGGTGTGGCCGCTCGGGAAACTGAGCTCGCCGGACCGCAACCGTCCGATGAGCGGCTTGAGAATCAGCTCGGTGACCGCGACGGCGACAGTCGTCCCGGCGATGGCGAGCAGCACGCCCGACCATCGCCGTGCCACGGCAGCCGCACCTGCCACCACGGCGACGAGAATCGCTGTCTGTGCCGGATCCCCGAGGTTGGCCAGAACATACGTGATGGGTCGACCCCCGCGCAGCCGATGGCTGATCATCGCATCCAGGATGCGATCTCCACGTCCCGCCATGTCCTGACCTGCATAACGCATCCCCAGCGCGGCGATCACGATGAGCGCCAGCACGATGGCAGCTACCGCGGGCCCGCGCATGCGTCGCCCCAGCAGCGGCCGGTAACCACTCGAATCGGACGGCACGGTAGAGAGTATCTCGACCGGGCGTCCTGCCGCCCCCCGCTGACCGCCGTGCCGTCGACTCGGTGACAGCACGGCGGCCGAAGGCGAGCAAGTAAGCGACCGGGTGGGTCAGGCCGGGATGGCAGCGGTGGGGCGGGTCCAGACCCGGTGACCGGCGAGCACCTCGCAGAACGATTCGATGAACCCATCGGGAAGCTTCGTGCCGGCCGATGGGGCGGCCAGCACGCCATGGTCGTTGGCGACGGCCCCGTCGGCTGAGGCCGGCGTCATGACGTTGGCGGTGGCCTGCCCTACCAAGCCGGCGCCGACCCCTATCGCGGCAACTGGTTTGGAGTGCTTGATCGCCTCGGCGATGAAGTGCAACGCGTAGCCGTCGGCGCCAAGCGCGGTGACCGCCTCATCGCCGCCGCCCACGACGACCGCGTCGTACAGCACCGACGCCATGGTGGTCATCGCCCGGTCGACCGGCAGCTCTCCGCCCGACGAGGTGCGCACCGAACCGTTGGTCGCAGCCAGCAGTTCCGGAATCGCCCCCCGCTTGCGCAGCTCCTTGGTCAGTGCGGTGACCGGGCCGGCCTCGACCCCGTCGGCGACGAGCACTGCCACCTTGCGGGACCGGATGGTGTCCGTCGCGGTGTTCGCCTGGCTCAGTGCCGGGGAGCTGCGCCCGTGGTTCGGCGCGACCTCCTCGGCAGGCGGCTTGACCCCGATACCCTCGGCTACCTGCGTGGCCAGACCATGGTCAACCCGGTTGAGCTGCTCGATCACCGCCTCGCGGACGTGCATGTGGTCACATTTGCCGAGCTCGAAACGGAACGCTGCCACGATGTGCTCGCGCTCCCAGCTTGACATCGAGTTCCAGAACAGCGTGGCTTGACTGTAATAGTCCTGGAAGCTGGCTGCCCGCTTGCGGATCTTGTGCCCCTCCACCTTCTCCTGGTAGTGCCGGAAGAACCGGTCATCGGCGATCGCCGGGCACCCGCCGCCCAGGGTGTTCTTGTGATAAGCGGTGCGACCGCGGTGGATCTGGGACTGGTGATAGCCGTCCCGCTGGTTATTGCTCACCTCGGCGATCGGCCGATTCACCGGGATCTGGGCGAAGTTCGGACCGCCCAGCCGGATCAGCTGGGTGTCCAGGTAGGAGAAGTTGCGCATCTGGAGTAGCGGATCGTTCGTGAAGTCGATCCCGGGGACGATGTTGGCGGTGTGGAAGGCCACCTGTTCGGTCTCGGCGAAGAAGTTGTCCGGGTTGCGGTTGAGCACCATCTTGCCGACTGGCCGGACCGGCACCTGCTCCTCAGGGATGATCTTCGTAGCGTCCAGCAGGTCGAAGTCGAAGTTGTGCTCGTCGGCCTCCGGCACCAGCTGCACTCCCAGCTCGTACTCGGGGAACTCGCCGGTCTCGATGGCTTCCCACAGGTCCCGGCGGTTGAAGTCGGGATCCTTGCCGGCGATCTTCTGGGCCTCGTCCCATTCCAGCGAGTGCACCCCGAGCATCGGCTTCCAATGGAACTTCACGAAGGTGCCCTGGCCGTCGGCGTTGACCAGCCGGAAGGTGTGCACCCCGAAGCCCTGCATCATCCGGTAGCTGCGGGGCAGCGCCCGGTCCGACATCAGCCACATGATCGTGTGCAGCGTTTCGGGTTGCAGTGCGACGAAGTCCCACAGGGTGTCGTGCGCCGAGGCCGCCTGCGGGATCTCGTTGTGCGGCTCGGGCTTCACCGCATGCACGAAGTCGGGGAACTTGATGCCATCGTGGATGAAGAACACCGGCATGTTGTTGCCGACCAGGTCATAGTTGCCGGCCCGGGTATAGAACTTCGTCGCGAAGCCGCGGACGTCGCGCACGGTGTCGGCGCTGCCCCGGGAGCCGGCGACGGTGGAGAACCGGACGAACACCGGCGTGGTCACCGACGGATCAGTGAGGAATTCGGCCACGGTGTATTCGGCGAGCCAGTTGTCATACGGCGTGAACTCCCCGTAGGCGCCCGCCCCGCGGGCGTGCACCACCCGCTCCGGGATACGTTCGTGGTCGAAGTGGGTGATCTTTTCGCGGGCGTGGAAATCTTCCAGCAGGGTGGGTCCCCGCTCGCCGACGGCCAGGGAGTCGTCGGTGTGGTCGACGCGCACTCCCTGTTGCGTGGTCAACGCGGTCCCGTCCGGATCCACCCGCATCGCGTTCAACTGTTCCTGCTTGCCGTCGGCTTTTCGGGCCTTGGCCATGACGATCATCCCTTCCGGTGGCGCGGCCGCGATCTTTGTCAGGTGTTAGTCACCCGCTTGTTGTGCGGGCGCGCTGGGCTGATCGCTGCTGGACTGATCAGTTCTGCCGGTGTGCACCGGGATGCGCTGGCGCGTGCTGGGCGACGCCTTGGGCAACCGCAACCGCAGCACACCGTGCTCGAGGTCGGCTGCGCAGGACTCGCTGTTCACCTCGCCGGGCAAGGTGAGCCGGTAGTCGAACCGGCCGGTCCGGCGACTGCGTTGCTGCCCGCCCTCGCCCTCGCCCTGTTCGGACATGCCGTATTCCCCGCCGATGCGCAGGTCCTTGCCCTGCAGATCGATGGTGACGTCGTCCGGGCGCACACCGGGCACGTCTGCCTCGACCAGATAGGCGTCCTCAGTCTCCTGAATGTCTACTGGCGGGGACCAGGAGTTGACGCTGATGCGGGCCACATCGGGAAACGCGTTGGTGAGAATCCGGCTCATCTGGTCGAACAACTCGTCAAACGGGATAATACCGGTGAAAGGGTCCCACCGGCGAGGGCCGTAACGTCCCCGTCGCATTGGCAGTGTCATCACGGATCTCCTTCTGTGACATCGACTCGGTGGTGGTGGAGGGGTTCGGGTTGGTGCATGCAGAGGAGTACCCGGCGGGGAGGCGGCAAACGCCGACCAGCGCATCTTCTGGAGCTTCCGAACTCCTGCGCAGCCGGTGTGTGGCACGCCACGGCGCGCGGAGTTGCTGGAGTTACTCGCCGGTAATATGGTGTTGTTACCGGCGAGTAGCTGGTGACGGCACTGGTTCGGAGCGAGGACATGGGTCACTACAAGAGCAACCTCCGTGATCTGGAGTTCACCCTGTTCGAGGTGCTCCGGGTGCAGGACCGGATGGGCGCGGGTCCGTTCGCCGAGATGGACTCCGACACCGCGCGCCACGTGCTCGCCGAAGTCGACCGGCTGGCCGGCGGCCCGCTGTCGGAATCCTTCGCCGAGTCCGACCGTCACCCGCCGATCTTCGATCCCGAGATGCACTCGGTGGCGCTGCCGGAATCGTTCAAGCAGTCATACCGGGCTTTGTGGGATGGTGAGTGGTACCGCCTCGACCTGCCGTCTGAGCTCGGCGGTTACGGCGCGCCGGCCACGCTGCGCTGGGCCGCGTCGGAGCTGATGTTGGGTGCCAACCCGGCGGTGTTCATGTACATGAGCGGCCCGAGCATGGCCGTCGTGATCCACCGCAACGGCACCGAAGAGCAGCAACGCTGGGCCGAATTGATGATTGACAAGGGTTGGTCCGCCACGATGGTGCTCACCGAGCCCGACGCGGGGTCGGACGTGGGGGCCGCCCGAGCCAAGGCGATCCAGCAACCCGACGGCTCGTGGCACCTCGAAGGCGTGAAGCGCTTCATCACCTCGGCCGAACACGACCTGACCGACAACATCATGCACCTGGTGCTGGCCAGACCCGAAGGCCCTGGAATCACCCCGGTTCCGGGGACCAAGGGCCTGTCGTTGTTCCTGGTTCCGAAGTATCACTTCGATCCCGACACCGGTGAGCTGGGTGATCGTAACGGCGTGTTCGTGACGGGTGTCGAGCACAAGATGGGCCTCAAGGCGTCGGCGACCTGCGAGCTCACCTTCGGCGCGCACGGCACGCCCGCGGTCGGGTGGCTACTCGGTGATGTGCACGACGGCATCGCGCAGATGTTCCAGGTGATCGAGTACGCCCGGATGATGGTCGGCACCAAGGCGATCGCGACGCTGTCCAGCGGCTATCTCAACGCTCTCGAGTACGCCAAGCAGCGGGTGCAGGGCGCCGACATCACGCAGATGCGCGACAAGACCGCCCCTCGGGTGACCATCACGCATCACCCTGACGTGCGGCGGATGCTCATGCTGCAGAAGTGCTACGCCGAGGGCCTGCGCGCGCTGTACCTCTACACCGCCAGTTACCAGGACGCGGTCGAGCTGCGGGGTGCTGACGCCGCGATGGCCGCGCGGGTCAACGATCTGCTGCTGCCGGTGGTCAAGGGAGTGGGCTCGGAGCGGGCGTACGAGATGCTCAGCCTGTCGCTGCAGACCCTGGGCGGGTCGGGTTTCCTGCAGGACTACCCCATCGAGCAGTACATCCGCGACGCCAAGATCGACAGCCTGTACGAGGGCACCACCGCCATCCAGTCTCAGGACTTCTTCTTCCGCAAGATCGTGCGGGACGGCGGTCAGGCGATCGGTCACCTGAACAAGGAGATCCAGGCGTTCATCGACGCCGCTGTCGCCGGTAGTGTCGGCGGCGAACTCAAGGAAGAGCGGGCGCTGCTGGCCACTGCCCTGGGTGACCTGCAGGCGATGCTCGGCACCATGATCGGTTTCCTGACGTCGGCTCAGGAGGATCCGCGCAACACCTACAAGGTCGGTCAGCAGACCGTGCGCCTGCTGATGAGCACCGGCGACGTGCTGATCGGCTGGCTGCTGCTGCGCCAGGCGGAGGTGGCCTTGGCGGCGCTGACCGGCGACGTCTCCGCGAAGGACCGCTCCTTCTACCGGGGTAAGGTCGCCGCTGCGGCCTTCTTCGCCCGCAACGTCCTGCCCGAACTCACCGCCCGCCGCCACATCGTCGAGTCGACCGACAACACCCTCATGGAGCTCCCCGAAAACGCTTTCTGACCCATTCAGCGGGCTCAGCGGGGTCAGGGCTCGCAGATCACGTGGGGGATGGGGTCGTATTTCACGGTGCGGGTGTGGCGGGAGAGCTCTGCGTGGGTTACCGCGTCGCGGATCACTCTGGTGTCGGTGGTGGTGAAGCCGCGGGCTCCTGGGGTAGCGCTGCACGGCTGGCCATGGATCGTCTCGGTTTGCGGGTCGGTGTAGTCGGTGTGCGGGCCGGGGATCGACTCCACGTCGACGTGTTTGGTACCCCAGAGCGTCACCGTGATCGAGGACGGGGTCCACGCCGTCTGGATGAAGATGCCGGTAGGGGAGTCGTCGCGGAACTTGACGTCGATGGCGCCCTCGAAGACGGTCGCCTCTCGGGCCGCGGGGTAGCGGCTGATGTAGTAGCTGTGCTCCTTGTGCTCGACGTCGGTCATACCCGCGAAGTACGTGGCGTTGTACAGGGTGGTGGCGAACTGGGAGATGCCGCCGCCGATGCCGCGGCTGGGCCGGCCGTGGTCGATGATGCCGGCGTCGACGTATCCGGTGGCGGCGGTACGCGGGCCGGTGTAGCCGTTGAGGCTGAACGTCTCTCCTGGGTGCACGATCGCGCCGTTGACCTGCTCGGCGACCCGGCGGATGTTCTGCCCGGAGTCGGTGGCGAACCCGTTCGTGGTGAAGGTGCTGACTTGGGTGGTGATGCCCAGCGCATTGGCCTGTTCGGTGCTCAACGTCGGGGGCAGGGTGACGTAGCTGGCCGCCAGGGTGCGTTGCGCGCCGGAGCGGTGCAGCACGTCGAGTAGCGGCAGCAGGCTGGCAGCCCAGTCGATGCCCCGTCCGTCCACCGAGGGCAGCACCACCGGCGCACCACCCTGGATCAAGACCTCGGCGTTTTTGGCCGGCCGCTGCGTCGATTCCAGCTGCGGGTTCAGCGCGGCGATCACCGTGGGATTGTCGATCGTGGTGGTCAGGCCGCCCTGGCTGTCCGGGGCGAAGCGCAGCGCCGCGGCGATGACCTCGGGCGCCAGCACCGCGTCGTGGCCTTCACCGGTGACGGCGGCCGGGGCGGCCACCGCGGGTTCGATGATGTCGTGCAGCGCGGCCTGGATGCCTGCGGCTGTGGTGCGTACCGGCTGAGTCGTCATCGGAGCGCGTACCGTGCCGCCGCCGATCCACCGCGCGTAGATGAGGTCGGTGGTGGCGGCGACGTCCAGGTGCTGGCCGGTGCGCGGTTCGACCGGGATCGGCCGGGCACCCTCGAAGCGGATGGTGCCCTCTACCGGCTCCCGGTCGGTCTGGGTGCGCATCCCCTGGACGGCGTTGGACAGAGCGGTGCGGTCCTCGGCGGTGACCACGCCCACCTCCCGGGTTCGCCACAGCGATGTCAGCCGGGTCCAGGGGCTGAGGGACTGTTTGCCCACCTGGTCGAGGGTGGCGGGCCAGTCCAAGGTGAGACCGGCTCGGCGCGGGTCGAGGGTGGTGGTGACGTCGCCGGCTTGCACGGTGATCGGGCGGCTGGCCCGCGGTTCGAATTGCTCGCGCAGCCGCCGCTCGGCCGCGGTCCGCGACATCCCACCGATCGGTACGCCTTCGACGGTGACGCCGCGGGGCACGTTGCGGGCGGACCGCACTACGTCGATGCCATAAATCACAGCCAGCAGTCCGATCGCGGCAGTCGCGAGGATCAGCGTGCGGCGCAGCCCCCGGCTGTCCCGGCGCGAGATTTCGGTGCTGGGATCGGGCTTGGTGGGAGTCAGCTCGTCGAGCAGCGACCATGGGTCGGATGGCGCCGACTTGTCGGGTGGCGTCACAGATACAGACCTGTTCCGTGTTCGACGCGCTCGCTGGCCACCGCCTGGAGGTCTCGTTCCCGCATGACCAGGTACGCGCACCCGCGCACCTCGACTTCGAATTGGTCGTCCGGGTTGAACAGCACCCGGTCACCGACCGCAACGGTGCGAACGTTGTTGCCGATGCCGTATACCTCACCCCAGCACAACCGCTTGGCTACCTGGGCCGTCGCCGGAATCAGAATGCCCCCAGTGCTGCGTCGCTCGCCGTCCTCGTCGACCGGACGCACGATCACGCGATCATGGAGCATCTGAATCTCGAGCTTGCTTTCAGCCACGGCGAAGAGCGTACGTGCTGCCCGTCTCGGTCTCGGTACTGCCTCGGTACGGCCCGTACCTCAACGGTTTGATGCCGCATGAGAAGGCCCCGTGAGGCTGCCGGGTCGGGGGTCCAACAGCATCACGGGGCTATCAGTCTCATCGCAGTGCGCCACGGCGCCGTTACAACGCTCTGCCGACCCGCCGTCGTTTCACTCGTTCGGGCTAATACGCTTGGATCAGTTCGCCGGCCTGCCCAGCAGGAAACGCCCGAAGTGTGGGACGGTGAACGCGATCTGCCCGCGCTCCCCGGAGTAGACCAGCCCTTTGCGGAGCAGGCTGTCCCGCGCCGGTGACAGCGACGAGGCGCGGCGACCGAGCTGATCGGCGACCTGCGTGGTACCGACCGGCTCGTCCCGGCCGCCGGTGAGCTCAGCCATCGACTGCAGGTACTCCCGCTCGGCCGGAGTGGCGCGCTCGAAACGCGAGCCGAAAAACCCGACAGCGAGCTCGCTTTCGGCTTCCGGTGCGGCGACCTGGACGTCGAGTATTCCGATCGGCGACGCCGGGGCGGCGTCCCAGGCGGTTTTGCCGTAGGCCTGCACGAAGTACGGGTAGCCCCCGGAGGTCTTGAACAGCGTGTCCAACGCGTCGGGGGTGATGGCGGCGTTCTCCCGCTCGATCGGGGCGACCACCGCGCGGTCGGCGTCGGTGCGGTCCAGCCGGTCGATCCGCACGTACCGGAACAGCCGCTCGGAGTAGGACTTCGACGCGCTGAGTACCGCCGGTAGGTGCGGTAGCCCGGCGCCGACCACCACCAGCGGCGCCCCGGACTGGGACAACTCGTGGCAGGCGGCGCACAGCGCGGAGACGTCGTCGGGTGCTACGTCCTGCATCTCGTCGATCAGCAGCGCCACCCCGGTGCCCACATCGGCGGCCAGTTCGGCGACCTCGGTGAACAGCTCCACGAGGTCGATTTCGATGTCGCCGGAGTCGGCGCGGCCTGCGATGGTCGGCGCATCGATGCCCGGCTGCCAGCGATCCCTCAACTTGGCGTCTTGCGGCGTGGCCCGCAGTGCGAAGGCTTTGAGGATGCCGAGCACTTCTTCCACCCGGTCCGGGGCACGGTGGCGCAGCGCCAGGTCGCGCACCGCCCGGTGCAGCGCCGCGGACAGCGGGCGGCGCAGCCCGCCGTCAGGCCGGGCCTCGACCTTGCCGGCGCCCCAGCCGCGGCGCATCGCCATCGACCGGAGCTCGCCGAGCAGCACGGTCTTACCCACCCCGCGCAGGCCGGTCAGCACCAGAGACCGCTCCGGGCGACCGCGGGCCACCCGCTCCAGCACTACCTCGAAGGCGCTCAGCTCGCGGTCGCGGCCGGCGAGCTCGGGTGGCCGCTGCCCGGCGCCGGGAGCGAACGGATTGCGCACCGGGTCCACGTCTCGGACAGTATCTGCCTATCTAGCGCAAACCGCAGATTTGCCAATAAACCCCAATCCGCGTGTCGCTCCCCACTGTCTGGTGTGTCGCTCCCCGGTGTCTGGTGTGTCGCAGCTCATTACTGCCGGCGGCGTCCGACCACATGCGCACCGCGCGCTAGGAGCTCATCGCCTCACGGGTGCGTATTGCGTAGCAGCGCAGGTTCCGGATGTCGTAGGTGAAGATGTCCAGGTCGGTGAAGCCGCATTGAGACACCAGTGCGCGCAGCGACTCGGTGTCGAACATCGTGTGGTGGGCGTTCCAGAGCCAGCGGGGGATACCGCGCGAGTCCACGCCCCGGTGCGCGGCCCGGTCGGAGTGACCGCCGAGGATCCAGTAATTCGCCTCGGCGGTGTCGATCTCGCCGCGGACCCATTGTGCGGCGACGAACCGGGCGTCGGGCACCCCGATGTCGAGCCGGGCGCCGGGTCGCATCACCCGGGCCCACTCCCGCAAGGTGGGTTCGACAAGCTCGTAGCTCTGGTGTTCGAGTACATGGTTAGCGCGTAGGGCATCGACTGAGGCGGTGGCAAACGGAAGCCGGTCGATCCAGCTGATCACTTCGATATCGGGCAAGGGCAGGATGTCGACGTGCACGTCGTAGTCGGGATGCGGTTTCTCACCCGCGCCGATCTCGACTTTCACCGCGGATCGGCGGGGGTGGTCTGGCCGGTTTCGCCGATCTTCTTGATGACCTTCGCGGGGCGGCCTGCGACCACGGTGTAGGGCGCCACATCGTCGAGCACCAGGGATCCAGCGGCGACGACCGCATGCCTGCCGATGCGCACCGGGCCGAGCACCATCGCGTGGCTGGCCACCCACACGCCCTCCTCGATCACCACGTCACGCCCGGACCGGGGGAACGTGGTCTGCCGTTGCCGGCCGAATTTGGTGATGTCGTGGGTGCCGGTGAGCACCGCGACCTCGTGGCCGAAAAAGGCGTACTCGCCGATGGTGATGTCCCCGCCGGAGACGTTGAACAGGGCGTTGTTGACGATCGCGGTGGGATCGATGTGCAGCCGTTCGAGCCTTCCGTGCACCCGGTACCGGTAGAGCGGGTCTTCGCTTTCGCCGTGGCTGAACCGGTTTCGTTCCTCAGCCACCAGGCGCTGCACGGGACGGCGCAAGACCCGGACCAGCAAGTCGTCCAGTATCGACATGATCGAAGACCTTAGCGAGCGTGCGGAGGCGCCAGCCCGGCGCGGGCCAGTGTGTCGGACAGCCGCCCGGCCAGTGCTTCGGGGCCGAAGTGATGCCGAGCCAGCGCACAATTGCGGGTCAGCAGCGCCGGGTCCGGATTGGTGAACCAGGCGGCCAGCGGCGCCGGGTCGTCGACGGGAAACCAGTTGAAGCCCAGTTTGGCCACTTCCCTGGCCACCGGGTAGTCGCTCACCGCCAGCGGTCGGCCGGCCAGTGCGGACTCGATCAACGGCATGCCGAAGCCTTCCCAGGTCGAGGGCAGCACCACCGCGTCCGCGGCCGCGTAGGCATCGGCCATCCGCAGGCTGCCGGGAAGGCCCCGGCGCACTGGGCAGCGGGCCCGGGCAAGCAGCTCGGCCAGCTGCGGGCCGTAGCCGTCCTCGGCGGCTCCGGTGAGCCAGTACACCGAGCCGAGAGCATGGGCCAGTGCGATGCCGGCGGCGACGTTCTTGCGCGGGATCGCCCGGGTGGGCTGCAGGAGCAAGCGCTGCTGCGGGCCGACGCCCAGCGCGGCCCGGCCGGCGGCCCGGTCGCCGCCGCGGGGGATACGGGCATAACCGTGGTAGACGGTGGTAGCGGTGATGCCGCGACTGGCCAGTTGCAGGGTGCTGTGCCGGCTGATCGCGACGTGCTGCCAGCCGGCGTCATCGGGTGGCCAGCCGCGCAGATGTGCGTAATGATCCCGCTCCCAGGGCAGATCGTGGTGGCGCAGCACCGCGCGACGCCCCCGCAACACCCCTGCGACCACTTCGGTCACCGGCGGGTTCATCGGCAGCGAGCACACATTCTCGACCACGACCAGGTCGACGCCGCGCAGCGCCGTCGCCAGCTCACCGGCGTACGGGGGACGTTGGGAGTCGAGCGCAAGCCCAGGGACGAGACGATCCGCTGTTCCGGCCCCCGCGACGGTGCGCACCCGACAGCCCATCCGGCGCAGCGCCGTAACCCACTGCGCGGCCGCCACTGACACCCCATCCGACATTCCGAGCCGGAACGACAAGACGGCGACTGTGATCACTCGTGAGTGTTTAACAGCGTCATTACACTGCTTGCCACCTACGAGGGCAGGCGCAGCATGCCCATCAGCCGGGTGGTCAGATCGTGGGACGTCTCCTCGGGGTGGTCCAGCGCCCAGTCCGACAATGCCTCGACGGCGCCGACCAGCGCGTACGCGATCGGCAACGCTACGGTCTCGTCGCCGCACGGCGCCAGCAGGTCGGCCACCCGGGCAATGATCTGTTCCCGGGCTGTGGCGATCTCCCCGGCGAACGGTTGCCGGGCCCTAGCTTGTCGGTAGAGCACAATCCAGCCGTCGCGATGTTCAGTGACGAAGGTGAAGAAAGCCAGCAGGCCGTGGTGCAGCCGCTGCTGGATGGCGGGTCCAGGCGGCGCTGCCGTGGTGATGAGCTTGATCAGGCGCCGCGCCTCCCGCCGGATGCACGCGGCGAACAGGTCGTCCTTCGACCCGAGGTAGGCATAGATCATGGGCTTGGATACTCCGGCGGCCTCGGCGATCTCATCCATCGAGGCCATGTGGAAGCCTCGCTGGGAGAACACCCCGACTGCCGCATCGAGCATCTGCCGCTCCCGCTCCTGCCGGGGCAGCCGCCGGCGCGGCGATGGGGCGGCCTTGGCCGGGGAGCGGGTCACGGTTGCGAGTCTACCTACTAGCCCGTAATGTTACTCATCGGTAGATAGCAGGGGAGTGAACATGTCGAAGGCCGATATGAATAACCTCGATCCGCGGCAGATGTCCGCTGAGGAGTTCGTCGCGCTGCTGGAGGCGGCTAACGGTGCCATGGATCCGCAGGTTTTTGCTCGGGTCATCAAGCATGCTTCTACTGAGCAGCTCAACGCAGTGCTCGATGAACCGCGGCGCCGGGCTGCGCTGCTCGATGCGATCTTCAGCAGGATGGCGGGACAGTTCCGGCCGGAGAACGCACCGAAGCGCGACTCCGCGATTCACTGGCGAATCACTGGCGGCCCCAACGGCGAGGACGTGTACGAGACGTGGATTACCGGGACGCAGGGTGGTTCCGGGCCGCAATGCTCGACCAGCGCGCAGCCTTCACACGATCCGCGTGTCACGCTGACGATGTCCGGTGATCAGTTTCTCGCACTGGTTTCCGGAAACAGCTCTCCCACGATGATGTTCTTCACCGGCAAGGTGACGTTGGACGGCGATATCGGTTTCGCTGCGGCATTGTCCAGTATCTTCGACATGCCGCATGCCTGACGTCGAGTTCGCGACGTCGGCTTTCCTAGGACTCCATCGGTGCGCGCAGGACGCCGTGTGGGGGCAACTGCTCGAGGATACCTGCTGAGCGCTCCCGCAGCCGGGCATGATGCCATCGTCGGGCCGATGTGACATGGCGGCGCAAGCGCCGCAGTGCTGAAATCTGGGTGGCCAGGTGCAGGTGATAGCGCCACAATGGCTGCCGGGTACGGAAACGCTTCGACAGCGCGTAGGCGAACTGGACGCCATCCTGGTCGATGCAATCCTCCACGTTCTCGAGCCACCGCATGCTGGTCACCGCGTTGCGCTGTATCGCATTCACCTCGGGAAGGCGCTGTTCTTCATAAGCTTTGAGTGCGGAGTGGAGGTCATCATGCTCTGCCAATTTGGTCGCCAGGGCGACTGCATCACCGACGGCCAGCTTGGTACCCGAGCCGATCGAGAAATGTGTCGTATGCGCGGCGTCGCCGATGAGCACCACGTTGTTGTAAAACCAGCTACTGTTGCGGATGACCCTGAAGTTGAGCCAGGGCAGTTTGTTGCCACTGCGAATCTGGTTGATCAGTGGCTGGCCATGCAGGTGCCGTTCGAAGATCTGTTCGAGCAGCTGCATGCTCTGGTCTGCGTTCAGGGTGGAAAAACCTAGTCCTTCCCACGTCTCGGGCGGACACTCGACGATACAGGTGCTCCGGTCGGCATCGAGGTAGTAGGCATGCAACCATATCCACCCGGCAGGTGTGCGTTCGAATGCGTAAGTGAACGCATCGAATGCCTGATATGCGCCGAGCCACAGATATTTGTTACGGCCCAGCGTGATGTCTGTTTGAAAATTGTTGGCAAAGTGTTGGCGCGTCCGGCTGTTCATGCCGTCGGAAGCGACGATCAAGTCGGCGTCGGCGAGTTCTGACAGGTCTGTGATCTCTTGCTGGAAACGGACGTCGATACCCACGTCGATGGCGCGTTCGGCCAGAATGTCGAGCAGGCGTTGACGGCCCATGCTCAACCCGTATCCACCGAGGTAGGCTTTCTGATCACCTCCCACGTGCACTTCCACGCCGTCCCAGACGCCGGTGGATCGTTGTATCTCACGGGCGCTGACAGGATCGTTGCGGTAGAGACTGTCCAGGACATCATCCCAGTAGCCGACCCCCCAGCCATGAGTCACTCCAGCGGGATTGCGTTCGACCACGGTGATCTCATGACCTGGCTGCCGCAACTTCGCCGAGATCGCGAAGTACAGGCCGGCGGGTCCACCGCCGACACACGCGATACGCAAGCGTCCTGTCATCCGTCCACCCGCCTTGCGCCCCGTGGGCAGTGCGGTGCCGCATCTTCCGTCAGCGAAAGAGGCGGCACCATTCGGTTACTCGTGTTCACTGGACGCGCACCGACCCGGTCGGCAGGTCCGGATGAGAGTATCCCGGTGAAGAGATATCGGCCAGCTTCATTCGTTGCTGGGCTCGGAGCCCGTTGCGCAGCGCGCTGACTGCCTGCCGCAACCTACGCAGTGATGAGAATTGGGTCGCCAGATGGAGGTGGTAACGCCACCGCGGATGTCGACCGCGGCGCTTCCATAGCGAATATGCAAACTGGGTGATCGGTTGATCGATGGCGCTCGGCACATTCTCGAACCACTCGGTGCTGGCCACCGCCGCGGTCTGTAGATCCAGGATCTCGGCGCGCCGCGTCTGCTCGTAATGCGCCAGCGCTTCTTCGAGGTCATCGTGGGCTTCGAGGCTGTCGGCGAGCCCGATCGCATCCTGCATCGCAAGTGTGGTTCCCGAGCCGATGGAGAAGTGTGTGGTGTGTGCCGCGTCGCCCATGAGCGCGATCTTGCCGTGGTGCCATGACGCGTTGGTGATGCGGATGAAATTGAGCCACGGAATCTTGCCGAGATCGCGCATCGAATTCAGGAGAGCGTGACCGTCGAGATGGTGCGCGAAGATTTTCTCCAGCTTCTTCAGGCTTTCGTCCGCGTCCAGGGTGTCAAAGCCGAGCCCTGTCCAGGTCTCCGGGGAGCACTCGACGATGAAGGTGGTGGTATCGGCGTTGTAGGGATACGAATAGAACCAGATCCAACCGGCCGGTGTCTCTTCGAACGCGAACATGAATGATTCGAAAATCTTGTGGGTACCGAGCCAGAGGTACTTGTTGCGGCCCACAACTGCATCAGCCCGGAAGTGCTCGTTGTGGAGGCGGCGAACACGGCTGTTTGCGCCGTCGCAGGCGACGATCAAATCGGCGTCAGCGAACTCGGACAGATCCTTGACCTCGCGCTGGAATTGGACATCGACACCGAGTCCCAGCGCTCGCTCGACCAAGATGTCGAGAAGATGCTTGCGACCGATCGCGAACCCGTAGCCGCCGAGATGGGCCCGGTTCGTGTCGCCGACGTATACTTCCTGGTTGTCCCATGATGCGGGCTTGTCGAGTATCCTGCGTGCGCTCACGGGGTCATTGTGATAGAGACTGTCGAGCAGCGGATTGGAGAATGTGACCCCCCATCCGTAGGTCACCCCAGCGGGGTTGCGTTCGACAACCGTGATGTCGTGGTTCGGATTACGCAACTTCGCGGAAATGGCGAAGTACAGACCCGCGGGTCCGCCGCCGACGCACACGATTTTCATATCCTCTGCCGCCTCCCTCATCGACGGTGAGCGAATGGACCTGGCATGACTTGAAGCGACGGCATTGCGGTCAGCCGGAGGATACTCCGTGATCGGTGTCGGGCGAAGCCGTCGGGCCACGCCCGCGTGAGCCGCGGAGCAGGCTTTGGGCTTCCCGGAATAGCCGGCGACCGGTTTCGGAGCGCCACGCCAGGTCGTAGGCCATCCGTAATCCTGCGGGTCTGATCATCTCGACCGCAGCGGGATAGCGGAACGCGGTACCCCCGAAGGTGACCTTGGGCTGGTCCGCCGTAGGCAACGAGTCGGCCCCGCACTCTGCCCCGGGCTCGGTTACGTCCAGCAGAGCTGCCAGGGTCTCCGGTCGCAAGCCGCCGAAGTCGAACCAGCGATACCCCTGCGCCTTTGCCCATCTGATCATTTCCCACCGGATGGCCGCCGGCACGGACATGCGCATCGCTTCGCTGGAGCGGTCGAACCCCGACAGCCGGCCGCGGACCATCTCGCCGCATCCGGTCATCAGGTCGACCGCGACCGGCGCACCGTCCACCTCGCCGACGAACATCACGACATGGCCGGTGGCGGCCAGTTCGCGGTACAGCGCGGTGATGTAGTCCAGCGGCAGCGGGGTGTAGCCCTGATGCTGCGCCGAGCTGCCCATCAGTTCGGCGAGCAGGGGGATGTCGGCCTCGGTACCCGGCCGGACCGTCACCCCGCGGGACTCCCACCTGTTGGTCCACGACTTGAGCCGCTTGCCGAACCTGCTGCGGATCTCCGCGAGGTCAGCCGTCAAGTCGATGCGGATCGAGCCCTGTGGGGCGATGCCGGCCGACGACGGTCGGAAACCGCGGATGAGCAATTCATTGCTGGTTTCTTCGGCGCCCTCGGGAGGCTGAATGAACAGGATTCGCAACCGCCGCGCGCTCAGCAGCACGAGAGCGTCGACGAGCGCACGCCGGATGTCCTCGGCAGCTGGTGCACCCGGTGACACGAGCGGGCCGTAAGGCAGGTAGCCGACCGAGCCCAGCACCGGAAACCGGCGGGTCAAGATCTGCGCCCCGCCGACCAGCTCTCCGTCCTGGTAGGCGAGCAGGTACAGCGGAGTGAAACCGACCCGGCCGCGCAACACCCCCCAGGCGGAGAACTGGGTGACATCGGTGCCCGGTGTGCGATCCACCAGCAGGTCCCACGCGTGCAGGGTTTCAGGGTCGGGGTTTTCCCTGACGATCACCCGGACCTTCCGGTCGCTGCTGGCGGCGCGGTTGCTGCCCATGGCGGCTCGATCCTGTGGTGTCACAGCTGCCGTAGCATTCCTCGTCCCCGCTCGCATCATCATCATCATGCCGAGTCCAGACCGCCACCCGGATGCCGTCACATTCACTCACCCCCGCAATCTGAGAAAATCACCGAGCAGCATCCCCTCGCGATGTTGCTTCGGCTGCGGCGCCTCAGGGGGCGGCGACTCACCCCGAACGCCCGCGCATCCTGATCACCCTCAGCTAGGGTGTCGTCAACGCACGGTCAGTCGTTACGTTTTGTCCCCGCACGTGTGGCAGCGTGGGTTGGTGCGTTGTGGCGACGGGCAGGTTCCGGGTGGGCGATTCGGTGCGGCGGGCCTGCTGCTGCGGGCCCCGGATGCCCACCGCCGGCCACTGGTGTTGATGCAGCGTCGCTCGCCGTGGACACAATACGGGGATCTCTGGGGGATGCCGTGCGGCGCCCGGCAGAGCGGCGAGACACCGGTGCAGACCGCGCTGCGCGAAGCGGCCGAAGAAGCCGCCGTGGACCCCGATCGAGTGCGGGTCCGCGGCGAGCGGGTGGACCGGGCCGCCGGCGATGCCTGGCCGTTCATCAGCGTGGTGGCCGACGCCGCCGAGCCGCTACCGGTGCGTCCCAATCCTGCATGCACTGAGCTCGCCTGGATTCCGGAGCGCGAGGTCACCGGGCTGAACCTGCATCCGGCATTCGCGGTGAATTGGTCCGCGCTGCGGGTGAGCCGGATGGGACTTGTGGTGGATGCCGCCAACGTCGTCGGCTCGCGCCCCGACGGCTGGTGGAAGGACCGGGCCGGCGCCGCCGAGCGTTTGCTGTCCGGGGTAGCCGCAGCCGGCCCGGGAGTGCTCGCGCTGCCGGGTGGTTTCGGTGCTAGCGCTCGAACCCGCGAGCGGTTCTTCGGTGCTAGCGCTCGAACCCGCGAGCGGTTCTTCGGTGCTGATGCTCGAACCCGCGAGCGGTTCTTCGGTTGGGTGGACCGCCCGGTGCTGGTGCTGGAAGGAGCCGCCTCGCGCGCTGCTGACGTACCCGGTGTCGACGTCGTCCGCGCTCCCGGCGCCGCCGACGACACCATCATCGACATCGTCACCGACCCCGGCCGCGACTGGCTGGTCGTGACGGCCGACCGCGCACTACGCGCCCGCCTCCCACCGCACGCCCACCCGCTCTCCCCGTCCTCCTTCCGCTCATGGGTGGGTGCATAACCGCAGTCTGGATGCAGACTGCGGTTATGGGGCCCGGAAAACAGCAGTCTGCATCCAGACTGCGGTCCGGAGGGGGTCAGAACGTGAGGGCTAGGGCGGGATCGGACAGGAGGGCGCCGATGTCGGTGAGGAATCGAGAGCCTTGTGCGCCGTCGACGACGCGGTGGTCGACAGATAAGGCGAGTTGGCAGATCTGGCGAGGTACCACGGCGCCGTCGACCACCCACGGCCGCTCGCGAATCGCGCCCAGCGCGAGGATCGCCGACTCGCCGGGGTTGAGGATCGGGGTGCCGGTGTCGATCCCGAAGACCCCGATGTTGGTGATGGTGATCGTGCCACCGAGCATGTCAGCCGGTGCGGTGTGCCCGTCCCGGGCCGTGGTCGCCAACTCGTCGAGCGCGACGGCGAGCTCGCGCAGCGGCATCCGGTCCGCGTGGTGAATCTTGGGCACCACCAGGCCGCGAGGCGTTGCGGCGGCGATGCCGAGGTGCACGTAGTCGAAGTAGACGATCTCGCCGGTCTCCTCCTGCCAGCTGGCGTTGACCTCCGGCGTACGCCGTATCGCCAGGCACGCCGCGCGCGCCGCGAACGTCAGCGGGGTCAGTTTCACGCCCCGGAACTCGGCCTGGTTCGCCAGCCGGACCCGTAGCTGCATCATCGGCGTGACGTCGACGGTGAGGAACATCGTGACGTGCGGCGCGGTGAACGCCGAGGACACCACTGCGGCCGCGGTGGCCTTGCGCACTCCGCGTACCGGTTCCCGGCGCTGCCCGGTGCCGGGAACCGCGCCCGCACTGAATCCGGCGCCGTTGCCGGTGGGCGCAGCGGCGGCCCGCCGCACATCCTCCCGAGTGATCACCCCGCCGGTTCCCGAGCCGAGCACCGTGCTCAGGTCGATCCCCAGCTCCTTGGCCAGCTTGCGCACCGGCGGCTTGGCCAGCGGCACCGATTCCCGATCGTCGGCGGCAGGATCAGTCACGACGGGCTTGCGGGGGCGGCGGGCCACGGTCGTGGTCCGCGGGCCGTAGCCGACGAGGGTGGTGATCCGGCCGCCGGGACCCTCCTCGCCGATCACGCCGGCAGCGGCAGGTTCCACCGCGGACTCACCGGTGTCGATCGCGATCAGCGGGGAGCCGACCGCAACGGTGCCACCGGGTTCGGCGAGCAGCTCGCTGACCACGCCGGCGTAGGGGCTGGGCAGCTCGACGGCGGCCTTGGCGGTCTCGATCTCCACGATGATCTGATTGAGGGTGACCGTGTCCCCCGGCGCGACGTGCCAGCGCACGATCTCCGCCTCGGTGAGTCCCTCGCCGACGTCGGGTAGCGCGAAGATGCGGGTCATAGAACGTCAGTACCGCAGCACACGGTCGACGGCGTCGAGAATGCGGTCCAGGTCGGGCAGGTAGTCCTCCTCGCACTTGGCGGGGGGGTAGGGCGTGTCGAACCCGGTCACCCGCAGTACCGGAGCTTCCAGCGAGTAGAAGCATTCCTGCGACACCCGGGCCGCCAGGTCGCCGATCAGCGAGGCCTCGCCGGGTGCTTCCGATACGCAGATCAACCGGCCGGTGCGGCGCACCGAAACGAACACCGGCGCCAGATCCAGTGGGGATAACGTGCGCAGGTCGATGACCTCCAGCTGTTGGCCGTCCTGCTCGGCGACGGCGGCGGCATCCAGCACGGTACGGACCATCGGCCCGTAGGCCACCACAGTTGCGGCCGTGCCGGAGCGCACCAGCCGCGAGCTGAACAGCGGTGGTGGGGTCGCCGTGAGGTCCAGTGCGGCCTTCTCCCAGTACCTCCGCTTGGGCTCGAAGAAGATCACCGGGTCGTCGCAGGCAATCGCCTGCTGGATCATCCAGTAGGCGTCGACGGCGTTGGCGCACGACACGACCTTGAGCCCCGGGGTGTGCGCGAAGTAGGACTCCGGGGACTCCGAGTGGTGCTCGACAGCGCCGATCCCCCCGCCGTATGGCACCCGCACCACCACCGGCATCCGAAGCTTGCCCTGCGAGCGGTAATGAAATCTGGCGAGTTGGGTGACGATCTGGTCGAAGGCGGGGAAGACGAACCCGTCGAACTGGATCTCGCACACCGGCCGGTAACCCCGCAGCGCCAGCCCGACCGCGGTGCCGATGATCCCGGACTCGCCAAGCGGCGTGTCCAGCACGCGCTGCTCGCCGAAATCCTTCTGCAAGCCGTCGGTGATGCGGAAAACACCACCGAGCTTGCCGACGTCCTCACCCATCACGATGACCTTGGGATCGGCCTCCATCGCTGCTCGGATGCCCTGGTTGAGGCCCTTGGCCAGGGTGACCGTCTGAAATCCAGCGCTGCCCGCCATTAATGATCACCCTCGGCGAACGACGCGTGGTAGGCCAGGTAATCCGCGCGGGCCGCCTGGAGCGACGGCGACGGTTCGGCGTAGATCTTCGAGAAGATCCGCTCCGGACCGGGGACGGGCATCGACGTGCAGTAGTCGCGCAGCCGGCGCGCCAGCTCGTCGGCTGCGTCGGCCACCCCATTGAAGAACTCCGGCTCCGCCAGGCCTTCCCGCACCAGGTGCACCCGCACCCGCTCGAGGGGGTCCTTGAGCTTCCACTCCTCCAGCTCGTCGGCGAGCCGGTAACGGGTCGGGTCGTCGGAGGTAGTGTGCGCGTCCATCCGGTAGGTGCACGCCTCGATCAACACCGGGCCGTTGCCGGAGCGGCACTCCCGCAGCGCCCACCGGGTGACGGCGTACACGGCCAGCACATCGTTGCCGTCGACCCGGATCCCGGGGAAGCCGTAGCCGCGGGCCCGGCGATACAGCGGCACCCGGGTCTGGCGATCCAGCGACGCAGAGATCGCCCACTGGTTGTTCTGGCAGAAGAACACCACCGGTGCGTCGTAGACGGCGGCCCAGACGAAGGCCTCGTGCACGTCGCCCTGGGAGCTGGCACCGTCGCCGAAGAAGCAGATCGTCGCTTCGCTCGTCTCACCGTTGCCGATCTTGCCGTCCAGCCGCTGCCCCATCGCGTAGCCGGTGGCGTGCAGGCCCTGGCTGCCCACCACGATGCTGTAGAGCTGGAATCCGGTGCGGACCGGATCCCAGGAGCCCTGGTCGATCCCGCGGAAGATGCCGAACAGCTCGGTCGGGTCCACCCCGCGGCACCAGGCGACGCCGTGTTCGCGGTAGGACGGGAAAGCCATGTCCTGCGGGGACATCGCGCGGCCGGCACCGATCTGCGCGGCCTCCTGGCCGAGTAGCGGGGCCCACAGACCGAGCTGGCCCTGCCGCTGCAGGACGTTGGCTTCCCGATCGGCCCGGCGGACGAGCACCATGTCGCGATACAGCGACTGGATCTGCGCTGCGGAGATCTCCAGGTCGAACTGCGGATGCGAGACTCGCTGCCCCTCGGGGGTCAGCAGCTGGACGAGGTCCTCGCCTTCGCTGGTGGCGCGGAGACCGGCGATCACCTGCTGTGGATCGTGCGGCCCGTCGATCTCCATCGCGGTACCGACAATCGGCCGGACTGTGGGCCCTCCAACTGTCGGGTCTCCGACTGGTTCGGCAGCAGGGGCGGAGCGGGATGGTGCGCGCTTGCGAGACGGCATGGGCATCTCCTTGCTGTTACGCCTCGCTCCACTTGTGATGGATACGTTGGCGACGCCGCAACGCAGCGTTACTCCCGTAGTGGGTCGCACTGCCAGGAGTCGACGCTGACAATCACTCCATCCGCAATACTTCCACGCCCACGCCGCGATCGTCACACAGTATGAGCCTGATGCGTGGGCTGCGGTCCATCCTTGCGCCGCTTGGGCAGTAACGCGCCACCCGTGATGGCCGCACCCGGGCCGAACAGGGTATCCAGCACATCCTTCACCCGGTACAGGTCCGCATTGATCTCCTCCTGCAACCGGGTCAACTGATGCAGCTCGTGGGCGCTGGAGCGCTCCCGTTGCGTGGCGGTCTCGGTCGCCGTGGCGACCAGCCGGTCGGACTCGGCGCGGGCCTGCGCCAGGAGACGATCCGCCTCGGCGCGAGCCGCCCTCGTCATCATCTCTGCGTCCGCAGTGGCTGTCCTGACCAACTCCTCGGCGGTCGTGCCCGCCACCGTGCGGATCTGCTCGGCCTCCGCTCGAGCCTGCGCCCGAATCCGTTCGGATTCCCGTTCCGCATCCTGGCAGGCAGCGTCGAGGTCGCTGGAACGCCGGCGCAGCGCATTGTCCTGCTCGGCGGCCTCCCGGTTTGCTTCGGCGCGCCAGGCGACAATCTCCTGCTCGGCCTGTTCCCGCTGCTCAGCGACCTGCGCCCGGGCTTGGTCGAGCAGCGCGGCCGCCGCTGCCTCGGCCTGAGCGCGCACCTCGCGGGCCTCATCCTCGGCCAGCTTGAGGATCTTCTCCACCCGGGCACCGAAGGTCGCGTCCGCGGCGGGTTCGCCTTCGGGCGCCCAGCGCGCCTGGCTCAGTGCGTCCTCCAGCATCGCGATCCGCTGGGTGGCTGCTGCCAGCGCGTTGTCTGCCGCCGCCAGTTCGGCGGCGAGATAGCGCAACCGCTCGTCCACCTGCCGCTTGTCATAACCCCGCAGTGCGACGTCGAATGCGGTGTCCGTTAAGTCCCTACGGTTCAAGCGATTCATGTGTTACCTCCCCGACGGTGGTGAGGCATCCTTACACTTGATCGCCATATGCTCCCCGGCAGGTCGGGACTTCCACACTCGCCCGCCAACCGCCGACGCCGGTACGGCTATCCTCGCGACTGCACCCGTAGGGGCCCGTGTGGGCTCATGGGGGGACTGACCCACAGGAGTCAACGCTGAACTATCAGGATCCGTCCTGGCGTCCGACCCAACGCATGCCCGTCACGCGGGTAGCTCCGCGAGGTCCAGTCCCGCCTCGGGGTCCAGCCCCGCCTCGAGGTGCTGCTCGGCCGCCGGTACCCGCGCCCCGCCGCCCTCGC
>DATNDR010000086.1:0-89002 GCA_035606945.1 Pseudonocardiaceae bacterium
TGATGTCCTGCCGAGCCGCGGGTTAGGCGGCGCGCCCGTGCAGCCCCGGTTGCCGGAGACGGCGGCGGCGGTGGCCGAGCACGCCATCGGCGCCGCGGATGTCGCGGTGATCCGCTCGGTGCTCGCGCGCATCCCGACCCGAATCGGTACCCAGCAGCGGGTCCAGGTGGAAGCCGAGCTGGCTCGCCAGGCCCGCATCCTGGATGCCGGGCAGCTGGCGGTGCTAGGCAAGCGCATGCTGGCCTACCTCGACCAGGACGGCCGGCCACCCAACGACACTCCCCAGACCCGGCGGTGGATGCGATTGCGCGACCGCGACGGCGGCTGCGAGCTGACCGGGTGGCTGGATTGGGAAGCCGCCGAGATCGTCCGATCCGCGCTCAGCCCGCTCGCCGCACCGCGGCCGGCCACCGACGTCGAGATCGACCTGCGCACCACAGTGCAACGCGACGCCGACGCCCTGGTCGAACTCGCTCAGCGCGCGCTGACCGACGGTCAGTTGCCCACCGAGGGCGGCGAACGCCCCCAGGTGGTGGTGACCGTGAGCCTGCCCGTGCTTCAGGGCCGGCTCGGCTCGGCGTCCCTGGCGCTAGGCGGCCCGATCACCGCCGACCTCGCCCGGCGCATCGCCTGCGACGCCGAGATCATCCCAGTGGTGCTGGGATCCCGGGGTGAACCGCTGGATGTGGGACGGGCCAGCCGCACCGTGCCCACCGCGATCCGCCGCGCCGTGGTGCTACGGGATGGCGGATGCGCCTATCCCGGGTGCGCCGTGCCGGCCCGGTGGTGCGACATCCATCACGTTATCGGGTGGGCCGACGGCGGCCCTACCAGCGTCGGCAACTGCGTGACCCTCTGCGGCCGACACCACCGACTCATCCACCACACCGACTGGCACATCGACATGACCGACGGCATTCCCCGATTCCACCCGCCACCCTGGCTCGGTGGACCCGCACGCCGCAACCCACTGCACACCACACCGGAACTCGTCCGAGTCCGCAAGTAACGGAAACTCGGGCTCGCCTTTCAGCGGATTGCGCCCGGCGAGGATGGGCCGCTGTGGGGTGTCCGGCAGAGCCTGAACTGGGTGGCGCGTGAGCGGGGACGCGATTGCGGTGCTGCACACCGTGGTGTGCGACTGGGATCTCTGATCAGCCGGTCATGCACGAAACCATCGAACAGCTGACGTTCTGGTTCGCCGCGGGCGATTAACAGGGACAGCGTTTCGGTATGGCGGCGGAGCAGGCGCAGCGATGAGCTAGATCCGGACGGCGCCGTCCGCGTCGAGTGCCCAGCCGGGGTTGTGGGCGACCTCCCAGACGTAGCCGTCCGGATCTGCGAATGCCCCGGACGTACCGCCCCAGTCCGTCCGAGCTGAAGGCCGCACGATGGTGCCACCCGCCCGCTCAGCCTCGGCCAGTACGGCGCTGACCTCTTCCGGTGAGCGGACGTTGTGGGCAAGTTCGATTCCGGGAGCACCGTGACCACCGAGCGCGGTCCACAGACCGAAGACCATCCCGCCGGCTTGGAAGAAGCAGACCTCATCATCGGGCTGCTGGGCACCGCTCCAGCCGAGCGCTTCATAGAACGAGCGGGCTCGGGACAGATCGGTCACGCCGAGCGTCACCAGGCTGATGCGCTGATCCACGGGAACAGCCTCCCAGATCCGGCGATCAGCACGGGCTTCTATGACGCGCTCCACGTCGCCCTCGCCGCCCGGCTCGGACTGAGCCGAGCACCAGGATTGCCGTGCGAGACCGAACTCGCCTAAAAACCGCCTCGACGGGTGATCATTCTGAGCCGATGCGGTCGCGGAGATGCGCCAGGGTCTGGCGCAGGACGCGCGAGACGTGCATCTGCGAGATGCCGACCTGTTCGGCGATCTGGGTTTGGGTCTGCTGGTGGAAGAACCGCAGCATGAGGATCGTGCGATCGCGGGACGTGAGCTCGGCCAGCACTGGACGTAGCGTCTCGCGATAGTCGATCAGCGCCATCTCCGTGTCCAAGGCACCGATGAACTCGCCCAGCGTCGCGGTGCCCTCCCCGCAGCCGAGCATCTCATCCAGCGACGAGCTGCGATACGCCTCCCCGGCTTGCAGGCCCTGGATCACCTCAGAGACTGGCACGCTCAGCCGGCCGGCGATCTCGCTGGGCCGGGGAGCCCGCCCCAACTGCTGGGACAGCTCTGCCAACGCACCCCTGATGGCCAGATTCAGGTCCTTGAGCCGGCGCGGCACCCTCGTAGCCCAGCCGTGGTCGCGGAAGTACCGGCGGACTTCGCCGGTAATCGTCGGGACCGCGAAAGACAGGAAGTTCGAGCCGCGGGAGGGCTCGAAGCGGTCCACCGCATTGATCAGGCCGACGGTGGCGACCTGCACCAGGTCCTCCAGCGGTTCACCGCGACCGGCGAAGCGGCGGGCTATGTGTTCAGCGACCGGGAGATAGCCATTGATCAGCTGATCGCGCCACCGCCGCCGGTCCGGATCGTCGGGCTCGAGTTCGGCATACCGGCGCTGCAGCGGGATGAGATGCGCGTACTCATCGTGCTCGGCCTCCGCCGGCTGCACCGACGGTTGCGTGGCTGCGGCACTGTCGTCGGACAGCCCACCAGCAACCGGAAGATCGACGGGCTGGATCACCGTGGCGCAGCTGGTGGCGGCGAATTGCGCGGTCATGTCGCCGGCAATCGATGGCCCGCTCACCTCGGCGCTCCTCCGGTGCCGATCAACCAGCACCCCATCCACGGCGCGCGGCAGCGCCCCAGTGTCGGTCGACATCTTTCTCCCCGCCCCTCGACTACGGAGTCGGTCCAGGGCCGGCGCGCGGCGCAGCAGCCCAGAACCCAGCGAACTGTCGGGCGACCGTCCGGTCGCTCAATGCTGATTCAGGGCGATATCCGTTACTTTCGGACCGCCCGGCTCGCCGTGGCGGGAGGGTGAGATTGCCGGTGCGGAGGTGACACGGCAGCCTGCAGGGTGGGAATGCGGGAGAACGTGCCCGGCTCGAGTCCGCGCCGTGGCATGGACAACCGTGGCTCAGTCGAGATCATGTTCTCGCTCCTTCCTCAGGGTCGGGCGAGGGCCCGAACGGCGGATGGCGCCTTACCGGGCTCGCTCCAATGGGGTCGACCACCGGCACGAGTGCTAAACAAGGACCTCAGTGACACGTATCACACGGGATCCGCCGGCCAGGCAGATGTCAAAATGCGTGAGGTAATGCGTACACATATCCAGTGGGCAGCACACCGAGGTTGAACGCGGCTTCGGTGTCGCCGGCTTCGGCGGCGGCACCCCAGATGGATTGCGCCTCATTCAGAGCGCCAGAACTCCACCAGCTACCCGGCCGCCTCATACGGATCGGTCTCGTCAATCGGTTGCAATTCGGCTTGATCCACCCACTCGCGCAGGGTGCGCAGCGGCATGCTCAACAGATCGGCGACCCGCTCGACCGCGTCGGACTGATCAACGCCCTCATCGTGAATCTCGCCGACCATCCGCAGGGCGTGCCGCCGAAACTCGTCAGAGTATTTCTTGGACGCCGCCATGATCTGCATTCTCGCAGACCCGCGCGTCGGCTCAATCCGCGCAGCTCCTGGTGATCTTCTCGATCTCGGCGTCGATGTCGACCGCCATGCCTTCGCTACCCAGTGGCACCAGATCAATGGTGGCTTGGACGAACTGCCGCAGCAGGTCGCGGTCCACTTCGAGCAGGGCGTGCCCGTCGGGTGAACAAATCTCGACCAGCGTCACGTCCCATTCACCCATGGTGGCCGGTCGCACCCGCACGTCACCGATTCCGGCGGGTTCGGACAACCCTTCCACCAACAGCTCCCGGGCCAGCACCCAGTCGACGAATCGATTGCCGCGGGTCTGGATTTCGATGGTCACCGCATACGGATCGTCAGCGCAGTAGCTCCACCGGGTCACCACGGGTGCCGCGGCTTCGTGCAGCAACGCGAACATGTCGTGGGCAACCGCCGCACCGCTGTAGCTGGTCATCTCGGGCCGCCTCTCCGTGCTGGGTGGGAGTCGAACTGGTCACCGGAGTTCAACCGGTCACTGAACACATCGCGGAACGAGACCGGTACGTACCATCCAGCCGCGGTATTCACCCCAAGTGATGTACCCGGGTCGGGTGACCTCAACCGGCCTCACAAGCCCAGTGACCGGCCGATTACTTCTTTCATGATCTCAGTGGTGCCGCCGTAGATCCGGGTGACGCGGGCATCGGCGAAGGCCCGGCTGATGGGATGTTCGAGCATGTAGCCGTAACCACCATGCAGCTGCAGGCACGCGTCCACCACCCGGCCCTGGAGTTCGGTGCACCACCACTTGGCCTTGGCCGCGTCAGCGGCGGTCAGCTCGCCGTCGTTGAGGGCCTCGATACAGCGGTCGGTGAAGGTCTGCGCGATGTCGATCTCGGTGACCATCTCAGCCAGCCGGAACCTGGTGTTCTGGAATGATCCGATCGGCGCACCGAATGCGGTGCGGTCCTTGACGTAGGACAGCGTCATGTCCAGCGCTGTCCGGGCTGCGGCCACCGCGGCGACGGCCATCGACAGCCGTTCCTGGGGCAGCCGGTCCACCAGGTGCGCGAAGCCGCGGCCCTGGGTGCCGAGCAGGTTGGCCACCGGCACCTCGACGTCGTGGAAGAACAGCTCAGCGGTGTCCTGCGCGTGCTGACCGAGCTTGGCCAGGTTGCGACCGCGCTCGAAGCCGTCCATCCCGCGTTCGACGACGAGCAGGCTCATGCCGCTGTGTCGTTCCTGGGGGTCGGTCTTCACCGCGGTAATGATCAGATCGGCGTTGATCCCGCTGCTGACGAACGTCTTCGATCCGTTGACCAGGTAATGGTCGCCGCGGCGCACCGCGGTGGTGGCCATCCCCGCCAGATCCGAACCCATCCCCGGTTCGGACATCGCGATCGCCGTGATCAGCTCCCCGGAAGCGATTCCCGGCAGCCACCGGCTGCGCTGCTCATCGGTGGCCAGGTCCAGGAAGTAGGGCAGGCAGATATCGTTGTGCAGGGTCAGCCCGAGACCCGCGCCGGCGGCTCCGGCATGCATGATCTCCTCGCCGAGGACCGCATTGAATCGGAAATCGGATACCCCGCCGCCGCCGAATTCCTCCGGGATCGCCATTCCGAGAAATCCAGCCGCGCCGGCGGTGGTGAACAACTCTCGCGGCACGATTCCCTGGATTTCCCACTCTTCCAGGTGGGGCGTCATCTCCTTGGCCAGAAATGCGCGAACGCTCTCCCGGAAGGCCTGATGATCAGCATCGAACAACTGGCGGCGCATAGCCCGATTGTCCACCGCCACCGGGCACCGCCGATCAACGGGCTCGGCAGTCGTACAGCGTGCCCGCGCGGCCGGCACCGCCGTAGCCGGCGGGATCGACGGCGGTGCAGTGCTGCTGCACCCACTGGGTGCGCTGGGTGGATACCCCGCCCCGGCCGCCCCTGCCAGTCATGCCACGAGCCCCATCGAGCACGAACCGGAGCCGGCTCTGCTGCACCCACTGCGCCAGCGTCGCGACGGTCGGCGCGGGGTCCTGCCCGCTGAAACCACCCATCCCCACGACCGTGGCGTCGCTGTGGATGAGGAACGGTTCGGCAGCCATCGCCCCGCCCTGAACGGCCAGGACGATCGGCGCGCCAGCGGAGTTCGCCACCGCGTAGGTCAGGATCTGGCGCTGGTCAGCGGCCAGATCACCGGCCCTGCCACCGCCCATGCCACCGCGGAACTGCGCGGGCAGATCCCGCCGGACCGGACCGAACCTGGCGGCCCCGAAGGCGGAGCGCGGCGGGCCGGCTTGCGCCATCGCGCCGCCACCGGAGGCGAACGCCGTGGCCGCTGACCACACCGCAGGGGCGAGCAGCAGCGTGACCACGCCGAACGCCCCGGCTGCCCGCGTCAGTCGCGTAGACCACAGCTGGCCTTTGCGGGCCACCACCAGCAGCACCACCGCGACTACCCCGACGCCGGCGACGGCGTCACGCAACCAGCCGTGCCAGGACAGATCCCGCGACACCAGCACCCACGCCCACACAGCGGTCAGCGTCACGGCCGCGGGCAGCAGCAGCCACTGGTAGCCGCCCGGCCGGCGGTAGCCGCGCCACATCGCGGCGACCCCGGCGGCGGTCACCGCCGCGACGGCCGGTGCCATCTCGGTCGTGTAGTACGGGTGGAACCCGCCCTTGGCGACGCTGAGTACCAGGCCCACCAGCAGCAGCCAGCTACCCCACAGCAACCAGCCCGCGCGGCTTTCCCGCGTCCCGGGCCAACGGTGGCGGATCCCCGCGATCGCCACCGAAACCACGATCAGCAGGCTCAACGGCAGCAGCCAGCTGATCTGACCGCCGACCTGCGCGCCGAACAACCGGGTGAGGCCCGACGCGCCGCCAAATCCATCGCGGGCGCCGCCGGCCAGTGCCCGCCCCGTTTCCCGGCCGAGGATGCGGCCCAGGCCGTTGTAGCCGATCACCAGATTGAGCACCGAGCCGTCGGTGCTGCCGCCGATGTAGGGCTTGGGGGCGGGCCAGAGACTGACCAGCGCGACCCACCACATTGAGCTGGCCAGCAGCACCGCGCCGGCGCCGAGCAGATCGAGCACCCGCCGACGCACCGGCGCCGCCGATCCGACCAGGTAGGCCAGCGCGAACGCCGGAACCACGATCCAGGCTTGCAGCATCTTGGTGACGAAGCCCAGGCCGAGGAACATCGCCGCCAGCAGCAGCCAGCGGGTCGCGCGGCGGGGTGATCTCCCGGGCTGCGGCCCGGGAGACACGGACCGGGTGAACGCATACGCCGCAGCCACCAGCAGCAGCACCATCAGCGTGTCGGGGTTGGTGTCCCGGTTGATCGCCACGGTGACCGGGGTCAGGGCGAAGACCAGTGCGGCCAGCAGCGCCACCGGCTCGCCTGCCCACAGTCGCACCGTGCGATGCAGCAAGAGGACCGCCGCGACTCCCTCGGCGACCTGGGGCAGCAGCAGTGACCACCCGTGGTAGCCGAAGATCGCAGCGGAGATCACCATCGGCCAGAACGCCATCGGCGGCTTGTCCACGGTGACCACGCCCACCGGGTCGAAGGAACCGAAGACGAAGTTGGTGAAATTCACCGACATCGACTTCACCGCAGCCGAGTAATACGGATTCCCCCACCCACTGGCCCACATCCCCCACCCGTACAGCACGCCCGCGAGTACACACACGCCCCACACCGCATTCCGCGGGCTCAGCAGGGTGAAAGCAGGTCGGATAACCCCGCTGAGCCCGCTGGATGCGGCGGACTCCGGAGGCGCGGTGGCGGTCATGACGGGAAGACCCATCGGCGCAGCAGGAGGAAGCGGGCGGCGGTGCCGACGACGGACGCGGCCAGGAGCGCGGCGACTTCCAGCCAGCGGGAGGGGTGGGCGACCGCGACTTGCAACACCAACAGGGCACCCGAGGTCAGTGCGTAGTACAACGCGAAGACCGCCAGTCCCCGCAGGTGCACGCCCTGCCGGGCAGCACCTGTTCCAGCGAAGGTCAGCCGTCGGTTCGCCTCGGTGTTCAGCAGGTTCACCGCCACCAGCGCAAGCAGGTTGGCCACCAGCGGCGGCGCCCACGACCGCAACAGCGCGTACAGCACGGCGGTCGCCGCCGTGGAAGCCAGGCCGATCAACCCGAACGCGGTCAGCTGCCACAGCAACCCGCCGCCCCGCGCCGCGAGCACCGCATCCGGATGCGCGGGACGGGGCGCCGGCCGCTGCGGCAGGTCCGCCACCCGCGCCGCACCGGTCACCTTGGCCCGACCTACCCGCACCAGTCCGCGGACGTCCCCCACGACCGTCGACCATATCCGGACCCGGCTGTCGGCATCTTCCACCCAGTCGACCGGCACCTCGTGCACCCGCAACCCGTTGTGCTCGGCGAGCAGCAGTAACTCGGTGTCGAAAAACCATCCGTCGTCGTGCACATGCGCCAGCAGCGGGCGGATCACCTCGGCACGGGCCGCCTTGAACCCGCACTGCGCGTCGGAGAACCGGGAGCCGTGGGTGAGCCGAATCATCAGGTTGTAGCAGCGGGAGATCACCTCACGGCGGGCGCTGCGCACGGTGCGCGCCCCGGGCGCGAGCCGGGAGCCGATCGCGATGTCGGAATGACCGTTGATCAGCGGGACGACCAGCGGGAGCAGCGCATCCAGGCTGGTGGACAGGTCGACGTCGAGGTACACCACGACGTCGGCATCGCTGTAGGCCCAGGCGGTGCGCAGGGCGTGCCCGCGTCCCTTGCGATCCAGATGCAGTACCCGTATCCGATCGTCGGCCGCGGCAAGTTCCCCGGCCACCTGCAGCACGCCATCGGTGCTGGCATTGTCCACCACAGTGATCGTCCAATCGAAAGGAAACTGATCACGCAGGTAAGACCGCAACACCTGCAGGCAACCGGGCAGCGCGCGTTCCTCGTTGTATACCGGCACCACCACATCCACCGTGGCGGTCTGTTTGACCGACCACCGTGCGGTGGGGGTGCCCTGGCGTTCGTCTAGTACCGGACCCCTGATCTCCATGGCCTAGTTATCGCCGGGCGACGTGCGAGCAACCTGCACGGAACCTCAAAGTTGCCTGGGAACGCGCAGCCGGCGCCCCGCTCCCGCTCTCCATGTCGGGGTTTAGAGTTCGGGGTTTGGGAGCGTTTCAGCCGTCGAGGACGTAGCCGGCGCCGCGCACGGTGCGGATCCGATCGGCGCCGAGTTTGCGGCGCAGGTATCCGATGTAGACCTCGACCAGATTCGACGATTTCCGCTGGCCCCAGACCTCAGTGGTGAGGCGATCTTGGGGCACCGGCTCACCTGGACGGCTGGCCAGTGCGACCAGCAGCGCGTATTCGGTGGGTGACAACGTCACCAATCGGCCGGCGACGCTGACCAGCCCGAGTGCGGTGTCGACGGTGACCAGCCCGGCGCGCAGCACCGTCCGGTCCAGGGTCAGTTGATCGGAAACCCGCAGCCGCAACCGGCTGACCAGCTCCTCCACCGGAAACGGGGTGGTGAGGTAGTCGTCCAGGGTGCCGCGCAGCAGCGACACGGTCTGCTCCCGTTGTTCCCGGGAGGTCAGCGCGATGATCGGCAGCTGCGGAGCAACCCTGCGCAGCTCGTCCAGGAAGCACCGGGGGTCCGAACCGGCCAGCGCGACGTCGAGCACGATCGCGGCCAGGGTGCGCGCCCGGGCCGCGTCCAGCACGTCCGGGACGGCGTCCAGGATCCGGGTTTCGAATCCGGTGGACCGTAACGCCTGCAAGACCCGGCTCGTTGTCTGGCGCAAGGGCACCATCAACAGGACCGGATGTCTTAGCACCGTCGATCGTTGATCAATTTGCATCGGCGGCAAGACTAGCTGGGTGGCGGTAACCGATCGATGTCCGGCAGGCTGACTGGTCGGATCCATCGGGTTACCGGTTTACGTTGAGTGCCTTGCCCGCCAAATGGCGTAATGGATCTCGCCATTAGGCGTAGTCGGTGGTCGTTCGTCGCGCTACAGAGTCGGGTGGGCGACCACGAGCCGGTAACGCTCTCAGGTTGCGCCGGCGGGGTACCCAGTTCTCCATACCGTTCGTGGCGTGCGACGCCAGCTGGAACGAATCCTGTGGGCCACGGCCTTCCTCGCCGTGCTGCTCGGTCCTGCGCTGCTGGCACCCGTGCTGCACGGTGGTTCGTCACCAGCTCAGCCGGCCAGGGACGGCTCATCGCTGCTGTCCCAGCTGTCGGTGGGGATGGGCCTGCTCGCCACCTCGATGCTGGTCTGCGCGGTGGTGCTGCCGTCTCGGGTGCGCTCGCTGACCCGCACCTTCGGCATTGACGGTGTGCTGGCCATCCACCGCTTCGTCGGGCTGGCCGTCACCCTGCTGGTCGGCTTGCACATCGTGCTGGTGGTGGTCGCCAAACCCGCCAACGTGGCGCTGTTCGACCTCATGCATGCGCCCAATCGCGCTCGCGCCGCGGTGGGCGCGACCGTGGCGCTGGGTGCGCTGATCGCGCTGACGGTGCTGCGCAGGAGACTGCGGCACCGTTACGAGGTGTGGCGGTGGGCGCATCTGGCGCTGGCCGGTACCGCGCTGGTGCTCAGTGCACTGCACATCTGGTGGCTCAACCATCTGGTACGGGACGCCTCGATGCGGGCCCTGTTCACCGTGCTGGCGCTGGGGGTGTTGGCGGTACTGGGATACCGGTGGCTGTGGATGCCGGTCTTCGGGGCCGGTCGCGCGTACGTGGTCCGTGAGATCCGCCCGGAATCCAGCACGGTGAGCACCCTGGTGCTGGAGCCGCGGCGCAGCCGTACCCGGCGTGGTTACCGAGCCCTCGAATTCGCCCCCGGGCAGTTCGCCTGGCTGCGCCTGTCCCCGTCGGTCCGGTCGGAGGAGCACCCGTTCACCATCGCCTCCAGCGCTCATCTGGGCCTGTGGACGGAGTTCACGATCCGGCACAGTGGCGATTTCACCAGCCAACTCCGGCTGTTGCGGCCGGGTAGCCCGGTGTGGGTCGACGGTCCGCACGGCGCGTTCACTCTCGACCTGCGGCGCACCACCGGCCTGGTGATGATCGCCGGCGGGGTGGGCATCACCCCGATGATGAGCATGCTGCGGACGCTGGCGCATCGACGCGATCGGCGTCCGCACCGGCTGCTGGTGATCGCCTCGAGTATCGAGGAGCTGCTATTCCGGAGTGAGATCAGGCAGCTTCAGCAACGGCTGGACCTCACTGTCGTCGAAGTGCTCCGGCGGCCGCCACCGAGCTGGACCGGCCCGTCCGGCCGCGTCGACGAGAACCTGCTCACCGAACTGCTGCCCGGCAAGTTCCGGCGCGACCAGCTCGACTACTTCCTCTGCGGGCCGCCCGCGATGGTCGACGACGTGCTCACCGTGCTCGACGGGCTGGAGGTCCCGCAGCCGCGCATCCACACCGAACAGTTCGACTTCGTCTAATCCCCTGCCTGACCTGAGAACCCCGGCTAACCACACTCGCGGAGAAAGGTTCCTGCTTTGCGCCCCCCGGTACCCCGATTCGTCCGATGGACCGTCGCCCTGGCGGTGCTCGCCGCGCTGACTCTCGCCGTGTTCCAGTACTGGGGGACCTCGCAATACCCGATCGCCATCGCTCCTCGCGGCCAAGCCGAAGTCCAGGACGCCAATTGGCTGCCCACCCGGTGGGGTCCGCTGGGGCCCGCCGATCGGGATCTGCTCGTCATGATCCGACAGGCTGGACTGTGCGGTGGATCGAGCGGCCAACAGGCTCAGAAACAGGGCAGCAACCCGCAGGTGCGCACCGTCGCCAAGCGACTTTCGGTTGACTACGGCGACCTCGACAAGCAGGTACGCGCGGTCGCGGGCAAGCTGGGTGTGCCGCTGCCCGACCAGCCGACCGTGCAGCAGCAGAGCTGGCTGAACGAGCTGTCCGGGCAGTCTGGCCCGAAGTACGACCGCATGTTCGCCCAACACCTGCGGGTCACCGATGGTGAGGTGCTGCCGGCCATCACCGCAGTGCGGGCCGGCACTCGGAATGAGCTGATGCGATCGTTCGCCGCCAACGCCGCGGCACTGGTCAACCGGCACATGGAAGCCATCGAGCGCACCGGGCTGGTCGACTATTCCAAACTGCCCGCACCGCCGGCAGATGTCGCGCCCGCTGGCCCGCCACCGGCTATCGACCAGGTGGTCAACCTCACCCCGATTCGCGCCACGGCCGGAAACAACGCGAGCGCGATGATCGCAGCACTGGTCTCGGTTGCGGGAGTGCTGATCGCGCTCGGTGTGCTCGGCAGTACCGGCCGACGGGTCCGGCAGCCTGCCGGAGCGCAGCACCGCAGCGCCCCACGGGGCTTCCCCGACCGGCCGGCGCCGCGCCGCCGCGCCGCGCATCGCTGGTGACGAGACCCCGCGAGTATCAGCGCGGTGGGTTGGGGACGGGACGGCCGAACAGGGCGAGCAGTGCTTCTCGATCGTCGTTGGCAGCGGCGCGATTGCGCCGGGTGTGCCCGCAGCCGACGCACCGCTGCACCACGACGATCTCGCCGCCTTCCCACAGTGCTCCGACCGGCTCCATCGCTGCGCCACAGTCGGCGGCCCGGTCGCCTGGGTGAACGTCGACGTGGCGCGACCACAGGCATCGTGGGCAATGGTTGGTGTAACCGCTGCCGCGCACCCATGTTCCGCACCGCAGGCAGCGGAAGTCCTCCTTGCGACGGGTGAACGAGGGCGGTTGCGTCATCACCCGCCAGCATTACACCCGCGCCCAGCCAACCCGGCGTTACGCTGGGTACGTTCACCCGAGCAGGACGATACGGGGGACGCACGCAAGACTTGAAAGGTCTGATCATGAGGCAGGTGGTACGGGCTACCACTGAGGACAGGCGGGTTTGGGTGGTCCGGAGCCGGATCAGCTGGACTCGCCCGGCGCTGGCAGACCAATTCGAGCACGACCTGGCCGCCGGTTACGTGTCCGGCATCGCGATGTTCGGCGTCCTCGCAGTGCTGACGCTGTTCGTGGTGTTCTGGACTCCCACCGATGTGGTCATACCAGCGTGGTTCGTCCTGCTGCTGTTGCTGCTATTGCTGCTGATGCCGGTGTTGTGGGCGCTGCAGCGACCGTGGATCATCACAGCGGACACGCCCGACCCGCCCGAGACCGAGGGTGAGCACTGGGAGGGCATCGTGCGGGGCATGGTGCCGGCCCGCGATGAGCTGTATCGGATCGTCCATGACCTCGAGGTGAAGGGCTATCCCAACGAACCCCATGGGCCGCTGACGCGGATTGTGTCGCCGGCATCGCTTCGCGACTAGCGAACTCCGAGCTCGGTATGCCAGATCTGGGTAACACTGGAAGGCATGCCTGAACTGCCGGAGGTCGAGGCGCTGGCGCATCACTTGCGAGAGCATGCCGTCGGCGCCACCGTGACGCGGGTAGACGTCGCCTCTCTCACGGTGCTCAAGACGGTGCAGCCGGCCGTCAGTGCGCTGCACCAGCGGGTGGTGACGGGAGCGGACAGGCGCGGCAAGTTCCTCGCGCTGTACACCGACGGACCCGCGTTGGTCATGCATCTGGCGCGCGCCGGCTGGCTGCGCTGGTCGGATTCGCTGGTCCCGGCGGCGCCGCGCCCAGGCAAGGGGCCGATCGCGCTGCGGGTGCACCTGGATAATGGAGCGGGTTTCGACCTCACCGAGGCGGGCACTCAGAAGCGGCTCGCGGTATACGTGCTGGCCGACACGGCCGGCGTGGCGCAGCTACCGGGCATCCGCCGGCTCGGTCCGGATGCTCTGGCGCTGTCCCGGGAGCAGCTCGCCGAGGTGCTGCGCGGGCGCACCGAGCGACTCAAGACGGTGCTGACCGACCAGACGGTGATCGCCGGGGTCGGCAACGCCTATTCCGACGAGATACTGCACGCCGCGCGGCTATCGCCCTACGCGACCGCCGGCCGGCTGCCCGACGATGCCCAAGACCGGCTGCACGAGGCTCTGCAGCGAGTGCTACGCGATGCGGTAGCCCGCTGCGTCGGCCAGGACGCCGCCCGGCTCAAGGCTGAGAAGCGGGCCGGTCTGGCCGTGCACGCCCGCGCCGGTCTGCCGTGCCCGGTCTGTGGTGACACCGTGCGCGCGGTGTCGTTCGCAGACCGCTCGTTCGAGTACTGCCCGACCTGCCAAACCGGCGGGAAGCCCCTCGCCGACCGCAGGCTGTCCCGGCTGATCCGCTGACTGCCGGCAGGTGCGCCATCGGGGTGAAGGTCAACCAATTCACCCCTGCTGCGGTGGCGCGCGTGGCCCATCGGGAGTTCGCTAACCCCTGTGGTTCGGTTCCTGTCACCAATTCGCTCCGCGGAATCCGCGCCTCGACGCAGGGCCCCCGTAGAGCAAACGACTCCCGCTACTGATGTTTTCACCGCTTCCTGGTGCTGCTCGGTAGGTACCACCTGGACGATGGAGCTGCGGTCAGCCGACGACGCGGCGCTGGGCCGTCCGGTGGAATGGATCTGCTCCGGCGTGCCGACCGAGCAGCCGGCTCCGGATCGTCAGACCGCCGCCCTACTCGGCGAGCGTGGCCTGTTGCTGTTCCCGGTCAGTCCGGTCAGCGCGGTCGACTCCCCGCCCCGCAGCCGAAGCCGCCGGTTGGTCGGCTATGTCACGCGCAATCGCGAGGTATTCCGGCTGGCGATGATGCTGCGCGACGTGGTGGACGCCGGCCGCGACCACCCCATGGTGGTCGCCGCCCGATGGGTCCAGGCCGGCTACCCGGCCGACACGGCGGCACGCTGGGTCATCTCTGGTGTGCACTGGCCGAAAGTGGCTCAGAGCATCTCCCGAACGTCCAGCCGGGTGCCGAGCTGAGAACACGTGCACAAAAGCACGAGCATCCATGAGTCCGTTGGCGAGCATGCGCGCGGACGGCGAGGCGACGTTGTCAGCTGACAGTGCGCCCGCAAGTATGTTCTCGTGACTCTGTTCGACTGGGGAGTGGCAGCACTCGCCCTGGTTATCGGTGCTGCGCTCGCCGGTTTGCTGAACTGGGCGCGCAGCAGGCGGCAGTTCGGTACCGATGCCGACCGGGCCATCTACAACGCGCTGATCACCATGGCGCAGGCCTCACCGCCGCTGCGAGACGGGTTGCTGGCCTCCTCGGCGACGGCTGCGGCGCCGCACCTGCGAGCCCTGTTGAATTGCTCGGCTGTCGCCTTGACCAACGATGAAAGCGTGATGCTGGCCTGGGACGGGGAATCTCAGCATCACGCCGAATGGGTCGCCGAAGCCGCCCTGGAGGCCTTGAGTACCGGCCGCCAGCAGGTCCGCGACCAGCGCGAGATGGACTGCGGGCGGGCCGACTGCCCGATTCGGGCGGTGATCGTCTCCCCGCTGGAGGTCGACGGCGGGGTGGTCGGGACCTTCGGCGTGGTCAGCGAGCGACCTGCAGCGGCCGGCGTGATGCGGGCCACCGCCGAGGTCGCCCGTTACGTCTCCAGCCAGCTCGAACTGGCCGAGCTCGACGAGTCCCGGTCCCGGCTGGCCCACGCCGAGGTACGGGCGCTGCGCGCACAGATCTCACCGCACTTCATCTACAACGCGCTGACCACTATCTCGTCCTGCGTGCGCACCGACCCGGAGGAGGCCCGTGAGCTGCTCATGGAGTTCGCCGAGTTCACCCGGTACTCCTTCCGCGCCACCGGGGAGTTCACCACGCTGGCCGAGGAACTCAACAACATCGACCGGTACCTGATCCTGGAGAAGGCCCGGTTCGGGGAACGCCTGCAGGTCAAACTGCAGATCGCCCCTGAGGTGCTCCCGGTGGTGCTGCCGTTCCTGGCGCTACAACCGCTGGTGGAGAACGCGGTCCGGCACGGGCTGGCGGGCAAACCCGGTGGCGGCACCGTCTCGGTGGTGGCCGAGGACGCCGGATCGGACTGCGTGATCAGCGTCAACGACGACGGCATCGGGATGGATCCGGAACGGTTACGCGACGAGATGACCGATTCCCACCTCACCGGCGCCCATGTCGGCCTGGGCAACGTGCACGACCGGCTGCGCGGGGCCTTCGGCGACGAGTGCGGGCTGGTCGTCGAAACCGCGCCGGGCTTGGGCACCAAGGTCAGCATGAGGGTGCCCAAGTTCAGCCGCGGAGTACGCGCCCTCGCGCCGCCGACGCCGAACCCGTCGCGAACTCAACCTCCAGTCAGTGCATAGCTTGGCTCTGGTGACCAGATGCGACGATCTGGCAGCACATCTCCGTAGGCTGGCCAGATGGACGTCAAGGAGCTGACCTCGCGGCTTCCGTTGCCGGGCAGCCAACGGGAGCGCGGCCCAGTGGTGGCGGTGGTCAAGCTGCACGGGCTGATCACGCCGACACCGGGCCCGCTGGTCCGTGGAGTGATCAACCTGGCCGGCCTCGATCCGGTGCTGACGCGGGCCTTCGGTTACGAACGGTTGCGGGCGGTGGCATTGTCGATCAACTCGCCGGGTGGCACGCCGACCCAGTCCGCACTGGTGGCGGATCGGATCCGCGGTCTCGCCGACCAGAAGCGGGTACCGGTGCTGGCGTTTTGCGAGGACGTCGCGGCATCCGGTGGTTACTGGCTGGCGTGCGCCGCCGATGAGATCATTGCCCACCCGACCTCGGTGGTGGGGTCCATCGGGGTGGTCAGCCGGGGATTCGGGCTGCACGGCCTGCTGGAGCGCTTCGGGGTGGAGCGGCGGCTATATACCGCGGGAGCCAACAAGGCCCGGTTGGACCCATTCTTGCCCGAGCAAGAAGATGACGTGATCTGGCTGCACGGCATGCAGGCCGAGCTGCACGAGATGTTCCGCGAGTGGGTCTGCGCGCGCCGCGGCAACCTGCTGGCCACTGATCAACAGGACCTGTTCACCGGCGAGGTGTGGACCGGTCGCCGGGCCGTCGAGCTAGGCCTGGTCGATCGGCTGGGCACGATGCGCGGGGAGATCACCAAGCGCTATCCCGAGGCGGAGATCGTGACCGTAGAAGGACGCCGGCCGTTGCTGGCCCGTCTGGGTCTGGCTCCCGCTGCGTTGCTCGAAGCGCTCGAACACCGCGCCGCCTGGTCCCGCTTCGGCCTGTAGCCCCATTGCCGTGGACGATGCCAACAACGCACGATGCCGGCCTCATCCCACACCCGCTGCGACCGCATCTGGCAGCTGAAGGGGCACAGCCCCACAGCTCCTTTCTGGGCCCTCAGGACGCGCTGGAAACGGTGCTGCGGGTGCAACGGCGGCAGCTCGGCGTGGGACGCCTGCGCTTCGGCACGGAGCTGGCCGCGAACTCGGCGACAGTAAGGTCAACCAGGCGCACACGGATCGGCCGTCGACAGCGATACTGGTCAGGTGCAGGGTTGACGGTCCAGGGATGATTGTTGGGGGATTTGCCGGGGCAGCGCGCGGCGGAGAGGCGGTCAATGAGCGGCAACGACGACAACCCCGGGCTTGTCGTGCTCGCCGTGGACGACGAGCCAGGCCCCATGGCCATGCTGTTGGAAGTGTTGGAAGGCGAGCCGCGCATCGGCACCATCCTGACGGCCACCAACGCCACCGAGGCGCTGACGATCCTGCGGCCGGACAGTCGCAGCGCCAACGGCACCCCGCTACCGCGCGTCGATGTGGTGTTTCTGGACATCCGGATGCCTGGGCTGGACGGTCTGGAACTGGCCCGGGTACTCGCCACTATCCCCAACCCGCCGGCGGTGGTGTTCGCCACCGCCTACGACGAGAACGCCCTCGACGCCTTCGAGATCGGCGCGGCCGACTACCTGATGAAGCCGGTGAGCCGGGAGCGCCTGGCCAACACGATGCGGCGGATCGTCGCCTCCCGGCGCGACGCGGCCGCTCCGGGACCCGAGCAGGCCGCTGAGGATGAGGTCATCCCGGTCGAACTCGCGGGTACCACCAAGCTGGTGCCGCGCTCGTCGGTGCGCTGGGTGGAGGCCCACGGGGACTACGCGCGGCTGCACACCGGTGACGGCGCCAGCCACCTGGTCCGTATCCCGCTGTCCCAGCTGGAGGATCGCTGGTCCGACGCCGGGTTCGTGCGCATTCACCGGTCCTTCCTGGTCGCCCTGCCGCTGGTCACCGAGTTGCGCATGTCGGCGTCGGGCTATGTCGTCCGAGTCGGCAACGGCGACGACGCCACTGAACTACCGGTCAGCCGTCGGCACACCCGCGAGCTCAAGGACCGGTTGGTGCGGGCAGCCAAACAGGGCTGGACGTCGCGATGAGTGTCACGATTTGAGGCTTGCCGGATGACCCTCGGGGGCATGAGCGACGATGCGACCGGCCAGGACAGTGACCCGTGGGCGGCGCTGGTCAAGGCGGCCGAGGACGCGGCAGCCCAGGAGCGGGCAGCGCAGGACAGCACTGTCTACCCGATCGCCGGTCGGACCAAGGCCGGCAAGCGGGAACGGATCGTGCTGGCCAAGCGGCGCAACAGCCGGCGGGTGGTGCGCACCCTTGCGGAGTTGGAGGACCAGACCAGCGTCGGTGAGGTCCTGGTCCGCCAGCTGGTCCGGGTACAGCTGATGCTGTCGGTCCGGCTGATGCTGCTGACCGTGGTCGTGCTCGGCGCCATCCCGGTCGCGTTCCTGTTGGTACCGTCGCTGGGCACAACCACCATCTTCGGCTTGCGCCTGCCATGGCTGCTGCTCGGCCTCGCGGTCTACCCGTTCTTCGTCGTGGTGGCCTGGTCTTACAACCGCGGCGCCGAGCGTAACGAGCAGGATTTCGCCGAGATGGTCGAGAACTGAGCGTCAGAGTGCCCGAGCTGGCTGCATTCATCGTGACCATCGCTGCGATGGTCGTGGTTGCCGCGGTCACCATGGTTGCCGGCCTTTACGGGGCCAAGGCACGAGCAACCTCGAATTTCCTGGAGGCCGCCCGGACACTGGGCCCGCGCTGGAACGCCGCGGCAATCTCCGGGCAGTACCTGTCCGCGGCGTCGTTCCTCGGGGTCGCCGGGCTGGTGCTCAAGGGTGGGGTCGACGCGCTGTGGTACCCGCTCGGGTTCACCGCGGGTTATCTGGCGTTGCTGCTGTTCGTGGCAGCGCCGCTGCGCCGCTCCGGCGCCTACACGCTGCCCGACTTCGCCGAGGTGCGGTTGGGCTCAGAACGGCTGCGCCGGATCTGCACCGCCTTCGTGATCATCGTCGGCTGGCTCTACCTGGTGCCGCAGCTGCAAGGCGCCGGGCTCACCCTGCAGGAGGTGGCGAACCAGCCGAAATGGGTCGGCGCGGCGGTGGTCATGGTGATCGTGACGTTCAACATCTACACGGGGTGGATGCGCTCGATCACCATCGTGCAGGCGTTCCAGTACTGGATCAAGCTGACCGCGCTGGCCATCCCGGTGTTCGTACTACTGATCCACTACGCCGGGGATCATCAAACGGCGCGCAGCTCGCTCGGTGCCCCGCAACCCGCCTTCCCGGTTGGCAGAGACATCAATCCGGATCGCAACATCGTGCTCAAAGTCACCGAGCCGACGCGGGTCACGGTAGACGGCAAACAAGACGACCAGCCCACGCACGGGCCGGTCGTCTGGCCACCCGGCGAGCACAAGGTGGGCAAAGGCACCACCGTGCACTTCGACGCGGGCAGCCGGATACCGGTGACCAGCGATGCCGCCGCCGACTACAGCGCCTGGCTGCGACCGATGGGCGCCGGCAAACACCCGCTACTGGCCACCTACTCGCTCATCGTCGCGCTGTTGCTGGGCACCATGGGCCTGCCCCATATCCTGGGCCGCTACTACACCGATCCCGACGGGACGGCGGCACGCCGCACCACGCTCCTGGTACTGGCGCTGCTGGGGATCTTCTACCTGTTCCCGATCGTGTCCGGCTGGCTTGCTCGACTGTACGTTCCTCGACTGCTGGCCGAGGGCAACACCGACGCCGCGCTGCTGGACCTGCCCGGTGCGGCGCTGGGCATCCACACCGTGCCGGGGCTGCTGCTCGGCGGGTTGATCGCGGCCGGGGCGTTCGCCGCGTTCGTCTCCGCCGCCACCGGGCTGGTGCTCAGCGTTGCCGGGGTGCTGTCCACCGACGTACTACCCGGCCGGCTGCGCGGCTTCCGGGCGGCCACGATAGCTGCCTGGTCGGTCCCGCTGGCATTCATGCTCGCGGTCTCGTCGCTGGACCTGGCCCAAGGCGTCGGGCTGGCCTTCGCGGTGGCCGCCTCGTCGTTCTGCCCGCTGCTGGTGTTGGGCATCTGGTGGCGGGGGTTGACCGACGCCGGCGCGGCGGCCGGCATCCTGCTGGGCGGCGGCCTGGCGTTCGCCGCGGTGCTGCCGGCCGCAGCCGGCGTGCTGCCGCCCGACTGGCAGGCCCTGCTGGCGCAGCCCGCCGTGTTCACGGTGCCGCTGGCATTTCTGACCATGGTGGTGGTGAGCCGGCGAACCAGCGACCGGGTTCCGGCGGACGTCTCGCGTATCTTGCTGCGGCTGCACGCACCGGATCGGTTGGGATTGTCCGAGGACCGGGACTCTGGCCAGCTTCCCGGCCGGCCCGGGATGGCCGCGGCGGCGCTGCCCCGGATGCGCGGTGGTCGTCACCGCCGGTAGACGCAAACCACACTGGCCACATGCGTCGCGTCCGGGACGGGAGACCAACCCGTCGTCGATGACAGTCAGTAACTGCTTTGACCGGTGTCACCTTCCGGTGCACGGTCGTCAACGGCGAGCTACTAGGGTGTCGGCGGTCTTGGCGACGCACCTTGCACCCGCTCGGTCGTCTTGTCCACCAGACACGCCGGTTAAGCCGGCGATTACGTCACCGCTGTGGAGGTGTCTGCGTGAGCACCACCGAGCCTGCCGGCGCTATCGGCACCGGGCGCCCAACAGATCCCTGGACCGCCGCCCATGCCAGCGCGGAGTTCGCCGGCCTGCGCATGCGGCTCCGTGGATTCGTCTTCCCGATGACCGCGTTCTTCCTGTCCTGGTATTTCCTGTATGTCCTGCTCGCGGCATTCGCGCCGCATTTCATGGCCATCAAGGTCGTCGGCAACATCAATATCGGGTTGATCTTCGGTCTGCTGCAGTTCGTCTCCACGTTCGCGATCACGACGATCTATGTGCGATTCGCCAACCGATACCTCGACCCGGTCAGCACCCGGATCCGCGAGCAGGTCGAAGGGGGTGCCTGGTGACCACAGCGTTAGTAGCGCTAGCCCAGGACACCGTCGGCCGGCCGCTGCTCAACGGCGGCATCTTCCTGTTCTTCGTGCTGGTCACCCTGGTCATCGTGTTCCGCGCGGCACGCCGCACCCGTACCGCCGCGGACTACTACGCCGCGGGCCGGACGTTCACCGGCCCGCAGAACGGGATCGCCATCTCCGGCGACTACTTGTCCGCGGCGTCGTTTCTGGGCATCGCCGGTGCGATCGCGGTATTCGGCTACGACGGTTTCCTCTACTCGATCGGCTTTCTGGTCGCCTGGCTGGTAGCCCTGCTGCTGGTCGCCGAGCTGCTGCGCAACACCGGCAAGTTCACCATGGGCGACGTGCTCAGCTACCGGATGCGCCGCAGCCCGGTTCGCGCGGCCGCAGCGGTATCGACCTTGGTGGTGTCGCTGTTCTACCTGCTGGCCCAGATGGCCGGCGCCGGTGGTCTGGTCGCGCTGCTGCTCGACGTCAAGAGCACTTCGGGCCAGGCGCTGGTGGTCGCGGTGGTCGGGCTGTTGATGATCTTCTATGTGCTGGTCGGGGGGATGCGCGGCACCACCTGGGTGCAGATCGCCAAGGCCGCGTTACTGATCATCGGTGCAGGCATGCTGACCGCCTGGGCGCTGGGCGCCTTCGGACTCAACCTGTCCGCCATGCTGGGCGAGGCGGCGGCCCGCTCGTCCCACGGGCAGGCCGTGCTCGCTCCGGGTCTGCAATACGGCAAGAGCACCACAACCAAGATTGACTTCGTGTCATTGGGGCTGGCCCTGGTGCTGGGCACTGCGGGCCTGCCGCACATCCTGATGCGCTTCTACACGGTGCCCTCTGCCAAAGAGGCCCGCCGTACGGTGGTCTGGGCGATCTGGCTGATCGGCGTGTTCTACCTGTTCTCCCTGGTGATCGGCTACGCCGCGGCGGCCATGGTGGACGGCGGTCCAGCGCGGATCGCCGCGATGCCCGGCGGGGAGAACTCCGCGGCGCCACTGCTGGCGTATCAGCTCGGCGGTGAGATTTTCCTAGGCTTCATCTCAGCGGTGGCCTTCGCCACCATCCTCGCGGTGGTGGCCGGCCTGACGATCACTGCGTCGGCGTCGTTCGCGCACGACGTCTACGCCAACGTGATCAAGCGAGGCAACCTGGATGCGGACAGCGAGGTGCGGGTCGCCCGCATCACCGCATGCGCCATCGGCGCCCTGGCGGTGCTCGGTGGCATCGCTGCGCTGGGCCAGAACGTCGCCTTCCTGGTGGCACTGGCCTTCGCGGTGGCGGCCTCGGCGAACCTGCCGACTATCCTTTATTCGCTGTTCTGGAAGCGGTTCAACACCACCGGCGTGCTGTGGAGCATGTACGGCGGCTTGATCAGCTGCGTTTTGTTGATTTTCTTCTCGCCGGCCGTGTCGGGCACCCCGAAGTCGATGTTCCCCAATGTCGACTTCGCGATCTTCCCGCTGAAAAACCCGGCCCTGGTCTCGGTACCGTTGGCGTTCCTGCTCGGTTATGTCGCCACGGTGCTCAGTCCGAAAGACAGCGCGGACGAGGTCCGTTACGCCGAGATGGAGGTGCGCGCGCTGACCGGTGCCGGCGCCGAGCGGTCCACCTCCCAGCCAACTCCTCCCCCGGCTCCCCAGCCGCGCCTGCCACAACCCCGGCCGGTGCCCAAACCGGTAGGCAGTGATTTCCCCGAACCGACTGTGATACCTGAGATACCGGCCCAGCGCGGGACGAACCGGCGACCGGTCGTCATCGCCGCCGGCGTGCTCACCGGTGTGATCATTCTCGCGGTGTCCATCTCCGTGAACCGGGTACTGGCCACGGCACCATCCGAGGCCGCCAAGCCGGCCCAACCGCAACCCGCGGCGGACATCGGACCGGAGGTGGCGATACCTGCACTCGGGCCCACCGTCCAGGTCGGCAAGACTCCCGGCTTCGTCGCGATCTCTCCCAACGGCCGGCAGGCCTACGTCGCCAACCGCAACGCCCAGGTCGTCACCGTGGTGGACACCGCGGTCAACCAGGTGACCGCTACCATCCCGATCACGGCCGGCCCACCCCAGTTCCTCGCCTTCGCGCCGGACGGCCGCACGCTCTACGTCACCATCTACAACGACGCGCGAACCGTGCATGTGGTCGACGTGCTCGACACCGCGACGAACACGGTGGTCGGAACCATCCCGCAACAAGCCCGCCCGTACCTGCCGGCGGTCACCCGCGATGGCAAGCGCCTGTTCATCCCCAACCACGACATCGGTTCGGTGTCGGTGGTCTCCACCGACACCAACACGGTGATCGCCCAGGTGCCCGTCGCACCCAACCCGCACTCGGTCGCGTTCTCGCGGGACGGCAGCCGGGCTTACACGGCCAACCACGAGTCCAACGTGGTGTCAGTGATCGACACCACCACCCTCGAGGTATTGGCGACCATCCCGGTCGGGAGAAGTCCGCACAGCATCGCGGTGCATCCCAACCTGCCGCTGGTCGCCATCGTCAACTACGACGGCGCCTCTGTGTCGATGATCGACGGCATCACGAACAGGGCGCTGGCGACCATCCCGGTCGGGACTCACCCGCAAGACATCGCGTGGGCCCCGGACGGCCGGTTCGCCTACGTGGTCAACGAGGGCACCAACACGGTGTCGGTGATCGATGTCCGGACCAACCGGGTCACCGCGACCATTCCCACCGGAATCCAGCCGACCAGCATTGCGGTGCTGCCCAACGGTCGCCAGGCATATGTCAGCAACGTCACGGCCGGAACGCTCACCGTTCTGGACCTCACTGGCTGAGCTACCCCACCATTCGCCATCAGCTGTGGCACGATTGGCGGCTATGAGCCCCGCAGTGCCAGCTTGCCTGGTCGCCGAACTGCCTGCGGACGCCGTACTGCTCGACGTCCGGGAGAACGACGAGTGGGCCGCCGGGCACGCCCCGGCGGCCGTGCACGTGCCGATGGGGCAGGTGACGCAGCGGCTCGATGAGATCGCCGCCGCGCTGCCCGATCGCCCGGTCCGGGTCGTGTGCCGCTCCGGAGCGCGCTCAGCCCGGGTCACTGCCTATCTCCGGCAGTCCGGCTGGGACGCGGTGAACGTCGACGGCGGCATGCGCGCGTGGGCTGCCGCCGGCCGCCCGATGGTCACCGACTCAAATGCCGCACCCCGCGTCATCTAGCCCCTCCAGCGGGCGCTCCGCCGTTTCCCAAGGGATGGAAACGGGTCGAATAACTCCGCTGAGCCCGCTGAACGTGGACAAGATGCGGGGACTGGCCGCGGTGGCGGTGCCGTTGTTGGGATTGACGGCGCTGCTGGTGGTGGTGACCGGGGGGGCCGAGACGTGGCGGTATGCGTTACTGCTGGACAGCCGCTTCGACGCGGTCCCGGCCGGGCCATTGCACGCCAGCGACGCGCTGGTGGTCACCGGCGGGGTGGTGTCGCTGCTGTCCTCGGTGCTGGCCGGGGCGGTCACCCTGGGATGGCTGGTGCACGCCAGTACGGCGGCGGCCCAGGCCGCTGCGGTCGCCCGGCCCCGGCCGAGCTGGCAGCTGATCGCCGGGGTGCTGGTGCCGGGGATCAACCTGGTGCTGCCCGGCGCAGTGCTCGCCGAGTTGGAGCATGCGGCGCTCGGCCATGATCCGGCCCGCCGGCCGCGTCCGTCATCGCTGGTTCTCGTTTGGTGGGCGGTGTGGTCGGTCGGGCTGCTGCTGGCCGGAATCACCCTGCTGTGGAACCTGCGCGACGGGGTGCAGGCCCGCGCTGATGGCGTACTGCTGCACGTGGCCACCGACCTGTGCGCCGGGATCGTCGCGGTCGCCACGATCGTCGTGGTGCGGCGGCTGACCCGGCTGCTCAGCCCGGCGCAACTGGTCGGCGCTCGCCGGATGATGGTGGTGCGCGTACCCGGTGGTTCCCGATTGAGCGGATGAGTCGCATGCGCTGGTCGGTCCCGCGGGTGGTGGCGCACCGGGGGGCGTCGGCGGAGGCGGCCGAACACACCCTGCCCGCCTACGTGCTCGCTCTCGAGCAGGGCGCTGACGGCCTGGAGTGTGACGTCCGGATGACCCGCGATGGGCACCTGGTGTGTATCCATGACAGCCGGATCGACCGCACGTCCACCGGACGCGGCCCGGTCAGCGCGTACGACCTGGCGATGCTGGCCGCGTACGACTTCGGCGGGTGGCGCGACGACCTGAACACTGATGGCGCGACCGCTGGCCTGGTGCGGCCACGTGTTGGTGTGCTCACCCTGGCACAGCTGCTCGGTCTTCTCGCGGACTGGCCGGACCCGGTGCAGCTGTTCATCGAGACCAAACATCCGGCGTCGCAGGGCGGGTTGGTCGAGGCCACCTTGGTGACTCTGCTCACCGAGCACGGTCTGGCCGCCCCGAAATCGCGGCACGATTCCCCGGTAGTGATCATGTCGTTCTCGGCCAAGGCGTTGCGGCGGGTCCGCGCCGCAGCGCCGCAGCTGCCCACCGTGGCGTTGCTGCCCACGTTGGGCGGTGTTCGCTCCGGCGAGCTGCCTCCCTGGGCGGACATCGCCGGACCCCGCTTCGGTGCGCTGCAGGCCGATCCCGGCTTCGTGCTGAGGGCTGCGGCGCACGGGCATCCGATCTACTGCTGGACCATCGACGAGCCCGACGAGGTGGCACTGTGCGCCGAACTCGGCGTCGCCTACCTGGCGACCAATCGGCCAGGAGCCGCTGTGCGGCAGCTGAGCGGGTCCTGAGCGGACGCGATAGCGTCCACCCGTGACAAAAACCAAGAACCGCCCTTCGACGCACGGCTCCGCCGGTCAGATCAATCCTCGCCAGGCCTGCCCGTGCGGATCGGGCAAGAGGTACAAGGCCTGCCATGGTGATCCTGGTGGCACCCGGGACGTCATCGTCAGTCGCCCGTTCGAAGGGCTCGCCGCCGAGCGCCAGCTGATCGCATTACGCGAGTTCGTGCCCTCGGCGACCGCGCCGTTACCGCTGGCGCAGCCGGGCGATCGGGACGTCACACTGGCCTCGTTGCTGCCGGGGGCGGCGGCCGGGGTCGTGCGTCCGGACGGCACGGCGCTGGTCGCCATGCAGGTGCTGACCCGTTCCGGGGACCTGTCGCGGGATGTCGGGCGGGCGGTGCGCTGGGCGCAGAGCGCAACGCCCGGCTCCGTGCTACCGGTGACCGATACCACGGCCGACGGCGAGCAGGTCCGGCTCCAGGATCTGCTGCGCCCGGACGCCGTTCTCGAGATCACCATGTATCCCGACTTCGCCTGGTGGGTGCCCGGCGAGTCCCCCACCGGTGACGCGGCAGCCGCGTTGAAGCAGGCGAACGAGGCGATCATGCCGACCGAGCCGGTCACCGGAACGGGGGTTGAGGTGGCCTACTGGACCGATGCCGGGGAGAAGGCGCATCTGCGATGGATCCGCCAGGAACCCGAAGAGCAGCTACTCGCCGCGCTGGCCCGGCTGGCCGCGCGCGAAGAGCTGGACCTAGGTGCGGGTTCCCGCTTCGCCGGCTCGTTTCGCGCCCACGGGGTGCTGGTCCCGGTGTGGGACTTGGACCGCGAGCAGCATGCCCGCGAATGGACAACCCCCGCGGAGTCCTTCGCCCAGCGCCTCACCCAGGCTCTTTCCTCACTGCCCAGCACCCCCCTCACCGACCCCGAACGCCGCGCCCTGCGCGCCCTGCACAGCCGCCAGCTCACCCTGCGCTGACCCACCCCTCCACCCCGATATGTCTCCATATCGGGGTTAGGGGAGCCAGCTGAGGTGGCCGTGGAGGAGGGCGTAGCCGACGAAGGCGGCGACGTCGATGAGGGAGTGGGCGGTGATGAGGGGGTAGAGGCGGTGGGTGCGTTGCCAGCTGCGGCCGAAGACCAGGCCCATCACCAGGTTGCCTACGAACCCGCCGAAACCCTGGTAGAGGTGGTAGCTACCGCGCAGGGCCGCGCTGGCCAGTAGGGCGGTGCCCTCGCCCGATCCCAGCTGGCGTAACCGCGTGATCAGGTATCCGACCACGAGGACTTCCTCGGCCAGCGCGTTGGCCACCGCCGCGCCAACCAGCACCGGGACCCGCCACCAGGTGTCGCCCAACGCCGACGGCAGCACGGTGAGGTTCAGGCCGGCGGCTCGGGCCAGCAGGTACAGCCCCAACCCTGGCCCGCCGATCAGTGCCGCAAGAACGGCACCCAACCCGATGTCCCGCGCCGCCGGTCGGCGGTACAGACCGATGGTGCGCAGGCCGATGCCACTGCGCCACAGCAGGTAACCGCCCAGACCGGCCCACGCCAGCAGTTGGATCATCCCGGCGAGCTGGTAGAACAAGTCGAGCAGCGCAACCTTGCGCACCGGCGCATTGATCGCCACCGACTGACCGGCCAGCGAACCCGGGGCGAGCAACGCGTCCACCAGCGCCAGCAGGCTCCGCAACCCCGACAGCCCCAGCGTCACCGCCAGGACCAGGACAACCTCGACGACCAGAGCACGACGTTGCCCGGGGTCCGTGACGACCGTAGGCTGCGCCGGACGCGGGAGGGCCAGCCAGCTTCGCAACCCCACCCCGCGCGCGTTCACGTCCCCGACGCTATCCGCCGCGCCGCGGTCGAGCCTTGGCGACCGCAGCGCGCTCGGCCAGTGGCGCCCCGCGTATCGTGGGCTCGTGTGGCGCTTCGTGCTGGCCCGGCGATGGTGGGTCGGGCACGTGCTGGTCGTGTTGTGCTGTGGCCTGTTCGTCCGGTTGGGCCGCTGGCAGTGGGATCGGGCGCAGTCACCCACCGGCGGCTGGCAGAACCTCGGCTACTCGTTGCAATGGCCGCTGTTCGCGGTCGTGCTAGTGGCAGCCTGGATCCGGTTTCTGTGGCTGGAGCGGCATGCGCAAGCCCAGGTTCGCAGCGATGAGCCCAGCCCTGCACCGGATTTCACTGCACCGGTTCCCCGGCGTCCAGACCACCGACCGATCCCGGAGGACGATCCCGACGATGAGCTCGCCACGTACAACGCCTTCCTCGCCCGGCTCGCTGAACAGGACCGGCAGTAGCACCGACCGGGTCACGGCCCGGTTGCTCGGGTACCGGATCATGGCGTACGCCACCGGCGTGATGCTGCTCGTGTTGACCAGCTCCGTGGTGCTGCATTACGGGTTCGGAAACCAGCAGCTATGGTGGAGCGGACCCGTGCACGGCTTTCTCTACATGGGTTACCTCGTGGCCACGGTAGTGCTGGGCACGTCGGTGCGGTGGCGGCCGGTGCGGATGGTGCTGGTCGCGCTCGCGGGCACTATTCCGTTCATGTCGTTCGTCGCCGAGCGCAGCGTCACTCGTGAGGTGCGCGGGGAGCTTTCGGCCTCGTCGAAGTAGCCGGTTGGAGTAAGAGCCGGCAAAGAAGTGGTGAGCCCTGACCGGCCCCGGAGGGAGCCCAGCTAAGGTGCCTCAGGTGTCGACGGTGCTGGATCTGCATCCCCCCTGCCCTCCGGGTGTGCCACCCTTGCTGGCGCGTCTGGTCGATGATGCGGCGTTGTTCCCGCCGTCACGCGCGAACGTGGTCGATACCGTCAAGGCGCACCTCGCTGCCCGGCGCGCGCCGCACGCCGGCGTGGTCGGTTTTCTGAACTGCCCGATTTCCCGGCTCGGTGCACTGGTCGGTGCGTTGCGCAAGGCCCGTCCGGTGCGGCCGGTGGCGTTGTCGCTGGTTGCCGATACCGGCCTGGGTGGCCTGCCCAAGGCCATCTCCACCGCGCTGGACAACCCGAAGCTGCTGGATCTGCGAATGATCGAGGTGCCGGCACCCTCCGACGTGGATGCCAACTGGCTGGTCCAGCTCACTGAATTCGTACCGGACGATGTGGTCCGGGTGGTGGAGCCACGCCGTGGCCGGCCGGAGTGGTTGACGGGCGTGCGCCGGGTAGCCGAGGTCGGCTGCTGGCCCAAGCTGCGGTGCGGCGGAACGTCGGTGGAGTCGTTCCCCAGCATCGAGGAGGTGGCCGATTTCCTGGCCGTCACGACCAACGCCGGCGCCCCGTTCAAGGCGACCGCCGGGCTACGCCACGCGGTCCGCCATCATGATCCGGCTACCGGGCTGACCCACCACGGGCTGCTCAACATGCTCGTCGGGACCGCCCACGCGGTATCCGGGAGCAACGCCCAGGAGGCCCTGCGGTGCACCGACGCCGCCGCGCTGGCCGCTGAGGCCGCCGCCTTCTCTGCGGAGACCGCGCGAAGTGTCCGTGAGGTGTTCGCCTGCTTCGGGTCGGTGTCGCTGGCCGATCCGGTGACCGAACTGGTCCGGCTGGGACTGCTGCCCAGCCCCGAGCACCGCCGCGCGTCCCAGGCTTGACCCCCACTGCTCGGCGTGTCGCTGTCTGATGCACGGTGTGTCAGCGTTTCGTGTACCTAATAGGCTCGCTGGATGACCGTCACCACGTATCTCGGGCCCGCAGGAACCTTCGCCGAACAGGCGGCCCGTTTACTGGTGCCTGGGGAACAGCTGCGTTCGGCGGCGTCGGTGCACGCGGCGATCGCGGCGCTGCGGGCGCGTCAGGCCGACGCGGCGTGCGTGCCGGTGGAGAACTCGGTGGAAGGATCGGTGCCGGCCACCCTCGACGCGATGGTCGAAGGTGAGCCGGTGCTGGCGGTCGCCGAGGCCGTGCTGCCGGTCCAGTTCAGCGTGCTGGTCCGGCCCGGTACCGACGCGGCGGACGTGCGCACCGTGGCGACCCATCCGCACGCCGCGGCGCAGGTGCGGTGTTGGCTGGGTACACACTTGCCGGACGCGACCACGATGCTGACCGACTCCACGTCCGCGGCGGCGGTCGCGGTGCTCGAGGCTCGGGCCGACGCCGCGGTGTGCGCCCCGGTCGCGCTGGCCCACTACCCGCTGGCCGAGCTGGCCAGCGGGGTGCACGACAAAGCCGATGCCAAGACCCGTTTCCTGCTGTTGCGCCGCCCCGGCATGCTGCCGCCGCCCACCGGCGCAGATCGCACGTCGCTGGTCGCGGTATCCGCCGACCGGCCCGGAGCGCTGCTGGAGGTGCTCGCCGAGTTCGCCTTGCGCGGGATCAACCTGACCCGGATCGAGTCCCGGCCGATGAAGGCCAAACTGGGTGAATACCAGTTCTTCCTGGACTGTGAGGGTCACGTGGCCGAGGACGCGGTCGGCGACGCGCTGGCCGAGCTGCATCGTCGGTGCGCCTGGGTACGCTTCCTCGGCTCGTACCCTCGAGTCGGGGTACCCCGCCCCGGTCCGGACCCGGTCGGGTTCTCCGCCGCCCGGCACTGGCTCAGCGCGGTACGCGCCGGCCGCAGTGCCTAACCCCCGGTTGGCGTGTCTTCAAGTACCGCCAACACCTACGGCGCAGGTCTCCAACAGCTACCAACCCCGCCGGCCGCCAGCGCCGACCGAAGCGGCATCATGACCGACTCCCTCCGGCTGGTGCTGGTTCGGCACGGACAGACCACGGCTAACGCCGAAGGCATCCTGGACACCCGCCCGCCGGGGCAGCCGTTGACCGAGGAGGGCCACCGGCAAGCCGGCGAGCTGGCGCAGCGACTGGCCGGTGAACCGGTGGTGGCCGTCTATGCCAGCCAGGCGTTGCGCGCTCAACAGACCGCGCGCCCGGTGGCGATCCGGCACGGCCTGGCGGCACCAGAAATCCTCGCCGGGGTGCACGAGGTGTTCATCGGGGACCTAGAGGGGCGCCGGACACCGGAGGCGCATCGCGTCCTGCACGAGCTCTATCACGCCTGGCACTCCGGTGACCTGGAGGCGGCCCGCCCCGGTGGAGAGTCGGGTAAGCAGGTGCTCGATCGTTACCTCGCCGACGTCGCGGCGATCCGCTCGGCGCATCGGCACGGTACCGCGGTGCTGGTCAGCCACGGTGCCGCGATCCGGCTGGCAGTGGTCGCACTGGCAGCCAATATCGACGGCGCCTTCGCAGAACCGCGCTACCTAGCTAATGCGGCGACGGTGTTGCTGGAGGCGGACGAGGCCGGCTGGCGGTGCCTACGCTGGGACGATATCGACCTCGGTTAGCCCGGCGGGGTGGCCGATCACGCTGACTGACGGCTTAGGTAGGCGTCTGGCGCGGCGGGTCGCTGAGTTGGCGGGCGCACCCGCCGGCCCTTGCGGCACGCTGTGGTCGGCGACAGCGCAGCGTTGACCGCCACAGATCCGCCGCCACCGCCGTCTCGGGTATTACCGGTACCGGAAACCGTCGAGGAAGCGGCGGAACAAGCCACCTTCGGGTGCCAACGCCGGACGGGGCGCCGGCGTGGTGCGCAACTGGCGCGCGATCGGCTGGTCGTAGTCGGTCCTGGCAATGGCGTCCACGACCTGGGACTCATCAAAGCCTTCTGAGCCTTCGATTACGGGAACGAAGCCGACGAGGACACCGTCGCGCATCACTTGCGCTTCGAGACTCGCCGTGCCGTCGGTGTCCCACAGCGCCTCGCGCCCGTCGGGAAGCGACACCCGCACGCCACTGGAGTACTCACCAGGCCTTACCAGGTGTGCGTCCACACCGCGCTCGCGCAGCGCGTCGACAACCCGACGGGCCCTATTCTCGTCCATCCCCGAAACTTACCTTTGACCGCATTCAGCAGGCGGTCAGCCCGCTGAATGCGGCGGGTGCGCGAGTAGGGCGCCCTGAGCGTCGACGATGAGTACTGGCCTAAGATCCGCGGCTGGAATGCAGATCGGAGCAGAGGAGACAGCCGTGACGGCGATACAGGACCTGGTGGAGCGCAACTCATTCCGCGCAGGTACCGGCCCTGGCCCCATGGCGTCTGTCCCCAGCCTGCACATCGCGGTGGTGGCCTGCATGGACGCCCGGCTCGACCCGGTTCAGCTGCTCGGCCTGCGGCCCGGTGAGGCGCACGTGATCCGCAATGCGGGCGGCGCCGTCACCGATGACGTCGTGCGCTCGCTGGCGGTCAGCCAGCGCAAGCTGGGCACCACCGAGGTGATGCTGTTGCACCACACCAAATGCGGCATGGCGACATTCACCGACTCCGACTTCTGGGCCGAACTTCAAGACGCTACCGGCCTGCGGCCGACCTGGGCGGTGGAGACCTTCAGCGATGCCGAAGCCGACGTTCGCCAGTCCATGGAACGGGTGCGGCGCAGCCCGTTTTTGGCGAATTCCACGGCGGTGCGTGGTTTCGTCGTCGACATCGACACCGGCGATCTCACCGAGGTCTCCGCGCTGCAACCGTGAACGCCGCCCAACTGATCGCCTGGTTCGACGCCGAGGCACGGGATCTGCCGTGGCGCGCGCCTGGCACCACGCCGTGGGGTGTACTGGTCAGCGAGGTGATGCTGCAACAGACTCCGGTGCATCGCGTCGCTGGAGTCTGGACCGAGTGGATGACCCGCTGGCCCGCTCCCTCGAGCTTGGCCGCCGAGACAGCCGGCACGGTGGTCCGCGCGTGGGGAAAGTTGGGCTATCCGCGCCGGGCGCTGCGGTTGCATGCCGCTGCCACCGCCATCGCCGCCCAGCACGACGACGTGGTCCCCGCTGAGGTTGACGTGCTGCTCGCGCTGCCAGGGATCGGCGCTTACACCGCCCGTGCTGTAGCAGCGTTCGGCTACGGCCACCGCGTGCCGGTGGTGGACACCAATGTGCGCCGGGTGATGGCCCGCGCCATGCACGGCCAGGCGGATTCCGGTCCGCCGTCGACCTCCCGGGATCTGTCTGACGTGGATAGCGTGCTGCCCGGCACGCGAGCGGCCCGGTTCTGCGCCGCGTTGATGGAGCTCGGCGCGGTAGTCTGCACTGCCCGCCAGCCGCGCTGCGCGGCGTGCCCGCTGGCCGGTGAGTGCGCCTGGGTACGCGCCGGCCGGCCTCCCGGCACAGTCGCCGCCCGATCGGCGCAGCGCTACGCGGGCACCGATCGTCAGGTGCGCGGGCTGTTGCTCGACGTTCTGCGCGCCGCTGCCGATCCGGTTGCCCGGGCTCAGCTGGATGCAGTCTGGCGCGACGCGTCGCAGCGTGACCGGTGTCTGGGCTCGTTACTGATCGATGGCCTGGTGCAGCAGACCCACGACGGCCGCTTCGCCCTACCCGGTGAAGCGCCCACTCCTGTCACCCCGTAATCCCGTTATGGAGACATATCGGGGGTTCTCGGGCCCCCGACAGCCCGATATGTCTCCATAACGGGTAGGGGTCGTAGGCTGGCGGCATGGCCGTCGTGAAGATCAACGCAATTGAGGTGCCGGAAGGCGCCGGCCCGGAGTTGGAACGCCGGTTCGCGGCCCGGCACGGATCGGTGACCTCTGCCCCAGGCTTCCTCAGCTTCGAATTGCTACGCCCGGTGGCCGGGGACCATCGATATTTCGTCTACTCGCGGTGGGAGACCGAGGAGGACTTCCAAGCCTGGCGCAACGGCCCGGCGATGGAGGCGCACACCGAGGGCCGCGCGAAGCCGATATCCACCGGCGCCTCACTGCTGGAGTTCGAAGTCGCGCTGTCTGCCGAGGCGTCGACGAGCACGGCGCCAGGCACCCCATAACCACCACTGCACAATCACAATCCCCGAACTGGCCACCTAGGCCGATGCCGGTGATTACTCGATGGAGGTGGTGTGGGATCAATGCTGCGCAGCGGCGTTGGGCGTTGGATTTGAAACAGCCGCGCGGCATGAGGTACGAAGCTTGTCCGGCGGGGAGCAGAAGCGATTGGCGCTGGAGGCCCTGCTGCGTGGTCCTGATGAAGTGCTGCTGCTCGACGAATCCGACAACTACCTGGACGTGCCGGGCAAGGTGTGGTTGGAGCAAGCGCTGCTGGACTCACCCAAGACCGTGCTGCTGGTTTCCCACGACCGCGAACTGCTCGCCCGTGCCGTCGACCGCATCATCACCGTCGAACTGGGCGGCGCTGGAAACACCGCATGGATCCATGGCGGCTCGTTCGCGGCTACCAGCAGGCGCGCGCGAATCGGTTTGCTCGTCTGGACGAGCTGCGCCGCCGTTGGGATGAGGAGCACGCCAAGCTCAAGGCCCTGCTGCTGATGTACAAGCAGAAGGCCGCCTACAACGACGGCAGGCAGCGATCCGGAGCTCGAGCATCGGCCGGCGCATAACGTGACTGTCGCGCCAGTGGCCCATACCGGCAGGGCCCGGCTCGGCGCTCGAGTTCGTCCAGGTTGGTTCGTGCAGACCCACGACCATCCGGAGCTGGCTGGACGCACGCTGCTGGAGATCCTGCACCGGGGCGATGAGCACCGGCCCGGTGCGCCCAAGAGGTGGCGAGCCGGACGCTCGATCGCTACGAACTGGCCTCCTGCGCCCAGCAGTCCTTCGACACGCTGTCTGGAGGCCAGCAAGCCCGCTTCCAGATCCTGTTGCTGGAACTGTCCGGAGCTAACCTGCTCCTGCTTGATGCGGTTGTCGCGTACACCGGGCCGCGACACGGTGTACACCGAGGCGCGACACGCGCATAAAAGGGGCCCCGGTCCGGAAGGATCGGGGCCCCTTTTGCTCATTCGGGACTGGCTGCGCTGTCCAGGTCGACCAGTGGGGTGTCGGGCACCCGTAGGGTCTTGGCCACGCCGCGGAAGACGAATCGCGCTTCCTCGGCTGGGCCCTCGCCGTCCCAGTTCTGGGCGTCGACGATGATGATCTGCCCGGGCTCGATCTCGCCGAACAGGATCTTCTCCGACAGCTGGTCCTCGATCTCACGCTGGATGGTCCGGCGCAGCGGCCGGGCTCCCAGCACGGGGTCGAATCCACGCTTGGCCAGCAACCTCTTGGCCAACGTGGTGAGTTCCAGCTCCATGTCCTTGTTGCGCAGCTGAGTCTCCACCCGGTTGACCATCAGGTCCACCATGGTGATGATCTCTTCCTCGGTGAGCTGGTGGAAGACGATGGTGTCGTCGATCCGGTTGAGGAACTCCGGCCGGAAGTGCTTCTTGACCTCGTCGTTGACCTTGCTCTTCATGCGCTCGTAGGTCGAAGCCTCGTCGTTGCTCGCCGAGAAGCCCAGGCCTACCGCCTTGGAGATGTCCGCGGTACCCAGGTTGGTGGTGAAGATGATCACAGTGTTCTTGAAGTCCACCGTGCGCCCCTGACCGTCGGTCAGCCGGCCGTCCTCCAACACCTGCAACAGCGTGTTGTACACCTCCTGGTGGGCCTTCTCGATTTCGTCGAAAAGCACCACCGAGAACGGCTTGCGGCGCACCTTCTCGGTGAGCTGGCCACCCTCCTCGTAACCCACGTAGCCGGGAGGGGCACCGAACAGGCGGGATGCGGTGTAGCGGTCGTGGAACTCACCCATGTCGATCTGGATCAGCGCATCGTCGTCACCGAAGAGGAACTCGGCCAGCGCCTTGGACAGCTCCGTTTTCCCCACTCCGGACGGGCCGGCGAAGATGAACGAACCAGAGGGCCGCCTGGGGTCCTTCAGACCCGCCCGGGTCCGGCGGATCGCCTTGGACACCGCCTTGACCGCTTCGTTCTGCCCGATAATCCGCTTGTGGAGTTCGTCCTCCATGCGCAGCAGCCGGGTGGTCTCAGCCTCGGTCAGCTTGAACACCGGGATACCGGTCCAGTTGGCCAGCACCTCGGCGATCTGCTCGTCGTCGACCTCGGCGACCACGTCGAGGTCGCCGGCCTTCCACTGCTTCTCCCGCTCCGTCTTCTTGATCAGCAGCTGCTTCTCCGAGTCACGCAGCTTTGCGGCCCGCTCGAAGTCCTGAGCGTCGATGGCCGATTCCTTGTCCCGGCGCACCGCGGCGATCTTCTCGTCGAAGTCGCGCAGATCCGGCGGAGCGGTCATCCGGCGGATCCGCATCCGCGCGCCCGCCTCGTCGATCAGGTCGATCGCCTTGTCCGGCAGGAACCGGTCGTTGATGTAGCGGTCGGCCAGCGTCGCGGCCGACACCAGGGCGCTGTCAGTGATGGATACCCGGTGGTGCGCCTCGTAGCGGTCCCGCAGACCCTTGAGGATCTCGATGGTGTGGTCGATGGTCGGCTCTTGGACCTGGATCGGCTGGAACCGGCGTTCCAGCGCGGGGTCCTTCTCGACGTACTTGCGGTACTCGTCCAGGGTGGTCGCGCCGATGGTCTGCAGCTCGCCGCGGGCCAGCATCGGCTTGAGGATCGACGCGGCGTCGATCGCGCCTTCGGCGGCACCGGCGCCCACCAGGGTGTGCATCTCGTCGATGAACAAGATGATGTCCCCGCGGGTGCGGATCTCCTTGAGTACCTTCTTCAAGCGCTCCTCGAAGTCACCGCGGTACCGGGAGCCGGCCACCAGCGAGCCGAGGTCCAGGGTGTAGAGCTGCTTGTCCTTGAGCGTCTCGGGCACCTCGCCCTTGACGATGTTCTGTGCCAGGCCCTCGACGACGGCGGTCTTGCCGACGCCGGCCTCGCCGATGAGCACCGGGTTGTTCTTGGTGCGGCGGGACAGTACCTGCATGACCCGCTCGATCTCCTTGCCGCGCCCGATCACCGGGTCCAGCTTGCCCTCTCGGGCGCTGGCGGTGAGGTTGCGGCCGAACTGGTCGAGCACCAGCGACGACGACGGGGTGCCCTCGCCACGGCCGGAGCCGGATTCCGCGGGCTCCTTGCCCTGGTAGCCCGACAGCAGCTGCAGCACCTGCTGGCGGACCCGGTTGAGGTCGGCGCCGAGCTTGACGAGGACCTGGGCAGCCACGCCCTCGCCCTCACGGATGAGCCCGAGCAGGATGTGCTCGGTGCCGATGTAGTTGTGCCCGAGCTGCAGCGCCTCGCGCAGTGACAACTCCAGCACCTTCTTGGCGCGAGGCGTGAACGGGATGTGGCCCGATGGTGCCTGCTGGCCCTGGCCGATGATCTCCTCGACCTGCTGGCGCACCCCCTCCAGGGCGATCCCCAGCGATTCCAGAGCCTTGGCCGCGACACCCTCACCCTCGTGGATCAGACCCAGCAGGATGTGCTCGGTGCCGATGTAGTTGTGGTTGAGCATCCTGGCCTCTTCCTGGGCCAGCACAACCACCCGCCGCGCGCGGTCGGTGAACCTCTCAAACATTGTGCACTCCTGACTGCCGCGCTACCCCGCGCGACCGGTACTGGGTCAGACAGTCCGTGCCGTCACTGTAGCTGCCAGACGGCCTTGCTCGCTGCTGAACTGCTACCCGAACTCTTCGTGCAACGCCATCTCGCTGGTCAGGATTCCGAGGGGTCGGGGCTGTCCGCTCTGGGTGAAACTCAACTCTGTTGGGTGGTACCCGTGTACCCCCTGTGCGCTGGGGTAATCCGACTGCTAGGTTTGCTCGACATTAGGTAAGGCAACCCTGCATGAATCGGTAGCAGACGAGGAGCGGCTGTGCTGCACGCGGCGGTGCCACACAAGCAGTCGGCGGAAGTGGTGGACCCCCATCGCGCGCATCCGCTGACCGCGTCGGTGGCGGCGGTGGACCGTGCGGTCAGACTGCTGTCCTTTCGGGTCATCGGTGATTCCCGGCTGCCCGCTGGTCCTCAGGTGCCGCCTGATCCCCTGGTCGCGGATTGGATCGAGTGCGACCAGGCGTTGTGCGATCCCGCCTTTTTCACGCGGTGGCGGGCGAAGGTCGCGCGATGGCTGACCGAACAGCACGCGGTGCCGGCACAGGCTTCGGTCCCGGAGAAGACCACCGGCGGCTATGTACTGCAGTGGTATCTGGTCGTCCCTACCTATATCGGCGCGCTGCTGTTTCACTCCGCCCGGCGAGTGCCCACGCTGGCGCCGCAGCAGCTGCGTTTCCGGCTCGGTTCAGCGGCGCTGCGGGAGGTAGCACTGCGCCCGGGACGGTTCTGGTGCCTACCCGGTGATCCCGAAGCCGGGCACCCCGACGCCGTACCAGTACCCGACGAGGCGGCGTTAGCCACGGTATTGCGTGATCAGGTGATCGCGCACGCCAGCCGCTTTCTGTTCGTCTACGGCAGCCAGGTGCGTTTCGGGCGCCGCACCAGATGGGCAACCGTGACCGATGTGCTGGATAGTGGGCTGCTCCTCGCGGGGCGCGCATTCGGGTCACCGCAGGCCGGTGCGTCAGATGCGCGTTTAGTGCTCGGTGCTGGGGACACGCCCGGCCGTCATCCCCCCTATAAACCTCTGACTTCCGCGTCGACAATCTGCGAACTGGTCGACGATCGCGGGCGCACCCACTGGACCCGCCGGCGCGGTTCCTGCTGCTTCCTCTACGCACTACCTGGCATCGAGCGGCCATGCGCCAGCTGCCCGCGGCTCGCCGCCGTCGATCGGGCTCACATTTACGGCACGCTCGACCAGGCATGAACGGCGCATAGCCTTTATCTTCACATCTGTGCAACCCGAGCCGGCGAGTCACTCTGCGGCCGATCGCCGTTTGCCGGCAGTGGTGGTCAACCCGAGTCACCTCGCCGACCCGACGGCGCTGCGGATTCGTATTGGCCGAGTTTGTGACGAGTTGGGGTGGGCACCACCGCTGTGGCTGGAGACCACCGTCGAGGACCCGGGTTGTGGCCAGACCCGAATGGCACTGTCCGCCGGTGCCGATGTGGTACTCGCCTGCGGGGGAGACGGCACGGTCCGGCACGTCGCGCAAGTGCTGGCGGGATCGGGCACCGCGATGGGTTTGCTACCCACCGGCACCGCGAATCTGCTGGCGCGCAACCTGGCGATGGCGACTCCGGACATGGTCAAAGCCACCCGGATCGCATTGTCCGGGAACAACCGTGCAATCGACGTCGGACGCGTACTCATCGACGATCGGGATGAGGAACAGGTCTTTCTGGTGATGGCCGGGGTAGGTTTCGATGCGGCAATCATGGCCGGTGCCCCGCATGACTTGAAGGCCCGGCTGGGCTCGCTGGCGTATTTCGTCTCAGGATTTCGCGCGCTGAGCGCACCAAGGGCGCCGATCACCCTTGCCGTGGACGGGCGGGTTGAGCCGTCCCGCCGAGTTCGCACGGTAGTAGTGGGAAACTGCGGCAGGCTTCTCGGTGGCCTGGTGTTGCTGCCCGCAGCCCGAGTCGACGACGGGCTGCTGGATGTCGTGTCCATCGGTCCGAGAAGCATCCGCGGATGGCTGGCGGTGACTGCCCGGGTGGTCAGTCGCCGCCGCCATGGTCACCGGATTGTGCAGCACTGGCAGGGCCACACCGTCATCATCAGCGCAGAGTCTGCCCAGCAGGCTCAACTTGACGGCGATCCAATCGGGGAAGTTTGTGCCTTACGAATGCGCATCGACCGTGGCGCCCTGTTGATACGCGTCCCAGCGGTGCCGGCTCGCGGAACACACCATCGGGCTTAGCTGTCGCAAGCGCATGAACCGGGAGCCGGCCCGGCACGTTTACTGTGATGCGGGTAACACTGCCCGTGGAGTGTTCGTGCTTCGACTCCAGGGAGGCGTTGAAATGGTGAGCCTGATGAAAGGTTTTGCAGGCAAGCCTGCGCATGCGCCGCTGACCGATGTCGGTATCGGTGCCTACACCGCCGGCGTTGCGATGCTCGTGGCGGGTGCGGCCGGATTTCAGCAGGCCGCGATGGCCACCGCTTCGGTGATCACGATCGGCATCGGTCTTATCGCCGCCATCCCGACGATCATTACCGGCCTCGTGGACCTGTTCGGTATCCCCGCGGATGCGCCCGCGCGAACCCTGGGCTGGTGGCACCTGACGCTGATGTCCAGCGCCACCGGCATGTTCGCCGGGACGTTCAGGTTGCAGTTAGCCGGATACTCCGACGGAAAGATCATCTCGTCGGCGCTGATCCTCGGCGTCATCTCCTGGGTATTGCTGTTAGCCGGTGGCTATCTCGGTGGTGCACTCACCTTCGTCTATGGAGTACGGGTCCTTAAGCGGCCCCGAGCGCCGATGGCTGATGCGCTCATTCCTGGTCGCGCCGACCATAGTGACTGATCCATGTACAATACACCGGTGCCGTCCTCCCCGGACGGCACCGGTGGCCTACTGACCTTAGTTTCCCTTGTGGTAAGCATCCAATACCTCAGCCGGGATACGTCCACGGTCTGAGACGTTGAAACCGTTCTTACGGGCCCACTCGCGGATCGCCGCGTTCTGCTCACGGTCTACCGATGCCCGACCACCGCTACTCGCGCGGCGGGCCGGACCACCTGCGGCCTTGCGGCGCCCGCCCGCCTTCCGAGCGTTGCTGACATAGTCAGCCAGCGAGTCACGCAGCTTCCCCGCGTTACCCGCCGACAGATCAATCTCGTAAGACACGCCGTCGATACCAAACTCAACGGTCTCTTCGGCAGTACCTCCGTCGAGGTCATCGACCAAGGTTACGGTGACCTTCTGCGCCATGCGCGTCGTCCTCCCTCGGGGACGTAGTGGAGGGAGCCATCGCACGACGACTCCACAACGACAACGAGCAGGTTAGCCCATTTCCCTACAGAATGCGAAATCAACCCACCCATTGTGGTCGTACCAGCGGAAACACTGATGGTGTCTCGGATACACGAACCGGTGAGCGACATCAGCAGCCGGTCCATCCCCATTCCCAGCGGCCACTGTCGCGGCATTCCATACTCCATCGCAGTCGTCAAGTCCTCGTCCAGTGGCATCACCGGTCACGGTGAGCGCGACTTGCGCCTCGAAACGTTCTCGTTGCACCACCGGGGTCAACCAGCTGGAGAGTAGGCAGTGACCGACTCAACGGATAGGATCTGGAGATCCCATTTCTCGACCAGACCTGCGCCGCTGCGGTGCCGCCGAGTCGGCGGACAGGTGTCCACCTGGATGTCCTTCGAAGGGCGGGCCGTATAGATCGAACACCACGAGGTGCTCGAACAACTCTTCTGCCGGCTTTACCGACTAGCCAGTCGGGATGCACTGTGATGTGCGTGGTAGAGCAACTCGTCATGACGCGTCGCGGACTGATCTGTTCGCCGAGCGACTTCTGCGCCATCCCATGGGAGTCGGTGCGAGCCTCCAGCGATGCACCCCCATACATGGTCTGCCGGATCGGTGTCTCAACGTCGATGGACTCGAATGCGGCAACTCCCCGATCGAACGCATCAGTGCGCGTCCTGGCAGTGCGCCGGGCCGCATCGCCGACGATCAGATTGCGATAACGGTTGACCACCCAGGGTTTCCTCGGCCAGTTCCTCGGTGTGCGGTCGGAAGTGGACGTAACGCTTTTGCGGCCGCACGCCATTCTCGACACTTGTACCGACAACCTCCGGTCGAACGAATTGGTGGTCACGGTGGGCAACCTCGTGGTCTGCGGTAGCCGTCGCGTCGCACCGCTACCGTCTGTCCGTGGATGAGATGCACGCCCGGCGGGCGCGCTGTTTCGGATCCGTGGCGGCCAGCTACGCCAAGCACCGGCCGGATTACCCGGAACAGGCGGTGACGTGGGCGTTGGGCTCGGTACCGGACAGTGCGCGGGTACTCGATCTCGCTGCGGGCACTGGCAAGCTCACTGAGGCGATGCTGCGGTGTGGAATACCCGCGGCGGCAGTACTGGCCGTCGAACCAGACGACCGCATGCGCACGCAACTGTCCGCCCTGCTACCCACGGTCACGGTCCGCTTCGGGACGGCGGAGGAGATTCCGGCCGACGATGGGGCGCTGCACGCGGTCCTCGTCGGACAGGCGTTTCACTGGTTCGACCCCGACCGGGCGCTCGGCGAGATTACCCGCGTGCTGCGACCAGGGGGTGTACTGGCCGCGCTCGGCAACACCGAGGACGACTCGGTGGACTGGGTGGCCGAGCTGGCTGCGGCGGCACAGGCGCAGCGATCGGCCGGCATGGCCGGACGTGGCTTCGCCGACCTGCCCGAGCACCCGGCGTTCAGCGACCCGCAGCTGCGCGAATTTCGCTGGCGCTGGCCGCGCACCATCGACTCACTGCTGGACACCGTGTCGACCCATTCATGGGCCGTCACCACCTCACCCGATCAACGGGCCGCTACCTTCGCAGCGCTTCGCCGCTTCCTCGAAACGCATCCCAGCACCCGCGACGGCAGCTTCGAGCTCCCGATGCAGACACTGGTGCTCCGCACCACCCGCCGCGCCTGGAGCTGCTGGCGGCCGGGAGGGGCATGATTCGCCGCCCGGGGGCGACACGGTGCGCACCAGGGCGCGACACACCGGGCATGGAGGCGCGACACGCCAGGGGGGTGGGGTCAGGAGGTGATGTTGCGGGCGAAGACCATCCGCAGGCCGCGCAGCGTCAGGTGGGGGGCGTGGTGGGTGATGGTGTGCGACTCGGCGATCAGCAGTGGGGCCAGCCCGCCGGTGGCGACGACCACCACGTCGCGCTCGGCTCCCGGAGCCAGCTCCGCGGCGATCCGCCGGACCAGCCCGTCGACCTGCCCGGCGAAGCCGTACAGCAAGCCGGATTGCAGGGCTTCCACAGTGTTCTTGCCGATCACCGACCGTGGTCGGATGAGCTGCACCTTCACCAGTTGAGCAGCCCTGGTCGCGAGCGCATCGATGGAGATCTCGATGCCCGGCGCCAGCGCCCCGCCGAGAAACTCGCCACGCGCGCTGACCACGTCGAAGTTGGTGGAGGTGCCGAAGTCGACCACGATCGCCGGGCCGCCGTAGAGGGTGTAGGCGGCCAGCGTGTTGACGATCCGGTCCGCGCCGACCTCGCGCGGGTTGTCGCAGAGCAACGGCACCCCGGTGCGCACCCCGGGCTCCACGATGACCCGGGGCAGCTGCGACCAGTACCGGTCCACCATCACGCGCAGCTCGCGCAGCACCGCGGGGACGGTGGACAGCGCCGCCACACCAGTGATCTTGTCGGAGAATTCGCCGAGCAGGCCGCGGAAGCTCAGCGCCATCTCGTCGGCGGTCATTCTGGCGTCGGTTCGCATCCGCCAGTCGTGCAGCAGGGCGGCCTCTTTGCCGGTTCCATCGAACAAGCCGAGGGAGATGTTGGTATTGCCGATGTCTACGGTGAGCAGCACTCGGGTGCCCCCATCGCCGCGTCAGTGCCCTGGTGCACGATCCGGTTGTCGGCGTCGACGAACACCACCCGGGGCCGGTAGTGCCGGGATTCCGCGTCGTCCATCGTGCCGTAGGCGATGAGGATCACCAGATCGCCGGGCGCCACCAGATGCGCGGCGGCACCGTTGATCCCGATCACGCCGCTGGACCGGGCACCGGGGATGACGTAGGTCTCCAGCCGCGCTCCGTTGGTGACATCCACGATCGCGACCCGTTCGCCGGCGAGCAGGTCGGCGGCGTCCATCAGGTCTTCGTCCACCGTCACCGACCCCACGTAGTGCAGTTCCGAGTGCGTGACGGTAGCCCGGTGGATCTTGGACTTCAGCATCGTCCGGAACATCATGAGCCTCCCATCTGCACGCAGACGTTGTCGATCAACCGGGTGCCCCCGACGGTGGCGGCGACCAGCAGCCGGGCCGGTCCCCGCTGCGGAGCGGGACCGAGTTCGGGACCGCGCAGCGCCAGGTAGTCCAGCACGACGGCAGGCTGCGCGGACAGCACCTTCCGGGCTGCGGCGAGCACCGCCTCGGGACCGTGCCGGCCGGCCCGCGCCCCAGCTGACAGCGCCGCCGGCAGCGTCGCGGCTGCGGCCCGCGCCGCGCTATCCAGATGAACGTTGCGAGACGACATCGCAAGCCCGTCAGCGTCGCGCACGGTGGGCAGCCCGACCACCTGCACTCCCATCCGCAGGTCGGCCACCATCCGCTGGATGAGCACCAGCTGCTGGTAGTCCTTCTCGCCGAACAACGCGCAGTCCGGGCCGACGATCCCGAACAGCTTGGCCACCACCGTGAGCACCCCGACGAAGTGACCGGGCCGGCTGGCGCCTTCCAGCTCGGTACCCAGCGCCCCGGGCGCCACGGTGGTGCCCGACCCGGGCGGGTACATCGCCTCGGCGGAAGGCGCGAAGACCAGCTCCACACCTTCGGCCCGGCACACGGCGAAATCCGCATCGAGCTGGCGGGGGTAGCGGTCGAGATCATCACGCGCATCGAACTGGAGAGGATTGACGAAGATCGATACGACCACGATTGCGTCCGCGGCGCCCGGCGCGCGCGGGACGGCGTGCGCGGCTCGGATCAGCGAGCGGTGGCCGGCGTGCAGGGCTCCCATCGTCGGAACCAGGATGACTGGGCGGCCGGCTCGGCGTGCTGCCCGGGTGACCGACGCCGTCTCGGCGGGGTCCTCGCAGACGGTGGCGGTCGTCACCGGGGCTCCTGCAGGGTCTCCCGGATCTGGGTTGCGGCCGCAGGCGCCAGCAACCCGGCCGCCTCGGCCCGGTCGGCGGTGCGGCCGGCCTGCGTGCGGTACGGGTCGAGCAGCTCCGGAGCGGACTCCGCCAGCACCCGTAGGTGCAGCCGGACCGTGTCGAGGTCGCCGCGGGCCACCGGGCCGGTCAGGGCGCGGTCGCCGTGGCGCAGCGTGTTGTCCAGCGCGGCTTCCAGCAGCGGCCCCAGCAGCCGTTCGGCGGGCACCACACCGGCGTGTTTCAGGGTGTCCACCGCATCGCGCACCAGGGTGGCCAGGTGGTTGGCGCCGTGGGCGAGTGCTGCGTGGTAGAGCGGTCTGGCCTCGGACGGCACCCGTACCGGCTCGGCGCCCATCTCCAACACCAGCGCTTCGCCGACGCTCCAACCGGTCTCGTCGGCCACCGTGACGCCGACGCAGGCCCCGGCCAGCCGTGCGACGTCCTCCACGCGCCCGGTGAAGGTCATCACGGGATGCAGCGCCAGCGGCAGCACCCCGTGCTCGATCGCCGGTGCCAGCACGTCCACCCCGCGTGCGCCGCTGGTGTGCACCACGATCTGGCCGGCCCGGAACGCCCCAGTCGCGGCGAGCCCGGCTACCAGATCCACCAGCACGTCGTCGGGGACGGCGAGCAGGACGAGGTCACCACGGCGGACGACATCATCGGGGGCCAGCACCGGAGCCTCGGGGAGCAGGTCTGCGGCCCGGCGCAGCGATGCCCGGGATACCGCGCTGACGCCGACCACCACGTGCCCGGCACCGGACAGCGCGGCTCCCAGCACCGCTCCCACCCGGCCGGCGGAAACCACACCGACGGCGAGCCGGGCTGGACGGTCGGTCACGCCGCTGGGCGCAGCTGTACGGGACCGCGGCTTCCGTGGCGTCTGTGGCGTCGGAGCCATCGCCGTGCCTCCCAACGTTCCAGTCCCACGCTGGCCGTGGGTACCGGACTGCCGCAGATTAACCCCGCTCGTGGTCGGAGCGCCGCTTTGGGTGAGCAGCTTCACCTTGGGTGGCCTGCGGGGGGCTTACCGCGCGGTCTCGGGCGGCCTGCAGGTCGGCCAGTGCCTCGTGATGCCAGCGCCGGGTGTCGGGGCTGGCCGTGCCGCGCTGCACGCGGTCGGACAGGAACGCCAGCTCGTTGACCGCATTCTGATACTCCTGCACTGCACCGGCGGCACCGTCTCCGGAACGCCGGCGTACCTCGGCGCGCCATCCCCGCCGGCCGACCTGGCTGGCCAGCAGCGGGACCTCGGTGGGCGCGATCCAGCCGGCCCTGGCGAACCCCGGCAACGCCGCGGAGATCATCAGCTGCTCCCGGCGGCGTTGCCGGACCACCAGCGCGATCAGCGCGCCGAACAGCGGAACCATGATCACCCCGTAGACGGCCGGCAGGTAGCCCAGACCCGCCGAGGCGTTCCACAGCGCGTGCAGCCCGACGGCGCCGAGATACCCGGCCACGACAGCGCCGCCACGGTGCACCAGCACCCCGCCGGCCAGGTTGCGCCGCCGGGCTACCAGGCCCACGGCGATCCCGGTGAGTGCGGTGAACACCGGATGCGCGAACGGTGACAGCACTCCCCGCAGCAGGAAGACATCGGCCACGCTGCCGCTGATGGCGAAAGCGCGCCCGAAGTAGAGGATGTTCTCGGTGAACGCGAAGCCCGCGGCGACCAGACCCGCGTAGACGACCCCGTCCACCAGCCCGTCGATCTCACGGCGCCGCACGCACAGCAGGCCGACCAGGAAGGCGCCCTTGAGTGCCTCCTCGACGATCGGAGCGGAGATCACCGCCGCGACGGCATCACCACCGCCGGTACCGAACCGATGCTCAGCGAACCCGGTCGCGGCGTCGTTGATCAGGGCTGCGCCGAGCACCGAGATTCCGGCACCCCACAGGAACGCGGCGAGCAGCAGCTTCGGTGGCTCCGGCTCCCAGCGATCCACCCACAGGAACGCGGCCACCACCGGCAGCACCGGAAACACCGCCGTCATCGTGCCGACCAGCACGGCAGAGCCGCCGATGGTGACGCTGATCAGACCGAGCGCGATGAGAACCGGGACGGCCAGCGCGATCAGCCCGAGCGCTGCCGGCAGTGCTGTCCGGTGATGTGTCACGGCCGGGGAGCCTATGCCCTCCATACTTCTGGAATGGCACTGAGCATCAACAGTGACCAGATCGACATGAATGCGACTGCGGCGCCCGATGCCGTTGCCGACCTGGGCCGGGTCCGGTCGGCGCCGTCGGCTGATCCCTATGTTTCCGGCCCCTGCGATTCATTGGGATCGTCCGGGGTGCGGCAGCAATGTTCCAGCCACAGTGCGGCTGCGACCAGCGCAGCGGCGCACACCGCCCCGATCGATGCGGTGATGGTGTCTGACGCCGCCGAGGCCAGTTCAGAGCGCAACGGCAGCACGTAGGCGAGCACGCCCAACCATGCTCCCCCGGTGATGGCGCCGGCCAGCGAGGAGGCCTTGGCCACCACGACGGCCTTCGCTGCGGTGAGTGCCTGCACCGGCCGGCTGCCCGGACGTTGCCGGATCCGGGCCCGCAGCGTATTGCCCAACACTCCCTCGGCGATCGCGAAGACGAGCAGCGTGGTGCCGGCCGGCTGCGGCAACGTCGGCACCACACCGTAGGACAGCTGCAGCACCAGGTTCACCAGCACACCCGCAATGACCGCGGCCGCGATCAGGTCTCGCGCTCGGGTGAACGTCACGGTGACCGCAACCTCAGGTCGTCGCGGCGCTGCACACCTCGTCTGTCCTCGGCGGGCAGCGCGGCGACCAGGTCGGCTACCGCGCCATGGCCGGCGAGCACCGCGTCGGGGGCCACTTCCAGCCACGGCACCAGCACGAAGGCGCGCTTGTGGGCGCGCGGATGCGGCAGGGTCAACCGCGGGTCGTCCCGGCGGGTCTGCTCCACGTCGATCACGTCGACGTCCAGCGTGCGCGGGCCCCACCGCAACGTGCGGGTGCGCTGCGCGGCGGCTTCGCAGAGCTGCCCGCGGCGTAGCCACTCCTGGGCATCCGCGCCCGGGTCGTCGACCAGCAGCACGGCGTTGAGGAACTCATCCTGCGGCACTGCGCCCTCCACGGCGCCCCATGGCACAGTCTCGTACACCGCCGACACTGCCCGGACCACCTCCCCCAACTGGGCGACACATCCGCGTAGGTACCCCAGCCGGTCCCCCACGTTGGACCCGATCGACAGTACCGCCGTACTCACCCCAGACCTCCGACCGACAGGGGCCTCATGAACGCTTCCGGCACAGGGTGACCGAGACATCGGTGAACGGTTGGGACAGGGGGGCATGGGGTTTATGGACGGTGATCTCGACGGCGTGCACGCGCTGATCGGTCAGGATCTCGGTGGCGATGCGCCCGGCGACGGTCTCGATCAGGTTGCAGGGATCTCCTCCCACAATGTCGGCGGCCCGCTGAGCCAGCGCGCCGTAGTCCAGCGTCGCGGACAGCTCGTCGGTGGCCGCGGCGGGCTCCAGGTCCAGCCAGACCGTCGCGTCGACGAAAAACTCCTGCCCGTCGCGCCGCTCGAAGTCGTGCACCCCGTGCCGGCCGTGCACCCGCAGCCCGGTGAGCGTGATCCGGTCGCTCACGGCGTGTCCCTGCCGCGGCCGGCAGGCTTGACGGCACCGAGGCGCCAGGCCGCGGCCACCGCGATGGCGTCCCGCGAGGCCGCCACATCGTGCACCCGGACTCCCCAGGCGCCGGCCGCGGCAGCCAGCGCGGACACTGCGGCGGTGGCGGTGTCCCGACCGTCGCAAGGCCGCGCCTGGCCGTCGTCACCGGCCAGCAAAGTGCCCAGGAATCGCTTGCGCGACGCCCCCACCAGTATCGGAAACCCCAGTTCGGTCAGCACGTCGAGGTGGCCCAGCAGGGCCCAGTTGTGCGCGGCCTTCTTGGCGAAGCCAAGCCCGGGATCGAGCACCAGCGCACCCGGATCCACTCCGGCGAGCACCGCAGCGTCCACCTGGGCCACCAGTTCGGCGCGCACCTCGGTGACGACATCGGCATAGTGCGCCAGGTGGTCCATGGTCGCGCTGTGCCCGCGCCAGTGCATGAGGATCCACGGAACCCGGCACCGGGCCATCGTCGACGCCATCGCGGGATCGGCCAGGCCGCCCGAGACGTCGTTGACGATGATTGCGCCGGCCTCCAGGGCGGCCTCGGCGACCGCCGCGCGGGTGGTGTCCACGCTGCAGAGCAGGCCACTGGCGGCCAGCTCACGGATCACCGGCACCACCCGGGCGATCTCGGTGGGTGCATCGACGCGACGGGCCCCCGGGCGGGTGGACTCGCCCCCGACGTCGATCAGGTCAGCGCCCTGGGCGCGCAGCGCCAGGCCGTGCGCCACTGCATCGTCGCGGTCGAGGTAGCGCCCACCATCGCTGAACGAGTCCGGAGTGACGTTGATGATGCCGATCACCACGCAGCGACCGGGATCGGGGATTGCGGGGTGCACCGGTCACCTCCGCATCATCAGCTCCAGCACCTCGCCGCGGGACGAGGCACTGGTCTTGAACAGTCCCCGGACCGCCGAGGTGGTGGTGGTCGAGCCGGGCTTGCGGACGCCGCGCATCGCCATGCACAGGTGCTCGGCTTCGATCACCACGATCACCCCCCGCGGTTCCAGCCGGCGCACCAGCGCGTCGGCGACCTGCGAGGTGAGCCGTTCCTGCACTTGTGGACGCCGGGCATACAGATCGACCAGCCGGACCAGCTTCGACAACCCGGTGATCCGACCCGCCGCGTTAGGGATGTAGCCGACGTGCGCCATGCCGTGAAACGGCACCAGGTGGTGCTCGCACTGGCTGTACATCGGGATGTCCCGGACCAGCACGAGCTCGTCGTGGCCCTCGTCGAAGGTCCGCTCCAGCACCGTGTCGGGGTCGAGGAACAGCCCGGCGAACATCTCCTGGTACGCCCGCGCGACCCGGGCCGGAGTTTCCCGCAACCCTTCCCGGTCCGGGTCCTCCCCGCACGCGATCAGCAGCTCCCGCACCGCCGCCTCGGCCCGGATCCGGTCGAACACCCGGTGCGGCCCGACGTCCGGGTCCGAGTTGACGGTGCTGGTCATGGCCGGTCTCCGTGCGCTGGGAGCCCCACGCGCGGGATGTTCAATTGCGGGTTCAGCCGACTGGTGTCCAATTCGCCGGCTCAGCCGGCTGGCGGCTGATCGTCGGTCGGGGGGTCTTGCGGCGACCGAGCGCCGGGTGGCCCCGGTCGCCAGGAGGGCGCGGGAGGCTCGGTGGCTGGGCGCCACCCCGGCGGTGCACCGTAGTTCGGCGGACCGGAGTCACCGCCGCCGCCCGAGCCGCGTGGGGGTGGGTAGGCCGGCGAATACGGCGCCGGCTGCACGGGCTGTCCCGTCGTCGTCCCTCCGTTGACTACCCCCGCTGGGTAGCCCCCATGTGGTCCGGCGCCGTTGGGGCCGGGATGTCCCGGAGCTGGATGCGGGGGGCCACCGGGCAGGTCATCGCCACCCGGCGCCACACCCACCGGCGTGGGCTCGCGCCGGGGCTGTGCCGGCGGCCAGGGCTCGCCGCGCTCCTTGGCCAGCTCGCCCGCTGTCTTGATCGGCGGCTTGTCCGACGGGGTGCGGCCGCCGAAGTCGTTGAACGCGGTGATCCGTGGCCGCTTCTCCACCTTGCTGAAGACCCGCTCGAGGTCCTTGCGCTGCAGGGTCTCGCGCTCCAGCAACTCCACGACCAGCTCGTCGAGAATGTCGCGGTAGGTGTTGAGGATCTCCCAGGCCTCGGTGTGCGCGGCCTCGATGAGCGCCCGGACCTCCTCGTCGATCTCGTGCGCGACTTCCAGGGAGTAGTCGGGCTGCCGGCCCGCGGAGCGGCCGAGGAACGGATCGCCCTGCTCCTGGCCGTACTTCACGGCACCCAGCCGCGCGCTCATGCCGTACTCGGTGACCATCGCGCGGGCGATCTTGGTGGCCTGATCGATGTCCGAGGACGCCCCGGTGGTCGGCTCGTGGAAGACCAGCTCTTCGGCCGAGCGCCCACCCAGGGCGAACACCAGCCGGGCGATCATCTCCGAGCGGGTCATCATCTGCTTGTCGTCCTCGGGCACCACTAACGCGTGCCCGCCGGTGCGCCCGCGGGGCAGGATCGTCAGCTTGTACACCGGGTCGATGTCCGGCATCGCCCAGGCCGCCAGCGCGTGACCGCCCTCGTGGTAGGCGGTGATCTTCTTCTCGCGCTCGGAGATGATCCGGTTCTTGCGGCGCGGGCCACCGATCACCCGGTCGACCGCCTCTTCCAGCGCCGCGCCGTTGATGAGCTTGCCGCCTTCCCTGGCGGTGAGCAGTGCGGACTCGTTGATGACGTTGGCCAGATCGGCACCGGAGAAGCCAACGGTGCGCTTGGCCAACCCCTGGAGGTCGACGTCGGTATCGAACGGCTTGCCCTTGGAGTGCACCTCCAGGATGGCCCGACGGCCTTGGATGTCCGGCGCGGACACCGGGATCTGACGATCGAAGCGCCCCGGCCGCAGCAACGCCGGGTCCAGGATGTCCGGACGGTTGGTCGCGGCGATGAGAATGATGCCGCCACGGGCGTCGAAGCCGTCCATCTCGACCAGCAGCTGGTTCAGCGTCTGCTCGCGCTCGTCGTGGCCGCCGCCCAAGCCGGCGCCGCGTTGCCGGCCCACCGCGTCGATCTCGTCGACGAAGATGATGCACGGCGAGTTCTGCTTGGCCTGCTCGAACAGATCGCGCACCCGGCTGGCACCGACGCCGACGAACATCTCCACGAAGTCGGAACCGGAGATGGAGTAGAACGGCACCCCGGCCTCGCCGGCCACTGCCCGGGCCAGCAGGGTCTTGCCGGTACCGGGTGGCCCGTAGAGCAGCACACCCTTGGGGATCTTGGCGCCGAGCGCCTGGTAGCGGCTCGGGTTGGCGAGGAAGTCTTTGATCTCCTCGAGTTCCTCGACGGCCTCGTCGGCGCCCGCGACGTCGGAGAACGTCGTCTTGGGCATGTCCTTGCTCAGCTGTTTGGCCTTGGACTTGCCGAAGTTGAGTACCCGGTTACCGCCGCCCTGGACGTTGTTCATCATCCACAGCAGCAGCAACAACAGCAGACCCAGCGGGATGAGATAGATCAGCACCTGGAACAGCAGGGACTGCTGGGTGACCTTGGTGTCCCAGCCGCTGGGGATCTGGGCATCGCGCAGCGACTGGGTGATCTGGTCGGTGCTCTGCTCCGGGTACTGCGTCATCACCTTGGTGCCCTGGATTCCCTGGACTGGGTGGTCCAGGGTGAGCCGCAGCCGCTGTTCCTTGTCCTCCAACGTCGCCTGCTTGACGTTGTGGTCGGCGAGCTGCGTCAGCGCCTGTGAGGTGGTGACCTGGCTGTACCCCCGGGTGTCATCGAGCAGGAAGCCGAAGGCGTAGTAGAGCAGCAACCCGGCTACCACCCACAACAGCGGGTTGCGGAGTATTTTCTTGCGATCCATTCGGCTACGGCCCTCGGTGGCCTCGACCCTCCTGAGCTACGTGCGCTGGACTGTTAAACGGTGCTGGCAGACCGTCGCAGGACAGCAGAGCACTCCCGTCGCCCCCACCCTACCCGGCAGCCCGGGTTGTCGGTTGGTGGATGATGACCCGGAGTTGACGCTGCGCCAGCGGCGTAAACCTTCTCCATGTCCGGTGCCCCATACCGGTGCCACCAGCCGGCCTAGCAGCGCCCAACAACGTTCCTCCGGCATACACCACGGGCAGCTTCGCGGTAACCGCTAATCGGCGTAGATCTCTGGTGCCAGGGTGCCGATGTAGGGAAGATCACGGTAGCGCTCGCCGTAATCCAAACCGTAGCCGACGACGAACTCCTGGGGGATGTCGAAGCCGATGTAGCGCACCGGAACGTCGATCTGGATCGCGTCCGGCTTGCGCAACAGCGTGCACACCTCCAAAGTGGCCGGTCGGCGGGTCATCAGGTTGCGCAGCAGCCAGGACAGCGTCAGCCCCGAGTCGATGATGTCCTCCACCACGAGCACGTGGCGCCCGGCGATGTCGCGATCGAGATCCTTGAGGATGCGGACCACCCCCGAGGACGAGGTCGACGAGCCGTATGACGACACCGCCATGAATTCCAGCTGGACCGGGATGGGCAAGGCCCGGGCGAAGTCGGTCATGAACATCACCGCGCCCTTGAGCACGCCCACGAGCAGCAGATCACCATTGCTGTGTCCAGCTTGGTAATCGGCGGCTACCTGCTGCGCGAGCTCCCTGATGCGGCACCGGATCTGCCCTTCGGTAACCAGCACCGACGCGATCTCCCCCGCATACAGCGCCGTCCCATCACGCCCCGTCCCATCCCCTGCCGCCCCACCCCGGGCCGTCCCATCCCGACATGGAGACATATCGGGGTTTTGAGCGGGTCGATCACCCCGATATGTCTCCATGTCGGGGTTGCGGGGGGGATTGTCAGGAGACATGCAGTCTGCCCTGGGTGCGCGAGAGGTCGAGGGTGCCTGGTAGGCGCAGCGGGCCCTGGCCCGACCAGCGGCCGATGAGGTCATCGGCCGCACGCAGGTGAGCGTCGGTCAGCTCGGTCACCCCCGCGTCGAGCAGCCAGCGCCGCAAGACACGGCGGCGCAGTGCGGCCGGTTGGGTGGAAAGCGCCGCGACGTCCAGTTCGGCACCGCGGCGGGCAGCCGCGAGCAACTCGCCGGCCTGCCCGTCGAGCACGTCGAGGTCCTCCCGCAGCTGCTGAGCTGTGCGCGCCAGGGCTTGGGCCACCCCGCCGGCCAGCACATCTTCCAGCAACGGCAGCACCTCGGTGCGCAACCGGACCCGCCGGAAGCGGGGGTCGGCGTTCTGCGGGTCACTCCACGGCTTCAGGCTTAATGCGGCACAGGCCGCGACGGTGACGGCCCGGCGAATCCCGAGCAGTGGCCGACCCCACGGCCAGTCGAGCTCCCGCATGCCCGCCACCGACCGGGGTCCCGATCCTCGGCCCAGCCCGAGCAACACCGTCTCAGCCTGGTCGTCCATGGTATGGCCGAGCAGCACCAGCGCCCCGGGCGGTGCGGAATCGCGCAACGCCTGGTAGCGGGCTCGGCGGGCGGCTGCCTCCAGCCCTCCAGAACCGGCGGCGGCGTCCACGGTGACGGGCAGCACCTGCACCGCCGGGTAGCCCAGCTGCCGTAACTGCGCGCCGGTGGTCTGCGCCACCTGCGCCGAGCACGGCTGCAGCTGATGGTCGATAACCAGGCCGTGCACCGGCAGACCCAGCGCAGCGGCGCAATGCACGGTCGCGGCGGCCAGTGCCAGCGAGTCAGGACCACCGGAGCACGCCACGGCGACTGCGCCCCCGACCTCGTGGCCGACCAGAAACCGGCGGACCGCGGTACGCACCTGGTTGACCGCCGGGTGACAGTGCGGTCTCAGGGAGCGATGCGATACAGCCAGGCCGCCGGATCGGCGATCTCCGGGCGGGTGGGCAGCGTTTCCGGTGAGGTCCACACTGTATTGAACCGGTCCATGCCCACAGCATCCACCACGTACCGGGTGAACGCGGCGCCCTCGGCGTACTGGCGCAGCTTGGCATCGATGCCCAGCACCGCGCGCAGCACTCGCTCGGCGAGCGTGCCGCCCTGGCGGCGGGCGGTGAACCGCTGCCGGATCAACCGCACCGAAGGCACCACTGCCGGTCCGACCGCGTCCATCACATGGTCGGCGTGCCCCTCCAGCAGGGTGGCCAGCGAGATGAGCCGGTCCAGCGTCGCGCGCTGCTCGGGGTTTTGCAACAAGGTCAGCATGCCCAGCGCGTCCGATGCCTCGCCCCGCCGGGCGCCGCGCAGCGCCGCGGGCAGCCGGCTCACCATCTTGGCCAGGGTTTCCGGGTCTTCGGTGGCCGCCATGAACGACCGCACCTGGGTGGCGAAATGCTCGCGCAGCCACGGTACGGCGTTGAACTGAAGCCGGTGAGTGGCCTCATGCAGGCAGACCCACATCTGAAACTCATCAGCCGGGACGTCCAGCGTCTGGCCGACAGTGACGATGTTGGGGGCCACCAGGATCAACCGCCCCGGGTCTTCGGACGGCCCGCCGAAGGGGTCGTACTGGCCGAGCACTCGCGACGCCAGGAACGCCAGCGCGACGCCCACCTGCACGCCCGCGGTGGTGGACAGCATGCGGCGGGCCCGTCCATCCGGGATTCGGTAGTCGGCGAGCAGCCGGCACAGCCCCTCGGTGGCCGCATCCACCCACCCGGGCCGGTCCACGACCTCGGCGGCCGGTGGCGCCTTGCCGTCGTCGAGCCCGGTCAGCTCCCGCACGTGCGTCTCGGCAGTGATCGACAGCACGCGGAGTCGTCGCACCGTCGCCGCCGCCTTCTCATGCGGTACTGCAGGACCGGCCGGCAGCAGCCGTTGCGCGGTGACCGCCGCTACCGCCCAGTCAATGGGGGCACCGGCTGGACCGGTCCTGGGTGCCTGAGGTGTATCGAGCGCGGGTTGTCCCATACCACGACGGTAACGCGGCTTAATGACAGCCGCATGACCTCAATTCGGCTGCCAGTGCGTCCAACCGCGGCCGCACCAGGGCCGGGTTGGGGCCATTGGAGAGCAAAGCGAAGACCAACATCCTGCCGTCGGTGTCCAAAACCGTGCCGGCGAGGCTATTGACGCCGGTCAGAGTGCCGGTCTTGGCTCGAACCCAGCCTCGGCCTCGCGCGGAGGCGCCAGAAGAGTCACGGTAGCGGTCAGCCAGGGTGCCGCTGCCACCGGCGACCGGAAGCCCCACCAGTAGTGGTCGTAGCGCTGCGGTCGGCGGCTGGTTCACCCCATCGGTTGGCTGATTGCCGGCTCCGCTGGCGGTTGTCTGACTGCCGGGTCCCCCGGCGGTGGCGGCGGGCTGGTCCGGCGCGGCGGCTGTGCCCAGCAGTGCGGTGAGCAACGTCGCCGGGACGGCATCGCTGGTGGACAGGCCGCTGCCGTCGACCAGGGTGGCCCCGTTGACGTCGAAACCGTGGCGCCGCAGCACGGTGAGCACTGCCTGCGACGCCCCGGCGAACGATGGCTGCGCTCCGGTCTTGCGGGCCACCTCCCTGGCGAGCGTCTCGGCGAGCACGTTGTCCGATTGCCGCAGGGCGGTGGCGACCAGGTCCTGCACCGTCGGGGACGACACGTCGCCGAGCACCGCGGCACCGGGTGCGGCGCTGCCGAGCGTGACGGTGTCCGGGTCGGCACCCAGCCGGCGGGCCAACTCGGCCGCCGCGGCGGTCGCGGGTTTCGCAGCTCGCGGCGAGATGTCCTGTTGGGGATCCGCGCGGCCGCCGTCGAGCATCACCGGCTCGATCGGTGCGATGTATCCGCCTGCCACGTCGGCCGGCAGCCAGCTCGGCGCCAGCGCGTCGCCGGTGTAGCGGCTGACATCGACCAGCACGCGGCGGATCGGACCCGGCACCGCCGCCCGGACCTGGCTGACCAGGTCATCCAGCCGGGCCGCGCCCGGGTATCCGGTCTCGGTGCCCTGAGCCGCACCCGACAGTGTCGGGTCACCGCCGCCGCGCAACACCACGGTGGCGGGGTCCGGCCCGGCCAGCACGGTGGTGTGGAACCGTTGCTGGTGGTCCAGCGTGAGCAGCGCGGCCGACGCGGTGAGCAGCTTGGCGGTCGATCCGGGAACCAGTGCATCGGCCGGGTGCCGCTGCCAGAGCACAGCACCGGTCGCAGGGTCGACTACCTGCCCGGACAGCGAGCCCAGCCCACCGGCCGCGACCAGCGGGTCGAGGACGGCACCAACGCCCGCAGGGGTCGGCGCCGGGCCGTCGGCGGTGACCGGGCGTAGCGCCGGATGCGGCACCACCGGCGCGGGTGGCGCCACGGCCGACGCTGCCGCCGACACCGCGGCCAGCCGTTGGGTCAACGCGGTGACGCCGAAGCCCACGCCGAGCCCGGCCGCTACCGCGATCAGCAGGACGGCAGCGACGACGGGGACCATGGCGACCCGCTTGCCGTATCGGCCCAGCACGTGCCACCAGCCACCGAGTCCGCGCATCGCTGCCGTTCCTACCCCACCCCACCGTGCCCTCCGCGCCCGGGGCGAACTCGGTGACAGGACGGTTGATCAACCACTGCGCGAGGAGGGCGGGCAGTCCACACTGGGCGTGGGGGCGCTCGCAGAACGCGGTGGTGGTCGTGGAAGGGAAGGGGAGGGCGTGTGGAGTTCGATGTGACGGTTGAGATCCCGCAGGGGCAGCGCAACAAGTACGAGATGGACCACCGGACCGGTCGCATCCGGCTGGACCGTACGCTGTTCACGGCCACCCAGTACCCCGCTGACTACGGCTTCATCGAGGACAGCCTCGGTGAGGACGGTGATCCGCTGGACGCGCTGGTGTTGGTGCAGGAGCCCACCTTTCCGGGCTGCCTGATCTGCTGCCGGGCGATCGGGATGTTCCGGATGCGCGATGAGAAGGGTGGCGACGACAAGGTGCTCTGCGTGCCCACCGCGGAACCGCGGATGGCGCATCTACAAGACATCGACGACGTCGACGAGTTCTACAAGCTCGAGATCCAGCATTTCTTTCAGGTGTACAAGGCGCTGGAGCCCGGCAAGAACGTGGCGGGCGCGCACTGGGTGGGCCGCGCCGAGGCCGAACAGGAGATTCGCAACTCCTGGCAACGGGCCCGCGGCGCCGACGAGCTCAGCGGTGAGTTGAGATCTGACCCTGGGCCCTGACTGCGTCCTTGGTCAGGTCCGGTCGATCACACCAGTTCGCCTCGTAACCGGCGGTGAAACGGTCGATCAAGTCGGCGAACTGCTCACGTTCAGCGTGCTCCCAGGGTTCGATGATGGCCGCGATCCGTGCATTGCGGCGTTGCCGGGCCCGTTCCAGCAGTGCCGTGCCCGCATCGGTGATGGCCAGCAGGGAGGCGCGTCCGTCACCTGGATCGGCCCGTCGCTCGACCAATCCCACACCGACGAGATGAGCGGCCTGCCTGCTCACTGTGGAGGGATCGGAGTGCACCGCAGCGGCGAGCCCGGTGACTCGTGACGGCCCGCCGCAGGCGAGCGTATGGAGCAGCATGAACGACGGCCGATCGAGGTCATCGCCACGCACCACCGCGGCACGCTCGATGAGACGGATCAGCCGGGCTAGCCCGGTGCCGATCCGGCTGGACACCATCAGATCGTCGGTCACCGACGGGGAACCAGGCATCGAATCACCTTCACTGCATGCCCCACACAAGTATCTTTATGCAATCAATCCTTCACTCATTTCGGAGGAGCGGCAAGGAGGTTCACCAGTAATGCTGACCCGCGGACGGGGGCATGCAGTGACCACAGTGCTACGCGAGGTGGCAGGCATGAAGAAAGCCGGCCTGTCCGTGCCAGGCCGGCTTCGCTTCACGGCGTACCTAGCGCACGGCGCGACCGCGGATCGCGCCGAACACGCCGGTGGCGACGAACAGCACCAAGCCCACGATCGCCAGCCACAACAAGGCCTTGATGGTGAACCCGATGATGACCAACGCCACCCACAACACCAGCAAACCGATGATCAAACCCATGACTCCACCATCCTTTGCCAGATGCCTCCCGTAGTCGGGAGTTACTGGCACAGGAGTTCCCGACATTGATCGATCTCAAACCCGACCAATCGGGCGTCGACGGTTGCCCCAGCCGTTAGAGGGGCGGTTGTGCGGGGTACCCCACGATCCCGCGCGCGCCCAGGAGGCACCGATGAGCACCGCACCGCTGACCACGTCTGACCCGGTGCGGAGTCTGATCCCGGCGCGGATCGACCGGTTGCCCTGGTCACCGTTCCACACCCGAATGGTGATCGCGCTAGGGGTGGCGTGGATCCTCGACGGCCTCGAGATCACAGTCGCAAGCGCCGTCGGAGCAATACTCAACAAGCCCGAGACGCTGAACCTGTCATCCACCGAAGTGGGGCTCATCGCGACGGTGTATCTGATCGGCGAGGTCGTCGGCGCGCTGGTATTCGGCCGGATGTCCGATAGGCTGGGCCGCCGCAACCTATTTATGATCACGCTGGGCGTGTACCTCGTCGGTAGCGGTCTCACCGCGCTGACCTTGGGCAGCGGTACCGCCTGGATTGTCTTTCTGTACGTCACGCGATTCATTGCCGGAACCGGTATCGGTGGTGAATACGCCGCAATCAACTCGGCGATCGACGAGTTGATCCCGGCTCGCTACCGCGGGCGAGTCGACATTGCGGTCAACGGCACGTACTGGGCAGGCGCGATCCTCGGCACGCTCGGCACGTTCATCCTGCTCAACGAGCTGACGCCCAGCGTCGGCTGGCGGATCGGTTTTCTCATCGGACCGGTCCTGGGCCTGGTGATCCTGCTGGTGCGGCGCAACCTGCCGGAAAGCCCCCGATGGCAGATCATGAACGGCCGTGAGCAAGCCGCCGAGCAATCGATCTCCTACATCGAGCACGAGGTGGCGCAGTCCGGAAAAACGCTGCCCAAGGTCGACGAGAGCAAAGCGATCGACCTGCGGCCGGCCGACCAGATCGGCTATCTCGCACTCACCAGAGTGCTGTTCCGGGAGTACCCGAGCCGCGCGATACTGGGCGCATCCCTGATGGTCAGCCAGTCATTCCTGTACAACGCGATCTTCTTTACCTACACGCTGGTACTCGAGAAGTTCTATGGCGTGCCGGCGACGTCGACGTCCATCTATCTCATCGCCTTCGCGGTGGGCAACTTGGCCGGGCCACTGACCATCGGCCGTTTCTTCGATACGATCGGCCGCAAGACCATGATCGCCGGCACGTACATCGGTTCCGGAATCCTGCTGGCCGTCAGCGCATGGCTGTTCAACGCGGGATTACTCACCGCGACGACCCAGACCATTTCCTGGTGCGTGATCTTCTTCTTCGCTTCGGCAGGCGCCAGTGCCGCATACCTCACCGTCAGCGAGATCTTTCCGCTGGAGGTTCGGGCGAAAGCGATCGCGGTGTTCTTCGCCATTGCGCAGTGCTTCGGTGCGGTGGGCCCGGTCGTCTATGGCGCGCTCATCGGTGATGGTTCGCAACCGTTCAGGCTGTTCCTCGGATACCTGCTCGGCGCAGCCGTGATGATCGCCGGCGGGTTGGTCGCGGTGGTGTACGGAGTGGCTGCTGAGGGCCGGTCGCTGGAGGACATTGCAGCGCCGCTGGCGGCGGCCAGCCGGGGACACGCAGGTTCCACCCGGGCCGAAGGTGTGGCATCGCCGCTATCGACCTGATCGGCCGGTGGGATTCAGATCAGCCACCACGCCAGCATCAACGCCATGACAGTGGCCACGATCACCAGAATCAGCACCCCAGAAAGCATTCGAGCCGGGTTCGACTCGCCATGTTGCACACCCAGACTACCGACGTCCAGATGCGCGGTGTCATTGCTGCCAGTCCGCGGGCGGGGGAAGCCCCGAGGGGCTTCATTGTCCTTGCGGCCCGACCCGGGGGTAAGGTGCGCCGTCATAGCGCTGACGCTACGACCCGAGTGGTTACTGCTTCGCCCGATCAAGGTTAGCCGGAGGTAAAAAATTCCCTGCGGGTTAACCCTTCCGGATGACAATCGTCATCCAGGCGCGGTCCTTACCATTCGGTGGTGCCCGCAATGTGGCCGCTGACCGGTCGCGCCGAAGAGCTGAGGGTGATCAGCGGGCTGACCTGTCACCGCGACGGGCCGGCGGGCGTCGTGCTGGCTGGGGCGCCTGGAGTCGGTAAGACCCGGCTGGCCCGGGAGGCGCTCGCGTTAGCCAAAAAGCGCGGGGTGCTGACCCGGTGGGCGGTGGCGACGGCGTCGGCGCGGGCCCTGCCGTTAGGCGCGTTCGCGGCGACTCTGGGCGTGGTCGGCCCGGACCCGGCCCGGCTCGTGCGGCAGGCCGGCGATGCGCTGCTGGCCGGTGCCGGGAAAGCCGGCGTCGGCAGTGTCGTTATCGGAGTCGACGACGCGCACCTGCTCGATGAGCTGTCCGCGACCCTGGTCCACCAGCTGGTCCTGCGTCGGGCGGCGAGTCTGGTGCTCACCTTGCGCACCGGAGAGAGCGCGCCGGATGCGGTGACCGCGTTATGGAAGGACGGGCACCTGTCGCGGCTGGAGCTGCAGCCGCTGTCGCCCGATGAGACCACCGACTTGCTGGAGGCAGCCCTGGGCGGCGCGATTGACTCCGTCACCGCCCGGCGGCTGTGGTCGATCACCCGCGGCAATGTGCTGTACCTGCGGCAGCTGGTCGACGGTGAGCTGGAGGCGGGCCGGTTACATCAGGCGGCGGGGGTGTGGTTGTGGTCGGGTACGCCGAAGTTGTCGCCGGGGCTGGTGGATCTGCTCTCCGCGCGGATCGGCCAGTTACCCGACGCGGTGAAGGCAGTCGTCGAGGTGCTGGCTTTTGGTGAGCCGTTGGGTGTGCCGCTGCTGATGGCGCTGACTGATCCGGTAGCAGTCGAGCAAGCCGAGACGCAGGGTCTGGTCGAGGTGTATTCGGACCGGCGACGGCTGCAGGCGCGGCTGGCCCACCCGCTCTACGGCGAGCTGCAACGGGCACAGATTGGCACCCTGCACGCGCGGCGATTGTGCGGGCGACTGGCCAGCGCGCTGGCCAGTACCGGTAGCCGCCGGGCCGGGGACACCCTGCGCCGCGCGCTGTTGACGATGGAGTCCGACCTGCCACCGGATCCGGCGTTGCTCACCAAGGCCGCGCACCGCGCGACGGAGCTGGGAGACCTGGCGCTGGCCGAAAAACTTGCCCGGGCTGCGATAGCAGCCGATGGCGGTTTCGAGCCGCGGCTGCTGCTGGGCAATGCGCTGCACTGGTCTGGCCCGGCCCGTGCCGCCGAGGCGGAAGCCGAGCTTGCCGCGGTGGCCGCGGTGGCCCGTACCGACGCCGAGCGAGTTCAGGCTGCGATACCCCGGTCGGCCAACCTGGTCTTCGGTTTGAACCGCCCGACCGAGGCCAGGGCCATGCTCGACACCGTGATGAAGACCCTTTCTGATGACGTCGCCGCGCTGGAGCCCTTGGCGATGCGCTCGGTGTTCGACGCCTTCGGCGGCCGCACCGTCCAGGCGGCCGAAGGCGCCGCGGCGGTGCTGGCCCACCCGAACTGCCCCCCACCCGCAGCGCAGCTGGCGACGTGGGGTCTGGTCGCAGCCCGCGGCTCGCAGGGCCGCCTTGACGGGCTTGCCGAACGAGCGCAGTGGATCGATGCCCGCGCCGACGCGTTCGAGACCGGGCTGCACCAAGCGGCCATCATCGGGTCATCGTGGGTCCACGGGTTGGTGCTGGCCGGCCTGCTGGATGCCGCCGAGGAGGCCGCGCACCGCTACCGCGAGCGCTGCCAGGGCGCCACCGGATTCGGGTATTCGACCATCAGCACCATGTGCGCGGTGGTGGCCCAGGCCCGCGGCCAGGTCCATACCGCGGCCCGGTGGTTCGGTCAGGCCCTTGCTGCCAGCCTGCCGACGTTCATGCTGCCAGTGGACCTGCCCGGCGCACTCGGAATGGCCGGCGACGCGAGCGGCGCCCAGCAGGCCTGGCAGCAGATGATTCCTGCTGCGCAGCATTCGGGGTTTGCCCACATCAAATCGGAACTACAGCTCGGCGGTGCGTGGGTGGCCGCCGCCGAGGGCAGCGTCAGTGAGGCCGCCGCGCTGTCCCGCCAAGCCGCGGACCTGGCCGTGTCACAACATCAGCCGGCCGTGGAGGTGGTCGCGTTGCACACCGCGGTCTGTTTCGGCGACCGCACGCTCGCCGACCGGCTCGCGGAACTGGCCAGCCAGGCAGACGGGCCCCGCGCACCGGCCGCGGCCGCCCACGCCGCCGCGCTGGCCGCCGCCGACGGCGCCGCGCTGCATGCCGCATCGGTGCAACTCGAGACGATGGGCGCCCTGCTGCTGGCCGCCGACGCCGCCGCCCAGGCCGCCACGGCGCACACCCGCCACGGTGAGCGGGGCTCGGCACACGCTGCCGCCAGCCGCGCGCGCCGGCTGGCGCAGGCCTGCGAGGGCGCGCGCACCCCCGCGTTGGCCGCGCTGGCCGTGCCGCTGCCACTCACCGTGCGCGAGCGCGAGATCGTCACCCTGGCCGCTGGCGGATTGTCCAACCGGCAGATCGCCGATCGGATGGTGGTATCGGTCCGTACTGTTGAGGGCCACCTCTACCGGGCCTGTGCCAAACTCGGCGTCTCCGACCGCAGCGGACTCGCCTCCGTAGTCCATGGCGACTGAACGGGCGAAACGTTGACACCATGGTCATGCGCCTGACGGCGAGCAGCCATCCTGTCGAACTCGGTGACAAGACGGCTGCCCACAATCATCAAGATCGGCTGGATACGGGGCACGCCTTCGTCCGGTGGGCGGCGTCAGCGGGGCCGGCATTCACTGATCGGGGTCGCGACCACCGCCGACGGCCTACCGGGCTGTAACTGATTCAGTGAAGGCCTAGGAAATTCCCATAGCGGGGACGTGGGTTGTAGCCGCAACCGTCGTTGTAGCAGTAGTAGCCATGGTCGTAGCGGCGGTAGTGGTAGCCGGTGGGGCGGTAGGGGCCATCGCCACCCCAGCCTTCGCAGCCACAATCAACGCCGTGTCCATACCCGCCACCCTGTGCGAAAATCTGTGCAATTCTCATGCCCGCTCCTTCGGGATAGGTAGCAGAGCAGGGACGCCAGTAATCCCGGACAAGCCTGTGCAGTGCGCATGCGGCTTCATGAAAGTGAGCGATCGATCGATCGCACTGTCAGGCTGGATGTGATCGAATCGTAATGTGCGCGCCGGAGACGTCATCTCACGGCATGGTGCGGGCAGTGCCCCCCGGTATCAACACCGGCAGCTCGTCGTCGCACAGTCAGCAATCCCCCCAGTTGTCCGACTGGCCTCCTTACTCAGCGTGGTCATATGCATCTCGAACGTAAGCGATACTCTCCGTGATTTCAACTATTACTTTGTGTATACATCTGCCTACAGTACGTGAGGAGTGCGACGTGGCCGTGGCCAAAGGTGCCCGACCAGACGGTACGGGTAGGTGAGGTCGTCTGGCCGGGCGGTTCCCGATCCGGACAGTGCGGTGGAGGAGGACTCGTCCGGCCGGGTAGCTGAAAGGAGAAGTCGTGGGTCGGCAGGCGCCGCGGTGACTAGGCGGGTACGGGCATCAGTGCCCTCAGTGGCTCGTGATCAAGCAACGTCAGCTTGATCCAGCCGTGGCCGCAAGGTGTGATGCGGACCATGGGCACATCCATACCCGCGGCGATGCGGTGCGCTTCGGCTTCGAAGTCGTCCACCACCTGGCCGGGCAGCATTCGCACCAGCAGCGTCACCGGTGGGCCCGGATCCACCGACTGCACCTGCGGGGCCACCATGACGGGTAGCCTCCCGGCGGTCACGGTGTGATGCGCGAGGTCCGTGTTGTCCATCGTGTCGTTCCACTGCCAGACCACCTCACTGGCCCACCGTGCCAACTCGTCAGCTTCTCGCCGACGCTGCAGCCAGCGCGGTGTCCACCGGGAACGGTGACGGCCCGACAGCTCGGCGTGCCGACCGACGGCCCTGGTACTCACACCGCTCGAAATGAGCGTCATGACAATTCCCTCCTCTATTCCGTTACCCTGGTGCGTTGTCGGGTTATGTCCATCTAATGCAGTGGATACCCGTCAGGGATTGGTTCAAACGACTCGTCAACGATTCTTGACTGGGACGATACTTCGCGAGAACAAGCCACATCCGCGTTTCGCGTGCGGCCTGTCAGGGCGAGTTCTCCAAGGCTGCGGGCACGGTGTCGGCGAAACTGAACTGCTCTCGTAGGCCCGTCACGTCCAAGGCGCGATTGATCATTCCTGAGTTGCACACCAATCGCAGGTGGTGACCTTCTCGCGCAGCGAGTTCATTAGCTTGGACGAGCACGGACAGACCGGCAGATCCCAAGAATTGCACCCCATCGAGGTTCAGCACCACCAGGGGAGCAGCGGTCACCTGGGCGATCACGAACACGGCCAGCTCCGCGGCGGTCAGCGTATCGATCTCGCCTCCCACGGTGACCACCCGAGCGTGGGGACCGTGCCCGGTCACCTGCAGATCCAGCACGTCGGAGCACAACGGACCTGCCCTGCCCAGGGTGCCCGGTAGTAGCGCCATCGCCGGCTCCTTTCCTGCCTCGGTGGCGCCCCAACGGCGACGCCAATCCTTCCCTGACGATCGGATCATGGTGACCCTGACCGTGACCGTGAGGTTGCTGAGAGTTACCCACCCTGTGCAAGCGCAAAACCTTCGCCTGCTTCGCAAGGCGTGGTCTGTGTTCGACGAGCGCGCGGCAAGCGCCAGCGCCTGTGCCCATCAACGCCGTCGCATCGGCCCCATGAGCTCGGCAGCACGATGTCGACACCGAGGCGATCGACCTGCAGAAATTCGATCTTGGGCAACCGGCGGGATAGCGCATCAGTGCGACTCTCGCGGCGTTAGGAGCCAGCTCTTGTTGCGCCGCAGAGCGCTGAACGTACGGTCCAGTCCAGCCGGCGTGATCGTCGGCCTGACGTGCTCGCGTGTCATGTGAGTGCGCTTCACCTGGGGACAACAATCTCGGATTGGCTTACGATTGCCCAACGCAGCGCACTTCGCGAACCGATAACAGCAAACACGCTAGGAGCTGACCATGACTGAATCCGAAAAGGGGCAGCACGACGAAGACTCGCAGACCGATGACGACACCGCGGAGGACGAGCGCATTAACGATCCGCTTACTAAAACCGATGTCAAGGCACCCCGTACTCCCTTCGGATCAGAGGATTCATAGCTCAATTCACGAGGGTCGCGGCCACCGCGCTCATCGGCATTGCGAGTGCGCCGTGGCCAATGCCACGTAGTCAAGGAGGGCTGAACAGTCCTTGATCACAGTGATCATGCGTGCTTGACCGACCACTAACTTAGCGGCATCGAGCCGTGGCCTGGCCCTCACCGCGCGCGGGTTCACCGGTTCCGGCCTTCTGGGGTGCGCCGCGGGTTTGTGGGCAGTGGCGCATCCTGCTGGCGGCGATGGCGCGCATGCGCGGTTCAGCAGGATGCGCGCGTCCACAGTCGCGCTCCTCGCAGAGCAGGTAGGGAATCCCTACCTCCGGTAGGGGATTCTTCCTTTCTCATTGGGGTGCGCGCTCCCGCGAGCTGCGCGGCGGAGGTCACCACGGAAAACACTGCCTCGCCCCTCACTACTCCACCCAACGACTCAGACGATGGCGGCGGGGTTCGTTCCTCGAAGGGCTTCAGTGCTTTGCCCAGCATTGTCTTGGCACTGCGCTACACACTGTCCTACGCGGACCCGGCTACCTACGCTGATTGGGCAGCGCTACACCGGTCGCGCGTATGGCGGCTGACTAAGCTAGGTAGTACCCCGCAAGGGTTACGTAGGATTACGGATTGCCACCCCGTGGAGGGCTAGGCACTGTAGGTGATGGCCGGACCGGCGCTGCCCGCCGGTTCCGTGCCATACACACGCCTTCCGGGTAACTCTACATGTGACTGTTCTGGGGGAAATGTCATGTTCGATGCGATCAGCGACGCCGAAATCGGCTGCTACGAGCCGGAATTGCTGCCCGCGCGCACCGTCTTGTCGATGCGTAGCGGCGGTATCCAGGGCGTTCTCGGCGATAACAACAGCGGCACGAGCGGCGGGTCCGGAAGCCACGGCGGCGCCAGCCACGCACATAATTTCAACCTGCTCTGGTGGCTAAACCAGCCCGGCACGGCGAACCCGGACACTGCCGGTGCGGGCAGCACCGCCGCTGCCAACCACACCGCCGGAAGCGAGATCGGAAGCGGCGGCGCGGACGCGAACGGCTGACCAAGTCGAGCAACCCGGGCACGGGTCTTGCCACCATGAAATGTCGGCAGTCGCTGGCGAGTTGTCATGACGTTCGCCGTGCCCGTCGCCGAAGGTGGCTGCATCGTGCCCAACAGCCGTGGGTCCCGGGCCCAAACGTGGACGGGAATGCTGCGATCGCGGTGGAGCAGGACTACGTCGACCTGCTCTACCGCCATCTCGACCAACGTTGCCAGTACACCGCGGCGCGCCTGGCTGAGGTGCTGCTGGCGACAGTGGACGTATCGGCTGACTTTTTGCTGCCTCCGATCAAGCCGGATGCCCGGATCGGAGGCCCCGTGTCGGCGCGCCAGCCTGAGGATCGCCTCGCGCCGCTCGCGCAGTTCGTCGAGCGAGGGTGGTGCGTGCCGAAGTTGTCAGCGCCAACTAACTCTCAGTGGTGGCTTTGGACCCGGCAGGTACTGGTGCGTGGTCGGGGAGTTACGGTCATGCCGTGGCGTTTCGGATAGCGCTAGATCGGCTTCGGGATGCTCGACGTTGCTGTATTTCACAGCTGTATGGCTGATCTGGGCGCACAACCCGACAGCGCAAGCCGCTGCCCTGCTGGTCCAGTCTGTCGAGGTGACGGGATTTGAACCCACGGCCTCTTCGTCCGAAGAAATGAAAGCACCGCGCTGGCCAGCGCGTTTCAGCGGGTTCGACCTGTTCAGACATCCCTCACGATCCCGGAAGTCCGCCGTCATACGTGGTGATTGTCACGCAGTTCGTCACGCACGCCGCATACACGATGATCATAAGGTATACGGCAATTGCCGTGTGAATGGCACGCTCAGCCTGGTCCCCTTGGTGGCCTCTGCCGCACGGGGTGGTGGCAGTGCTCTCCAAACCGCGCCGCCCAGCAGGACAACCAGCACATCACCAGCATCACGCTCCAGGTCAGGCGCGGAAGCCACCACAGGTGACAGCGCAGGTGACCGTGGCATCTTTGCCGAGCAAGGCCATCAATGACGGCGCGGGACCAGTCGATCAGTCCCCGAGCGCCCGGTCCGTCCAGATCGCCCATCATTTATCGGGTACCAGCCGACGCGACAACTCGTCAAGCACGACCGGGACCATGGCCGCATCACCGCCCGGCTTTCGCCTTCGATGCCACGGACTGATCCACGAACTTGTCCAGGTCGCCTCGTATGAATGACCTATTCGGCACCCACAGGCTGAGCACCCCAATCACCGGGCCAGAGGAGCAGGCCGGCTTTTGGAATCCCACAGGATGACCAGTTCGGCACCCGCAAGCACGAAACGGCTCTGGTAACGTGGAACCCGCCACGCCGCACATGCCGAATCGACGGAATACTGCATTGTGTACAACCGGAAAGGCGAGCTCTATCGCGAGATCAGTTCAATAAAGCGATTTGCTATTGCTGTGCGTGTTATTGCGGTCTGACCACGTGCTAGGTGGAATAGAGCTTCGCCCATCAAGCGGCTCGCGGTGCTTCCTGTTATCATCGCCGTTGCACCGGATGCGGCTATACACGCTGTACCGGCTCGGCAGGTCAGCTCAAGTGCCGCAGCCCGTAATGCCTGCCGGTCGGCAAGACTTTTTTCCGATGTGAATTCGTCTGCCAGCCTATATGTTTGCTCCCGTAGTTGTGCGCCCTCGCTGGCCAAAGCCATGCCGAGGTCGTAGTACTTGGGGCCCGAGCGAGGGGCTGAGGCCACAAGGAAATCGGTTGCGGCGCGCAATGTCCCATAGATGCCGGGGTTGACATCGGCGCGATCATACTTATCCTGACGAAGCCACGCATCCCACGAAGTGCTGCCGATTACTTGGTCGGGCGTCACTGCGACGTCGCGTAGCTCGACCGAGACGGTGCCGGTCGCGTTCATGCCCCATAATTCCTGCGGGCGAATTTCTCCGATACCGTTGTCGGTGCGGCAGGGTAGAAGCATCGATAGAACCTGGCCGTCCGGGGTTACCGCGGCCACCAAGAACACATCCGCTAGGAACCAGCCCGTCAGCCAGGGAAGGCGGCCGGACAGGCGCCATCCTAGCCGATCTGGGGTGGCGACTACAGCGGGCGATCCAGTGCGTCTCAGGTGGGAGGTTGCTTCGGCGCCGAATACCTCGCCGTTTACCATAGCCTTGAGCCACTTATCGCGTAATTCTCGGTTGGCGCTAGCGGCGACTTCTTTAACCGGTTGGTGATGCTGATGTGAGACGAACCAGGTGGAACCATCCGCTGCGGCCACTAGCTCGGCAACTTCCCGACGAACTTCCTCGTTGTTTAATGGACCTGCCGGTTGGTAGGTCATCAGCCCGAGGACACCCGCGCGGCCAAGGGCTTCGAGGTGAGATCGAGGTACGCCGAACTTTGCGACGTGGTCAGCTTGCGGACGCAGCGTCTGATCAGCCAGCTCGGTCGTACGAGCGATCAGGACGTCCTCGAGCAGCCTAGGGGGCGTAGATAAAGCAGTTGTGGGCGCTGGGGACATCACCGAGGAATTTGCTCGATTACACGGTTATTTACCACGACAGCCGGGGGCGCAGAAGATGAGTCGGGTATTGCCGCAAGCTCACTGAATTTTTCTCCTAAGGGGCGAATAATGTGTTGCTCTACCTGGTAGTAACTAGTAAGTGTGGCGAGCGGTGCTCGCCGCATGTACCAGTGTCCATGTAAGTCGCAACCGATCTCGTTGCGTCGGAAGCCACCGGTGAGCCATCCTTCGGTCTCAGATTCGCAGGTACGCTCGATGCGGAAGTGATTGAAGATGGTGTTGGCAGTCGTGTGGACGCGTTCGTTCGGATCGCCCGGGCGTGGGATGGTGACGCCAAACCAACACTCCGGTTGGTCGGCATCGTTGACATACGCATCGTTGAAACCGAGCCATGGCCACACGAAGGCGATTAGTCGTGCCTGCGCGGTCGGGCAATCATCGATCGGCGTGCCGGCTGGTAGCCGGTCCGGATCAATGTAGAAACGACCCAGCCATGTCGGCAGCCATAGGTAGTAAGGATAGGAGCTATCATCAGAAAGCAGGTAACTGTTAGCGTTGCTAGATAGTTCATTCCCTGCTATAGCGCGCAACCGAACGCCGTATTCGGCAATAGAAAGCCGAACGCTGATTACCTCAAAGAAAGAGCGAATGTCGCGGAAATACTCCGACATATCACGGTAGGCATTTGTGACCGAGCCGAGCACGTGCGCCCTGAAGATCATAACTTCTACCCCTCGCGACTTGCGGTTACAGCTTTATATGTGTCCGCAGCATATACTGACGCTATACAGTAAGTAAACAGCTGATGACCCAAAGGTGATGTGAAGTGATCTTCGAGGACGAGCCATGGTAGACGCGGGAGGCGGCGGGATAGAGGTCGATGTGGCCGTCGTTGGCGCCGGCATCGGCGGATGTTATGTCAGTCTCCGCTTGCTGGAGGCTGTCCGTACTGGGCAGTTCCACACCACGACCCCATTGCGATCTTCCGCGCGTACCAGGCCGGTGACCGTAGCGCTGTTTGAGGTGTCCGACCGGATCGGTGGCCGGTTGCACTCGATCCAGCTACCCGGTGTTCCGGATGTATGGGCAGATTTGGGCGGTATGCGGTTTCACCGGCAGCTCCATCTAGTCTGCGACCTGATTCGCTACGTCGGATTTGAGCAGTTTATCACTTCATTCTTTTTTGACCGGCCCGAAAACCTTACTTATGTACGCGGGGTCCGCTTACGACTGCACGAGCTGACCATCGCCGCATCGGACCGGCTTCCATACCGGCTGCGGCCGCAGGAGCGCGGACGCAACGGTGTTGGGCTTGGCTTTCTGGCTGCCGAGTCAGCACTACCGGGATTCTTTGCGTTGTATCGACGGCATCACGCCGCGCAGTCCCGATTCGATTGGTCCGAGGCAGATGCGGTCACTGCCGACTATGCTCATGTCAGAGAAAGCGCTCGGGTAGCCGGACGCAGGCTGCTTGACCAGGAGTGGTCGGCGGTGCTGGAGCATACGCTGAGCGCGGAAGCGATGTGTTTGATTGAAGATACCGGCGGTTATGACTGCCGCCAATGGACGGGAAACGCGGCCAACTGGTTGGATTTATTATTTCATACCCCTCCGGATGTTGAGTATCTGCGGCTGTCTACGGGGTTTGAGTCGTTACCTCGTGCCGTGCATGCCCGTTTCCACGCCGGCGGCGGGCGCACCTTTCTACGTCATCGCCTACAGCGACTCGACCGGGCCAGACTTCGGGACGGCTCGGAAGGATATCGATTAACGTTTCAGCTTGCGGAAGTCGGGAGCGCCGGGAGATACACCACGGTTGAGGCTAAAGTCGTTCTGTTGGCTTTGCCGCATAACGCTTTGCGCTCGCTTGATTCGGATACCTTTATCTTCGCTTGCCCTATCGTCCGGGTCGCCTTGGACGCGGTCAAGGCTGTGCCCGCCTATAAGTTGTTCCTTGTCTATCCAGCACCCTGGTGGAAGCAGGTCGGCGTTAGCAGCGGACGGAGCACAACAGATTTACCGTTGCGTCAGTTGTGGTACTGGGGGACAGCGACCGAGAGCTACCGCACGGATCGACAGGCGATGCTGCTCGCGGCCTATCCAAGTGGATCGGCTGTGCGCTTGTGGGATAAGCACTTTCGCGATCGCGACCTTCATATGCCTGCGGCACTCGATGATTCTGCCGCTGTGCAAATAAGTGAGGTTCAACATGCTCATGCGATGGTTATGCGACTGCATGGTGTGACGAGGGCGCCGCCACCGATTGCTGCCCGCTGGCAGGACTGGCCAAATCCCGATGGGGCTTGGCACGTTTGGCGGCCTGGATACGATTCTCGACAGATCATTCCGCGTATCCGTCGGCCGTCGCGACGCGATGCGGTGTTTATCGTCAGTGATTGCTGGACCGGTGATCCCGGCTCGGTCAATGGCACGCTGAGCTCGGCGGAGTCCGTACTGCAATACCATCTTGGCCTTACGTGGCCGGACTGGTTACGCCGAGATGGCACCTATCTGATTCCAACCTGACATTCTACTTAGCTGCTGCCGACATGTTACGCGAAGGAGCAATCCGTGGCCGATCACGAAGACGTCGACTATCCAGTGCTTGATGAACGCAGCCTACCCGCGTACCTGGCTAGGATGCCTGAGGTCGCATCACGGCTCGGCGGCGCGCCCGCCGATTGGGTTGTCCAAGAGATCGGCGATGGTAATGTGAATTTTGTCTTCGCTGTGCGCGGTCCTGGGGGCGATGTCTGCGTTAAACAGGCACTACCCTACGTCCGGGCCGTCGGTGCAGAATGGCCGCTAACCCCTGAACGTACCTCTTTTGAATATCGCGCTCTGCTTGAGCATGGTCGATACGTCGCTGGCCGAGTTCCGAAGCCACTGCACTACGACCCGCACTTGCGGCTGCTGATCGTTGAATATCTCGGTGGGCTCACCGTGATGCGCCATGGCCTCGTGGCCGGTGCCTGCTATCCGAATTTCGCCGAGCACATCGGCAGCTATTTAGCGCAGTCGTTGTTTTTTACCTCCGACCTCGCGCTGGCAGGACCCGACAAGCGGATATTGATGTCACTATTTCACACCAACACGGAGATGTGTCAGATCATGGAGGACATGGTCTTCACAGAACCTTACTGGGATCACCCACGTAACCGCTGCACCAGCCCACAGTTGGACGACGAGCGATACCAACTTCAGCGCGACAGCCGGCTTAAAATTGCCGTGGCCAGACTCAAGACCCAGTACCTGGCCAACGCCGAAGCGTTGATCCATGGTGATCTACACACCGGCTCTATCATGGTCTCTTTAGATGATACTCGAGTTATTGATCAGGAGTTCGCCTGCTACGGCCCAATGGGATTCGATGTGGGTACCTTGCTTGCACACCTCCTGATTAACTACTTTGCTCAGATTGGTCACGGTACACCCAAAGATCCGCGCAGCAAGCAACAAGAATGGCTCCTGGAGACCGTAGTCGAAGTGTGGACAAACTTCAGACTTCATTTTTGCGCATTCTGGGAGACCTCCGGCGCGGGCGACGCTTACCCTTCCTTGCTTTTCGCCGATCCCGTCGGGCAAACGGCTTTAGCGGAAGAACGAGAATCCTATCTGGATAGGTTGTTCATCGACACGCTTGGATTTTGCGGCGCGGAGATAATCCGCCGCATCTTTGGCTTCGCCCACACGGCCGATTTCGACACAATTACCGATCCTGATCGCCGCGCCTCCTGCGAACGCTCAGCAATACGAATGGCGCACCAGCTTTTAGTCGGACCCAGTCAATACCAGACCATTACAGCGGTCACCGTCGCCGCCCGAAAGTTCGGCGAGCAATTCGGTGGAGACTATAATAAGTAGTCTTTTCCGCTTGCGGGCGGCGAGGGTGTTCCACGATTGACCACCGCCTCCAGTATGGAGAGATTGCTCATGCATATATTGTTGGGAACTAGCACAGCGGAAGCTGGACGCGATAATGAGGACTTTGTGATAGCGGCCCCGGGAGCGGCTGTCCTTCTTGACGGTTCCCAAACGGCGGTTGAGCGAGACCAAGGATGTTTTCACGGCGTGGTTTGGTACGTTCAGACACTTGGCACCATATTGATCACCGAAATCATTAGTGGATCCACCTTGTTACCGAAAGCTCTTTCGACATCTATTCAACGTGTACGGTCCCTACATGAAACGACCTGTCAACTGGACTACGCTGGAAGTCCATCGTCGACTGTCGTGGCTATGCGAGCGAGTGCCACCGACCTTGAATATCTGGTATTGGGAGACTCTACGTTAATGCTCGACTGTTTTGATAACAACCCGGAGGTCATCAGCGACGATCGGGAAGCACGCGTTGGACGCCAGTACCGCGCCGCGATGGACAAAGTTCCAACCGCTAGCTTAGATCATAAAATAGCGCACCGTAAATACGTCAAAGAACTTTATGCGCACCGCAACCGCCCTGGTGGTTATTGGATAGCCAGTGGAGATCCCCATGCGGCGACTGAAGCGGTCACGGGGGTAATTCCGGTCCATGGCCTTCGGGCTATAGCTTTACTCAGTGATGGTGCGTCTCGCCTTGTTGACCGGTTTCACTTAGCCACTTGGGCCGATCTCGCAAAGGTCTTAGAAGAGCACGGGCCAGGCGAACTAATCCAACGCGTACGCGCCGCTGAGGACGGCGACCCGATCGGGCAACGCTGGCCACGCACCAAAGTTCGTGATGACATCACCGTCGCCTATCTACGTTTACGTTAGTCCGATCGGGGGTCCGACGCGACATGGCTAGGCACGGCTACGCCACGTTCGCCGTGGACCGGCTCGGCACCGGCCAGAGCAGCAAGCCGCCCAGCGTCACATTGCTGAGCAGTGTCGAGGCGGCATCGATCCATCAGATCGTTGGCCACCTGCGCGCCGGCCGATAGGCGCGGGCGTCGCGACGCTGGAAGCAGCCGCTTACCAGGACCAATTGTCGATCCTCGGCTTCGGGCTGTTTCTGACATTCGGTGACGAGGGTCCCGCATCGGGTCCCGACTCGCCGGGGCACCCCAGCGGCTGCAACGCGGGATCCGCCTTCTCCAGCAGTAATCGCCGCCCGGACGCAATGCTGCGGCATGGCTGCAACGCCTGGCGGAAAATGTCCTAACGACCAGGCGGCACTCCTCGATCGGGACGCTGGTGGATGCCGCCGCGTGGTGGCTTTCGGGACCGAATGGTGGCGAGGAATTCGCCTACGCACTGCTCTCTGCAAGTTGTGCCGCGGAGGTCACCACGGAACAGGTTTACCTCGCCCTCATCAGTCCATCCGACGACCCAGACAACGACGGCAAGGTTGGTACCTCGTAAGACGTTCAAATATGCCCAGGTCGCCTAACGTGGATGACCAGTTCGGTACCCACACCGTAGAATACGGTTGGCTTGCCGGCTCCTGAATGCTGTAGAGCGCACACCGACACGGGTGAGAACCCGCCGTCCCAGGTTGATTGTGTGGACGGCTAATGTTACAGGGGTGTCAGCGACCATGCCCATCGCGCACGCATCAGGGAAGACCGGCGGTCGCCACGTACAGCATTGTGTCCGTGCAACCACTGCGGTGATTGCCGCAGCGACGGTGCTCGGTCTAGGGCTGCGCCTGGGTCAGTTGGCGCAGCCCGGTTTCCTGATGGGCGTGACCGAATATGACGACGGGGTGTACTTCGGTGATGCGGTACGAATGGTGCACGGCGCCGTGCCGTACCGGAATTTCGTGGCGGTACATCCGCCTGGGATCATGCTGCTGATGGCACCTCTGGCGGTGTTGTCCAAAACCATTGGCACGGCCGGTGGATTAGCGGTCGCGCGTGTGCTGACAGCATGCGTCGGCGCCGCGAACGTCATGCTCTTGGGCTGGTTGGTTCGCCACCGTGGAGCGCTTTGGGTCGCGGTGGCCTGCGGACTTCTTGCCGTCTTTCCGGACGCCGTCGCGGCGGCTCATACTCTCCTGCTCGAGCCATGGCTAATCCTGTTTTGCTTGACGGGAATGGTGGCCGTCTTCGATGGTGATGCGCTCAGGCAAGGCAAGATGCTGTGGTGGGGTGGGGCAGCATTCGGATTTGCCTGTGTTATCAAGCTTTGGGCCATCGTACCGGTGTTGGCCTTGGCAGCACTGTGCCTGAGGCGCCGCCGCGCCGCAGTCACATTCGGGATTGGTGTTTCGGTCGGTTTTCTTGTTCCTATCATCCCGTTTGCTGCCACCGCGCCGAAATCATTCATCAACAACGTTATCGTCGCCCAGCTTAGCCGGGTAGACGATGTCAGGGTACCTACTTGGCAACGGCTAGCGAGCATGACCGGACTTACGCACGCTGATATGGGCTCTGCAATGGTGTTAGCCGTCTCGGTCACAGTCTCGATTCTTATCATCTTCTGCTACGCCCGCGCGGCGCTTATCGCGGGGCATTCCCTATCCGCGTTGCAATGGTTCGCGCTCACCACCACCGTGGGCATAGTAACCGCGTTCCTGTATCCTGCCGATTTCTACTACCACTACACCGCCTTCCTCGTACCCTTCCTGGCCATCACGTTGGCGCCACCGATAGCCGGTGTCCTCGCCACTAAATGGGCGCGACGTGCCCGATACACCGGAGCCGGCCTGGCGCTTGTCGTGATCGCCGTGCTGACGGTTGCCCAGGTTCGCAACCTGACCACAGCGGAGCACGCGTACAACCCTGCCCGCGCGGCAGAACTGGTCATCACGCCGGGTGCTTGCGTGCTCACCGACACCGCATCGTTCACGATCGCCGCCAACCGGTTCGTCTCCACAGTGCCCGACTGCCCTGTCCTCGTCGATGCCATCGGCACCGATTACAGCCTCAGCCATGGCCGCAACGGAGTCACCGGAGCCGATCAAGTGCCGGCAGTCCGGCAGCTGTGGGCCGCGGCATTCGCCCACGCACAATACGTCTGGGTGTCCGATCTCAATCATCGCCGGATCGCCTGGACACCGCTGCTGACCACGTACTTCCGGACGCATTTCCGACCTGTCCACACCCCCGGAGCACCCCAAGGCCTCTACATCAGGACGACCGAACCCCGGCCCTGATCTGCCCTTAGATGCATGCGCTTGTCCATTAGTACTGGGGCGTGCGCAGGCCGGTGCCGCAGCCGACCCTATCCTTCGGCGTTGCGCATCCATGGAGAGTCGAGTGCTTGAGCGAACGTCGGACGGAGTCACCACGAACTCGAACAAGACTCTCATGACCGAGCCGTCGAGGCTCCGGTCGACTAACCCGTGTTGGCCGACGGCAATCGTGCTGAGCTGCTACGCAGCGCTGGCGTTGTTGCTGACTTGGTCGTGGTGGTCACCGCTGGGAATGCGAGTCACCGCAATCAACGGTTCGGACATGACGCTGTTCTCCTGGCTGCTCAACTGGACGCCGCACGCGCTGCTCAACGGCCAGTTCCCGCTGTTCAGCGACAAGCTCGATGCGCCGACGGGCATCAACCTGATGTGGAACAACGGCATGGCCTTGCCAGGCCTGCTATTCGCGCCGGTCACCGTGCTGTTCGGCGGGCTGGGCACCGTCACCGTGCTCACCACGCTGGGGCTGGCGGGCTCGGCCGCAGCGGCGTATTGGTGCCTGCGGTCTATGTCGGTGCGTGCGTTGCCAGCTGCGCTGGGCGGCGCGCTGTTCGGCTTTTCGCCCGCGATGATGGCTCAGGCGCTCGGCCATCCCAATCTGGTCTTCAACGTGCTCGTGCCAGTGCTGATTTTGCTCGCCGTGCGCATCATGATCAGCGAGGATCCGCACCTGAAGCTGTCCGTGCTGCTCGGCGTGATCGCCGGCGCCCAGGTGTTAGTCGGTGAGGAGGTGCTATTTGACACCGGCGTGGTCGTCGGGCTGTTGACGCTCATGTTCGTATTCAGCTACCCGAGGTTGGCGTTGCGCAGGGCGCGCTTGGTGACCGGTAGGGCGTTGGCCGCGCTGGGCACCTTCGGGTTGATCGCCGGAGTACCGCTTGGTTACCAGCTGCTGGGCCCGCTGCAGCAGAAGGGCAGCCCGTTCACCACCTCCGAGTACCCGGCCGATCTGGCCGGCTACGTGGTGCCGACCGAGCGACAGGTATTCGCCTGGCATTCGGCCATCGAGCAGGCCAACGGTTTCCCCGGAAGGTCGGAAGAGCACACCGCCTACCTGGGCTGGCCGCTGATTGTGCTATGCCTGCTGGTGCTGGTGTTGCGCTGGCGCAACGTCTGGGTGCGTATCCCGATGCTGGTGGCGCTGGTGGTGGCCGTGCTGGCGTTGGGCGAGAGGCTGACAATCTTCGGCAAGAAGCAGGGCGTCTGGCTGCCGTGGAAGCTGCTCAGCGGGCTTCCTGGTTTCGAGCACGTCATAACTACTCGATTTGCTCTGTTCACTGCTGGATTGCTTGGCGCGGCGCTGGCCTTCGCGCTGGACGAGGCGTTCGATCAGCAAACCTCGGTCCGGGGCGTTGGGTTGACCGCGGTGACGATCGCGCTTCTCCCGTTACTTCCCACCCCGTTGCCAGGTAGGGATGCGCCGACGATCCCGGCATTCTTTACCCACCGGGCAACCCAGGACCTGGCCTGTCCCGGCGGAAGTGCGCTGATCCTGCCATTTCCCCGCGGTACATCCCCCGACGCGATGCTGTGGCAGCAGGCGGCCGGGATGTCGTTCGCAATGCCTGGCGGGTACTTCATCGGTCCCGGCGCGAACGGGCGAGCCTATGTAGGCGGTCAACCGAGCAAGACCGGTGCGCTGTTTTCCGATGTCATGGCCGACGGCCAGCTGCGGCAGCTGACCCAAGCGATGCGCAGTGATTTCGTCGCCGACCTGCACCGATGGAAGGCCTGCACGGTCGTGCTCGGTCCAGCGCAGAACTTTGACGTCTTGCGCAAGCAGGCCACCAACCTCATCGGCAGGGAGCCCGAGTCAGTGGATGGGGTGTTGCTCTGGCGTCACCTGTCTCACGTGCCGGTCAAATGAGAACTGAACATGCCGTGCCCTGGTCACCCAACGATGGATCTATCCGCACCGGTCGGGCCGTCCACCGATCACCGGTGAGATTCGCAAGCTGGTGCTGCGCGTGGCCCGGGAAAACCCTTCCGGATCCTGGCTGCTGCTCGGCTCGGCCCGCCACCACGCCGCGGCCGTGCTGCTTATCGCCGCTGGAGACAACCCGAACGACTGCACAGCGAGACCTCCTTCACCGTCCTGTGCGGTGTCAGTCCGGTCGAGGCGTCCTCGGGCGAGGCCCAGCGCCGTCGACTCAATCGCGGTGGGACCGGCAAGCAAACTGCGCCTTTACTCCATCGTCTTACCCCGGCTGCGCTGGGACAATCGCAGCCGCCACTACATCCAACGCCGCATCGCCGAAGGCAAGACTGCCCGCGAAGCGATCCGCTGGCTATAGCGCTACGTCGCGCGCGAGATTTACCAGCTCATCAAGCTCAGCCCTGATCCTGACCCAGCAGCATTCAGCGCCTTGACATCCATAGGGGCATCAATCCGTACCGCAAATACCAGCGCACCGCAAGCGTGATCACCTCCGGCGGGAAGCGGAACCCGACGAAGCTGGATTGCGGCACTGCCAGCCGAGAGTGGCGACTGCGCATCAGCACAGCCTGCCCGAGCCGGCCATCGGCGAACGCAACAGTGCCTTTTTGAGTCACTCGGGTATGGTGAGCTCTTGCCCGACCATTATGAGATCCGGATTGGCGATGCCGTTGGCGGAGGCGATCTTGGGATATTCGCTACCGTTACCGTAGAACCTCTCCGCGATCGCCCACAGGGTGTCCCCGCTCACCACCGTATAGATCCGCTTTGCCGGGGCTTGAGTCGGTGGGGCCGGGGCCTGAGTCGGTGCAGCTGGGGCCTGAGTCGGCGCAGCCGGGGCTTCGGCTGTCCCAGCCAGGGCCGTGCCCGACGCCCACAGCGCGCGACCGTCTGAGGTGTAAATGACCAGGTTACGGTCGTCCTGCAGGACGAGCCTGACATTCTCGCCGCTGGTGTGGGCGGCCCAGACTGCGGCGGCTGCATCTTTGTGAAACCACCTGTCCTGCTCCTTTGTGTAGAGCACCAGGTTACCGTCATCCTGCAAGCTGGCACGGACTGCGCCCTTGCCCTGAGTTCTGGTTGACCAGACCGGAGTGTTGGCCTGCGCGTAGAGCACCAGGTTCCCGTCGCCCTGCATGATCAGGGTGTACTTGCCGTTGCTGGAGGTGAGCTTCTGGTCGATTCCCAGGCTTTCTCCGGCCCGCAACACATCCACGTCGTGTCCATCCTTTCGGAGTGCTCGCTCCCCGCGGCGACGCACCGTGTCCGTGCACGGCCGGGCTCTCCTCTGCCTTGAAAGCGTAGGACCTGAGCCGCAAGCGCGCCTTTCGGCCAGGGCACTCAGGTTTCTCAGCGAATGTCACTTCCAGCTCGGTTTGAGGACGAGGGCGGGGCGCCGGTGATGTCGCCGATCCTGTGGGGCTGAGCCTGACGTGCTGCACAGCGCGCCACGGTGCTTGACCGAAGGTCAGTCGCGTCGGCGGCGCTGTTGCGTTGACGCGATGCGGGCGTGGCAAGTCTGCGTGGGCTGCGATCAAATGGCGAGGGCGAGTTCGGTGAACGCCGCCAGGAGCTGTCGTTTCGGGTCGGTATCGACGCCGAGTTCGTAGTGGCCGCGGCGGAGGTTTTGGAGGAACGCGTGGCCGGTGCTGATCACGCGGCGGAGCGCAGCCGTTTGAGTCCGCGCATCGGCCGCACTCTGGCCTTGAGCCATCCATGATCGGATTCGAGGGGATTGTTCGCGTATGCGCCATGACATGGCACGCGGCGGGTAGCAGCTCATCGAGCACTCGCGGGTAGGCCGGTGCCCGGCCGGTAGTCACCTCGCCGGGTCGTGGGCCGTGCTCGAGGGCGCGGGTGAAGAACCGGCGGGTGGTCGTTAGATCCCGTTTCTGGGATACCAGTACGGCAATGACCTGCCCGAACTGATCGATCGCTCGGTACAGATAGATCCACCGTCCGGCGACTTTTTCATAGGTCTCGTTCACGAACCACCTGTCACCGCGGCAGTGCCGGCAGGGCCGGGCCGCCTCGATCAGCAGCGGAGTGAATCGCTGCACCCAGCGATTCACCTTCTACCGGTGGGTCCAGCGGTTCACGCACATTCTGGCTGAAGCTCCCGCTGCGCCCGGCACGCGATCGGGTCGCGCTGGCAAGTCGATGAGACTTTCATCAAGGTCGCCGGCTGTTGGCGATATGTCTACCGGGCCGTGGATGAGTATGGCCAGGTGATCGATGTGTAAGTCTCACCTCGGCGGGACAGCGGCGCAGCCCGACGGTTTGCCCACCGTGCGCTGGTCAGCGCCGTCGTGGCGCCGGTCGAGGTGGTCACCGACCAGGCTGGATGCTACCTCCGGTGCTCGAAGAGGTCCTTCCCAAGGCGTGGCATCGCATGGAGCGCTACGCCAACAATCGGATCGAAGCAGACGACGCGCAGTTGAAACGACGGCTGCGGCCGATGCGCGGTCTAAAAACCGACGTTAGCACCCGGATTGTCATCGCCGGGCTCGCTTTTATGCATAATATCGCCGTGGCCACTACGAACTCGCCGTTGATGGACCACCGAAGCTACGTGTCGCGATGGTCTTCGATGAGCTCACTCAAGCAGTCTGATCCAGACCAGCAAACGACTTCATGGCGATTCCGGTGTGATCTGCTTTTTCCTGCTGGTCATCAACCTAAGGATGCGCCAACGCTAGACGTAGATGTCGACTGCATCCATAAGATCGGTGTCCGACCTCAAGTAATGAGCAGACCCTATTGGCGTCCCGACTCCGGTCAGTGTAGCCCCCGTCCGTCAGTGAATTTTCGTTAGCTAGCGCAACGCTTCAGATAATCTTCCGCTGCTCCGAATCTCAATCAGATTACCGAAGAAGGCGCTTTGAGGTCTTTATCCACCGACCCGTAGCGCCTATGGACTTCCCGATTCGGCCCCGACACCTCTGAGGTAAGGAACCGTCCGTACCAACTAACACCCGACCATGAGACCCAGATCAAGATCATGACCCCTCATCGGAAAAGATTGCTAGCGGTCATTGTGCCAATCCAGGTCGTCCTCGTTGTGATTGCTTGGCGGGATCTGGCCGCCCGGTCTGATGACCATGTGCGCGGCAAGAAAGACATCTGGCGAGCTACCATCCCGTTAAACCCCGGCAACTCGGTGTTCTACTGGCTCAGGGGACGGCGGATGCAACCTTCGCCACCGTATCGACCCAGGTGATCCCTCTGGTGCACACCACCGCACACGGCTTGCCTTGGCTTTAGGGGTGAAGGGCCGGTACTTCGGTCAGACCCCTCACCCGATCGAGAATCCACATGGAGCTATCGGATCTCCGCTACACTATGTGCAGATGTGCAACACCCTTGTATCGCAAGATTGTCCACGACCGAGCGTAGTATTAACGGTGTACTAACTACTGTGAGTCACAGAAGTTAAAGAGGTGGTGTGTTTGATCAATGCCCGGGCGCTCCTGGCCCACCGTTGCGCGCACCGTCTCCCACTCTGCCGGTCGACCAACCAACGAACAACCGTTCGAAGCCGGCAGGGGCGGCGACCAATGGGATGATCTCCGGCTTGCTGCTGCGATCATCGTGCACCGGACACAGCTCCTGGTTATGAGACTCGCGAGGGAGCGCGGCGCTGTCGACCACAACCGTCGAGCGAAGACGCACTAAATTCTCCAGGAACTGGCCGTCCGCTTTTCCGATCACTGGTAATTCGGATGTCACCGCTACATCTCCTGGAGATGCCAGCATTATGATTCTCTAGCCCGAATTCGAGGATGGCCACGATGGATGAGAAGCCCAGCTACCTGATCCGGATCCGAAGATCCGGTACCTTGCGGCCAGCCAAAGAAGGCGAGGTGCGTGGCATAGATGCGCACAGAGCGGACTACCCGAAGTGCAACGGAACGCAGGTCCGGGACGACGATCAAATGCTGTGGGGGGCGGCTTATCTCTGGTGCTGGGACTGCGAGGATCGCGTGGGTTCCGTGGAGATCTCGTCCCGCTCTTCTCGGGGCAGTTCCGTCTAGATCAACTAGCGTGTCGTGAGTCCGCTTTGTTTATCTAGCGTTGTTGTCAAATTTTTAGATGTTGATTTCGACGAGGCAGACTTTGGCTAGGATTTCCCCGGCGGCGGCGGTCCAGAGAATGGTTTGACGCTGCTGTTCCAGCGTGTGATGTAGTCGCCGTATCTGCTTAATCAGGGCTTTGACGCTGGTGAATGTGCCGCGACGGATGGACCTCCGGGCGGTAATGCTAAACCACGTTTCGATTGGTTGACCCAAGGGCGGTTCACCGGGGTAAAATGAAAATGTATATGTGGCGCACAGTTGCATCGGCGGATCACTGCGAGCGGGCAGGCTGGGCTGATGCGTCGTCGCCCTACCCGAGTGTCCACACCGAGGTCTGGATTCGCCGGTTTCCGGGTACCCGTCGGAGGTGATCACCTTGGCGGTACGGTGGGTACCTACGCTACGGGCTTTCCTACCGCGACGTGGAGGAGCTGCTGGTCGAACGGGGCATCGCTGTGGACCATGTCAAGCCTCGTTCATACACCACGACATGACCTCGGCAAGAGCGATCCAGACCGCAGTTCCGAGGCCAGCACGGGGGCCTGTCACCCTCGAACGCATGCTCCCCGTACTGGTTTGAAAGGCGGTGCCCCCTTGCTGGCAACAATCGGCGGTCCTCAGACGGAGGCTCTATCCGACCTCGCTCGGTAGAGGGGGCCCTTTACCCCGGTAGACCCCCCGGGTAAAGGGCTCTGACCTGCACGGTAGTGGGGGTAGACCCTCTTATCGCGCTGCCCTCCCAACCCGGCGGTTCCCCGGCCGATCCGGGGTGAGGCAGACGATGAGGCACTAGCACCCGCGTGAGGCACATGCCTCGCTCCTCGCTTCGGTGCCTGCCCTGGCCCTGAGCTGCCGCGAGGCAGACAACCTCGGCGAGGCAGACCGGGTGCTACCAACCGAATTCGGTCGGTTTCAGCGGGCCGGGTAGGATACTTGTACCTGCCTCGCTCAGACCAGACGAGTCGGCGACCTGCAACGATGCGAGTCAATGGCATGATTTCCTTGCAGCTTCCTTCTCCGCTCGTTGAGATCCGGGACGCGCGTGTGGAGTCACGGGGTCTACGCCTTTATCTGAAGCGCGATGATCTGATTCATGCAGAGCTACCAGGTAATAAATGGCGTAAGCTGAAGTACAACATCGGAGCCGCCCAAGACCAAGGCATGAGTACGCTGTTGACCTTCGGTGGGGCGTATTCGAATCACATCAGAGCGACTGCCGCAGCTGGTCACTATTTCGGCTTCAACACAATTGGGGTTATTCGTGGCGAGGAACATCTCCGTCTCAACAGTACACTCCGGTACGCCACAAACCATGGAATGCGACTCACCTACATGGATCGCCGCACGTACCGGGAGAAGACTGATCCGTCCGTCATCGCAGACCTTCGGGCACATTTCGGAAATTTTTACCTCGTCCCCGAAGGTGGAAGTAACGCTTTAGCGGTCAAAGGTTGCAAAGAGTTGGTGGGCGAAATCGATGTTGATTTTGATGTCATTTGTTGTCCATGTGGAACAGGGGGTACCCTTGCTGGGATCTCGGCAGCGCTTCGTCAGGGGCAGTGCGCCGTAGGCTTTTCCGCACTCAGGGGCGGAACTTTTCTGGTCGATGATGTTGCCGAGTTGCAACGCCAATCGGTCGGCACCGTCCTCGACAATTGGTCAATTGAAGTTGAATTTCATTTCGGAGGGTTCGCGCGTCACACACTGCAACTCGACGAATTCATATCATCGTTCGCGCAGTTGCACGGGATAACCCTCGATTGGGTGTATGTTGCGAAAATGATGTATGGCATCTTCGCACTTGCCGACCGGGGTGCGTTCAACCCAGGTAAAAGAATTGTGGCCGTGATCACCGGCTAGACCGGGTAGGAAAACGTCGAGCGACCTATACTTTCATGTGATAGGAGCGTTGTGTCGCCTTTGCGGTGGAATTGTCTTCCAAGATCAGCTCCCATCGTCCGCAGTTGATTTTGAAGTCACGACTGAAGCCAAGCCACATACCATGTATGCTTCGCCCACTCGGATCGATGACCAGCTGTAATGCGCCGTGGTAGGTGGCGCCTTTGTAGTATCCTGCCGAGGACGTTGATTCACGCCAGGACCCAGTGGCCACGGGCGGTTCGAGTACGAGTTCTAGTCGGAGTTGCGATCCCGTCGAATGCGGCAGACTTTGACCAACTAGTCGGTTTTGCTGCTGCCGGAAAACAACATAATGATCGCCGGTGAAATCACCACCGCGGCCAGTACTCGGATAAATGTAGCGACTCCGCCAAATTCCCGAAAAAGCCGACAGATCCAGCGGTTGACCATTTGAAGAAAACCCCCCTGTTTCATCTATTTCCACCGGGGATAGTGCCGCAATCGACAGACCGGCACTCAGCTTCAGAAGCAGCGCCCGTCGAGAGATTCCATCACCCGTGTGATCAGCCCATGCTGTCACCATTCGGGCGAGTTCGTGCACGTCAACCGACTCCGATCTAGACACAAGTTCAGAAAAGTTGGTCATCCCATGTTCGGTGTCACCGGGAAGCTGCGGAGACAGTCCATCGGAGAATATCGCCGGGAGTCTCGGAAAACTCCTTAAGGCTCGGCAGGAGGAATCTCGATAACGGAAATCTGCGCAATCGCAGAGCAGGTCCGCCATCCCGCATTCGTACAATTCGGCAAGTTTCGTGAGTACATCAAGTGAGGGGGCGTACCCAGTTGAAGAGGGCCACAATTCCCAATACGAGAAATTCTTGAAAGTCTTCACATCTGCGGGCCAATGACTGTTCCAACGCTCGGCTGCTTCCCGTTGACTCAAGCCGTGAGCCATCCGCAGCGCAGCACGCATATTCAGGTGATACCGCGTGCAGAAGACAGCAGCGACCTCAGCCCACGTCTTGTGCTGAGCACGTAACTCAGCCGATAGTTGCTGCTGCTCCTGTCGCTGGCTACGAAGCCTCGACGGTACGGTGACTCCTCTCCACCGGGGTTCACAGACCGTATCGCCTCCCCCAGGATTCCGCAGAACGTCCCAGTTGAACAGGGACACCTGTCCTGTCAAGATCACTGTCTTGCTGGGTGTCTTGACGGGCCAACCTGCGGTTTCCTTTCCTAGAGATAGATCGCCCGACGGCGAGGGTCGGGAAGTTGGAGGCGAGGGTGAAAAATGGCTGAAGACAGACACAGCGGCGACGATGATAAGCAGACTGATCATCTGGACAAAGGGTCAGACGGTCACACTGTGGAGAGTGGAGACGAGAAGTGGGGATTGCCAGCACTGATACGCTGGTGAAGGAGCTGAACTCGGCCGGGAGCCTTCCGGTCGAGTTCGGTCGTCTACTCCACACCGTACGTCGTGAGTGGTTCATTCCTGACCGGATCTGGGTTGACCGGAAGCCTATCGATCGGGCATCGCAGCCTGACATGTGGATGCGTGCTGTCTACTCCAATTCTGCTATCGTGACCCAGTTCGACGATGGCCGTACACAGTGGCCCGATGTCGGAGAGATACCCACATGCTCGGCGTCGATGCCTTCTACCGTGGCTGGGATGTTAGACCACCTCGACGTCAAGAAGGGGCATTCAGTACTGGAGATCGGCACCGGCACAGGATTCAGCGCCGCACTGCTGTCTGAGATCGTCGGACCATCGGGTAACGTGACCACAGTCGAGATAGACCAGCAAGTGGCCGAAAACGCGCGCGACCGACTCACCGGATTCGATCGGGTTCGTACCGTGGTCGGTGACGCTACGACTGGTGCTTTCGAGTCCGCCCCCTTCGATCGCGTCATATCCACAGCAACCGTGCATCTTGGTCACGTTCCCTACTCATGGCTGCAACAGACGAAGCCGGGCGGTGTCATCGTCACGCCCGTTCGCGCTGACCTCACATCAGGACCATTGGTCCGCTTCATCGTCAACGAGGACGGCACTGCCACCGGCCGGATGGTTCCGATGGGCGTCCAATTCATGGAAGTGCGTTCACAGCGCACCGCACAGACACCGGATGACGATTTCGACTGGCAAGACGACACCGCCGACCGCAGCACCACCAAGATAAAGCCCTGGTTGATGTTCTCAGACATCGTCTCCCGTTGGGCGTTGGGCGTGGCCCTGCCGTCCTGCCGCTACAACACGGAAGAGAACAAATTCGTCTGGTTACGGGGCCCCGTATCCTGCTCATGGGCCTCCGTGGTCCCGGACGGCGACGGTAGGCTCCTCGTTCGCCAGAAAGGTATTCGCCGCCTTTGGGACGAGGCCGAAAGCGCATACCCCTGGTGGATAGGCCAAGGAAGACCGGTCGGGCCTGATTGGATATGGACGATCACGCCAAAGCATCAAACAATCCAGCCGGGCTCCGCAACGGGACAGTGCTAAGCGATGCACCCACAGGAACCTGCCGATAGCCCGGATGTAGTGATCGCAAAACGGCTACTAGATTACGCCAAGCTGGGTGGTTTTACATTCCAGCGCGCGGCACCGGGCGCAGATGCTCCGCTGGTCGGATACCGAGTCTGCGACGACTGTGTGGACCTCATCCACATCGAAGGATTCAGCTGTGGCTGCTTCGCTTGGCGAAAGCGCACATCCCGGCTAATCGTTTCCCCGCACTCCCTCGTACAACGCCAAGTGGAAGGCAGCGCGGTCGATGTGCTCAACGTTCTCCTAGTGCATACTCACCGTCATGGTTGCCAGCGCACCGCGCCGTACCGGAGGGCGCACCCTCGTCAACGTAGACCCTGACCAGCTGATCTGGGTCCTGCTCGCACGCGAGTCGACCGACCGCGAGCGGCAGATAGACAACCAGCTCACCGACCTTCGCGCGCAGGTGGCGCGGATAGGCGGGCGGATCGACCGGGAGATTCCCGAGAACGCCGTCTCCGCGTTTAAACGCAGGCGGGTCGGCTTGCCCGATGGCACTTTTGGTTACAGGGTAGTTCGGCCGGAATGGGAAAAGGTCCTGACCGCGCTACGGCGTGGTGATTGTAACGCGCTTATGGTGCCGGATATTGATCGGGCGATGCGTGACCCGCGAACGCTGGAGGATCTAATAGATACGGTTGAACTGTATGGAGTTTACGTCGCTAGTCTGACGGGCAATATTGACCTGACCACGGACGCGGGTATCTCGGCGGCGCGGAGCCTGGTCAATCAGCGGAATCAGGAATCGCGGAACACGTCACGGCGCGTTGCTAACGGTCAACGCCACGCCGCGATGGAAGGCAGGCATCATGGTGGCCCTAAGCGCCCGTTCGGCTGGCGCAAGGATCGTATTCGGCTCAACAAGCGGGAGGCTGGATATATTCGACGCGAGCTACCGCGCATTCTAGCTGGGGTTAGCCCGCTGACTCTCGCCCGCGAGTGGAATGAACGCGGAATACCGACCGTGAGGGGTTGCGAATGGCGGGGGACAACGATTCGGAGGATGTATCTGAATCCGCGTATCTGTGGCCTTGTAGTCTACCAGGGCGTGATGTTGTTCGGCTCTGACGGGAACAAGGTCCGGGGAAAATGGGAAACAATCCTGACTGAAGATGAATATGACGACGTGGTAGCGAAATGGGGATCATCACCACAGTCCAGGCCGTCGCGGCTGGGAGCTAAGGGACGCGGGCGGCGGACCGTTTACCTGCTATCTCCGTTCTTGCGGTGCGGCAAGTGTAGCGCCCGGATGATCGGCTCACACCGACGCAATAAGCGTGGGGAGCTTGAAGAGTACTATCGATGCCCAGCTAGTGGGAACGGCGGATGCGGCGGCGTGACGCGGGCTGCCGAACCAGTCAACACGTACATCAAAGCGCTGGTGATCGCGGAGCAGCAGAAAATTCAGTTCCGTAAGCTCGAAGATTTCCCGCCGTGGCCGAAAACGGAAGAACTTGCGGATCTGCAAAAACGCATCAACACCCAGCAGAGGAACTTCGAAGCAGGTAACATTTCGGCCGAGCGGCATTTTCCCTCGCTGGCCCGCATGGAGGCGGTGGAGGCTGAGCTTAAGCGCGAGCGACGCCAGTATGAGGGTCGGCAGCAGGCCCGCCGGCACGCGGTGGCGAATCTGGCCGAGGAATGGGATAAGGCGGATTTCACCATGGAGCAGAAGCAGGCCGCGATAGCCCAGACGCTCACTGCTGTCATCATCAAGCCATCGGGTAGGGGCGGCCAGTTTCATCCGGATCAGATCGTGCCGGTATTCAGCGAAGACAACGGCGAAGCCGAATAACTAAGCTCAGACAGACAAAACCTGGCCCGATGGGAACTCCACCGGGCCACGTTTCATCCTATTCCGGGGTCATCGCCTAGTTCGAAACAGTAGATGCGCGCTACCCTTCTCGCCCATTCGTATGATCGGTGGGGTGCATTCTTTAGCTGCTGTTCCGCCCACTCTTCCGGCGTGGGCATTATCACCTTCTCCCTGGCTTCTGGCTTCTTTCTACGTTTCGTCGTTGTGGTATCACCTCCCTTCGCTTGCGGGAGCGCGAATCAGCCCCGCCACCAAACCTTGCTGTGCCTATGCCTCGCAGTGGGGCCCATGAGTCGCAGGTTGCTCGGATTGGGCTGGTACTCACGAGATGATCGGGTTGGGGGGCGGCCCGTGAGGCAGGTCGGGGCGTCCCACGGGAGGCATCGAAAGTGGCGGTTTCGGGGTGCTCAGCGCTGATGTGCCTTCGCCGGGTTGTCTGCCTTGCCGCAGGTCATCGGTAGGGCAGACAGCGCGCGTGGGGATGAGGCATGTGCCCTGCGCGGGGCGTGGTGCCCCGCTTCCTGCCTCACTGTGGGCCAGTCGAGGATTGGCCGGATTCGGGGTGTTGGGTGTGGAGTGCGGTGGTGACGTCGGCGATCAGGATGACGCGCTGGCCGGGTTGTCCGTCGAGGCTGCGTTTTTTGACCTCGACCCCACGGTCTTCGAGTGCGGTGGCGAACTGCTGGGCTGACCAGCCGTCGTAGGTTGACTGCCAATGTGCCCGGAGGTGGTGGAGTACGTCGGCGGAGCGCAGCTTGTCGTGACCGTCCAGGACGGCGGCGACATCGGCGAGCAGGTCCCGTGCCGGCTCAGGCTCGCCGGCTTCGATGACGTCAACAGTCCGGCCGGAGCGCTGGATGATGTCCATGGCGCGGCTGATCACGGCATAGGCCTGCTTGGTGGACACGTAGTGGGTGCGCACGATGGCGAAGGCCTGTCCGCTGGGGATGTCCTCCACCTCTCCAGTGGCGACGACGGTGCCGGCGTCGGCGCCGGGGCGCAGGTCTTGCGGTCGGGCGCCCCTGTCGGCGGCGTCAGCGAGGATCATTTTGGCGGTCTCGTGGTTGGGCACGTTCAGCGCGCAGCGCACGTGCGCGCCCTCGCGGACCCGAGCCGGAAGAGTGCGGTCGTCGGGTCGTTGGGTGGCTTGCAGTAGGTGCACGTTGACCGCGCGGGCCTGGTCGTGCAGTTTCTTGGCGGCCCGCCAGGCCCGGGCGTCGTCCTTGACACCGCCGATGGGGTGTGGTGCGCCATAGAGCACCTGACACTCATCCACAATCAGGTAGACCGGGTGAAACCCAGAGCCTTTGCGGCGGGAGACCTCCCGGGGGATGGCCCCGACGATCCCGGCGGCGCGTTTGGCGTCGTAGCGACGCGCGACCTCCCCGACTGCCCATTCGAGCATCTGCGTGGTGGCCGTAGCGTGCTCGTCGGCGCTGCCCTCGATCAGGGTCACCGCACGCGGGGCGAACATCGACCAGTCCCCGTCGCCTTTGAGATCGGCGATATGCAGCTCCACCGTGGAGTCCAAAG
>DATNDR010000035.1:0-128043 GCA_035606945.1 Pseudonocardiaceae bacterium
GCCAGCCACACCCGGTCGGCAGGCGTGTAACGCTGACCAAGCTTCGCTGACCCGCCAGCTGCCAGCCAATCACCTGCGGGCCGTCATCACTAGCAGCGCGCACACCGGCGCGCGGTTCAGCGGCACACCATGACGGTTCCAAGCAAACGATGCACGGCGGACCTTCGCTCCGGGACGACTTCCAGGCACGATGTGGATCATGATGTGGTAGCAAATGGGTGTCCCTTCACGTCGGTGACATCGAGGCGTAGCCGACGGGGGGCGTTCATCGCGTACGGTGCTCACCTTGATCCCTGCCGCCGCCTGTTAGAAGACGAACTCACCGACGTGACGCGACACCCGCTTGGCTTGTCTGTCTGGCGGCAGGCTGACACCCGCGTGCGTTAATCCCGGCAGCGACGAACATCGTCTCCTACGGTGGTGCTCGCAGAGGTGCGCCTGGTCGTCATGGAAGGAAGGGTGCGACCTGCGTGATCTCGGAGGTCAGGCGCGCTGTTGTTGCGGTGGCTGGGCCAACGAGGGAATCGTTCGGTATCCATGGTGGAGGAGCGGTGTAGCGGATGGGTACGGGCACTGTCGTGCTGATGACGGACCACGGCTCGGGGGAGGGCAGTCGCGTCCCGCTGGAGAAGGCCGTCGAACTTCTCACCGGGGCGCCGCCGTTGTCGATCGATGCCCGGCATTTCATGCGCGGAGGTAGTGGCCGGGTGAGTTTCGGCGAGACCGGGTTCTGGATGGAGGTGGCATCGGAGGGGTTCGTCGTGAGGCCCGAGGTGCTGATCGTTTACGAGATTCCTCCGGCCGACCGTGGGCGGTTGGTGGCCTTCCAGCGGCAACTGTCACCCGGGAGGCCATTGTCGTTCGGCGCGGACCCGGATGCCTGGCGCGATGCCACCGACAAACGGCGCACCGTTGACTGTTTCCACCGTGACGGCATCGCGCAGATGCAGACGATCCCGTTGTGCCGGCCGGATCTGGGCACGGCGCTGGATGCCTTCGAACGGCTCGGCCAAGACGCCTGGGCGCGGCCGACGGTAGGAGCGGGCGGCACCAACGTCTTTCACCTGACCACCCGTACACACCTGCGCGCCGCACTCGGGCACTATGCAGCGTCGGACCAGGACTGGTTGCTCTCCCGCGACGCCCGCAACGTCACCAAAGACGGGCACCGTCACCAGTTTCGGGTCGTCGTCCTGCACGACCGCGTACTGCGAGTGTGCGAACACGTGCAGGTCGATCCCGACGCGCCGTGCAACGAGTCACGGGGTGCGATCTCCACGGTCATCCCCACCGAGGACCTTCCGCCGCAGTACCGCCGCCTCGCCGTCGCCGCCACGCGATCGCTGGGCCTGCCCTTCGGCGGCGTCGATCTCGCCACCGAAAACGGCGGCGTGGTCTTCGAGGTCAACGTCCATCCAACACTGGACGTGCCGGGAGGACTGGAGACGGTCGCGATCCCGTTCGTGCAGGCTCATCTTCGATAACCACGATCCCCTGCCACAACCCATCGCCGCGATTAATGGACCTGGGACGAACTCGTGCGGCCACAAGACATCTCCACAGTGACCCCCAATGGGCATCGCCGTAGCGATACAATCACCCAGCGTCATCGAGCGTGAGGCGGGTGGCGTGAGGCGGGTGGTTAGTGCGCAAGTCACCCTCGGACACAGTTCAGTCCCTTAGGGATACAACCCCGGAGTCGAGTGTCGTTGTCTCCTGCACGTGATCGGGGAGTAGAGCTTTCGGGCTATATGGGCGTTATCGCGAAGGCGGGACGGTGAGGATGGGTCGGTAGGAGGCGGTGTCGGTCGGTTCCCCCACCGGTTGACCGGCTACCTCGACCCAGGCATGAGCGGCGAAGGGCGAAGTGCGCACCCCGGTGCACCAGGTCGGCCAGACTCCGCGCATCCGGCAGAGCAGGGTGGTGGCCAGTGCGCGGGACAGGCAGTATTTACCCGCGCAGTGCACGCTGGTGGCGACGACGTCGGTGCGGGCGGCCAGCGCTTGCGCGTAGGTGGAGGGAGCGGCACCGCGACGTAGGGCTTCGAGGATCGCGCGGATGCGCCGTGGAGAAAGGCGCGCGAGCAATCGAGCAGCGGTGATTGCGAAATGTGCGGGAATGCGGCGACGCAGCGGCGGGCGTGGGGCGCTGTCCAGTATCTGGGTCATCTGGCGACCGTTCGACGGATGAGGCCGGGCTCGGGATGGGCGACTAGGTCGCGCAGCCACGTTTCGCAGGCCAGGGTGTTCTCTAAGGCGACGTACGGCAGGCCAGACATCTCTGGACTGGCCATATTCCGGCCTAACGCGTCCGGGTCCGCCAAACCCAGATCGGCAAGATAGGAATGCTCAGCGAGGACTGCCAGCGTGGCTCGGTTGGTGCGCAGTCCGGCATACCATTCGGCGCTCGAATTGTCCTTGGTCGTGCGCGTAAGAACGGTTGCGGGGACCACGCCTCGCATGGCTGCGACCAGCAGGGGCTTGTATTCCCACGGGGTGTACGTCTCCTGGGCGCGCACGGCCATGCATGCTTCAATGACCTGATCATCGCAGAAGGGCGAGGCGGCAGGCACACCGTCGAGGATGGTGTCACGTTCGATGTGGCGGGCTATTCGCCCAGCGGCCTGGGCCTGATGGAAGCGCCCGTGCTGGCCTCGGGTAGGAGCCAGCGGTTCGGTGCCCTGAGCATTTTCCCGCAGCAGGCTGGCGACGGCCTCCACGGCCTGCGCACTGGCCCAGGGCGGCAGCCGCAGCTCGCTGCCCCACCCATCCGGAGCCCCGGTCATCGCGGTAGGCCCGGAAAGCCGCTTGGCCAGCGAGGACAGCCAGCGGTCATAGGAGCGGGCGTCGAGCAGTACCCGTACGGTGGTCGCCGCTGGCCACCGACGCAGCGCTTGCCAGCCCCGTACGTGGCGCAGCGCTTGGCCGGGGCGGCGGCACAGCAGGGTGTGTAAATGATGCGGCGTGGCTTGCAGGACATGGTCCCCGCCGTGCCCGATCAATCGTGCCTTGGCCCCCCGGGCAGTCAGTTCGGCGGCGATGACCGACTGGATAGCCCGGTCGCGGATGGCCGCGGTCGGTTCGTCTGAGGGGTCGGTGGGCTGTCCGACGCCGGTGAAGTATGCGGGTAGCTCCTGTGGTGAATAAACCAGCCGCTCCAGGCCGGGCAGCAGCGCGGCGGCCTGCTCGGCCCAGGCCTCGTCCTCGTTGCCGGACGCCGACCAGCGCAGCGTCACCGTTAGTAGCTTGGCGGCTGCCTGAGCGGCCAGGAAACATATCGAGGTCGAGTCCAGTCCCCCGGACAGGTCCGCGGCCAGCACTTGTCCCGGTCTTACCCGAGCGGTTACCGCCTCCACTAGGGCCGTCCGTACCGCCGCTGCTCCCTCAACCAGCGACAAGGTCGCCTCTGGCGGGCGCCACCGGCGCATCACCCGGCTTCGGCCGGATGCATCCAGATACAGCGCCGAGCTGCCGGGAACCGCATTCACACCGGACCATAACGCTGCACTCGCCAGCGGATAGGGCAGGTCTCCGTACGCCATCCGGGCCGCCACCTGCCGGACGTCCAGGCTTGCGCCGCACAGCCAAGCCACCAGATGTGCTCGGTCAGCGGCCACGGTCACCCCGCGCACCTGCGCGAAGAAGACTCGCCGGGCCTCGGACAGGCTTCCCTGTATTCGTACCTGGCCATCCACCGAGGCCATGAGATGGCAACTGCCTGCCAGGCCAGCCGTCAGTTCGTCCAGCTCCTCGATCCGACATACGCCGCGCAGCCTGGCCGTCAGCTCGGGGCTACGAATTGCTACCTGGCCCAGCAGGACAACACGGATACGACCGAGGAGACCAACCACGGCATGTTCGTCGGACCAACAACCCATCAGCCACGGCCGACCCGATGGATGCATCAGTTGCCGGCAGACGACCTGACTCACTCGCTCAGCGACCACGGATGCCGGCTGGTAGTCAGGTAGAACTATGAACCAGGGTTCACTGCAACTGTGCACCATATGCCGTGATCGTCAATTTCAGACCATACCCATCATATTAGCCTCGGGCTGTTGAGTCGCGGGACCCTGCGTTAGGTCACTAAAAACTCCCACCTCACGAAGCGCAGGAGCCTCATATACAACAGTTGTCTCGTCACGCTTGACAAGATTCGTCTCATCCCGCTCGGCAGACTCGGACACTTACATCACCTTTCCGGCGTCACTAATCTACGTATGCTACTTCAGTAAACCCAATTACCTCGGTCGTCAATGGAGGTGACCAATTTTCAACGTTTCGGGCGTACCACCTTCGACCTCAACGTGCGGCTTGACCTACCGGTACGCCTTGTCCGCCTCGGGTGGAGCCGCTTGCGGCTTGGTGTCGACGGGCGGAGAAAGCTGTGGTCACGGACGATCACTCGTAACTGAAGATGAAGGACATATGCATGGGCTTCTCAGGCGACCGATCGGATCGTTCTTCGTGTTTTACGCTGACAGTCACGACGTGATCAACCCGACCGCGCGAAGATGGTCGATGACAGCGGCCACGTCAGCGGCGATGCCGTTGGTCTGACTGGGAAAACGCTCGCAGAGTGCCCGTACCGCGTCCTCGGTCGAGCCGCTTTCAACCAACGCCCGCAAAACGACGGCGCCACTGGAGTTGAGCTGGTAATACTTACCACTGCGTTCGTCCAGTAGCACCAAGCCGTCGTCGGTCTCAACGGTAGAAACGTCGGCGCGTAGCCGCAGGTTCATGACACTTTCCGATCATGGTTTGTCGAGCAGGCACGATCTTCGGACACGGCATGCTGCATCAGCTCCGACCCGATCCGTAGGCCACGTGTGGGGGCGAACCGCGACCTGCACGGTAGCGCCAAGCAGTGCCCGTCGCCGCTCCTGACCAGTTCTGGGAAGTGACCATGTGTTCGGGACCCGATGGTCCGACGACCCAGTGAACCCGCGATGAAGTTGTTGGTACGCGGGTCGACCGGATGTGCGGCTGGGGACGGGTCCTAGGCGGGTCGTAGGCTGCCCCGGCGGGCCCCGCCGCGCCGTAGGGCCTCGGAGTGGCTAAATGGCAGTTGATGGCGGGGCCCGTCTTACAGCTTGTGAGTTGGTCGTTTAACGAATCAATTCAGTCGTCGGCGGCACGCCAGCCGGGTTCGGCGACTCGTGCACGCGATCCGTGATCGTCCGTCGTGGCTGTGGCCGCCGGCTGCCGAAAAGCGTCTGGCGACGACTTCCCCCGGCCCGGGTTCCAGAAGTCGGCCCACCTATGATGGCCAGCGGTTTCCCGCGCCGCTGAAGGGCTTGCGACCGCCGAACTCGTCGACAGCATCGGCCGCGGCGAACCCAGACCGCGCCTGAGCTGATGCCCTGATGAGCGTCCATCCGGTCGAGGACTCTCCCGGCACCGTCCGGTGGCGGCTAAGCTGACGACTTGGTTGGACCACTAGCCGTCCAGTTGCCGTGCCCGGGCAGCGGTGCTCAGCCACAACCCCTCTCAGCCCGGGCCTCCCTAGGACCCGGGAGGGCCGCGGATGTGTCAGGCAATCAGCCAGACATGCTTCGAAGTTGTGATCTCTACCGACCCCGCCGGCAGTTACGGGGAGCTGCGCGGCGAACTGGACCTGGTCACCGCTCCCGACCTGGAACGGCTACTCGACGTGGACACCACACTGATCATCAGTGAGCCCACGGAATGGATTGGGATTGGTGAATACGTCAATTCAGGCGACGCGAAATGAGCACCACTGCACCGGAGACCCCGGCGAAGAGAATCGGGCAACAGAACGCCCTCGGGCGACCAACTTCACAAGACGTCACCACCCGCATGCTCACCGCGGTGTGGTGTCGCTCGGTGGGGACTGCATGGACGCTGGAACTTCGTGAGCTCGACCATGACATCGTACTAGGGACTATCAGGGACTGGATCACCTCGGGCATACCGATCTCGCAACCGGAGCCGCCGGAGACGCTGGCCCGTGAACTGCTCGCCGAGCGCGGCATGCACCTTTTCAGCGATTCCTCCGCCGGCCCCTGTACTCACAATCGGCGCGGCATCGGCTACGTGTGCAGAAACGCTGAAGTGATCAGACTGGCGAACCTGATACGAGACGATGCCGCTGACACCGGAATCCATCCTATAGCGCTGGCCACCCCGTGGGTTATGGCCGGATTCTCCGCCGACATCGCCGCGAAATGGATACACGAGGGCGTTCGTGCGCCACAGGCAGCGAGGCACACAGTACACGGCTAAGCGGCCATGCTCGCGGTCCACCGCCGAGTCTCCATAAGCTCCCAGGCTTGTCCGCATTACGACAGTCACATGCTTGGAAGTCGGCTATTCCGCCAGATCAGCGGACGATCTCCGCGCCGGCTGGCGTAATCCACCCCTCTCACACACGCCTGTCGAACACGGGACACCCGCCATCAAGGATCGCGGTCCGACTTATCGCTGGACTGGACGTTGACGGCGACACGCCACGGCTGGCCCGTCTCTCACGAACTCGTGCCACGCGCCGTAGACCGGCGAGCCCTCGGTCGACGGACGATGCTGGGGAGACTACGTGCCACAGCAGGCAAGTCTTCGTAATCCCCGCGCCGCACCTATGTCTTCTGGGTGCATGCGGCTCCTGCGACGAATCGGCGTGAAGCAGGTGTTCGAGGGCGCGAGGACCTGGCTTGCCATCACTTAGGCTCATCCCTTGCGCCCGTTGCCAGCGACAATCCGGATGAGATCGACTCGGATGAACATGCCTCAAAGTTGTGCGTAGGTACGAACGTTCCGATTCTGAGTAACTGTTCGAACGTTGAGTAAGTGACCGAAAAGTCGCCGTCGCGGCTACGTGGCGCAGCTCTCAATTAGGGGTGAATGGATGTTGCCAGATAACTTTTTGTTCGCCACGATATGTACTAGCTGAATCGGCTATGCCATCCGATGAGGCTTCATTTACCACTCTGAGGAGGATATGAATGTTTGACACATTGAGCTTTACCGAGATTGACGGTCAGCACGTTGAGTTGCTTCCCGCCCGGACAGTCCTGTCCTTGACTGGCAGCATTGTCAAAGCCGGCGGCCAGTGTGGTGGAAACGGCGGCACCGGTGGCAACGGCGGCGATGGCACGGGCGGCATTGGAGTCAACCTTCTGAACATCATTCTCCAGCACAAGCAGGACAACTACGCCGCTAACGGCTTCGGCGGCGCGGGCGGCAGCGCTGATGGCGGCAGCTGCCACTAATGGCAGCATCCACTAGCCAATGGCCGCTCAGGTGAGCGGTGATCGTATTCGGTGTCGTTAGCTAGGGAGCGACACCCGCATGGCCGGCGCAACGCTGAGGGCGGTGCTGGGGCAGCCGACTACCCTCCTAGTCGTGCAGTACCGCCACGCGCTCCCGTGAGCGCGCACGCATTCGCCGGCACGGGAGGGATGGCCGCATTGCGGCCATCCCTCCCGTTTATCTGCGCGCAATCACCATCGTCATTGATTCTTTACTCAATGGCAACCGAACTTCGTTCCTGATTGATCACGTGCCCTCACCGCTAGGCATTGCTTCAGCCTGCCAGGCGTGTCGTGACAAACCGCTAGTGGCGGCTTAGCGCTTGGCGGACTTGATACGGCTGAAGGCTGCCCCGACTACGGTGATGAGCATCATCAGAATGCCGACCACGAGCAGCGGGTGCCACCAGGCGGTCGCCAGCCAGTGCACGTAGCGGCGGCCGAGGTAGCCGGTGTCCTGGTCGGATGTGCCGAATAGGCCGCGTCTCACGACGGGGGCAGCGAGCGCGGCCACCGCGCCGGTAAGGGTCACCGCGGCCAGCGCAGGAGCAACCGAGTGCTGATCTGCCACGCACCGAACGTGATCAGGTAGCCGCCGACGCCGGCAGCGATCAGCCCGCTGATGCCGAACAGGGTGGAGGACGATGATCGGGGTTCGAGGTCGAGCGTTTGTAGCGTTGGCGATGCGATAGCCGCCGAGCGCGATCGTGTGTGCGGTGGTGATGGCGGGCCGTAGCGGTCCCGGTACCTGCCGGATGGACGACACCGCAGCGGTGGTGGTCGCCGCTGCCTTGGTAACGGTATGCACCATCAGTGGCGACTGAATGTCGGTTGTGAACTTCTCTGCGCCAAAATGGTGGAATTGCAATCCGGTGAGCTTACTGACGGCCGTGGAATTGCTGGGTGTCAACAGACTGCAGCTGTCTGCGCTGAGCTGCACGAGCTCGACTGGCTGGTACGGCCGGGCTTGCACCGGCAACAGTGCTCGCTCGGAGATTGCCAGATTGAATAGCCGGATCGAGATGCCGGCCGCGTCATCCAGCCGAAGGTAGGTCGTGTACGTGGAGAGCGCCCTGCCTGGTGCCGCGAAGAGCGCCTACGGCGCCCTGCCGTAGCCGAGTAAAGGGATCGCCGCCGCGCGCCCTTGGCGGCAGACCCAGCGCCGGAGATCAAACATCGGCAGAGCTAGGTTGAGCGCACGGCTGTCCGGCCGATCCAAGTGACAGTGATCTCGTTGGCAACGCCATCCGGCCAGCCTCGCGGCCACAGCGTCCACGGCCCCGCCCAAGCCACCCGATGTCCGGGCTGCCGTCACCCAGCCGTGAGATCCTAAACCGGCGAGCCTTATTTCTTCGGGAGGTCCTGCTCGTGTTTCCCGGCTTGCCGCTGTTCCTCCTCGGCGGCAGCAACGTTGCTTTTCACTTGAAGAAAACTGTCCGGCGTGACGGAGATGGAGTCGATGCCGGCGCCTACCAAAAAGCGAGCAAAGTTCGGGTCATCGCTGGGTCGCTGACCGCAAAGACCCACCTTGCGGCGCTTGCGGCGAGCTGAGTCGATCAGTTTTTCGACGCTTCTCGTGACCGCTGGACTGTTCTCGTCGAATAGGGGTGCCAGCCGTTCGGAGTCTCGGTCGACGCCGAGCATGAGCTGGGTGAGATCGTTGCTGCCGATGGAGAACCCGTCGAAGCGATCGGCGAAGTCCTCCGCGAGCAGGATATTGGACGGTATCTCCGCCATCACGTAGACCTGCAAATCATTGCGCCCGCGGGACAGGCCGTGCTCGGCCATCACCTCGAGGACTCGATCGGCTTCCTCCGGAGTGCGGCAGAACGGGATCATAACGACCGTGTTGATCAGCCCCATCTCGTCGCGGACCCGCCGGATGGCCTGGCATTCCAGGCCGAAACCCTGCCGGTAGCCCTCGCTGTAGTAGCGGCTTGATCCCCGCCAGCCGAGCATGGGGTTCTCCTCCCCCGGCTCGAACGCCGTACCACCGATCAGCCTGGCGTATTCGTTGGTCTTCAGATCACTCATCCGGACGATGACCGGCTTCGGCCACCAGGTGGCGGCGATACGGGCGACCCCGGAGGCCAGGCGTTCGACGAAGAACTCGGTCTTGTCGTCGTAACCGCGGGTCATCTCGGCAATCCGGTGACGGGCGTCGGTGTCCTCAAGATCATCGAAGTGGACGAGCGCCATCGGGTGGATCTGAATCTGGTTGTTGATCACGAACTCCATCCGGGCCAGACCTACCCCGTCGGCCGGTAGCCGCCACCACCGGAAGGCAGCTGAGGGATCGGCCATGTTCAGCATGACCTCAGTCGTCGTTGTGGGAATGTCAGCGAGATCGATTTCGCGTTCCTCGTAGTCGAGGATGCCCTGGTAGATAACACCCGTGTCGCCCTCGGCGCACGAGACGGTGATCTCCTGTCCGTCCGACAGGATGGCCGTGGCATTACCGGTCCCGACAACTGCGGCCACGCCCAGCTCCCGGCTCACAATGGCGGCGTGCGAGGTGCGGCCACCGTGGTCGGTGACGATCGCCGCGGCCCGCTTCATGATCGGCTCCCAGTCCGGGTCGGTGATGCCGGTGACGAGCACGGCGCCGTCTTTGAACCGGTCGATTTCAGCGGCGCTGCGGAGCTTGCAGACCTTCCCGGCGGCGATGGCATCACCGACGGCCAAACCTCTGGTCAACCGCCTACCGCGTTGGCTGAGCCGGAATGAACGCATGGTCGAGGCGTCCTTGCGCGCCTGCACCGTCTCGGGCCGCGCTTGGACGATGAAGAGTTCACCGCTCTCGCCGTCCTTGGCCCATTCCATGTCGGTCGGACCGCCGTAGTGGTGCTCGATCACGGTAGCCCACCTGGCCAGCTGCAGTATCTCCCGGTCATCCAGGACGAAGGCCAACCGTTCGGTCTCCGTTGTCTCCACGGTCTTCGTCGACTCGTCGCCGGAGTCGCTGTACACCATCTTGGATCGCTTGCGCCCGACCTCCTTGGAGATCACCGGGGTCAATTCCTCGTTGCCGAGCAGCGGCTTGAAGACCAAGTACTCGTCCGGGTCCACCGTCCCCGCGACCACGGACTCGCCCAGACCCCAGGACGCGTTGATGAGCACTACTCGCGGGAAGCCGCTGTCGGTGTCGAGGGAGAACATCACTCCGGCTCCGGCTCGGTCGGAACGGACCATCTTCTGTACGCCGATGGCCAGGGCCACCTCAAGGTGGTCGAAGTCGTGGTCCTGCCGGTAGCTGATCGCCCGGTCCGTGAACAGGGACGCGTAGCAACGCTTGCAGGCATCCAGTAACGCCGCTTCACCCCTGATGTTGAGGAAGGTCTCCTGTTGACCGGCGAAGCTGGCTTCGGGAAGGTCCTCCGCGGTGGCGCTGCTGCGCACCGCCACGTCCGGATCATCTCGTTGCAGGCGAGCTCCGAGTTCCCGGTACGCGTCCGTGAGCGCCTGAGCGAGCTGCGGTGGGAACTCGGCGTCCAGCATCATCCGGCGGATGGCGTCGCCCACCTGCGGCAGATCTGCGCCGCGGTGCCACGCCTCAATCTGCTCGGAGATGGCGGTACGCAGGTTGTTGGCATCCAGGAACTGCCAGTACGCCTGGGCAGTGGTGGCAAACCCGCCTGGCACTCGGATGCCCTTCGTCGACAGGTTCCGGATCATCTCTCCGAGCGAAGCGTTCTTGCCGCCGACCAGGTCGACGTCCCCCGAGCTGAGATCCTCGAACCACCTCACGACACCCTGCTCGGCCATGTCGGATTCCTCCCTGAGGCCGCGGGGAACCTTCCGCTCCCGGATGCCCGCCCCGCCCGGAGTGAAAACTCAGCCCAGCGCAGTGGCAACACATGGCGGTCGTGTCGTCGCGCATGCGTTCGGCCGGTCTGGCTACCATGACCCACCGCTCCGCCGAGGGACAGGGAAGCTTGGATCGCCATGCGCTGTCGTACGAAGGTCGCTCTCCCCATCGCGATCGCCCTGATCCTGGGCGGCACCGGCTGCGGTGCATCGGAGTCATCGCCTGGTCCCGAAGCCATGATCGTGCCGGCTGCCGCCGCCCCAGCTCAAGATTCACCTGCGCTGCCCCCCGATCCACCTGCTTTGGCCTCCGACCCACCTGCTTCGCTTCCCGACCCTTCGTTCCCCGACCCGCCTGCGCTGCCCCCCGACGCGCCTGCGCTGCCTTCCAATCCACCCGCGCTGCCCGCCGACCCACCTGCTTCGCTCCCCGATTCACCTGGTGTGCCCCACGAGTTCGTCGCGCCGGCCGCACCAACGCGCTTCGAGATGTCCGGTCCGGCGTTCGACATCAAGGCCAGCGTCTGCCAGATGAACTACGTGCGACCGCTCGACCCGCCTGGCGACCAGAAGCACACCGTGTGCTGGGTGCGCAAGGGCTTCGGCGTCGCACCCGGCAGCGACTCCGGCGGCACTAGCTACATCCTCGGCCACGCGTGGGCGAAGACCCCGCTGATCTTCAACCCGTTGTCAGAACTCGCGATGCAGGAAGTCACCGGGCACAACCCCGAGATGCAAAGCGGCGTCCCGACCTTCCCGGTCAAGGCGATCAACGGATATAACATCGCGCTCCGCACCCCGACCGGCACCCTCACCTATACGGTCACACACGCATTCGCCGTCTCTAAATCACGAGCCGGAGACGTGAAGTCCCTCATGGCCAATACCCCGAACCGAGTGGTCCTCATCACCTGCGGTGTCAAGGATGGCGTCGACGTCGATTACAACATCATCGTAGACGCCTACCTGACGTCCTCGACGGCACGATGAAATCAGGGTTGCTGCGGAACTGTCGCCGGGGCGCTCAACTACAAGCTTCAGGCCCTGTCGATGGAACAGGACAAGTACCTGTTCTCCACCACCCGGATTCCGGGAACGCCGCATCGTAGTTTTCGTCCGCGGCACCATGTTTCGACTCGACGTGATCGGCCCGAACGGCCGCCCGCACACTGTGGACGAGCTCGCCGACGGGCTGGATTGCCCGCTGACCGTTTCGATCTCTACCTGAGCTCACCGCTCGCGGTGAGTGACCAGATGTCCGTGTTCGTTAGCAAGCTCGTGGAAGCGGTGGACGAACTGCAGACCTGCTCGCCACCGAACACGATGGATGATCGAATCTACCGTTGCGGGCCTCGGTCCAGCCATCCGTCCCCTCCAATGCTGCACCTCCGAGTAACCAGCCCGTCGAGGCTGCCGCACCCGGTGTTGCCGTGATCGGCGCAAACGACAGCGCGGCAGCCGCGTCCGTGTGGAAGAGCCGGGTGACACCGCCAACCCTCCACCCCCCGGCCGCCGACATCGTTACGATACGAGCACACCGAATAGCCCGATCGTGGAAGACATGCCTCAACGAGCGGGGATCTCCGCCTACATCGTTACTAAACCGCACCGATCCGAGCTGTCGGACCACCCGTCAGTGCAGGCCAGGCTCCGTGAGCCTATGGATTGCACATCATTCGCGGCTCCATCCACACGATCCACACAGCTTGCCCACTTCCGGTACACAATCCACAACTGTTGTCCACACGATGTGGATGTGCCCGCCGTCGGGCCGCGCCTACCGTGCGGGCCGTGAGCCAGACGCCAACTTATGACCAGCTGCGTGGCGAGCGAATCAACGCCGAGGTCCCGCCCAGCGAGGACAAGCCACCACGCGACGATCAGCCCGGCAAACACCGCCCCGCGGACGACGCACTACCTGCGCCGGCACCGTGTCAGTCACCGGAGCCAGCATCTGACCTCACGGCAGCTTGGTCCTGGTTCGATCCGATCGACGCTGATTTGCTCGGCAGGCACCATCTCTGGGGTGATATGCCAAAGGCAGCGGAATTGCGCGGTCAGCCACCCAGCCCGCCGGCGTGCCAGCCGGGGCCACCGCCGCTCACCGGACCGCAGGCAGCCCTTCCACCAGTAGCCCACGCACGGCACACACCACAACACGGTGCCACGAGCTGCCCCTCACCTGCAGCCGACGACTACCGTGCGCAGGAGGCGGTGGTGCACGGTCATGGTGTTCGCCCGGGACCGGGACGCCAGCCGCAATCGGCGCACCGCACCGAAACTCGACATCCCATGCCGAAAGCCGTTCACTAGCAAGCCGCCGTACCCCGTGATGAGACGACCTGCGGTGCCACGCGCATGGCAGCAGCTGCGCTCCCCGACCGTCGAGATAGCGCCGCCGGACAGCTACGATGCGCGGGCGCGAGGTGAAGAGGCGGTGCCCTTGATGCGGAAGATCCGGACTGGGACGGTTCTCACGTTGGCTGCCTTGTTGTCGCTGGTCCCTGCCGGTTGCGCCAAGCGTCCTAACGTGGGCACCCAGAACGGCGGCGTGCCCCTGGTCGGGTTTCCCCAGACCCCTCCCCCGCCGCACGTGCCGGGCAAGCCCGGCGGGGTATTCCGGCTGGGCATCGTCGAGCCGGTGGCGATCGACCCGTACAACTCGCAGGAGTCCGAGGGCAACCTGGTCACCGAGAATCTGTTCACCGAGCTGATCAACGTCGGCCCGGACGGATCGGTCAGCCCCGGCGTGGCGACCAGCTGGACCTCCAACCCGGACTGCTCGCAGTGGATCTTCACCCTCCAGCACGGCACCACCTTCCACAACGGTGAGCCGGTGGACTCGGTGGCCTTCAAGCGCGGTTGGGAACGCGCCGCCGCACGCAGCGCGGCATCCGAGGTCGCCTACCACATGAACGAGGTCCAGGGCTTTGACGCCATGCAGGCCGGCGCCGCGGACCACCTGTCCGGCGTCGATGCATCCGCACCGGACCGGCTCGTGGTCACCCTCGCTCATCCGGACTGCGAGTTCTACCTGCGCACATTCAAGACGGTCTTCTCCCCGGTGCCCACGGTCGCCGGCCCGGCGGACAACAAGGCCTACAACGACCAACCGATCGGCAACGGGCCGTTCATGATGGCCGGCCCGTGGCAGCACGACCGCGGTATCCGGCTCAAGCGGTTCGACGGCTACGCCGCCGGGCCCAAGGCGAACCTTGCCGAGGTCGACATCACCATCCTGCCGTCGCAAAGCGCCGCGCAGGGCGAGTACGACGGATTCAACAACGGCACCTTCGACTGGGCCCGGCTGCCCACTCCGCTGCTGTCCCAAGCCCGCGCGACCTACCAGCCGCGCGGTGAGTGGATCTCCAAGAAGACCGCCGGCATCAACTATCTGCTGCCGATGGTAACCACGCCGCCGCTGAACAGCGTGGCGGCCCGCAAGGCCATCTCGGAGGCGATCGACCGGGTGGCGATCGCCCGCGGCGTGTTCCAGGGCTCCCAGGTACCGGCCGACGCGTTCGTCCCTCCGGCGTTGCCGGATGCCTACCAGTCCGGGGTGTGCACCGCATGCCGGTACGACCCGGCCGACGCCAAAAAGCTCGCCCAGCAAGCCGGGTTGGCCCCGGGCAGCACCGTCAACTTCCAGTTCAACACCGGCGGCGGCCACGAGGAGTGGACCGCCGCGGTGACCCAGCAACTGAAGCGGAATCTTGGGTTGAACGTGAACTACAGCGGAGTGCCGTTCACTGACCTGCTGAACAATGAGCAGCAGCCCGGGGCCAGCGGGATCTTCCGGGCGGCATGGGGCGCTGACTACCCCACGCCGGGTAACTTCCTCCAGCCGCTGCTGTCCACTGGCGCGATCGGCGCGAACAGCCCGAGCCAGCCGGCCACCGGGGACAACCGCGGCCGCTACAGCAATCCCCGGTTTGATCAGCTGCTCGCCCAAGCCGCTGCCACCCCGGACAAGGGCCAGCGCATCACGCTGTACCAGCAGGCCGAGCAGCTCGCGATCGGCCAGGACCTGGCGGAGATCCCGTTGTGGTTTCGCCAGCAGTTCCGGCTGGCGAACACCATGAAGTTCGCCAATATGTACCTCGACTTCGCCGAGGAGCCCACCCTGGCCGAGATCACCCTGCGATGACCAGGTTCGTCGCTCGGCGGATCGCGCAAGCGGTGCTGGTGCTGCTGGTGGCCACCCTGGCGATCTTCCTGGCCACCTTCGCGTTGGGCGATCCGTTCGCCTCCACCGGTGAGAAGGTCGTCCCACCGGAGGTCCAGGCGATCGACCGGGCCAAGTTCGGCTTGGACAAGCCGCTACCGGTGCAGTACCTGACGTACCTGGGCAATCTGGTGCATCTGGACTTCGGGGTGGACTTCGACCAGCGCCGCCAGGTGAGCTCGATGCTGGCCGAGACGCTACCGAACACCATCCGGCTTGCGCTGGTGGCGATCGCCTTGGACGTGCTGATCGGCGTGATCGCCGGAGTGATCGCGGCAGTCAAGCGCTACTCGTTCACCGACGTGCTGGTCACCGTGTCATCCACCCTGGCGATCGGGGTGCCGACCTTCGTCATCGGCCTGGTGCTGGTGGGCTATGTCTCCGGACTCTGGATCTTCCCGGTGGTACCTCGCAGCTTCACCGTGCAGGTGCCCTGGTGGCACGAGGTGCTGCTGCCTGCGTTCACCCTAGCGATCATCGACGCCGCGTTCATCGCCCGGCTGATGCGCGGCTCGATGCTGGAGGTGTTGCGCTCCGACTACATCCGCACCGCGCGCAGCAAGGGGCTGCCCGAGCGGGTGGTGATCGGCAAGCACGCGATGCGCAACTCGATGATCCCGGTGGTCACCTACGTCGGGATCTCCCTCGGGGTCTTGATGGGCGGCGCAATCATCACCGAAACGATCTTTCAGTACAACGGGATCGGTTACCTGTTGGCGCGGGCGATCCAGGCCAACAACGCCCCGGTGATCATGGCGGTGGTGGTGGTCAGCGTGGTGGTCTTCGTGCTGCTCAGCCTGCTCGTGGACATCCTGTACGCCTACCTCGACCCCCGGATCCGACTGGATTAGACGAGATGAGCCGACCGAGCCAACTGCGCGACATCTGGGCTCGCTACCGCCGCAACAAGCTGGCCATGGTAGGGCTGGTTGTCGTGGCCATCCTGGTCGTCACCGCAATCGTGGGCGACTACCTCACGCCCTATGACGCGTTTGAGCAGAACCTGCTCAACGCCACCGCGCCGCCGAGTGCCGAGCACTGGCTGGGCACCGACGTGCTGGGCCGGGACTTGTTCTCCGAGCTGGTCTACGGGGTGCGCCTGGCGATGATCGTGGCGGTGAGCACGGTAGCGCTGTCGTTGGTGCTCGGCGTGTCACTCGGCGCGCTCGCCGGCTACCGCGGCCGCGCCACGGACACCGTGCTGATGCGCGCCACCGACATCTTCCTCGCCTTCCCGGTGCTGGTCGGCGCGATCGTGGTGGTGCGCGCCGCCGGCCAGGGGATCTGGCCGGTGATCGTGGCGCTGGCGCTGTTCTCCTGGCCGGTATCCGCCCGGCTCATGCGAGGGCAGGTTCTCGCACTGCGCGAGGCTGACTACGTGGAGGCAGCGCGCTCGATCGGGGCGGGCAGCCGCCGGATCGTGGTCCGGCACATCCTGCCCAACGCGATTGCACCGGTGTTGGTCTACGCGTTCACCAGTATCGGCGTTGTGGTGGTCGGCCTGGCTTCGCTGTCCTACCTGGGTATCGGCGTCCCGCCGAACGTGCCTGAGTGGGGCCGGTTGATATCCCAGTCGGTGCCGTTCCTGCGGGTACCCGGCAAGACCCACCTGTGGCTGTATCCGGCGATCGCGATCTGCGTCACCACGCTGGGATTCGCGCTGGTCGCCGATGGGCTGCGCGACTCGCTGGACCCCAAGCTGCGCGGCGAAGGGTGAGCCCCCCGCTGCTGGAAGTGCGCGAACTTCGGGTGCACTTCGACACCCCCGCCGGCGTCGTCAAAGCCGTTGACGGGGTGAGCTGGCATGTCGAACCGGGCGAGACGCTGGCCATCGTCGGCGAGTCCGGCTCGGGAAAATCGGTCTCCGCGATGACGATCCTCGGGCTGGTGCCCAGCCCGCCGGCGACCTTCCCCAGTGGCGAGGTGCTCCTGGACGGCCGTCCGCTGCTCAGCCTGCCCGCCGCGCAGCAGCGCCGGCTGCGCGGCAAGGACATTGCGATGATCTTCCAGGATCCGCTCACCGCGCTCAACCCGGTGCTCAAGGTCGGTGAGCAGATCGCCGAGATGGTCCGGACACACCAGAAGGTCGGCCGCACCGCCGCCCAGCACAAGGCGGTTGAGCTGCTCGACACGGTAGGCATTCCCAGCCCCGGGCGGCGGGCGGCGCAGTACCCGCACGAGTTCTCCGGTGGGATGCGGCAGCGGGCGATGATCGCGATGGCGCTGGCCAACAACCCGAGGGTGCTGCTGGCCGACGAGCCGACGACGGCGCTCGACGTGACCGTGCAGGCGCAGATCATGGCGCTGCTGGAGCAGCTGCAGGCCGAACGCAACACCGCCATCGTGCTGATCACCCATGACCTGGGCCTGGTGGCCAGCCACGCCGACCGGATCGCGGTGATGTACGCAGGGCGGATCGTGGAGACCGGGGACGCCGATGAGATCTTCACTGAGCCTCGGCACGCCTACACGCAGGGGCTGCTGTCCAGCCTGACCAGGATGGACCAGGCCCGCCCGGCCAAACTGCAGCCGATCCCCGGCCAGCCGCCGAGCCTGTCGCGGGTACCGGCGGGCTGCCCGTTCCACCCCCGCTGTGGCTTCGCCACCCAGGGCTGCGTGGACGAGGTGCCGGCACTGGTGCCGGTGTCCGCCGGTTCCGGGCACGCCGCGGCCTGCATCCATAGCGACCAGGTAGCGATCGCGCACGGGGGGCGTAGGCAGGCTGCCGCCGCTGAACCGATCCCCTCGGTCGGCCGCGAGCCTGCCCGGCGCATGCTGGCGGTGACAGAGCTGGTCAAGCACTTCCCGATCCGGTCCGGAGTGTTCGTCAAGAAGACGGTCGGGTTGGTGCGCGCGGTGGACGGGGTGTCTCTGGAGATCCCGGAAGGCGGCACGCTGTCGCTGGTCGGCGAGTCCGGCTGCGGCAAATCCACCGTGGCCCGGTCGATCCTGCGCCTGGTCGAGCCCACGTCAGGCACTGTGCAGCTCGGCGAGCGCGATATCACCGCGCTCGGTAACGCCGAGCTGCGCCGGACCCGGGCGGACATGCAGATCGTGTTCCAGGACCCGTACGCCTCGCTGAATCCCCGAATGACCGTGCGGCAAATCCTGTCCGAGAAGTATGCGCTGCTCGGCGGTGAGCTGACCGGCTCGACGATCAGCGACCTGCTGGACACCGTGGGGCTGTCCGCCGAGTACGCCGACCGGTACCCGCATGAGTTTTCCGGCGGTCAGCGCCAGCGGGTTGGAATCGCCAGGGCGATCGCCTTGAACCCGAAGTTCGTGGTGCTCGACGAACCGGTGTCCGCCCTGGACGTGTCCATCCAGGCGCAGATCCTCAACCTGCTGGCCGACCTGCAGCGCGACTTCGGCCTGACCTATCTGTTCATCGCCCACGACCTGTCGGTGGTCCGGCACATCTCCGACCGGGTTGCGGTGATGTACCTGGGTTCCATCGTGGAGGTCGCTGATCGTGACGAGCTGTTCGAACGGCCGCTGCATCCCTACACCCAGGCGTTGATCTCGGCGGTGCCGATCCCAGACCCGGCGGTGGAGCGCAACCGCGAGCGGATCGTGCTGACCGGCGACCTACCCAGTCCGGCGAACCCGCCCAGCGGTTGCCGGTTCCGCACCCGCTGCTGGAAGCACCCCCAGCTGGCCGAGGCCGAGCGCCGCCGCTGCATCGAGGAGCCGCCGCCGCTCGTGCCTCGCGCGACCGGGCACCCGGTGGCCTGCCACTTCGCCGGCGAGCGCGTGGTGCTGAGCTGACAAACCGTCACCGGACGGCCTCGAAGATCGCGGCGAGCCCTTGGCCGCCGCCGATGCACATCGTCTCCAGCCCGTACCGGCTGCCGCGCCGGTGCATCTCGTGCGCCAGGGTGGCCAGGATCCGCCCACCGGTGGCGCCGACCGGGTGCCCCAGCGAGATGCCGGAGCCGTTGACGTTGAGCCGCTCGTAGTCGCGCTCGCCGAGTTTCCATTCCTGCAGGCAGGCAAGGACCTGCACGGCGAACGCCTCGTTGAGCTCGATCAGGTCGATATCATCCAGCGCCAGACCCGCGCGTTCGAGAGCGACCGCGGTGGCCGGCACCGGACCGATGCCCATCACCTCCGGGCCCACGCCGGCAACCGCCCAGGACCGCAACGACAGCATCGGGCGCAGGCTGTGCCGCTCGGCCCCGTCGCGGGTAGTCACCACGCACATCGCCGCGCCGTCATTCTGGCCGCTGGCGTTGCCGGCGGTCACGGTCGCCTCGGGGTCGATACCGGCGCGGATCGGCCGCAGCCTGGCCAGGATGTCGAGTGTGGTCTCGGGACGTGGGTGCTCGTCGGCGATGACCACATCCTGTCGTCCGGGCACCTCGACTCCGACGATCTCTTCGTCGAACAACCCCTTCGCGACCGCGTCCGCGGTGGCCTGCTGGGAGCGCAACGCGAACCGGTCCTGCTCCTCGCGGCCGATGCCGTACTGGACGCGCAGGTTCTCGGCGGTTTCCAGCATGCCGCCGGCGATCGGGTGGGACCGCCCGCCTGCCGTGACGCGGGCCCTGGCGAGCCGGTCCATCAGCTGGATGTCGCCCCGGACTCCACCCCGCAGGCCCAGCGCGTAGTGCTCAGCCTGGCTCATCGACTCCACGCCGCCCGCCACAACGAGCCGGGCGGCACCGGTGCCCACCTGTATCGCGGCGTAAAGCACCGCTTGGAGTCCCGAACCGCAGCGGCGGTCGATCTGGACGCCGGGCACCGACGTGCCGAGCCCGGCGTCAAGCGCCGCCACCCGGCCGATCGCGGGAGCCTCACCACTGGGGTAGCAGTGGCCGAGCACCACATCGTCGACATCGCCTTCGCCCAGGCCCGTGCGGGCCAGCAGCGATGTCAGTGCCGAGGTGGCGAGATCAGCCGCGCTGAGTCCGGCGAAGACTCCCCCGAACCGGCCCACCGGGGTGCGGACTGGTTCACAGATCACTACATCGACCACATGACACCTCCGGTCCCGGCGCCGGAAGCCCGTGGCTGGGCGTCGTGAACTCGACGCTACCGACGTTTCAGCTGCACCCACACATCGGTCTCGTCGAGTTCACGACACCCCGGCCACGGTCAGTAGAGGTAGGTGACGAGGACGAGGGCGGCGAGGGCGCCGCCATGACTATCAGTCTGCCGGGGTAAGTGTGGTCGGTGGTCTCGCGGTGACATCGTGCCCACCGCCCCGGCGGGACTTCCACCTTGCTGGCGAAGTCGGCACCATAACGACCGGTAGACGACCAGGTGCGTGGCACGAAAGGGGCACGATGGCCGCTGGAGCCCGCCCGGCTCGTTCTGGAGCCGAGGTCGGTCGGCCACCCGAGCCGGCCGATGCATCCTTGCGCTGCGATCTCGCTGAGCTGATCGCACAGTATTACCGGCTGGTCCCTGCTGAGGAGCTGACCAGCGCCGAACCCGCCGAGCTGGCAGCCGCCGTCAAGTCGCATCTGGCGTTGGCCGCGCAGCGGGTACCTGGCCGGGCACTGGTCCGGCTGCGCAATCCCTCGCGCACCGACGACGGCTGGGACTCCCGCGACACAGTGGTTCAGATCGTCACCGACGACATGCCCTACCTGGTGGATTCGGTGATCGCCGAGCTGGCCCGCGGCAACCTCTCGGTGCGACGTCTCGTGCATCCCCTGGTACTGGTTCGCCGCGATCTCACCGGAACCCTGCGGGAGGTACTCCCGGGCGGTGCTCCAGCTGAGGTCCCCAGCGATGCCCTGGTCGAGTCGTGGATGTACGTGAATATCGATCGCATCACCGATCCCGCCCGGGCCCGTCAGGTGCAGCAGCGGCTGCTCACCGTACTGACCGACGTGCGCGAAGTGGTCGAAGACACCCCGCGGATGATCGCCACCGCAGAGTCCCTGGCCGACGGGCTGCTGAGCGCGCCGCCGCCACTGCCCACCGAGGAGGTGGCCAACGGAGCGGCCCTATTGCGCTGGCTGTCCGGTGGGCACTTCATCTTCCTCGGTTACCGGCACTACGAGCTGATCTGGACATCGACCGGTGACCACGGCACTGAGCCCGCGCTGCGGGCGGTGCTCGCGTCGGGGCTCGGTGTGCTGCGCAAGGACAGCATCGCCACCCGGGGCTTCACCACCGGACCGGACGTCGACCCGCTGGCCCGGAACCTGCTGGTGCTCACCCAAGCCAGCTCCCCGGCCACCGTCTACCGCCCGGTCTACCCGCACTACATCGGGGTCAAGACCTTCGATGAACGGGGCGAGGTCACCGGTGAGCACCGCTTCCTGGGGATACTGTCCACCACCGCGCTGCGCGCCGACGTGCTGGACATTCCGGTGATCGGCCGGATGGTCCGTGAGGTGATCCGTCGAGCGGGTGTGCCTGCCGATTCGTACTCGGGGCAGCAGATGTTGGAGGTGCTGCAGACCTACCCGCGGGCTGAGCTGTTCAGCACCGATCCCGAGTCGCTGTACCAGACGGTGACGGGAGTGCTGTCCCTGGCGCAGCGGCGCACCCTACGGCTGTTCTGCCGGCGCGATCCATACGGCCGGTTCTTCTCCTGCCTGGTGTACCTGCCGCGGGATCGCTACACGACGAACGCGCGGCTCGCCATGCAGAACGTGCTGATCCGCGATCTGCGCGGTACCGGCCTGGACTACAGCGCCCAGATCGGCGAGTCTGTGCACGCGCGGGTGCACTTCACCGTGCACACCGATCCGCGCGATCCTGCGGTGCCGGCTGCACCGGACGTCATGGCGATCACCGACCGGCTCGAAGACGCGGTCCATACCTGGGACGATCGGTTACTCGACGTCGCTGCGATCAGCGGCGAAGCCATCGCTGGGCTCGCCCAGCGCTACCTGGCGGCATTTCCACAGGCATACAAGGAGAACTTCGACGCCGCCACCGCCCTCGTCGACATCGACCGGCTGGAGGCGCTGGTTCCGCAGGATGGCATGAAAGTGTGCCTCGAGCTACCGGCCGGCGCCAAGCCTGGGGAGCGCCGGTTCAAGCTGTACCTGGCGAGCCAGCGGATCACTCTGTCCCAGGTACTGCCGGTGCTGCAGCAGATGGGCGTCGAGGTCGTCGACGAGCGGCCTTATGAGGTGATCCGCGGCGACGGCGTGCACTGCTGGATCTACGAGTTCGGGCTGCGGCTGGATGCCGGTGTGCTGCGGATGTTGGCCGATCAGGACGTCGACGATGTGCAACGGCGGTTCTGTGACGCCTTCATGGCCGCCTGGCGGGGTGCGTGCGAGGTGGACCGGTTCAACACCCTGGTCCTGCGCGCCGGGTTGAACTGGCGACAAGTAGCGGTGCTGCGGGGCTACGTCCGTTACCAGCGGCAGGCGTGCAGCCCGTACAGCCAGCGCTACGTCGAGGACGTCCTGCTCGCGCACAGCGGCATCGCCGCGGCCCTGGTCACGCTCTTCGAGGCCCGCTTCGACCCAGCCCTGGATACTGCCACCCGCGAGGCCAGCCACCACGCCCTCGCCGTCCAGGCCACCACCATGATCGACGAGGTTGTCGGGCTGGACGCCGACCGCATGCTGCGCAGTGTGCTCAGCTTGATACTCGGCACGCTGCGCACCAACCACTACGTTCGAGACAGTAGCGGCAACCCCCGGTCGTATCTGGCCCTCAAGCTCGATCCGAGGGCGGTGCCCGGGCTGCCCGAGCCTCGACCCGCCTTTGAGATCTTCGTCTGTTCCCCGCGGGTGGAGGGCGTGCATCTGCGATTCGGTCCGGTGGCCCGCGGTGGGCTGCGCTGGTCGGATCGCCGGGAGGACTACCGGACCGAGGCACTGGGGCTGGTCAAAGCGCAGGCGGTGAAGAACGCTGTCATCGTTCCGGTGGGCGCCAAGGGTGCCTTCGTGGTCAAGCGACCACCCTCACCGACCGGTGATCCCGGGCTGGATCGAGACGCTACGCGGGCCGAGGGCATCGCCTGCTACCGGTTGTTCATCTCGGGGATGCTCGATGTCACCGACAACCTCGTCGATGGCGCTAGCCGGCATCCCGACCAGGTGATCTGCTACGACGGCGACGACAGCTACCTGGTGGTCGCGGCCGACAAGGGCACCGCGACGTTCTCCGACATCGCCAACGAGGTGGCCGCGTCCTACCGGTTCTGGCTCGGTGACGCATTCGCCTCCGGCGGCTCGTCGGGCTATGACCACAAGGCCATGGGGATCACCGCCCGCGGCGTGTGGAAAAGCGTCCAGCGGCACTTCCGCGAGCTCGGCGTCGACACCCGGACCGAGGATTTCACCGTGGTCGGGATCGGGGACTGCTCGGGTGACGTGTTCGGCAACGGAATGCTGCGCTCCAAGCACATCAAGCTGCTTGCGGCATTCGACCACCGGCATGTCTTCGTCGATCCGGACCCGGACCCGGTCCGCTCGTACGCCGAACGACGGCGGCTGTTCGAGCTACCCCGGTCGTCCTGGGACGACTACGACCGTTCACTGATCAGCCCCGGTGGCGGGGTGTGGCCGCGCGACGCCAAACGGATTCCGGTCGGCGCCGCGATGCGCCACGCGCTAGGCATCGCTGAGACCACCACCGAGCTACCTGGGCCGGAACTCGTCCGGGCAATCCTGCTGAGCCCGGCGCAGCTGTTGTTCAACGGCGGGATCGGGACCTACGTCAAGGCCGGCACCGAAACCCACGCCGAGGTGGGTGACAAGTCCAACGACGCGGTCCGAGTCGACGGCGCGCAACTTCGGGTGCGAGTGGTCGCCGAGGGCGGCAACCTGGGCCTGACACAGCGCGGCCGGATCGAGTTCGCCCGGACCGGTGGCAAGGTCAATACCGATGCCATCGACAACTCGGCCGGGGTGGACTGCTCCGACCACGAGGTCAACATCAAGATCCTACTCGACCGGATGGTCGTCCACGGCGTGCTGAGCACCGCGGACCGCAACGCACTGTTGGGTGAGATGACCGGTGAGGTCGCCGCACTGGTGCTGGCCCACAACGCCAGCCAGAACATCCAGCTCGGAGTCAGCCGGGCGCATGCCGCAGCCATGATCTCAGTGCACAGCCGGCTGGTCAGCGCCCTGGAGCAGCGCCACGGGTTGGATCGAAAACTGGCGGTCCTGCCTACCGGCGCGCAGTGGGACGCTCGGGCCGCTGCGGGCGAGGGTCTGACATCACCGGAATTGTGCACCCTGATGGCACACGTCAAGCTCGGATTGACCGAGGAGGTCCTCGGCAGCGACCTACCCGACGACGACGTCTTTCGCGCCCGGCTACCGGAGTACTTCCCGGCCCCGCTGCGTAACCGGTTCGCCGAGGCGATCCGGGAACACCCGCTGCGCCGCGAGATCACCACGACGTCGGTGGTCAACGAAGTCGTCGATCGCGCTGGGATGACCTACGCCTACCGGTTGGCCGAGGAGCTGTCGGCGGCGGCGTCTGACGCGGTCCGGGCCTATTCAGTGGCGGTGGCCGTGTTCAACCTGCCCGCAACCTGGCAAGCGATCGCCGAACTGGGCGCAGCGCCGACCTCGGTCACTGACGCCATGATGCTGGAGTTGCGTAGGCTGCTGGATCGAGCCAGCCGGTGGTTGCTGCTCAACCGGCCGCAGCCGCTGGCGGTGGATGCCGAGATCAACCGGTTCCGTCCGATCGTGCTCGCACTGGCGGCGCGGGTACCGGAATGGCTCGCCGGCGGTGAGGCCGACCACCTCACCGCCGCGGCTCGGGAATTCGCCAAGCACGGAGTGCCCGATGAGCTTGCGCTACGGGTGGGTGCCGGATTACCCACCTTCGGGCTGCTCGACGTGATCGAGGTCGCGGAGCTGACCGAACACGATCCCGAGCGGATTGCCCAGCTGTACTACGCCCTGTCGGCCCACCTGGACATCGACCGGATGCTGGGCCTGATCACTGGCCTCGAACGCGGTGACCGCTGGCACGAGCTGGCTCGCCTGGCGCTGCGAGATGATCTGTACGCGTCGCTGCGTAAGATCACTCGTGATGCGGCGCGCGCAGGTGACCTCGGGGCCGACCCGGTGACGACCATTGCGCAGTGGGAACAGCGCAACGCCTCGCGGCTGTCCCGGGCTAGGTCGACGTTCGCCGAACTTTCCCAGGCCGGCAGCGTCGACCTGGCTACCTTGTCAGTCGCAGTTCGCGCGCTGAGGCGCTTGTGACATGACCACCGAGCTGGCGCGGGTCTGGCGGGTGCGGCAACCGGGCCCGATGGCCACTCGCCCGGTGCACCGGGCGACGGAACAGCCACCCCGGCCCGCTGCCGACGAGCTGCTGGTGCGGGTGCTGGCGTGCGGGGTCTGCCGCACCGACCTCCACGTCGCTGAGGGTGACCTACCCGTGCACCGGGCCGGCGTGGTCCCCGGCCACGAGGTGGTCGGTCAGGTCATCGGATCGGGCGAGGGCGGCAGCGGTCCGTTCGAGATCGGGCAGCGGATTGGCATCGCCTGGCTGCGCAGCACCTGCGGGCGGTGCCGGTACTGCACCCGAGGGTCGGAGAACCTGTGCCCATACTCGCAATACACCGGCTGGGACGCCGACGGCGGCTACGCCGACTACACCACGGTGCCCGCGGGCTACGCCTACCCACTGCCCGACGGCTACCCCGACACCGAACTCGCGCCGCTGCTGTGCGCGGGCATCATCGGCTGGCGGGCGCTGGCTCGGGCGAACCTGCCGCCTCGCGGCCGTCTCGCCCTCTACGGGTTCGGCGCCAGTGCGCACCTCACCGCCCAGATGGCGCTTGCGATGGGCGCGACGGTGCACGTGCTGACCCGCAGCCCGCAAGCCCGGCAACTCGCCCTGGACCTGGGTGCCAGCTCGGCGGGCGCGGCCGCTGAGGCGCCGCCGGAGCCGGTGGACTCCGCGATCCTGTTCGCCCCCGCCGGTGAGCTGGTTCTGCCCGCGCTCGCCGCGCTGGACCGGGGCGGCACCCTGGCGCTGGCCGGTATCCACCTGACTGACATCCCGGCGCTGCACTACCAGCAGCATCTGTTCCAAGAACGGCAGATCCGCAGCGTCACCGCCAATACCCGCCAGGACGGCCAGAACTTCCTGCGCTTCGCCGCCGAGCACCGCCTGCACGTGGTGACCAGCCGCTACCCGCTGGACCAGGCCGATGTGGCACTGGCCGATCTCGCGGCGGACCGGGTGCACGGTGCAGCCGTGCTTATCCCGTGACCGGCTGGTATCGAGATTCGATCCACTGTGCCAGTTGGCGGATCCGCCGGCGCCCATCCAGCGTGGTCAGGTCATCGCCGGCATCGTCGGCGAGTAGGCGGTGGCAGCGGTACAGCGTGTCCATGCTGAGTTGATGGGCCTGCTGGTGTTCACCGAGCGCGCTCAGGTCGCGGGCGAGGTTGTAGGCCGACGTCAGCGTGTTGGGATGGTCGGGGCCCAGTACCTGCCGGCAACGGGTCAAGGTGTCCTCGTCGAGCACCCGGGCCAGCTGGTGCTCACCCAGGGCCCGCAGGTCCAGTGCGACGTTGCTGGCTGAGATCAGGGTGTCGGGGTGGTCGGGGCCCAGCAGTTGGCGCCGCCGGCTCAGGGTGTCCTCGCCGAGTACCCGGGCCTGCTCGTGGTCACCCAGCGCCCGCAGGGCGTTGGCGAGATTGTGCGCCGACGTCAAGGTATGGGGATGATCTTCACCCAGCACCCGGCGGTAGCGGGCCAGGGTGTCTTCGTCGAGGACGAGGGCCTGCTCGTGCTCGCCCAGGGCCCGCAGGTCGACAGCGCAGTTGTGCGCTGAGATCAGGGTATCGGGATGGTCCTCACCCAACGCCCGGCGGCGCCGATGCACGGTGTCCTCGCCGAGTACCCTGGCCTGCTCATACTCACCGAGTGCGCGCAGGTCGTTGGCGAGGTTGTGGGCCGCGGTCAGCGTGTGGGGGTGATCTTCACCCAGCGTTCGACGGCACCGGGCCACGGTGTCCTCGCCGAGCGCCCGCGCCTGCTGGTGATCGCCCAGCGCCCGTAGGTCATTGGCGAGGTTGTGAGCCGCGGTCAAGGTATGGAGATGATCTTCACCCAGCGTTCGACGGCATCGGGTGAGAGTGTCCTCGCTGAGCATCCGGGCACGCTCGTAATCCCCTAACGCCCGCAGATCGACGGCGAGATTGTTCGCCGAGCGCAATGTGGCGGGGTGATCCTCACCGAGCACCTGGCGGCGCCGGCTGAGGTTGTCCTCGTCGAGCACGAGGGCCTGCTCGGGTTCACCCAGCGCGCGTAGGTCGTTGGCGAGATTGTGAGCCGAACGCAACGTCTGAGCGGCGTCGTCGCCCAGCACCCGGCGGTAACGAATCAGGGTTTGCTCGCCGAGTCGGGTGGCCTGCGAATAATCACCTAGCGCACTCAGGTCGATGGCGAGGCTATGCGCCGAAGTCAGCGTGTCGGGATCGTCCTCACCGAGCACCCGGCGGCGCCGGGTCAGAGTGTCCTCGTCGAGGGCACGAGCCCGCTCGTAATCACCTAGCGCCCGTAGGTTGGCAGCGAGATCATGGGCAAAAGCGAGGGTGTCGGAGTGATCGTCACCCAGCTCTTGACGGCAGTGGGCCAACCTCTGCTCCGCGACCTCGCCCAGCATCCTCAGATCAACGGCGGAGGGGGCCGAGCCTGCGGAGCCGGGACCACTCTCGCCGAGAATGTCCCGCAACAGCTGGCTCACCCGATCGAACAACGCGCCCGGGACCGCCTCCTCCTCCGGATCAGCCACGACTTACAGCATCCCACTGCTGTTGCCCCCCGACATGGAGACATATCGGGGGGTAACTAGGTCTGGTGGTCCTCGCGCCGTGGTGCGGCGTGACAGCATCAGCACCGTGGTCGAGATCCGGGACGCCCAGCCAGGTGATGCGGGTGATATCGCTGCTGTGCACGTCGAATCTTGGCGGATCGCCTACCGCGGTCTGCTGCCCGACGACATCCTGGCCGACCTTTCGGTGCCCGACCGGGAACGGACCTGGCGGAAGATCCTCGCCGATCCGCCGCCCCGGTCAGCGGTCCTGCTGGCAACGTGTGGCGCAGCCGTCGTCGGCTTCGTCGCCGTCGGGCCCGGCGGAGACCACTCGGCTGGACCCGAGCGCGGCGAGCTGTACGCGATCTATCTGCGGCCCGACCAGCAGCGGCGGGGAATCGGCACACAGCTGCACAACGCCGCCATCGACCGCCTGTGCAGCCTCGGCTTCACGTCCGCCACGTTGTGGGTCCTCGATGGCAATGAGGCGGCCATCGGTTTCTACCACCGGAATGGATGGGCAGCCGACGGCACCAGGAGGGTCGACCAGGGACCCGGCGCTGCCGATCTCCCTGAGCTGCGCCTCGTCCGCCCGCTAACCGCGGAGTAACCGTTCCAGAGCCTGCCGCGCTGCGGTGTCACGGGCGGCGGCCCGGGCGACGTCTTGGGCCAGTGCTTGCAGCCAGTCGTCCATCCCGACACTGCGACGGCTGATCGCCACCCCGCGCACCACTTGCCGCACTTCCGCGTCGATCCCGCCCTTGGGTGCTTGACGAAGCTCGAGATCCCGATTCTCACCGTGCACCACCAGCCGGACAGCGCGTCCCGGCCGGCCGGCCAGCCGATCAGCGACGCTGCGCTGGTAGTCGATCTCCACCATGCCCGGCGGTAACGCCTGGGCAAGCGCGCCGCTCAACACCCGGGCGTACGAGGCGACCTCCGCCTGGTCGGACCGCAACATCGCCGCCAGCAGCTGCACGTCACCCATCGGCCCCAGGCCGCTGTCGCCACCGGGCACGGGCTGCTTCGTCATGAGTCGGTCAGCGGCAGCACGAGCTGCGGCTTGGCGATCACATGGTCGGCACGCAGCGGGCGAACTGCGGTGCCGATCGCGAAGAACTCGGTGGTATGGCCACCCCACCGATGTCCCAGCGAGAGCAACTGCACTCCGACGATGCCCTCGGCCGCGAGTTGCTCGGCTTCAGCCTGCATCCGGCTCATGGCCAGCTCCCGGGCGTCATAGAGCGCCTCGGTGAACTGCGGCAGCTCGACATTTTGACCGATGTTCCCCATCGCCTGCCAGAAGCGCTGGTGTGCGACGTGGTACACGCAGGTACCCATCACCATGCCCAGCGGGGCGTACCCGGCCTGGATCAGGGTCCAGAAGTCTTGGCCGGACAGATCGGACGTGAACGGCTGGTCCCGATTGTTGCGCCAGGACTGGCCGTCCGGGGTCTGCGGCTCATCCGCACTCACCGCGGTGCCGACGGCGATGAACTCGGCAAGATCCGAGCCGAACTCCTTGAACTCGATCTCCAACCGGACCCCGACGATGCCGTCGGCACCCAACTGATCCGCCTCTGCCTCCATGCGGGTCACGGCCAGCTCGCGGGCGTGGTACATCGCCTGGGACAAAGTGGTCAATTCCTGGTTGCTGCTCCACCGCCCCATTTGGAACCCGACGTGGTAGATGCTGGAACCGAGCACCAGCCCGAGGGGACGGAATCCGGCTTCCCGTACCAGCAAGAACTCATTCACCGACAGGTCGGACGTGAACAGGGTGGTGGCCTGACCGGGCCGCATCTCGGCGAGCCGGCGCATCGCGTCCTCGGGGATGCCCAGGGCGGTGGGGTCGGCGGTCATTCGCTACTCCTCGTTTCCCGGCGGCTATCGCAGCGGCAGGATGGTCAACGATCGGGTCGGCGCGGTCGGACCCCGATGAAAGCTCACCAGCGCGGTGCCGAAGACCGTGGATTCGGCGACATGGTCACGATGCCCCTCTGACGGCTCGATCTCACCGATCTGTAGACCCATCGAGGACACGATCGCCCCGTCGGCCCCAGCAGCGCGGACGCGCTGATCGAAGCAGTGCCGAGCATCGGCACGCACGTGCATGACAAGCTCGGTGTAGCCGGCCACCTCGGTGTTACCGGCACCCCAGGATGCCTGCCGCTGCGTCGCCCAGTCGTCATGGCGCACCGCCACCGAGATCCCATAAATCACAGCGCAGGGCGCCCAGCCCGCCTGCACCAGCTTCGCCACGTCCTGGCCGGCCAGATCGGTGGTGAATACCCGGCCCGGCCGGTGCCGGGACCGGGCCCGGACCGCAGTGCCCAACGCGACGAACTCCCGGTTGCCGCCACCCAGTTGGGACACCGACAGCCGCACTCCCACGACGCCATCGGCATCCATCGCCGCGGCTTCCTCAGTCATCCGCTCCAGCGTCGTGCCGTAACCGTGGTAGAGCGCATCGACGTAGGGTCCGAACCCGACGAAACCGCGCGACCCCGACGACGTGACGGTCGGACCGCCGAGTCCAAAACCGCTGAAGCCCCCGATACCGACGATGCCGCCGACATAGCCGCAGCCTCCGAAGCCGCTCCACCCGATGTGCTCGACGATGCAGCCCATCACCTCGCCAATCGGGTCGAAACCGACCGACTGCACCCCCACCGCACCAGGCACCGTCAACAACGACGTACGAAGACCGCTACGGGCGAAGCGCGCCATCCTCTCGGCGGCTACCGGCGGCAGTCCGCGGCCGTCCCACTCAGCCATCAGAGCTCACCTCAGTTCACCGCGCCGTCCCCACCACCATAAGTGTCCGGTTGTGTCGCTGCCGCCGCGGTGCCTCGCCGATGGCCTTGTTCCCCTTCCGCAGGGTGATACCTTCGCCACGCAGTGAAACGTCGTCGGGGTAGGAGCAGACATGGCGCGCGTCGGACTGTTGACCTTCTCGGACGGACGTGACTTCGTCCACACCGACATCAAGGCATTCACACTCGACGTCGAAGGCCGCATCGCTGCGGCGCTGGAGCAGGCCGGGCACGAAGTCATCCGCGCCTCGGAGCCGATCTGGACCAACACACTGGCCACCACCGAGGGCCGCCGGGTGGCTGACGCGCGGCCCGATCTCACCATCTTCAACTACCCGGTGTGGGCGTTCCCGCACTTCTCGATGCTCGCCGCGGCGGCCACCCCGGGCCCGCTGCTGCTGTTTTCCAACATCGACCCGCAGTTCCCCGGGATGGTCGGCATGCTTGCGGCCGGCGGGGGCCTGGACCAGATCGGCCGTGCCCACACCCGGGTGTGGGGCGACGTATCCGACGCGGGCGTGCGGGACCGCGTCCTGGAGACCGTTCGGGCCGCCACTGCGGTGTCCCGGCTGTCGGGCAGTACGTTCGGCCGGATCGGCGGGCGCCCGATGGGGATGTACACCGCGGTGGCGGACACCGACCAGTGGATGAGCGCGTTCGGGGTCGACGTCGAGGAGATCGACCAGTGGGAGATCGTGCGCCGCAGCGCCGCTGTCGAGCAGTCCCGGGTGACCGCCGGCCGGGAATGGCTGGAACGCCACGCCGGAAAGGTGCACTACGACGGCAAGCAGTTGACCCCGGAATTGCTCGAACGTCAGATCCGCTCCTACCACGCAGTGCGGGAGTTGATCGACGAGTGGAACCTCGATTTCAGCGGGATCAAGGGCCAGCCCGAGCTCACCACGCACTTCACCACCATGGACGTCACCGAGGCGTTCCTCAACGACCCGTATGACTGGGAGGGCCCCAAGCCCACCCACGTGTGCGCCACCGAATCCGACATGGACGGCGCGCTGACCATGCAGCTGCTCAAGGGACTGTCCGGAACGCCGGTGCTGTTCGCCGACGTGCGGCACTACCATGCCGACCGCGACATCTGGGACCTGTGCAACTCCGGGCAGCACGCCACCTGGTTCGCCGCGCGCAGTGACGACCCCGTGGAAAACCTGCGGAACGTGCACCTTTATCCCGAGATCTTCTACTTCCCCGCCGGCGGCGCCTCAGTGTCGTTCTTCGCCGCACCCGGGCGCGCGACCTTCGCTCGGCTCACCAGGATCGGCGGCAGGTACCGGATGCATGTCGCGGGTGGCGAGTTCGAGCGTTACGACGACGCGACCAACGAGGCGCTGGCCCGGCAGTCGACGTTCGAGTGGCCGCACGCGTTCGCCCGGCTGGACGTGGACGCCGACGAGTTCCTGTCCACATTCGGGGCCAACCACATCCACGCGATACCCGGCGATCATGTCCCCGAACTGCGCGCGGTGTGCCGGATGCTCGACGTCGAATGGGCCGGGATGGGCACAGCTCGGTGAGTACGCAGTGAGCCTGCTGCTCGGTGTCGACATCGGCACCGCCAGCTCCAAGGGCGTGCTGGTCCGCGACAACGGCACCGTCGTGGCGACCGCGACGCGTGCCCACGAGGTGTCGATGCCGCACCCCGGCTGGGTGGAGCACGATGCGCAGGCGGTGTGGTGGGCGGACTTCAGGGCGATCACCCAGGAGCTCACCGCGGCGGCGCACGAGCCCCTCGCCGCAGTCGGGGTCAGCGGCATCGGCCCGTGCGTGCTTCCCGTGGACGGCAACGACCGTCCACTGCGGCCGGCAATCCTCTACGGGGTCGACACTCGCGCCCAAACCCAGATCGAGGAACTGAACGGGACGTTGGGTGAGCAGGCCATCCTGGAGCGCTGCGGGTCGATTCTCACCTCGCAGGCGGTCGGACCCAAGCTGGCCTGGCTGCGTGCGAACGAGCCCGAAACCTGGGCAGCCAGCCGTCGCTTCCTGATGGCCAGCAGCTTCCTGGTGCACCGCCTCACCGGCAACTACGTCCTGGATCATCACTCGGCCAGCCAGTGCACCCCGATGTACGACCCAGTTGAACATCGCTGGATCGAACAGTGGGCTGAGCTGATTGCTCCCGGTCTGGAGCTGCCAGCACTGCGCTGGCCGTCGGATGTCGTCGGGGAGGTGCACCCCGCCGCTGCCGAGCAGACCGGCATCCCGGCGGGTACGCCGGTGGTGGTCGGCACCATCGACGCGTGGGCGGAAGCCACCAGTGTGGGCGTGACCGCACCCGGCGATGTCATGCTGATGTACGGCACGACCATGTTCCTCGTCGAGGTGCTCGACCGCCCGCGTCGCAGCCCCGATCTGTGGGGCACCGTGGGCACCTTTCCCGGCACCCACAACTTCGCGGCCGGGATGGCGACTTCCGGCGCGATCACCGAGTGGATCCGCAAGCTGACCGGCGAGTCCTCGTTCGACCCGCTCGTCGCGGAAGCCCAGCAGTCGCCACCCGGTGCGCACGGCCTGCTGATGTTGCCGTACTTCGCCGGCGAGCGGACCCCGTTGTTCGATCCGGACGCCCGCGGCGTGCTGATCGGGCTGACCCTGCGGCACACCCGCGGGGACATCTACCGGGCCGCTTTGGAGGCCACTGCCTACGGGGTGCGCCATAACCTGGAAGCCATGCGCGACGCGGGCGGCCAGTACCACCGGCTGGTCGCGGTGGGCGGCGGCACCAAGGGTGGGCTGTGGACGCAGATCGTCTCCGACGTTCTGAATGCCCCGCAGCAGCTGCCCCGCCAGACGATCGGCGCATGCCTGGGTGACGCGCTGCTCGCCGCAATCGGGATCGGACTGTCACCAAAAGTAACGCAGTGGAATCCCATCGCGATCACCATTGAGCCGCGTCCTGAAACCGCGGCGGCCTACGAGAGCTATTACGCCCTCTACCGGCAGCTGTACCCGAACACCAGAGATATCGCGCATGCCCTCGCCCGGGAACAGCGGGCGGGTCACTCATGCATCGGAGGTAGCTGATGGTCGCGCCTGCGTTCCTAAGCCGAGTGAGCACCCGACGCGTGTATGCCTTAGGGGCGCTGGCGGCGGTGCTGTTCGGCTACGACAACGGCATCATCGGCGCGGCGCTGCTGTTCATCCCGCGCGATCTGCCGCTCACCCCCTGGCAGGAAGGTGCGGTGGTCAGCGCCACGGTGCTCGGGGCGATGGTGGGTGCCTTGGGCAGCGGCCCCGCGGCCGACCGCCTGGGACGGCAGCGAATCCTGCTCGCCGCAGGAGTGGTGTTCACCGTCGGCGCCCTGGGTGCCGGTGTTGCCGCGACTGTCACCATGCTGGTGGCGTTCCGTTTCATCTTGGGATTGGGTATCGGCATCGCGTCGGTGCTGGTGCCGCTGTACCTCGCCGAGATGGCTCCGGCCGCCGACCGCGGCGCGGTCACGTCGCTGAACCAATACATGATCATCGTGGGAACGGCCCTGTCGGCGGCCCTCGGCTACGCGCTGGCCTTCGCCGGCTCGTGGCGGTGGATGTTGCTCATCGGCGTGTTCCCCGCAGTCGTGCTGGTGGTCGGCATGCTCGCCATGCCCGACACTCCCCGATCACTGATCCGGCGCGGACAGGACGAGAACGCCCGCGCGGTCCTGATCGGTTTGCGCGGAGACACCGCGGCCGCCGAGCGTGAATACGCCGAGATCACCGCACTCGAACGCCAGCAGCACAACACCCCCACCCTCGCCCTGCTGTCCGCTCCCTGGGTGCGCAGGCTGCTGCTGCTAGGCGCCCTGCTGGCGGTGTTTCAGCAGATCACCGGGATCAACGCGATCGTGTACTACGCCCCGACCATCCTCACCGGCTTCGGGGTCTCCAAGACCACCGCGTTGCTGTTCGGTTTTCTCAATGGATTGGTGAACATCGGGACCATCGCGCTGGTCGTCCGGTCCAAGGTCGTTGACCGGCGAGGCCGTAAACCCGTCCTCCTGGCCGGCCTGGTGGGCATGTCGGCAAGCCTGGTCGCTATCGGCGCGGCAGTGCTGATCCTGCCGGTCGACTCGACGGCGCTGTTCGGCATCGCGGCAGCTGCGTTCGTGCTGTTCACCAACACCTTCTCGGCGACCTGGGGCCCGGTCCTGTGGGTGATGCTGGCCGAGATCTTCCCGCTCGCCGTCCGAGGCGCCGCGATGGCCATCGCCACCCTCTTCAACTGGCTAGCCGCATTCGTCATCTCACTGACCTTCCCCAGCTTCGTCGCATTCGCCGGCATAGGTAGCGCCTTTATCGTCTTTGCCGCCATCGGCGTCGTGCTCTTCCCGGTGGTGTGGTGGATGGTGCCGGAAACCAAGGAACGCAGCCTGGAATCACTGGAAGCGGCATTTCGGGACAGCACCGGAATCCGGTTCACGGCACGCACCGGAGGTACGGCATGACCGTCAATTACGGGCCGTACGGTTCGAGCCTGCGTGACCTGCCGCGGTTGCGCAGCACCCGCAGGCGGCGCGCATCCAGCTGGGACCGCACCGGGGGCAATGACGACCGCATCACCCTTGAACCGGGATACAGCGCCACCCTGGCCGATGTCGAGGGTGCGGGAACGATCAACCACATCTGGGCGACCGTCGCCAACGAACGGATGATCCGTGACCCGTGGATGCGTGAACCCGATTACCTCCGCCGGCTGGTGCTCCGCGCTTACTGGGACGGTGAAGAGCACCCGAGCATCGCCGTCCCGCTCGGCGACTTCTTCGGAGTCGGGCACGGCCGCACCACCAACTTCGTCTCCGCACCGCTGCAGATGAGCCCCGAGGACGGTAAGGGCTTCAACTGCTTTTTCCATATGCCGTTCGGCGCAGGCGCCCGGCTGGAAATTACCAGCGAGCTGGCGGACGAGAAGGTGTTCTTCTACTACTACATCGACTACGAGGAGCTTGACGAGCTCGAAGACGGAATCGGTCGATTCCACGCCCAATGGCGTCGCAGCAATCCGTGTTCGGGGGCAGAGGAAGGTTCGGAGACCAACGCCGAGTTCCTGCTCTCAGGAGAGAATCTCGACGGGAAAGCGAACTACACCATCCTGGAGGCGACCGGCCGCGGGCATTACGTCGGTTGCGTGCTCAACATTCACAACCTTCGCGACACCACCGAGTGGAACTGGTACGGCGAGGGTGATGACATGATCTTCGTCGACGGCGAGACGTGGCCGCCGACCCTCCACGGCACCGGTACCGAGGACTATTTCAACACTGCATGGTGCCCGACACAGACCTACCATGCGCCGTATCACGGCATCACCTTGCCTGGTGGCGACAACTGGAGCGGGCAGATCAGCCTTTACCGATTCCATATCGAAGATCCCGTGCCGTTCGAGCGATCGATTAGGGTCAGTATCGAGCACGGGCATGCGAACAAGCGCAGCGACGACTACTCTTCTGTGGCGTACTGGTACCAGGCCGAGCCGCATCTGCCCTTCGATCTGGATCCCGTCGCCAAACGCGTGCCACGAACCCGGTGACTGAAGTGGTGACCAGACCAACGGGAAGGTGGCCAGGGTGCCTGGGATGAGCACATCGATGACAGCGTCGGCCGCCAAGGCAACTTGATATTCAGGCCAGGCGCAGAGGTGGTCGCGGCAGTGGGCGGCTGCGCACCACCACAGTAGTTCCGACGGGCGTGTGGTCGATGGTGACCTTGTCGGCGCAGGCGCTCATGATCGCCATGCCGTGGCCGCGGTTGCCACCGAGCATGGCGGGCGGTATCCAGCGACCGTGGTCGCGGATGGTGAACTCGACGTGCCGGACGCCGTCAGCGTGGGTGATGACTTGTCCGTGCAGTTCGATGGTGCCCGGCGGGGTCAGCGGGAAGCGGGTGGTGTCGTCGGCGGAGATGCCGTAGCCGTGTTCGACACTGTTGCTGACCGCTTCACTGATGGCGAGAACCAGGTCCTCCCGGTGGGCCCGAGACCACCGGTGCGCGGTCAGCCACCGCCGGACCCGGTCCCGGGCTATCGAAGGAGCGACCCATTCAGCAGCCAGGACAGCCTCCATCGTGGCCGGGGGCGCGGTGGGCGTATCGGCCCGCGCCGCGTCGGCCCGCCGGGGCCGGTTGTCCTGATCGGAAGGTGGGGACACGAGCGTATGGTTTCAGCCTTCGGCGATAGGTGCATCGCCACCGGCGAGTGCATGATCAACACTGTGGTAGAGCGCGAGGACCTGATCCAGCCCGACGATCTCAATTGGTCTGATCACCGGGCGAGTCGCGTCGACCACGATCCGCAGCGGCAGCAAACCGCGATGGTGCACCGCTTCGTCGGCGCTATTCCGCAAGATCCGCAAGCCTGGCGAACCGAGCAGTGTCACGTCAGTGAGATCGACCACCAGCAGCCGGCCGTCCAGCCGGTCGAATGCCTCCGCGATCGCGGTACGCAGACGAGACGCAGTAAGGCCGTCAACGTCGCCGCTGACGGTCAGGACGATCGCACCGTCCTGATCGGACGACCGCACCGTCATCAATTGCTCGCGATCGGGCCGTTCACTGACGTGCTCGCCCCCATCCGGCGTCCGCTCATCGCTGGCAGGCTTCACAGCAGCGCACAGTACCGGACGCAGGTCTGCCCCCTAGATCACCATTTGCCATCGTGTTGCCCAGTTCGACACCATGGTTATCGGCTGGCGGCCGCGCAGCCGTGGTGTCGAACTCGGCGGACAAGAGGCTGCCCGCCTGTTCTGGCGCTCAACGGTAACGCGCGAAGCCCAGATGGTCAGGCTGGCCGGGCGGGCCACTGCGGGTCGTCGGCATCCTTGGAGCGGCGACCGACACCATTGCCTGTATCAATCCACCAGCAGGTGTGGCATTGCGGACATTGGACGTGTACCAGGTTGGCGTCCGAATCGAGCAGGTACAGGCCATCCTTATGCGAGCAGTGCGAACACGGACGCCAGACCTTCCGGCCGGGGTGCACCTTGGGGTCAAGAACCATTGAAAATACCTCCACGCGTTTCCCTGTCGACCGACAGCGCCTCGGTGAAAGCGCCCACCGGTGGATCACTGAGGGCCCGCGCCACGTCGGCCAGCGCCATAATACCGATCATTTTCTGGCCATCGATCACTGGCAGCGCCGGACCTGGTGACGGCGCATGGTCGCCGGCATCTTCTCGGCGGCGTCACCAGCGCCGACTGTGACAGCTCCACCCTGCGCGGACTCACAGTTTGTTGTCTCGCCACATACCGGCAGTGAGCCAATCGGCCGACTCCCTCCAGAGGGCTGGAGTTCCTACCAGCTCAGGCTACCCGCACGCACCTCGTCGAAACATCCGCCGCACATCCGCCACCGGCCTCAGCCCACGTACCGGCGAGCCGGCGAGTGCCGTTGCGGCTCCTCTAACAGCTGCAGACCCTGCTCCACCGCTGCCGGCACCACTCGGCGTTCCCGAAGCACCCACGCCAGACCGCCTAACGCCTCGGCGAAGGCCACCACGCTGGCCCGGTCTCGAGGTACCGAGCGCAGCATCGTGGCGGTCCGCCGCAGCGCGCTCGGTAATGGACGGCGCAGCCACGCGGTCCACAAGGTGTTGCGGATTCCCAGCTGCCGCCGCCGGCGCGGGTCCCGGCAAACCGACGGTTCATGCTCGATCACCACGTCTGGTGTCCAGCACATCCACCACCCGGCAGCGGCGAGGTCCAGGGCGAGCAGCTCCTCCTCACCACCCAGCCACAGCCGGGACGAGAACCCACCGACCTGCCGAAATGCGGCGACGCGAAACATACTTGCCCCGGCGAGCACGCCGAGCAGAGCCGGGCCGGGCAGCCACGCCGGCCCCGGTATCGGAGAATTACGCAGCTCAGGGGTGATGGGATCCTCGATCATCGCTGGAGCCACCAGGATCCGGCCGGTCACCGAGGCCAGTTCCGGATGCGCGTCGAGCAGGTCGGCGGCGCGGGTCAGGGAACCGGGCCGCCACCGGGTGTCGTCGTCGCAAAATGCCACATAACGCGTATTGATGCTGCCAACCGCGAGGTTGCGGCCGACGGCACCGAGGTTGCGGGCACTGCGCAACAGCGTTACCTGACCGAAGCGTTTAACGACGGCGTCGGCGGTGTGGTCAGTAGAACCGTTGTCCACGACCACCACCGGAGCCTGGTCCGGCAGTGCAGTCATCCGCTCCAGGGTGTGTAACAGCTCCGCTTTGCGGTTCCGGGTGATGATCACCACGGTGACCCTGCCGCCGGTCACCGCGCACCGTCTTCGAGCAGGCGAACCTGCTCCTCCACGGCGGGGGGCAACACAGCGCGCCGCTGCAGTGCCGCCGGCAGCCGGACCAAGGCCTCACGGAGCGCCGTGCGGGCGGCCACGTCATGTACCGAGCTCCGGGCGAGTGTCGTCGCGGCGGCGACGGCTACCGACCGTGGCCTGCGCAGGACCGTGGTCAGCAGGGCGTTGCGCAGCTCAGCCACCCGGCGACGCTGCGGATCGGGCCGGTGCGCGGAGGGGTGGTGGTGTGCGACGACGTCGTGCAGGTAGGCCCGATCCCATCCGGCCGCGGCCAGGTCGTAGCACAACAACCGCTCCTCCCCCACAAAGAACAGCACGCTGCTGAAACCACCGACCTCGCAGAAAGCCCGCCGGCGAACCACCGCCGAGCAGGCCAGGAAACCGAGCACGCAGGGACCGGGCGCGTCCGCTGGGCAGGGCAGCGGGCTGTACGCCATCAGCGGAGTCACCGGATCGGGACGTTGGGTCGGGCCGACGAGAGTGCGAGCCGCCACCAGCCCAAGACGAGGGTGGCTGTCCAGGACCGCTGCGGCCCGCGGCAACGCTCCCGGAGCCCACCAGGAGTCATCGTCACTGAAGGCGACGTAAGGCGTACGCGCCGCCGCCACGCCGATGTTGCGTGCGGGGGCGCCGTAGTTCCGCGGCAACGCCAGCACGACCGTGCCGGTGAACTGCTCGCGCACCGCGTGCGCTGTGCCGTCGGTCGAGCCGTTGTCCACCACGATCACCGGCGGTGCCGGGACGAGTTCGTGCAGCCGGCGCAGGGTGCGGATCAGTTCCTGTCGTCTGTTGCGGGTGGCAATGACCACCGTGACCCTGCCGCTCATCACGGCCCCCCACGCGGCGCACTCGCATCTGCTACCCGCCGATCACCGATCGCAAACGTGCCGCCGCGTTTCACGCCACCCCGGTTGGGGTATCAGGCAGGTTGGGTAGAGCGAGGGGGGACGCGGTGAGGACCAGATTCAGCAGGGCCGTGGTCACAGGTGGAGCGGGATTTCTCGGATCGCACGTGTGTGAACAACTGCTTCGCCGCGGTATCGGTGTCATGTGCCTGGACAATTTTCTCACAGGCACCCCAGCCAATATCTCGCACTTACTCGGCGAGCCACGCTTTCGCCTGATCAAGTGCGACGTAACCGATTTCGTACACGTTCCCGGCCCAGTCGACTTGGTGCTTCATCTGGCCTCGGCGGCGTCGCCGGCCGATTACCTACGGTTGCCCATCGAGACACTCAAGGTGGGAAGCCTGGGCACGCTGCATGCGCTGGGTCTTGCCGTCGAGAAGGGCGCGCGGTTCGTGCTGGCTTCGACCAGCGAGGTCTATGGCGATCCGCAGCAGCACCCGCAGTGCGAAAGTTACTGGGGTAACGTCAATCCAGTCGGCCCGCGCAGCGTCTATGACGAGGCCAAGCGCTACGCCGAGGCGCTCACGACTGCATACCGGCTATCCCGCGGGGCTGATACCGCGATAGTGCGGATCTTCAACACCTACGGTCCACGGATGCGCCCGGACGACGGCCGAGCCATCCCGACCTTCATCCGCCAGGCGCTGGCCGGCGAGCCATTGTCGGTCACCGGTGATGGCAGCCAGACCCGATCGGTGTGCTACGTGGATGACACCATCCGGGGCATTCTCGCGCTGGTCGAGTCAGACGCGTCCGGGCCGGTGAATATCGGCGGCCCGCTGGAATTACCGGTGGCCGAGCTGGCCACGACAGTCCTCGAACTCACCGGACTACCGGGGTCGATCAGATACATCGAGCGCCCCGTCGACGATCCGCGGGTCCGCCGGCCGGACATCACGCTGGCCCACGAACTGCTCGGGTGGAAACCACAGGTCCAACTCCGCGACGGCTTGGCGCGAACCATCGCCTGGTTCCGCTCCCAGCTCTCCCGCCCCGACATTGAGCCATCTCGGGCTAAAAGGCCCGTTACGGACCACGATATGGCTCCAGCTCGGGCCTGAGTTTGGTACTTCGCTTCGCAGGGTAGTCAGTCGTTATACAGCCGCGTCATGCCTCTGGAGGGCCAGCCAGATGCGCATCCTGGGTATCAACGCGATTTTCCACGATCCGGCCGCGGCACTGGTTGTCGATGGGGAAATCGTGGCCGCCGCAGAGGAGGAGCGGTTCAGTCGCCGCAAGCACGGTAAGCGCCCGGTACCGTTTTCCGCTTGGGAGCTCCCCGAGCTTGCTGCCCGGTGGTGCCTGCAGACCGCCGGCATCGGTCCCGAGGACCTGGATGCCATCGCCTATTCCTACGACCCGGTGTTGGTCCGACCAGGACAAGACGGGTTGGACCAACGGTGGGAAGACCTCCGCACCACCTACGCCCGCCGCGCACCGCACTTTCTGGCCACCGCACTGCCCGAGCTGGACCCGGCGGTTGTGCACTTCGTGCCGCACCACATTGCGCACGCCGCGTCCGCGGGCCTCGCCGCGCCATTTCGCGACTCGGCGGTGCTTGTCGCCGACGGTCGCGGCGAGGCCACATCTCACCTGGCCGGCCGCTACCACGACGGTGAGCTGGAAGTGCTGGCCAGCCAGGAACTGCCACATTCGCTGGGTTTGATGTACGAAGAGGTCACGGATCACCTGGGGTTCCTGCGCTCGTGCGACGAGTACAAGGTGATGGCGCTGGCCTCGTACGGCCGGCAGTCCGCCCACGAGCCCGCGTTGCTGCCCACGCTGCGCGAGCTCATCCGCACCACGGGCGACGGCGGGTTCGTCGTGGCACCCATCGACTGGTCCGAGCTCGCGAAGCGACGCGCCCCCGACGAGGAGCTGCAGCCCGAACACGTGGAACTGGCCGCCGCAGTGCAGGTGCGCCTGGAGGAAGTGCTGCTGGACCTGGCGTGGTGGCTGCACCGGCGCTGCGGCGAGCGGCGCCTGGCGATGGCCGGCGGGGTGGCGCTGAACTGCGTTGCGAACACCCGTCTCGCTGCCGAAGGGCCGTTCGACGAGATATGGGTGCAGCCCGCTGCGGGCGACGCGGGCACCGCGCTGGGCGGGGCGTTGCACCTCGCGCAGGCCTTCGGCGATCCGATCACTCCGATGCCCGGGGCCGACCTCGGCCGCGGCTTCACCGACGACGAGCTCACCCGCTGGCTAAACGACGCGCACATCCGCTACGAGCGCCCCCCGGACATCGCGACAGCGGCCGCCGAAGCCTTGGCCACGGACGCGATCGTGGCCTGGTTTCAGGGCCGCAGCGAGTTCGGTCCGCGCGCGCTGGGCCACCGCTCGTTGCTGGCCCACCCGGGATACGCCCGCAATCTTGACCGGCTCAATGCCGTCAAGGGGCGTGAGCAGTTCCGGCCGGTGGCGCCCATGGTGCTGGCCGAACGCGCCGCGGAGCTGTTCGGCCGCGGCCCGGTGCCCAGCCCGTACATGTTGTTCGTGCACGACGTGGCGCCCCAGTGGCGCGACCGCATCCCGGCAGTGATGCACGTCGACGGCACTGCGCGGATCCAGACCGTCGACCGCGGCAGCGAGCCCCTGCTGGCCCGGCTGCTGGACCGGTTCGCCGAGCTGACCGGACTGCCCACGGTGGTCAACACCAGCCTGAACACCGCAGGCCGGCCCATGGTGGACGACCCGCGCGACGCGCTGGAGTGCTTCGGGTCCGCCCCGGTCGACATGCTTGTGCTCGGGCCGTTCCTGCTGCGCCGTAGCGAGCTGACTCGATGAGCTACACGGTGGTGATTCCCACGATCGGCCGGCCCAGTTTGGGCGTGCTGCTGACGCAGGCGCTGAGTCGCCACTCACAGGTCATCGTGGTCGACGACCGGCCCTGTGGCTGTGCAGACCTGCAGCTGCCGGACGTCGGCTTTCCAGTACGGGTGCTGCGCTCGGGCGGCCGGGGGCCGGCGGCGGCGCGCAATGTCGGCTGGCGCGCCGCGGACACCGAATGGGTCGCATTCCTCGATGACGACGTACTACCCGGACCCGGCTGGGAGGCGCAGCTGGCGCACGACCTGCGCGGGCTCGGCCCGGATGTGGGCGCCAGCCAGGGCCGCATCGAGGTGCCGCTACCCACCGACCGGCGACCCACCGACTTCGAGCGCGGCACTGCCGGCCTGGCCACCGCACGCTGGATCACCGCGGACATGGTGTACCGCCGCACCGCGCTGCACCGGGTCGGGGGCTTCGATGACCGCTTCGGCCGGGCCTACCGGGAAGACGCCGACCTGGCGCTGCGGGTGATCGCCGCCGGCTACCGCATCGTGCGCGGGCTTCGGCGCACCGTGCACCCGGTGCGGCCGTCGGGACCGCTGGCCAGCATCCACGCGCAGCGCGGCAACGCCGACGACGTCCTGATGCGGCGCCGGCACGGGCCTGGCTGGCGGCAGCGGATCGGCGACGGGCCTGGCCGGCTGCGCCGCCACGGACTGACCACTGCCGCCGCCGCCATCGCGCTCAGTGCCGCAGCGCGGCGGCACCCGATGGTCGCGGGGGCGGCGGCTCTGGTGTGGGCCGCGCTGACCGGTGAGTTCGCTGCGCACCGGATCCTGCCCGGGCCGCGCACTGCCGACGAGATCGGCCGGATGCTGGTCACCAGCATCGCCATCCCGCCGGTGGCGTGCTGGCACCGGTTGGCCGGCGAACTGCGCTGGCGAGCAGTGCCGCGGGCCACCGCCGTGCCCGCCGCGGTGCTGTTCGACCGGGACGGCACGCTGGTGCACGACGTGCCCTACAACACCGATCCCGCTGCGGTGCAACCGGTGCCCGGGGCCCGGGCGGCGCTGGACCGGCTTCGCGACATCGGCATTCCCCTCGGTGTGGTCACCAACCAGTCCGGCGTGGCCCGCGGCCTGATCACTGCCGCCCAGCTGGAACGGGTGAACACCAGGGTGTCGGAGTTGCTGGGCCCGTTCCGGGCGTGGAGTGTCTGTCAGCACGGCGAGAATGACGGTTGCGGCTGCCGCAAACCGGCCCCTGGCCTGGTGAAAGACGCCGCCACGCAGCTGGGCGTGCCGGTGGACCGCTGCGTGGTCATCGGAGACACCGGGGCCGACGTGTCTGCGGCCGCCGCAGCCGGTGCCCGCGGAATCCTGGTGCCCACCGACCGCACCCTGCGCCCGGAGATTCAGGCCGCCGCCGAGGTGGCACCGGACATCACCGCGGCGGTCGAACTCGCCCTGTCGGGCCGGGTCGGACCATGATCACCGCCCCGATGGCCGGGACCGCACTGATCGCCCGCCTCGACAATGCGGGCGATGTGTTGCTGGCCGGCCCCACGGTCCGGGCCGTCGCCGCGCATGTCGACAGGGTCGTGATGCTCACCGGCCCGCACGGCAGCGCGGCCGCCACGCTGCTGCCCGGGGTCGATGAGGTCATCGAGTGGTGCGCACCCTGGATCGACCCCAGTCCCGCGCCGGTCACGGCACAGCACGTCGCCGTGCTGCAGGACGCGGTCCGGGCGCACGCACCGCGGACCGCACTGCTGCTGACGTCGTTTCACCAGTCCCCGTTGCCACTGGCGCTGGTGTTGCGGCTGGCCGGAGTCGGATGGATCGGCGCGATCAGCGAGGACTACCCCGGTTCGCTGCTTGATTTACGTCACCACGTCGAGGGCGACCTGCCGGAGGCGCAGCGTGGCCTGGACCTGGCGCAGGCCGCCGGCTATCGGCTGCCGGCCGGGGACGACGGGCGCCTGGCGGTTCGCCGGCCGCTGCCCAACGTCGAGCACCTCACCGGAGAACCCGGCTACGTCGTGATGCACCCGGGCGCCTCGGTCCCGGCCCGCGAGTGGCCCAGGCAGCACTGCGCACAGGCAGTCCGAGCACTGGCCGCCGCCGGGTACCGCGTGCTCGTCACCGGTTCGGCCCACGAGCAGCATCTCACCGCGCAGGTGGCCGGCGACACCGGCGTCGACCTCGGCGGCCGCACCGATCTGCGCGCGTTGGCCGGCGTCCTCGACGGCGCCCGGGTGGTGATCGCCGGCAATACCGGACCGGCGCACCTGGCCGCCGCGGTCGGCACCCCGGTGGTGTCGCTGTTCGCTCCGGTCGTGCCTGCCGCCCGCTGGGCGCCCTACGGGGTCCCGACAGTGCTGCTGGGAGATCAGCACGCGCCCTGCCGCGATACCCGCGCGCGGCACTGCCCCGTGCCCGGTCACCCCTGCCTGTCTGACGTGCATCCGGCCGACGTCGTCGACGCGGTCGGCGCCCTGCACAACCGTTCCCGATATCGGGGGGTGGAGGCCGTGACATGAGGGTGCTGCACTGGCATGTCCACGGCTCCTGGAGCACCGCGTTCGTCCGCGGGCCGCACACCTACCTGGTGCCGGTGACGCCGGACCGGGACGCCGATGGCCGCGGCCGGGCCCAGACGTTCGACTGGCCGGCGAACGCCATCGAGATCGCCCCCGAGGCGCTGGCCGGCGCAGACGTCGACGTCGTCGTGCTGCAGCGCCCGCACGAAGTCCAACTCACCCAACAGTGGCTGGGTCGCCGGCCCGGGCGTGATGTGCCCGCGGTGTACGTCGAGCACAACACCCCCCGAGGCGACGTGCCGGACACCCGGCATCCGATGGCCGATCGATCCGACATCCCGGTCGTGCACGTCACGCCGTTCAACGAGCTGTTCTGGGACTGCGGTCGCGCCCCTACCCTGGTGATCGAACACGGCATCCCCGACCCCGGCTACCGGTACACCGGCGACATCCCGCACGCCGCCGTGGTGATCAACGAACCGGTCCGGCGGTGGCGAGTCACCGGCACCGATCTGCTGCCCCGCTTCACCGCGCAGGCACCGCTGGACGTCTTCGGCATGACGGTCTCGCAGCTGCCTGCCAACGACCGGATCACCACCTTCGAGGACCTGCCCCAGGCGCGGATGCACGCTGAGCTGGCCCGACGCCGGGTGTACCTGCACCCGATCCGCTGGACCTCCCTGGGACTGTCCTTGCTCGAAGCCATGCACCTGGGGATGCCGGTGGTCGCGCTGGCCACCACCGAGGTGGTGGCGGCGGTACCGCCCGGCGCCGGGGTGATCTCCACCCGGATCGATCTTCTCGCCGATGCCCTGCGCGCCTTCATCGCCGACCCCGGCCTTGCCCAGCACGTGGGAGTGGCGGCCAGAGCCGCCGCCCGCCACAGGTACTCCCTCGACCGGTTCTGCACCGACTGGGATCAGCTGATCAAGGAGGTGAGCCGATGAGGATCGCCCTGATCTCCGAGCACGCCAGCCCGCTCGCGACGATCGGCGGGGCCGATTCGGGTGGGCAGAATGTGCACGTCGCCGAACTCGCCCGGGCGCTGGGCGAGCGCGGGCACCACGTGACCGTCTACACCCGCCGCGACGATCCCGGACTGCCCGCTCGGGTCCGGGTCGGTCCCGGGGTAACCGTCGAACACGTACTCGCCGGACCCCCCACCGTCCTGCCCAAGGACGCCTTGCTGCCGTATATGGCGGAGTTCGGCGACCATCTTGCGAGCCGGTGGCTGGTGGAGCCACCGGACGTGGCGCACGCGCACTTCTGGATGAGCGGGCTGGCTGCGCAGCGCGGGGCCGGCGGCGTTCCCGGCACCGGTATCCCCGTGCTGCAGACCTTCCACGCGCTGGGCGTGGTCAAGCGCCGGCACCAGGGTGCGTCGGACCCCAGCCCACCGTCCCGGTTGCGGCTTGAGGCCGAACTGGCCCGCGACGCAGCGCTGGTGGTGGCCACGTGCGCCGACGAGGTGACCGAGTTGACCGCCCTGGGCGTGCCGGCGTCGCGAGTAGCAGTGGTGCCGTGCGGCGTCGACCTCGAACGCTTCACCCCCAGCGGGCCACGGGCGGCCCGCGATGGCCGGCATCGCATCCTGTCGCTGGGGCGACTGGTCGAACGCAAGGGCGTCGAGACCACCGTCCGCGCGATGTCCGCGGTGCCGGACGCCGAACTGGTCATCGCCGGCGGTGGGGACGCCATCGCGGATGCCGAGCGAGCGCGGCTGACCGCCGTCGCGACGGCAGCCGGCGTGCAAGACCGGGTCCGGTTGCTCGGCCAGATTCCCCGCCACGATGTGCCCGCGCTGCTGCGCTCGGCGGACGTGGTGGTCAGCGTGCCGTGGTACGAACCGTTCGGGATGGTGCCGCTGGAGGCGATGGCCTGCGGGGTGCCGGTGATCGCCTCCGCGGTGGGCGGGCACCTCGACACCGTCGTCGACGGGCGCACCGGCGCGCTGGTGCCGCCACGCGACCCGGCCGCGCTGGCGCAACGGTTACGCGAACTGCTCGCCGATCCCGCCCGGCTGGCCGCGATCGGTTCAGCCGCAGCGGCGTGGGCTCGGTCGCGCTACGGCTGGAGCCATATCGCGGTCGAGACGGAGTTGCTCTACCGCCAGGTGCTGGCCGGCGAAGAGACCCCGGCAGCCAGCGCGCCGGGAGGCCAATCATGAGCCGCGAACACCTCGCCGCACTGCGCAGCGCGCTGGCACGGATGGAGGACATCGCCGGCACCCGGGCGGCCTGCTGGGGACGGCACCTCGCGGGCGTACTGGGTGCCGGGGGACGCCTGCTCGCCTGCGGCAATGGCGGTAGCGCCGCGGAGGCCCAGCACCTCACCGGCGAGCTCGTCGGCCGGTTCCTGCACGATCGGCGCCCCCTGTCCGCGATCGCCCTGCACGCCGACACCTCCGCGCTCACCGCGATCACCAACGACTACGGCGGTCATGAATCGTTCGCCCGGCAGGTCTTCGCGCACGGCCGGCCGGGCGACGTGCTCATCGCACTGTCCACCAGTGGCGCCAGCCGCAACGTGGTCTCGGCGGTGAAGGCGGCGCACGAAGTCGGCATGACCGCGTGGGCGCTGACCGGTCCGGCGCCCAACACACTGGCCGCGGTGTGCGACGACGCGATTGCGGTCGAGGCACCCAGCGCCGCGACCGTCCAGGAGATCCACCTGGCCATCGTGCATGGGCTGTGCATCGCGATCGACGACGCGCTGGGCGTGGTCGCGCCCACACCGCAGCTATGAGCGGCGCCCGGCTGGTGGTGATCGGCGACACGCTGCTCGACAGCGACGTCGAGGGCCGGGTGGACCGGCTGTGCCCGGACGCGCCGGTGCCGGTCGTGGACGTCCAGGCGCAGCGCTGGCGTCCCGGTGGGGCAGGCCTGGCCGCGTTGCTGGCGGCCCGAGCCGGCCACGACGTGGTGTTGGTGACGGCGCTGGGCGCCGACCCGTCGGCCCGGCTGCTCGCGGACTTGCTGGCCTCGCGCGTGGAGCTGGTGCGGATGCCGCTGCGCGGCGCCACCGCGTGCAAGACCCGGATCCGCACCGAAGGTCGCTCCCTGCTGCGGGTCGACGCTGGTGACGGCCGGGCCGCCGGCGCACCCGCCGGGAATCGCTTCCCGTCCGTGCTGGGCAGCGCCGACGCGGTCCTGGTGTCCGACTACGGGCGCGATGTCACCGCCGATCCGACGATTCGGGATGCGCTGCTCACCGTCACCCGCCGGGTACCCGTGGTGTGGGATCCGCACCCGCGAGGAGCCCTACCCGTGCCCGGCTGCCGCCTGGTGACGCCCAACGAGGCCGAAGCATCCGGGGTTGTGCCCACTGCCGTGGGTGGGTCAATGGCGGCCGCGGCGCTGCGTGGACGGTGGCGGTGCGACGCGGTGGCGGTCACGCTCGGGGCCCGCGGTGCGGTGTTGGCGACCGCGCAGGGCTGCACCGCCGTGCCGGTACCCGAGCTGGCGATGCCCGAGGATCGCGACACCTGCGGTGCGGGCGACGCGTTCGCTGCCGCGGTGACCGGCGTGCTGCTCGGCGGCAGCTCCATCAGCACGGCGGTGGCCGCCGCGGTCTGTTCGGCGTCGGAGTTCGTCGCCGCCGGAGGCGCCGCGTCGGTCAACGGGTTACCTGCTGGCCCCCCAGCATCGTCGCCCGGCAGTGCTACCGATGTCGTGGCCCGGCTGCGCCGTTGGGGTGGGCGGCTGGTGGCCACCGGCGGCTGTTTCGACCTGCTGCACCCCGGCCATCTGAGCCTGCTGCGCCAAGCCCGCGCCCTGGGCGACGCCCTGGTGGTGTGCGTCAACTCCGACGAGTCGGTGCGCCGGCGTAAGGGCCCGGCCCGGCCGATCGTGCCCGCGGCCGGCCGGATTGCCATGCTCGAGGCGCTGGAGCCGGTCGACGCGGTGATCATGTTCAACGAGGACACTCCCGCCACCCTGCTGGAGACCGTGCGCCCCGACGTGTGGGTCAAGGGCGGCGACTACACCATCAGCGAGCTGCCCGAGGAACCGGTGGTACGCCGGCACGGCGGGCGCGTCGTGATCATCCCGCTGCTCGACGGGTACTCCACGAGCCGGCTCGTCTCCGCCGCGCAGCCTCGATTCCGGCGCAGGATGAAGGAGAAGGTATGAGGTCCCAAGGATGAGATCACTGGGCAATGTGCTGATCACCGGTGGCGCTTCCGGCCTGGGCGCGGCCACCGTCGAGGCCGTACTCGCCGCCGGTGGGCGTCCGCTGGTCCTGGACTGCAACGCGCCGTCGATCACGGTGGACCACGTGCAGGCCGACTTGGCTGACCGGGTCACCACCGAGGATGCCGTCACAGCCTTGGTGGAGGCCGGCGGGGGGACGCTGCAGGCGGTGTTCACCGCCGCCGGGATCGATTCCTGCGGGCCGTTCGGCGAGGTGCCCGCCGAGGAGTGGGAGCGCGTGGTTGCAGTCAACCTGCTCGGCACCGCCCGGGTGGTGCGCGCCGCGCTGCCCCACCTCGAGCGCTCTCGGGGCACCGTGGTGACCTGCTCGTCGACGCTGGGCTTACGGGTTTTTCCCGACGCGACGGCCTACTGCGCGTCCAAGTTCGGCGTCATCGGGTTCACCCGCGCGCTGGCCGCCGAGACCGCCGGGCGGATCGGGGTGACGCTGCTGATTCCGGGCGGCATGCACACCGCCTTCTTCGACGGCCGCGACGAGCAGTACAAGCCGCCACCGGACGCCAAGCTCAACCGGCCCGAGGACGTGGCGGCAGCCGTGATCCACGCGCTGCGCCAGCCACCCGGATGCGAGCTGCGCGAGATGGTGGTCTGCTCGTCGCACGAGTCGTCTTGGCCATAGACGCTGCCGTGAACCGCCGCGCCGTGCTGGTGCTGCGCGCGCTGGGTCTCGGTGACCTGCTGACCGCGGTGCCGGCACTGCGCGGGCTGCGGGCGGCCTACCCGGAACACCGGGTGGTGCTGGCCGCGCCCGCACCGCTGCGCGAGCTGGCCCTACTCACCGGCGCGGTGGACGACCTGCTGCCCACCCCGCAGCTGGGTCCGGTCAACTGGCGCCAGCCACCCCCCGCAGTAGCGGTGAACCTGCACGGCCGGGGACCGCAGAGCACCTGCGCGCTGCGCGCGCTACAGCCCACCGCACTGCTCAGCCATGCCCACCCCGGGGTACCGGGCCCGAAGTGGGATGGAGACCTGCATGAAGTGGTGCGGTGGTGCCGGATGCTCGGGTACTTCGGGATCCCCGCCGACCCGTCCGACCTCGACCTAAACCATCCACGGGCACCGAGCCCCGTGCCGCGGGCGGTCATCGTGCACCCCGGATGCGGATTCGCCGCTCGGCAGTGGCCCACCGACCGGTACGCGGCAGTGGCACGCCGGCTGGCCGGTACCGGGCTTCTGGTGGTGGTGACCGGCACTGCGGGCGAGCGGGCGCTTGCGCGGCAGGTGGCCACCGTGGCCGGTCTACCGGAAGGCTCAGTGCTGGCCGGGCGCACCACGTTGACCGAGCTCGCCGCGCTGGTTGCCGACGCGACGGTGGTGATCTGCGGCGATACCGGAATCGCTCATCTCGCCACCGCCTACGGCACGCCGTCGGTGGTGCTGTTCGGTCCGGTGTCCCCTCGGCACTGGGGTCCGCCGCCGGAACGTCCACAGCATCGTGTGCTGTGGGCCGGCAGCACCGGCGACACCTTCGCTGATCAGCCCGACCCGGGCTTGCTCCAGATCACGACCACCGACGTGCTCACCGCCGCCGATCGGTTGATCGATCTGGCCGGTATCAGATGATCGGCCGGCGGTACAGTTACCGCCAAGTTGATCGAGAAGATTCTGCCTGCCGCGGTGGCCAGTGCTGAGGCGTTGGAAGACCCACCTGGAGCTGTGCTGTATCCCGGCGAAGCGGAACTGATCAGCCGCGCGGTGGACAAGCGACGGCGTGAATTCCGCACCGTGCGCCACTGCGCCCGCCGAGCCCTGGCCCAGCTCGGCGTGCCCCCGGTGGCGGTGCTGCGCGGCGAGCGCGGGGAGCCGCAGTGGCCGCCAGGTGTGGTGGGCAGCATGACGCACTGCAGTGGCTACCGGGCCGCCGCCGTCGCCCGTAGCCGCGACATCTACGCGGTGGGAATCGATGCCGAACCGAACGAGCCGCTGCCGGCGGGAGTATTGGATGCGATCGCCTCGCCGCCGGAGCAGCGCAGGCTGTCGCGCCTGGCCACCGCCGACGGGGCGACCCGCTGGGACCGGCTCCTGTTCTGCGCCAAGGAATCCGTCTACAAGGCATGGTTCCCGTTGACCCACCGCTGGCTCGGTTTCGAGGACGCCGCCGTCACGATCGAGCTCGGTGCGATCGATCCCACTCAGGGCACCTTCGCCGCCCGCCTGCTCGTGCCTGGAATCACCGACGCCGGTCACTCGTTGACTCAATTGCATGGCCAGTGGCTGCGCAGCGACGAGCTCGTGATCACCGCAATCGCCGTGCCGGTCACCAACCCGCACTGACCGATTGGACGTCCACGGCGGGCCGACGGACAACCCCGACTGGACATGTAGCGTTCACCGGACGTTTCGGTTGGTCTGCGACGCTCGACATGCTGAGATTCCTCGAGGACGAAGGGCGAAATGGACGTCATCGTCCTGTTCGTGATTATCACGGCTCTCGTGTTCGATTTCACCAACGGCTTCCATGACACCGCCAATGCGATGGCTACCTCGATCGCCACCGGGGCATTGAAACCAAAAGTTGCCGTGGCGCTGTCGGGCGTGCTCAACCTCGTTGGCGCCTTCCTCTCGGTGGCGGTCGCCAAGACCATCTCCAGCGGGCTGGTCGAGGACACCAAGATCACCCCGGCGGTGATCTTCGGTGGTCTGATCGGGGCCATCGTGTGGAACCTGTTGACCTGGTTGCTGGGCCTGCCGTCCAGCTCATCGCATGCGCTCTTCGGCGGCCTGATCGGGGCCACCTGGGTGGCCGCGGGTGCCGACGCAGTGCATTTCGGCACGGTGGTGTCCAAGATCCTCATCCCCGCGGTGCTCGCACCGATCGTCGCCGGGGTGGTGGCACTGGTCGGCACGTACCTCGCCTACCGGATCACGTCGCGCGCCCACCGGGCAACCGTGGGCGCCGGTTTCAAGACCGGGCAGGTGGTGTCTGCCTCCATGGTCTCACTGGCGCACGGCACCAACGACGCGCAGAAGACCATGGGCGTCATCACCTTGACGCTGGTCACCGCCGGTGCGCTGGCACCCGGCTCGGGGCCGCCGTTCTGGGTGATCCTCGCGGCCGGCCTGGCGATCGCCGCGGGCACCTACGTGGGCGGCTGGCGGATCATCAGGACGTTGGGCAACCGGATCACCGAGATCGAGACACCGCAGGGTTTCGCCGCCGAGACCAGCAGCACGGCAGTCATCCTGGTCTCCTCGCAACTGGGTTTCCCGCTGTCGACCACGCAGGTGTGTTCGGGCGCCATTTTCGGTGCGGGTGCGGGTCGCCGGCTGGCGCAGGTGCGTTGGAGCCTGGCCGGTCAGATGGTGATCGCGTGGGTATTGACCCTGCCGGCTGCGGCGATCGTCGGCGCATTGGCGGGCTGGGTGGCGGAGACCGGAACGGTCGGCACCGTGGTCGTCGCGGCGGCCGGGCTGGCGATCGCCGGCGCCATCTACGCGCTGTCCCGGGGCGAGCCGGTGGACGCGCACAACGTCAACGAGGTGCCGGTCGGCGCGCCGAAGGCCGCCGCTGTCACCAGCGTCTGAGGCTGAGGAGATACCCGCGATGGGCGTGACGATCGACTGGGGTGCCCTGGGCATGGTGTTCTTCGTGTCGTTCGGGTCAGCGATCGGAGTGATCGTCCTGTTCGCCCTCGGCGTCAGCGCGCTCGCCGGGCTCAACTCGGCGCAGAGCCAGGCCGCGCACAAAGTGACCGAGTCCCCATGGGCCCGGCCGGTGGCCATGCTGTGCTTCCTCGGTTGTGCCCTCGTAGTCGCCTACGGCCTCTACCTGATCATCAAATGAGGCGTCCGCTACGATTCCCGCCCCGAGGTTGAGCTAACCCAACCGGCCGCGCACGGCGCCGATATCGTCGTCCGCGACCTCGCTGAGCTACTGGGGCGGACATGATCGAGCAACAGCGATTCGCCGTAGAGCCCTGGGCCGTCCGGGAATGCAAGCTGGACCTCGCCGCCCTGGGCCACACCGAGTCGGTGTTCGCGCTGGCCAATGGGCACATCGGGTTGCGCGGCAATCTCGACGAAGGTGATCCGCACGCGCTGCCCGGTAGCTATTTGAACTCCTTCTACGAGCTACGGCCGCTGCCCTACCCCGAAGGCGGCTACGGCTATCCCGAATCCGGTCAGACGATCATCAACGTGACCAACGGCAAGCTGATCCGGCTGCTGGTCGACGACGAGCCGCTGGACGTGCGCTACGGCGAACTGCGATCGCACGAACGCACCCTCGACTTGCGGGCCGGCACGCTGAGCCGCCGGTTGGAGTGGGTATCCCCGGCCGGTAAAGCGGTGCGGGTCGCCTCGCAGCGGATGGTGTCGTTGGTCCAACGAGCAGTGTTCGCGATCAACTACGACGTCGAGCCGGTCGACGACCCGGTGCTGCTGGTGCTGCAGTCCGAGCTGTTCGCCAACGAGCAGCTTCCCCCCGCCGCCCAGGACCCGCGGGTGGCCGCGGCGCTGTCCGAACCACTGGTCTCCGAGCAGTACCGGTGCAACGACACCGGAGCGACGCTGCTGCACAGCACCCGGCACTCCGGCTTGCGGATGGCCGCGGCGATGGACCACGAGGTGATGGGGCCGTCCCGCACGGAGTTTCACTCCTCGGCGACCGAGCATGTCGCGCGGACCACGGTGATCTGCCGGCTGGAGCCGGGCCAGCGGCTGCGGGTGGTGAAGTACCTGGCTTACGGCTGGTCCTCGCAGCGATCGTTGCCGGCCCTCAACGATCAGGTCCGCGCGGCGCTCGCGGCCGCCCGCTACACCGGCTGGGCCGGGCTGACCACCGAGCAGCGCCGCTACCTCGACGACTTCTGGGCCGCGGCCGATGTGGAGGTCGAGGGCAACGCGCAGCTGCAGCAGGCGGTCCGGTTCGCGTCCTTTCACATCCTGCAGGCTGGGGCACGGGCCGAGAAGCGGGGTATCGCAGCCAAGGGCCTGACCGGCCCGGGATATGACGGCCACACGTTCTGGGACACCGAAACGTTCGTGCTGCCGATGCTCAGTCACACGGTGCCCGACGCCGCCGCCGACGTGCTGCGCTGGCGGCAGCATACGCTGCCGTTAGCCCGGGAGCGCGCTGCGCAGCTGGGGTTGGCCGGTGCGGCGTTTCCGTGGCGCACCATCCGCGGTCAGGAATGTTCCGGGTACTGGCCGGCCGGTACCGCGGCCTTTCACGTCAACGCCGACATCGCCGACGCGGCGATCCGCCACGTGACCGCGACCGGCGACACTGATTTCGAGCGGGATGTTGCGCTCGAGTTGCTGATACAGACCGCGCGGCTGTGGCGTTCGCTGGGCCACCACGACCTCGAGGGCAACTTCCGCATCGATGGCGTGACCGGGCCGGACGAGTACAGCGCGGTGGCCGACAACAACGTCTTCACCAACCTGATGGCACAGCGCAACCTGCGCGGCGCGGCCGACGCGGTGCTGCGACATTCCGAGCAGGCCGCCGCCTTCGGCGTCGATGCGGAAGAGACCGCGTCCTGGCGCGACGCCGCGGCCGAGATGGTGATCCCTTACGACCACAAGCTCGGCGTGCATCCCCAAGCCGAGGGCTTCACCGAGCACGCGCCGTGGGACTTCGCCGGCACTGCGCCGCAGCAGTACCCGTTGCTGCTGCACTTTCCTTACTTCGACCTGTACCGCAAGCAGGTGGTCAAACAAGCTGACCTGGTGCTGGCCATGCACCTGTGCCCGGAAGCGTTCAGCGTTGAGCAGAAAGCCCGCAACTTCGCCTATTACGAGCGGATCACCGTCCGCGACTCGTCGCTGTCGGCGGCCACCCAGGCGGTGTTGGCCGCCGAGACCGGTCACCTCGATCTGGCCTATGACTACCTGTGCGAGACCGCGCTGGTGGATCTGGCTGATCTAGCCAACAACACCGACCACGGTCTGCACATCGCGGCGCTGGCCGGGGCGTGGTCTGCGTTGGTTGCCGGTTTTGGCGGGCTGCGCCACCTCGCCGACGGCGGCTTGGCCTTCGCCCCCCGGCTGCCCGATGCGTTGACCAGAATCGCCTTCCGGCTGCGCTGGCGCGGTCGGCGGTTGCGGGTGGAGATCACCCGGGGACAGGCGGAGTACCGGCTGCTGGAAGGCGACGGGTTGGAGCTGCACCACTACGGGCAGCTTGTTCATGTCACTGCGGATGTGCCGCTGGTGCAGACGATCCCGCCAACCCCGCCGACCGATCACCTGACGCAGCCGGTGGGACGCGAGCCGCTCGCCCGCCGGCTACGCGAAGCAGCGAGCTAGCTGTCGCACGGGTGGCCGGCCTCGGCGACCAATCCGGGCAGCCGTGGATCGCCGCGCCAAGATAGTGGGCCGGTGTGCTCTACCCGCAGCGAGGCCACCGCGATGGCAAAGCTCAAACTGCGATCGGGCTCGGTGACGCCTAGTGCCCGCGCAAACGCGAACGCTCCGTGCAGCACATCGCCGGCGCCCAGGGTGTCGCGGACGGTGACCACGGGGACGTCGACGGCACCGGTGGCATGCCGAGTCCGCCACAGTACCGGCGCGCCGCCCGCCGTCATGGCCACCAGGCGGGTGCCCGCAGCCAGCAACTCCGCGGCCACCGCGTCGAACCCTTCCGGTAGTCCCCCGAAGCTGGACGAGCACACCATGGCGTCGGCCAGCGGCACCAGGTCAGCGTAGACCGGTTTGGAGCTGCCGCCGTCCAGCACCACCGGTATTCCGGCATCGTGCGCGGCCCGCGCGGCGGCCACCGCCAGAGCAGGATAGTGCCCATCGATCAGCACGACGTCGGTATCCCGGATGACCGCCGGCAGGTCGGCGGGTACCGCGACGAGCATCTCCTCGGGGTTACGGGACACCACCGACCGCTCGCCGGTGCCGTCGAGCACGGTGATCGCCGAGATGCTCAGGTCCGCACCGCCGACCCAGGCATCCACGGTGCGCACTCCGGCGCCGTGCAGGTCGGCGGTCACCCACTGGCCGATCGGGCCGGGACCCAGCGCGGACAGCAGCGTGGCATGCCCGCCCAGCGCACTGAACGTCACCGCGGCCACCGCGGCCGGTCCCCCGGCGGCGAGATCACTGCGCTGGGCAACCAGCTTCTCGTCCACCCCAGGCCGTCGTCCCACCCGCTGCACCAGATCCAGCGTGGCGACCCCCACAAACAACCCGCGCAGTGGCATTACCGTCCCGTCGCCCGCACCACGATCAACGCCACAGTAGCCAGGGCGGTGAGGACGCCGCTGGTCAACCAGCCCGCCGACGACCCGTAGTGCTCCGCGACCAGCCCGAACAACAGCGGACCGCCTCCCGCCCCGAGGTAGACACCGGTCTGGGTGACCGACGTCGCGGTGGCCACCCGATCCGGGAATCGTGCGGCCACCGCGTAGTTGAACACGCCGGGCCAGGCCCATCCCGCGCCGAAACCCAACATGAGACCGGCGAGGAAGGCAACTTGCTGACCCAGGGCGAGCAACAGGTACCCCACCACGCCCAAACCCAGCATCACGGCCACCATCCGCAACAGATCCGGTTGCGCCCGGTCGGCGATGGCCCCGGCCGCAAGGCGCATTACGAGGCCTGCCACCGATCCCAGGGACAGGACAAGCCCGGCCGCGGCCTCGCTGTAGCCCACACTCACAGCGCTCACCGTGACGAAGGTGCCCATCGCGTTCGCGGCCGCGGCACCGAGCCCGGTCACCGTGGCCAGTGCCAGCAGGAGCAATCTTGATCGAGCCGGCTGTGGCGATGCGCGCCGAGAGGGACGGCGCCAGCTCACCCGCGGCACGCTCAGCACCGTGAGCAGCCCGAACATCGCGCCGAGGGCAAATGCCCAGCGCCACCCGACGGTCAACGCCACCACCGGAACGGCCAGTCCCGCTAGCAATGTGGAGGCGGGGATGGCGGACTGCTTCACTGCGAACGCAAACCCACGCTGCTGCTCCGCGATCCGGGCCATGAGTAGTTCATTCGCGGCGGGCTGGCTCAGTGCGGTAGGTATTCCCGCCAGAGCCAATTCCGCCAGCAACCACCCCGTCGACGGGGTTGCCGCCAACGCCGCCAGACACGCCGCACTACCAGCGGCGGCGAACCGCAGCGCCGCGGTAGGGCCGATACGCTCGGTCACTGCTGCGAGCGGGCGCGCCATCAGGGCACTCGTGGCGAAGAACACCGATCCGGCCAACCCCAGCAGACTCACCGACAGCCCGAGCTCAGCCCGGATCTGCACCGCCAGCCCCCCGACCAGGAACACCGGCAGCGTGCCCACCGTCACCGCGGCGCCGACCGCCAGCAGCACGCCCGCTGATGTTGGCGTGGCCACGACTCTGTTTCGCGGGCATGTCACATCAATCCGACGCTAGTCCCACCGCCGGGCCCCCGACCGTGCGGTTGCTCACACTTGCGCGCCGCCGGTCCACCCGGGGCCTGGGTAACGTTGAGAAGGTGCGGTTTGTGGCGGGGCAGGGGGCCGGGTACGAGCTGACCTACGACGATGTGTTTCTGGTGCCGTCCTGCTCGGATGTGGGATCGCGGTTCGATGCGGACCTGTCCACGGTGGACGGGTCCGGGACCACCATCCCGCTGGTGGTCGCCAACATGACCGCGGTCGCAGGGCGCCGGATGGCTGAGACGGTGGCCCGCCGCGGCGGGTTGGTGGTGCTGCCCCAGGACGTGGACCCTGCAGCGGTCGCCGAGACGGTGACCTGGGTGAAGTCTCGACATCTGGTGCTGGACACCGCGCTCACGCTCGGCCCGCAGGACGCTGTCGCCGACGCGATCAACCTGCTGCCCAAGCGAGCGCACCGGGCCGTGGTGGTGCTTGACGGCGCGCACCGTCCGATCGGGCTGGTCACCGAGGCGGAACTGGCCGGAGTCGATCGGTTCGCCCGGCTGGCCGACGTGGCGCAGACCGACCTGGTGGTCGTGCCCGCCGAGACCGAACCGCGTAAGGTCTTCGACCAACTGAACCACCGCCGCCAGAAACTGGCGCTTGCGGTGGACGCCCAGGGCTGCCTGGTCGGTGTGCTGACCCCGACCGGGGCATTGCGCGCTGAGCTGTACCGCCCAGCGTTGGACGGTGGCGGCCGGCTGCGGGTGGCCGCAGCGCTCGGTGTGAACGGCGATGTCACTGCCAAGACCGAGGCCCTGCTCGCCGCGGGAGTCGACGTGCTGGTCGTCGACACCGCACACGGCCACCAGCGCAAGATGCTCGACGCGCTGGGCGCGGTCCGGTCCCGCCGGCCGGGCGTGCCGGTGGTAGCCGGCAACGTGGTATCTGCGCAGGGCACCCGCGACCTCCTCGTGGCCGGCGCCGACATCGTCAAGGTCGGTGTCGGTCCGGGTGCGATGTGCACCACCCGGATGATGACCGGCGTCGGCCGGCCCCAGTTCTCCGCGGTAGCCGAGTGCGCCGCAGCGGCCCGCGCCGCCGGTGGTCACATCTGGGCCGACGGCGGTGTGCGCCACCCGCGTGACGTCGCGCTCGCGCTGGCGGCGGGAGCCGCGAACGTGATGATCGGCTCGTGGTTCGCGGGCACCTACGAGTCACCGGGCGACCTGCAGCGCGATGAAACCGGCCGGCCGTTCAAGGAGTCGTACGGAATGGCCTCCAAGCGCGCCGTCGCGGCCCGTACCACCAACGACGACAGCTTCGACCGGGCCCGCAAGGCACTGTTCGAGGAGGGCATCTCCACCGCTCGGATGTACCTCGATCCCCAGCGACCCGGGGTGGAAGACCTCATCGACTACATCTGCGCCGGGGTACGCAGCGCATGTACCTACGCCGGCGCACGGACCATGCCGGAACTAGCCGAGCAGGCGGTGATCGGGGTGCAGTCCGCGGCCGGGTTCGCCGAGGGACGCCCACTGCCCGGGGGTTGGTGAGCTTCGAGCTTCGCATACATCGACATCCCCGGGCCGGACGACAGCGGCATGCCATCGGTTTACTACATCGCGTCCCCCGACCCGGCGTGGTCCAGGCCGACCAGGATGCTTACACGCCCGGCAAGGCGATGCTGCTGTTCATCTCGGCGCATGAAGTCTGGCCGGGGCATTTCATGCAGAATCTGCACGCGAACCGATCGCGTTACGAGTTCGGCCGGCTATTCGTCGACTATGCCTACTCCGAAGGGTGGGCCCATTACACCGAGGAGCTGATGTGGGAAGCGGGTCTCGGTGGCGGCGCGCCGGAAACGCACATCGGCCAGCTCAGCGAGGCATTGCTGCGCGACGTCCGCTATCTATGCGCTATCGGGATGCACACGCACGGCATGACCGTGTCCAGCTGTGCGGTCATGTTCCGTGAACAAGCCTTTCAGTATCCGGGCAGCGCACGGCAACAGGCCGCACGAGGTACTTATGACCCGGCTTACCTCAATTACACCATGGGTAAGTTGATGATTCACAAGCTGCGCGCGGATTGGACCGCCCACCACGGCGGGCGCAGTGGCTGGCGCGCCTTTCACAACCGTTTCCTGTCCTAGGCGGACCACCGATTCCGCTGGTGCGCGAGCAAATGTTGGGAACGGCGCAAGGCGACCTGTTCTAATGCGGCGGCTCCTCGGACCACCGAGGTGAGCACCAGGTCGACGCACCTGGCAGGTCGCTCTGTCGAGTTCACGGCATTGGACTGACAGGCGCCGGGACACCGCCCACGGCAGGCTAGCGACGTGCTCGAGAACATCGAACAGTTCGGCGTCACGCTGCTCATCGCGGCGGCGGTAGTGTCCGTGGCGCTGCTGTCGAACCGGATCAGCAGGTGGGTTCGCGTGCCGGCCCCAGCGATCTTCCTCATCGGCGCTGCAGTGGCGTCCGATCTGGTGCCGTCGCTGCAACGGATACCCATCAGCGTGGTCGAGCAGATCGTCACCGTCGCGCTGGCACTCATTCTGTTCGACGGCGGCATGCACATCGGCTGGAGTCGGCTGCGCGCGTCGGTCGGCGCGGTGCTCGTGGTCGGGGTGGTTGGAACCTTCCTCACCGCGGGCGCGCTGGCCGTGCTGGCGCATGTGCTGTTCGGCTTCCCCTGGTTGATCGCGTTGCTGCTCGGCACCGCGCTGGCGCCCACCGACCCCGCCGTGGTCTTCTCGGTCCTGGGCAGCCGCGAGGTGCGCGGGCGCGCCGGGGTCATCCTCGAGGGCGAGTCCGGTGCCAATGATCCGGTGGGAATCGCGCTGCTGGTCAGTCTGATCACGATTGGCGGTACCACCGGCGCCGGAGCCTTCGCCTCGGTGCTCGGCACCTTCGCCCTGCAGATGGCAGTGGGTGCAGCGGTCGGCGTAGCCGGTGGCTGGCTCCTGCTACAGGCCATGCGCCGGCTGCCGCTGCCCAGCGAGGGCCTCTATCCGCTGCGCACCCTCGCCGCAGTGATCGGGCTCTACGGCGCGGCCACCGTGGCCCACGGCTCCGGCTTTCTGGCGGTGTTCATCGCCGGCATCCTCATCGGCGACGTACGCGCTCCGTTCAAGGGCGAGATCGAGCGGTTTCACTCGTCGCTGGCCAGCCTCGCCGAAATGATCGCCTTCGTGGTGCTCGGGCTGACCATCTCACTCAGTGCCGTGGGCCAGCAGCGGGCCTGGCTCATCGGCCTGGTGCTGGCGGTGCTGCTCGCCTTCGTGGTGCGCCCACTGCTGGTCGGCTCGTTGCTGCTGGCGGTGCGGCTGTCCGCCGGCGAGCGGGTGTTCACGATGTGGTCCGGGCTCAAGGGCGCGGTGCCCATCCTGCTCGGCACGTTCGTGCTGACCGCCGGCACGGCAGGCGGCATGCTCGTCTACCACGTGATCTTCGTGGTGGTCGCCTTCTCGGTCATCGTGCAGGGCGGCCTGGTCCCCACCGTCGCTGCCCGCTGCGGGGTGCCGATGAGCGAAGTGGAGCCGCGGCCATGGTCGCTGGGAGTGCGGTTCCGCGATCCCCCGCAGGGCGTTCGGCGGTACCTCATCGGCTCCGATGCGCCCGCGCACGGCCGCGCCATCCGCGATCTCGACCTCGGCGAAGACGTCTGGATCAGTCTCGTCGTCCGCCGGGGTCAGCCGGTGCAAGTCCGTGCCGACACCGTGTTGCATTCCGGAGACGAGATCGTCGTCCTCATCGACCCCGACAGCGAACACGACCCCACCCCGCTCTTCACCGGCCCCTGATTGGCTTCCCGATATGTCTCCATGTCGCGGACGGGACGCGATCAGTGGATGCGTCCACGGCGGAGCAGGTCCTGCACGGCAGCAGCAGCCGGTTCACAGGCCGACGTATCACCGAGTGGGTGTGACACCGCACCGGGGACCACCGGTTGCGGGCCGTCGGCCCGGTAGCAGCTCACCCGCCGCCACTCGCCACCGCTACCCGGCACCATCAGCGCGGCTACCGGACGTAGTCGTTCCGGGCGCAGCCGCACCGACCAGCTCTCGTCCATCAGCCGGCACAGCGCTACCGCACCGCGCTCCCCCGGCCCGCACCGGCCACCGGGCAGCGCCAGCCCCGCCGAGTTGGGTACCAGCGCGACGCTGGAGTCGCTGATCCGCAGCCAGGCAACCTCCTCGCGCACCTCGACACTCCCGCTAGGCCGCCAAGCGGCCAGTTGGTCGAGCAACTGGGCGGGATCACCGGCCCGCAACAACGGCGCGCTGGGCAGACCCGCACGATCCAACACGTCGAGCTGCTCGGCCAGCGGGTCGAGTAACCCCTCTGGGTCGAGGGCGCCGCATGGCTTGTCGTTGAGTCCCAGCGCCTGCTCGGCGAGCAGCGCGAGGAGGTCGGCGAGCACATCCACGCCGCTGGGCAACATGACGACAGCGTCAGACAGCACGCGTACCGCATCCAGCCGTCCGGCCGCTCCGTCCACCGTGCGCCGATCCAGCGCAGAGGTGACCGGTTCAGCACCCCGCGGGAGCACTTCCACCACGTCGGCCCCGGGCCCGATAGTGTCGAATGCGACGGGTGCGGGAACCCCCAGGACCATGCCCCAGCGTCGGCGATCGAGTTCTTTTCCCAACCGCCGGACGGCGTCGTCGAGAGGCGCGCCGGAGCCGGACCAGGGCCCTCCCATCACGCCGATCCACACAAGCACACACGTTAGTCCGAATGGCACCGCTGCGGCGCGATTCGGCTCGACAGCGCATCGTGAGCCCGTAGAATCGATCGAATCCCGGTCCGCGAGGAGTGTGACGAACTCGGTGCCTACCGCATCGACGCCTGGCTGTAGTAGGCAGCCGGGCCCCGGGCCCGGCTGCCCCGCTCACCGCTTGGCTACGACGGCGATGTGATGGACGCCCTACGCAACATCTGGGACCTGTTCGAGGGTGCCTACTGGGGCCTGTTCGCGCTGCTTGCGCTGACCGCGGGCACCTTCGTGTTCGTCGCGGCCGAGTTCGCCCTCACCACGGTGGAGCGCAGCACTGTCGACGCGCACGTCAAGCAGGTCGGGGATCGGCGAGCCCGTCATGTGCAACACGCGCGCGACACGCTGTCCTTCCAGCTTTCCGGCGCCCAGGTAGGCATCACGATCACCACCCTGCTCACCGGCTACGTCGCCCAGCCGGCCATCGTCGAGCTGATCCGCCCCGGTGTGCAAGCCGTCGGGTTGCCACCCAGCGCCGTGGGGCCACTGTCTCTCGGGATCGGGTTAGCGCTGGCCACCGCTTTGTCGATGGTGTTCGGCGAGCTGGTCGCACAGAATCTGGCCATTTCCCGACCCCTGCAGACGGCCCGGCAGGTCGCTGGGGTGGTCAATGCGTTCTCGCTGGCGTTCCGGTGGCTGATTTCCGCGCTCAACGGGGCCGCCAACTGGATCGTCCGCCGGCTGGGTATCGAACCGGCGGAAGATTTGCGCTCCGCACGCTCACCTCAAGAGCTCGGTTCCCTGGTGCGCAGCAGCGCCCAGCACGGCACGTTGGATGAGGGCACCGCGACGTTGCTCGATCGTTCGTTGCGCTTCGGTGAGCGCACCGCCGAAGAGCTGATGACGCCGCGGGTGCGGGTGGAGGCGTTGCGCGCGGACGCGCCGGTGCTCGCCTTGGTGGACACCGCACGTCAGACCGGTTTCTCCCGCTTCCCGGTCTATGGCAGCGACCTCGACGACGTGCGGGGGGTGGTCCACGTCAAGCAGGCCTTCGCCGTACCGGCCGGCCAGCGCGCCATCATCCAGGTTGGCACGCTGGCCAGCCCGGTCCCGACCGTGCCGAGTTCGCTGGACGGTGACGCGCTGCTCGACCGGCTGCGCGGTCAGGGCCTGCAAGTCGCCGTCGTGGTCGACGAGTACGGCGGGACTGCCGGCATCGTCACGCTGGAAGACCTGGTCGAGGAAATCGTCGGTGACGTCCGCGACGAGCATGACCGGCTGGAGGTCTCCCGGGTGCAGCCGCTTGACGAATGGAGCTGGCTCATCTCCGGGCTGCTGCGAGCAGATGAGGTGGCCGACGCCGTGGGGTTCGTGATGCCCGAAGGCGACTATGAGACCGTGGCCGGGCTGGTGCTGGAGCGGCTGGGCTGCATTCCTACCGTGGGCGACGAGATCGAGCTGCCCGGGTGGCGGCTGACCGTGACGCGGATGGACCGCCGTCGCGTTGCCGAGCTGCGGTTGACCCGGATCGTGCTCGCCGAGCAGGTGACCCCGTGAGTAGCGTCGCGTTACTGATCGCGCTGTTTTTGCTGGCGGCCAACGCATTCTTTGTCGGCGCCGAGTTCGCCCTGATCAGTGCGCGGCGGGAACGATTGGAAACGATGGCCGCGCGCGGCGTCACGCGCGCTCGCACGGTGATCAGGGCTGGAGAAAAGCTGCCCCTGATGCTGGCCGCGGCACAGCTGGGAATCACCATCAGCTCATTGGGGCTTGGTTCCCTTGGTGAACCCGCAGTCGCCCACCAACTGGAGTGGTTGACCGGTTCGTTCGGCGTACCCGAGGCGGTGGTGCACACCATCGCCTTCATCGTCGCGCTGGGAATCGTCACCGTGGCGCACATCCTGCTCGGCGAGATGGTGCCTAAAAATATCGCCATCGCGGGCCCGGAGCGCGCCGCGCTGTGGATGGTGCCGCCGCTGGTCGCCTTCATGCGGGTGACCCGGCCGGTCATCGCGCTGTTCAGCCAGACTGCGCGGCTGGTGCTGCGCCTGTTCGGCGTGCAGGTCCGTGACGAGCTGGACAGCGCATACAGCCCGGACGAGTTGGCCAACCTGATTGCCGACTCCAGCCGGGAAGGCCTGCTCGACAGTCAGGAGCACCGCAGGCTGACGCAGACCTTGTCCACCCGGGAGCGGACCGTCGCCGATGTGCTGGTCCCGATGTCCGAGCTGACCACGGTTCCCGCCACGCCGACGTTGGGCGATATCGAACGCGCGGTGGCGCAGACCGGCTTCTCCCGCTTCCCGCTGCGTACCGACGGGCAACTGGTGGGCTACCTCCACGTCAAAGATGTCCTGGAGCTGCTCGGCAGCCCGCCGGACAAGCCGGTGCCGCACAGCAGCGTTCGACCGCTGCCCGAGGTGGTCTCCACCGCCAGGTTCGGCGAGGCGCTGGCCGTGCTGCGGCGCTCAGGCAGTCACCTCGCCCGCGTCGTGGACGCTGACGGAAGTGCCCAAGGTGTCGTCGCGCTGGAGGACCTGGTCGAGGAATACGTCGGTACCGTCCGCGACGCAACCCACGTCTCATGGCAGCCCTAGCAGTTCGACGTCGGCGTCCCCGGCTTCCCGTCCGAGCCGCGCGGCCTTCCACAGCAGTTCGCAGGACCGGTCGTGATCAACCTCCAGGAAGCCGCGCATCAACAGCAGCCACCGCTGCACCGATTCATCCGGGCACGTGCCTGACACTCGCTGCGCCATGACCGGAAATATTCGCCAGGCGCCGTCGAGCTGTATTCGACGAAGCTCGGACCCGTCGCCCGGGTACGGCAGCTACTCGGGCGCAACACCGCTGGCCCGCGCTGCGCAACGATCTGATGAGATTATTCGCCCGCCACAACACCGCGACCGGCGGCCGCATGGTGTACCCGGCCCAGTACCTCGTCGTGCTCGGCCGCAAGTCGGTCAGGAGCTGAACGCCTCGATCGGGGGGCAGGAGCACACGAGGTTGCGATCTCCGTGGGCCTGGTCGATTCGCCGCACCGCCGGCCACACCTTGCTGGTCGATCGACCCAACGGGTAGGCAGCGAGCTCCCGGCTGTAGGGATGATCCCACTTGTCGAGCACGCAACTGGCGGTGTGCGGCGCGGACGTCAGCGGGTTGTCCTCGGCCGGCCACTCCCCCTCGGCGACCCGGTCGATCTCGTCCCGGATCGCGATCATGGCGTCGCAGAAGCGGTCCAGCTCGGCGAGGCTCTCACTTTCGGTGGGTTCGACCATCAGGGTGCCGGCGACCGGAAACGACATGGTGGGAGCATGCAGGCCGTAGTCGGCCAGCCGCTTGGCGACGTCGTCGACGGTGATCCCGGTGGCCTTGGTGATCGCCCGGAGATCGAGGATGCATTCGTGGGCGACCAGCCCGTTGCCGCCGGCGTAGAGCACCGGGAAGTGGTGCTCCAGACGCCGCGCCACATAGTTCGCGGCGGCTACCGCGGTCAGGGTGGCGCGGCGCAGGCCATCTGCACCCATCATCCGGATGTAGGCCCATGAGATGGGCAGGATCGAGGCGCTTCCCCACGGTGCCGCGGTTACCGGACCCACGACGGCGTCGGGGTTGGTCTCCGGGTGCCCCGGCAGGAAGGGTGCCAGGTGGGCCCGCACGCCGATCGGTCCGACCCCGGGGCCGCCACCACCGTGCGGGATGCAGAAGGTCTTGTGCAGGTTGAGATGGCTGACGTCGGCGCCGAAGCGGCCTGGTCTGGCTAGGCCAAGCAGCGCGTTGAGGTTGGCCCCGTCGACGTAGACCTGGCCGCCGGCTTCGTGCACCAGGTCGCACACCTGCACCACACCCGGTTCGTACACCCCGTGCGTGGACGGATAGGTGATCATGATGGCGGCCAGCTTGGGCCCGTGCTCGGCGATCTTCGTGCGGAGGTCGTCGAGGTCGACATCACCGTTGCGATCGCAACCGACGACCACGACGCGCATCCCGGCCATCACCGCCGAGGCCGCGTTGGTGCCGTGTGCGCTGGAGGGGATGAGGCAGACGTCCCGGTCGGCTTCGCCACGACTGCGGTGGTAGGCGCGGATCGCCAACAGCCCGGCGAACTCGCCCTGGCTGCCTGCATTGGGCGCCATGCTGACCGCGTCATAACCGGTGAGTTCGGCCAGCCAGCGTTGCAGGTCACCGACTACCTCGAGCAGGCCGGCCGCGTCCTCGCGGGCCGCGAACGGGTGTAGCTGCGCGAATTGCGGCCAGCTGATCGGCTCCATCTCGGCGGTTGCGTTGAGTTTCATCGTGCAGGAGCCCAGCGGGATCATGCTGCGATCCAGCGCCAGATCCTTATCCGCCAGCGCGCGCAAGTACCGCAGCAGCGCCGTCTCGCTGTGGTAGGCGGAGAAGACCGGATGGGTGAGAAATGGCGAGGTCCGCCGCAACGTGGCCGGGATGGCATCCAGGATCTCCCGGTCGAGAATGTCCGGATCGGTCGGTGGCACGCCGAAGGCGTCCCACACCACCCGCAGGTGCTCCCGGGTCGTGGTCTCCGCGCAGCTGATCCCGACGTGGTCGGGGTCGACCAGCCGCAGGTCCACCCCGGCCGCCCGCGCGGCGTGGACCACCTCGGCGGCTCGGCCGGGCACTCTGGCCAGCACCGTGTCGAAGAACGCTTCGGGCGTTACTTCAAGGCCGCCACCGCGCAAACCCGCGGCGAGCACCGCGGCCATCCGATGCGCCCGACAGGCGATCTCACGCAACCCGTCGGGTCCGTGGTAGACGGCGTACATCGAGGCCATCACGGCCAGCAGGACCTGCGCGGTGCAGATGTTGCTGGTGGCCTTGTCCCGGCGGATGTGCTGCTCGCGGGTCTGCAACGCCAAGCGCAGTGCCGGCGTCCCATCCACGTCGCGGGACACACCGACCAACCGGCCGGGCAGCTGGCGCTCCAGGCCGGCACGCACGGCCAGGTAGGCGGCGTGCGGACCGCCGAAGCCCAGCGGCACCCCGAAGCGCTGGGTGGAGCCGATCGCCACGTCAGCGCCGAACTCCCCTGGCGGGACGAGCAGGGTCAAGGCCAGCGGATCGGTCGCAACGGCCACCGCGGTGCCGCGCTGGTGCGCCTGCTCGATCAGCGCCTCGTGGTTGCGCACCGTGCCGGACACGCCCGGGTACGAGACCAACACGCCGAAGATGTCGCGGTCCGGCAGCCCGCTGGACAGATCGACCACATCCAGCTCGATGCCCAGCGGTTCGGCCCGGGTGGCCAGCACTGCCAGCGTCTGAGGCAACGTGTCGGCGTCCACCACGAAACGCGATGAGCTGGCCCGGCTCGCCCGGCGCAGCAGGGTCATCGCCTCCGCGGCGGCGGTGGCCTCGTCGAGCAAGGAGGCGTTGGCGACCGGCAGGCCGGTGAGATCACAGATCATCGTCTGGAAGTTGAGCAGTGCCTCGAGCCGGCCCTGGGAGATCTCCGGCTGGTAGGGCGTGTAGGCGGTGTACCAGGCCGGGTTCTCCAGCACCGAACGGCGGATCACCGGCGGGGTCACGGTGCCGTGATATCCCATCCCGATCATCGGTACCCGCGGGTGGCACCGGGCGGCCCGCTCGCGCAGGTCCGCCAGCGTCTGCTCCTCGGTGGCGGCAGCCGGAAGGTCTGGGATGGCACCGTCGCCACAGTCACCGACCAGGGCAGCAGGCAGCACTCGCTGGGCGAGCTGCTCCAGGGACTCCACGCCGATGACGTCCAGCATCCGGGCGAGATCAGCCGCGCGGGGTCCGATGTGGCGGTCCGCGAAGGGCGTGCCGTGTTCCAGCTCAGACAGGGAACGCCGGGCGGGACTATCCATTTCGCGACAACCTCCGGCCTCGCTGTCGAACCGCCGGGCACGTGCCGATCGGTCCTTTGCCTGAGAGGTTCCGGAGAAGGCTTGCTCCTTGGGGTGCTCGGACAGCTACGGCCGAGAACTCTCACGCGCGGGATTGGCGACTACCGCACCAGCGTACCTGCGACCGTCAGACACCCGGCGTTCGGATACGCCTGTGTGAGCAGCTCCACAGCGGAGGTGTCAGCTGATCCTGCGAGCACGCCGCCGCTTGGTCAGCTCGTCTTCCGGAGCGGCGTCGACATGGCCACCATCGGCACGTTCCGGGGGAAACTGGCTGATCGTGCCGGCGATTTCCTTCATCGCCCCGCTGACGGCGATGCCGAACACCCCCTGCCCACCCTGCAACAGGTCGACCACTTCCTCAGCAGAGGTGCACTCATAGACCGTGGTGCCGTCGCTGAACAGCGTGATTCGGGCGAGGTCGTGTACTCCGCGGCGACGCAGGTGCTCCACGGCCACGCGAATGTTCTGCAGCGAGACCCCGGTGTCCAGCAGCCGCTTGACCACTTTCAGAACCAGGATGTCCTTGAACGAGTACAGCCGCTGGCTGCCAGAACCGGAGGCTCCGCGGATGGATGGCACGACCAGATTCGTTCGTGCCCAGTAGTCCAACTGGCGGTAGGTGATCCCGGCGATCTGGCACGCTGCGGGACCCCGATAGCCGAGCAATTGATCGGTCATGCCATGCGGGTCGGCCAGGACGGAGTCGGGGAACAGGGTGCCCTGCTCGGCCGGCTCGCCAACCCCGGACTGCGCGAGCTCGTAAGCCGGGGTGTTCGCTGCGCCGCGCGGTCCTTCGACCACCGATGCCTCCCACGCCGTGCGCCGGTGGCCCACCGAACACGTGGCCCGCGGCAGTTCATCCGGCCGTTCGAAGCGAATCACACCGGCGCGACTCGCTGTGAGGGTCGACGGTATGCGCCGCCGGGTGGCCGGGTCAATACGGCGCGCGGCAGAGTCTCACCCTCAACCTGAGATCAAGGCAGTGGATGCCAGGGATGCGGCCCAGGGCGAGGTTGCTCAGGTATCCGCCCCGCGGAAGTCTTCCGGAGAGACCGAGTCGAGGAACTCGCGGAATTTCTCCACCTCGTTCTCCTGCTCGTCCGGGATGATCAAGCCTGCTTCGGAGAGCACCGCCTCGTCGGCATGGATCGGCACGCCGGCCCGAAGCGCTAACGCGACCGAATCACTCGGCCGTGCAGAGACCCGCACGTTGCCGTCGAAGACCAGCTCGGCGAAGAATGTGCCTTCTTGCAGCTCGGTGATCCGGACCTGTTTCAACTGCCCGCCCAGCGCCCGGATCACGTCTCGAAGCAGATCATGAGTCATCGGCCGGGCCGGCTGCACACCCTGTTGCTCCAGCGCGATGGCGGTCGCTTCTCCCGATCCGATCCAGATCGGCAGGTAGCGCTCGCCCTCTGTTTCCCGGAGCAGCAGGATCGGCTGGTTAGCCGGCAACTCCACCCGGACCCCGACGACACGCATCTCGCTCATCGCGTTGCGCCTCCCTCCCGCCGCAGCCCGTGGTCCGGGTGCCTCGAGGATCGTCGTGCTCGGCGGTGGATTGGGCACGGCCGCCGCAGCAGCCGGCCCAGTCGCGTGTCCGCCATCGCTACCCCTTTAGACGCTACACGGGGCACCGTAGGAATGCCGAGTGCTGCGGCGGTGCAAATTCCCTCGCTGCCTTGTCCATCAGGTGCCGATGACGCCCCGCAGGCCGATCTTCACCAGCTGCGCGTGCAGCCGAACGGACAGCACGGCCAGCTCTCGGACCACCTCGTCGGCGCGGGCCCGCGCGTCGGGGTCGCGTTGCCGGCTCATCGGCGTGACGATCTGCGCCAGCAGCCCGATCTCGCGGTCCGCCGAGGAGCGGAAGGCACGCAGGTGCCGCGGCTCCAGACCGAAATCGGTCATCGCATGCGCGGTCTTCGCCACCTGCACCGCATCGTTGTCATAGAACCCGGCTGGACCGGGCCGGACCAGACCGAACTGCTCGAGTTGGGTCAGCGCGGCCCGGCTGATGCCCGCTGCGGCGAGCAGCTCCTCCTGAGTCAGCCGGGCCGGACCCGTCGCCTCGAGGAACTCTGGCTCACCTGGTTCCGTCGCCCTGTCCGGTTCGGGGTCAGGGATGGCGTCGAGCGCACTGGCCAGCGGCCGGGGTGGCTGCGGCCAGCGCGCAGCGGTAGCCCTTTCGGAGGATTGTCCGGGGAGCCGCTGGGCAGCTCGTTCGGGCTCTCCGCGGTCTCGCGCGTCCAGATACTCCTTGATGACCCTCAGCGGCAGGTAGTGGTCTCGCTGGGCGGCAAGCACGTAGCGCAGGCGTTCCACATCCGTGGCGGAGAACTGCCGGTAACCGGCAGCGGTCCGTTCCGGCTGGATCAGCCCTTCAGACTCCAGAAATCTGATCTTGGAAATAGTGACGTCGGGAAATTCGGGACGCAGCTGCGCAAGCACCGAGCCGATGCTCGCTCCGGAACGATCCCCGAAGCGGCGTGGGGCCGTCACCGTGACCCCTGGTCAGCCCCTCGGCTCCCACGTGGGCCGGTCAGGAACACCAGCCGGAACTTGCCGATCTGCACTTCGTCACCGTTGGCCAGAATCGCGGTGTCCACCGGCTCACGGTTGACGTAGGTGCCGTTGAGGCTGCCCACATCCACCACGACGAAGTCGCCGCCCTCGCGGCGGAACTCGGCGTGCCGGCGAGACACCGTGACGTCGTCGAGGAAGATGTCGCTGTCCGGGTGACGACCAGCGCTCGTGGTAGACCGATCGAGCAGGAAACGGGAACCAGCGTTCGGGCCGCGCCTGACCACCAGCAGTGCCGAGCCCGCAGGCAACGCATCGATACCGGCAACGGGTGGCGCCGGCGCCTCGATACCTTCGGCCTCGGACAGGAAGTCGGCCCGGAATGTCGAGGTCTGCTCCGGGCCCCGCTCTGGTGGTACACCGGGCCCGTCGTTCGTGCTCACCCTGGGCTCTCCTTCGCGGGGCGGTTGATCGGACCACAACCTACCGTGCCACGGCGGACGTCGGGGAGGAGAGGTCGGCGCCGGATGGTCTTCACCTCAGCCTTCGCCGATGAGGGCGCGATACTCTTCGGCGATCATCAACGAGTCCACCGCAGCGGGCTGCGCCGGCTTGATCTCGATCATCCAGCCCGCGCCGTAAGGATCGGAGTTGACTAGGTCGGGGCTGTCCTCCAGGGCCTCATTGCGGCCCACTACCTCGCCCTCCACCGGTGCGAACACGTCTGACACGCTCTTGGTCGATTCGACCTCGCCGACCGGCTCTCCGGCCGACACCGAGTCGCCCAGGCGTGGCAATTGGATGTAGACCACGTCCCCGAGCTGGGTCTGCGCATAGTCGGTGACACCGATCCGCACGGTGCCCTCTTCGCGCAGCAGGACCCACTCGTGTTCCGCGGTGTATCGCAGGTCATCGGGCACCATCACGACCTCCCATCATGCAGGATCGGCGGCTGCCGCGGCACGTACCGTGAGCACAACTTGAATGAGGTACAGCACTGCCGACCAGACGTACAGTGCTGCGCCCCATCCGGTGAACGCCACCGCGAACGCGTGGGCTACCGCGCCCACCCAACCGCGCACGTCATGGGCGAGCAGTAGCAGAGGGAACGCATAGAGCAAGCAGAGAGTAGCCGCCTTGCCCACATAGTGCACCGGCAGCGGGCCATGGCCGTAATAGCGCAGCACGAGCAGCGTCGATACCAGCACCAGATCCCGGCCCAGCAACACGGCGACCACCCACCACGGCAGGATGCCGCGCACTCCGAAGGCGAGCAGCGTGCTCAGGGTGTAGAGCCGGTCGACCGCCGGGTCGAGCAACACTCCCAGCCTGCTGGACTGGTTGAGCAACCGCGCGAGCTTGCCGTCCAGCCAGTCGGTGAGGCCGGACAAGCCCAATACGAGTACCGCGAGCAGATCATGGTGCGGGTGACCGAGCAGCAGCCATAAGAACAGCGGGACACCTGCCAGCCGGAGCAGGCTCAGCACGTTGGGCACGGTGATCAACCGGTCGGCCGGATCCCCCGCCTGACTCATCGGCCGCTGCGCCGGATCGTCGGTGCTGCGACAACAGGGTTGGTCATCAGATTCGGGTCAGACAACAGGGTTGGTCATCAATCGATGGCGCCGTCGAGCGCTCGACCATTCGTGAAATAGGGCGCGATCTTGTTATCGAACATCGTCAACGCAGAACCGATGGCCATATGCATGTCCAGGTACTTGTAGGTGCCCAGCCGACCGCCGAACAGGATATTCCGTTGCGCGGTCTCGGATCTGGCCAGCTCCCGGTACCGTCCGAGTTTGACTCGGTCCTCAGGGGTGTTGATCGGATAGTACGGCTCGTCTTCTTTTCCGGCGAACCGCGAAAATTCCCGTACGATGACGGTCTTGTCGGCCGGGTAGTGGCACCGTTCAGGGTGGAAATGGCGGAACTCGAGGATACGGGTGAACGCGGCATCGGCGTCGGCGTAGTTCATGACGGGGGTGCCTTGAAAGTCGCCGCAATTTCGCAGAACCTCTTGCTCGAAGTCCAGGGTCCGCCAGCCCAGCCAACCCTCGGCGTAGTCGAAATACCTGTCCAACGGACCGGTGTACACGACCGGGATACGCTCCGGGAGATCGTCACGCAGCTCGAAGTAATCGGTGTTCAACACCACGTTGATGTTCGGATGGCTGGCCATGGCCTTGAGCCACGCGGTGTAGCCGGCCACCGGAAGACCCTCGAAGGTGTCGCTGAAGTAGCGGTTGTTAAAGGTATAACGCACCGGTAAGCGGGTGATAATCGCGGCCGGCAGCTCGGTCGGTTCGGTCTGCCACTGTTTGGCTGTGTAATCGCGAACGAAGGCCTCGTAGAGCGGGCGGCCGATGAGAGAGATCGCTTTTTCTTCGAGATTCGTGGCATCGGTCCCGTCGATCTCCGCCGCCTGCTCGGCGATGAGCAAGCGAGCTTGGTCCGGCGTGAAGTAGCGGCCGAAGAACTGCGAGATCAGCCCCAGGCCCATGGGGAACGGGTACACCTGACCGTGGTGCACGGTGAACACTCGATGCTGGTAACCGGTGAACTCCGTGAATTGGTTCACGTACTCCCACACCCGCTTGTTCGACGTGTGGAACAGGTGGGCACCGTATCGATGCACCTCGATTCCCGTTTCGGGTTCTTCCTCGGAGTAGGCGTTGCCGCCGAGGTGATGGCGCCGTTCCACCACCAGCACCCGCTTGTTCAACTGGGTGGCGGCACGCTCGGCCACAGTGAGGCCGAAGAAGCCGGAACCGACCACGACGAGGTCATATCGCGCGAAGCTCACGTCGCCGGAGGGTAGCCGTGGCTCGTGGTCAGACGCCCAGGCGGGTGTTCAGAACCGAGTGTGCTCCAACCAGTGGTCCAGAACACCCGCGTCGCCGAGCACGGTGATGGGCGCCTGACCAGGTGCGACGCGGCGCATCATGACCAGCAGCAGGTCTACCACCGCGCCCCGCACCGCGACGTCGCCTTTGAAGTGACCATGTTCCCAGACCGGGCCCGACGGGGTCCGGTGCACGATCCACTCCCCCGCCTCGCCCAACCCTGGGTCGGTCGAGTGGAGGTGCAAGATCTGGCCGTCGCCGCGCAGTTCGGCAAGTTCGGGCCGGAACTGCACCGCCTGCGGCAAACTGAGCAGGCTCAGCCACTCGGAGATCGCATCAGCGGCGAGATCGGCTTCCAAGGTGAACTCGCGGCCCAGCGCCAATTCCACATCAGCCCGGTGCACGGCGGTCTCGTGCGCCATCCGGCGGCCCCAAAAGCCGGCGCTCTGGTCGTCGGCCCAGCTCCATGTGGGCGTCTGTGGGCCCACCAACCGGATCGCCTCGACCAGCTCACCGGCACCGTCGAGCAACCAGCTGCACAACTCTTCGGTGTTGTCCGGGGCGGCTGGGACAATCAGGCCGGATGGGTCGGAATCGGGCGCGGTGGTGAGCCGCCGACTGACGATCCGGGCCGCCCACCGATGGGCCCGGCCGAGATGCTCGACCAGTTGCCACAATGTCCAGTCGGGGCAGGTCGGCACCGGCAGGGTGACGTCGGCGTCGGCCAGCGCCTCGGCCAGTAGCGCGGACTGGGCGGTCAATGCATCGAGGTAGCGATCGCTGCGCAGCGGTGCCATCGGAGGCCTTCCTGTGGTCTATTTGGCAGGCAACTTAAGCACCTGCGGGTTTGGTAGTGCGGCGGCGCACCGGGTGGTGTGCACTGTGACCATGGCTCCGCATCCTGCCTCGCATTCGCATGATCCCGTGCAGCCCACGCTCGGCCCAGCGCGCGGCGCGTTCTTCGCGGCGGCGCTGAGGTCTCCGCGCGAGGTCGGAACCTTGCTGCCGTCCGGACCCGAGCTGGCCCGGCGGCTGGCGGCGGTGGTCCCCCGATCTGGCCGTCCGGTGGTGGTGGAGGTGGGCGCCGGTGCCGGGGCAGTCACCGCCGCGATCGTGCAACAGGCAGACCAGGGCGCGGTGGTGATCGCCGTGGAGAAGGATGCTGACCTCGCCGAGCGGTTGCGGGCCCGCCGGCTGGGAGTACAGGTCGTGACCGCTGACGCCGCCACCCTGCCGGCCATTCTCGCCGACCACGGCGTCGATTGTGCCGATGTGATCATCTCTGTGCTGCCGTGGACCCTGTTCGGGCCGCAGCAGCAGCGCGAGTTACTGTCGATCTTCGCCGCCGCGCTGCAGGCCGATGGAGTGTTCACCGCCGCCGCGTACAGCTTGGGGTACTGGACGCCCGCGGCCCGCCGGTTCCGCCGCGAGCTGGAGCGGTTCTTCGGCGAGGTCCTTCCCACCCGCACCATGTGGCGCCACCTACCGCCGGCGATGACCTACGTCTGCCGAGGCCCGGGCCAGGTGGATGACGACCTCACCGTGGATCAGAGTCAATGAGCAGCTGACCATCCAACCGGGTCACCCGGAGCACTCGCTTGACAACCTCGGGGCTGCCCGCTTTGTGGTAGGTGACGTCGACGGGCACTCGCACCGAACCATCGGGATTGTCAGTGACCCCGAAGGCATTGGCAGCGCTGACCGAGGAGTACTGGCTCCAATACGACCGGAAGTCCGATTCGCCGCCGAAAGTGGCTTGCGCGGTGGGTGACAGCAGTGCCCACGCCGATGACGCGTTGTCGAGACCGTTGTAGTAGTCGATCACTAGCTGCCCGGCGTCGCGCCAGGCGATCGACTGGGCGTGATCCACCCGTTCCACCTGCGGCTGGGACCGCAGCGGGGCTACCGACGGTGCCGGCACCGACGAGGGAGCCGCGGTGACCCCCGGTCCGGCGGAGTGCATGGCCTGCTCTGACGGGGAACCCCGCGACAGCAGGGTGCCCACCCCGGCGACTGCGAGCAGCACGACGATTGCTGCCGCAAGCCAGCCGGCGCGGCCAGGTCGCTGCGGTAGGCGCGGCGCGACCTTTCTCCCAGCCCACGCCGGCAGTGGCAATGCCAGTTCCGGAGCAGCACCGCGAAGTGGCGCAGACGTCGGCAGCGGGTCTCTTGGCGGGCGGGCGTTCTCCTCGTCGGCGACGCCGGCTGGTGAGCGTCTGGTCACCAGCGTCGGCGGCAGCGCGGAGGACCTGTTCACCCTCGCCGATTCAGTTGCCGGGGCGGGCCTGGCTACCGGGCGAGTGATCGGCGCTGCAGCCAGCTCCAGGCTGGCGCGGTGCATGTCCGGCCGCGCTGCCGGATCTGTGGCCAGCAGCTTCATCAGCACCGCGGACAGCGCACCCGCTTGTCGGGGTGGCATCACCTGCCCGTTGGCCACCGCGTGCAGCAGCGCGAGCGGGTTATCGCTGTCGCCGAAGGGACCTCGCCCTTCCAGTGCCGCATAGAGCGTCGCGCCGAGGGAGAACACGTCGGATGCCGGGGTCGGCAGCTGCCCGCGGGCGACTTCCGGAGCCAGGAAGGCGGGCGTGCCGGCCATCATCCCGGTCTGGGTGACCGTGACGTCGCCCACGGCGCGCGAGACCCCGAAGTCGGTGATCTTGGCAGTGCCGTCGTCGGCGATCAGGATGTTGCCCGGCTTGACGTCCCGGTGCACGATCTGCGCGGCATGCGCGGCGGCCAGCGCTGAAGCGATCTGCCTGCCGATCGAGGCGACCTCGGGCACCGGGAGGCAGTACCGCTCGCCGAGGACCGCGGCGAGGCTGCGCGAGGGCAGGTACTCCATCACCAGGCATGGCTCACCGTCGTGCTCGGCCACGTCGTAGACGACGATCGCGTTGGGATGCTGCAACCGCGCGGCGATCCGCGCCTCACGCAGTGCCCTAGCCCGCGCCTCGTCGGTCGCTCGCGGACTCAGCTCCGGCTGCAGCAGCAGCTGCTTCACCGCTACCGGCCGCCGCAGCCGCTCGTCCATGGCCTGCCACACGACCCCCATGCCGCCGCTGCCGATCCGCTCGAGCACTCGGTAGTGGCCGGCGATCAGCTGACCCGTGTCGATATGCGGTCACTCCCTTTAGTTTCCCCGCATGGGCACACCGCGTCCCCCGACCGTAGTCAGGCTAGCGCGCGGCAACCGGCTTGGCGCGCCAGCCCGCTGGGCCCCGGTTGGCCCAGGATGATGCACCGCAGGCACCATCGTGGTCACCATGACGCTCACCGACACCCTGCCCCGCGGTTGCGGACCCGACGAACTGTTCGACATCTTCACCGACTGGGTGTTGGGCCAGGGTTTGGCCTTATACCCGGCCCAGGAAGAAGCGTTGATCGAGATCGTCTCGGGTTCGAATGTGATTCTGGCCACCCCTACCGGCTCCGGGAAGAGCCTCGTTGCGACCGGCGCGCACGCCAGCGCTCTGGCCCAGGGCAGGCGCAGCGTGTACACCGCACCGATCAAGGCGCTGGTGTCGGAGAAGTTCTTCGCGGCCTGTGATGTCTTCGGTGCCGATCAGGTCGGGATGCTCACCGGTGATTCCAGCGTCAACGCCGACGCGCCGATCATCTGCTGCACCGCAGAGGTGCTGGCCAACATGGCGCTGCGCAGCGGTCCGGACACCGACGCCAGCCTGATCGTGATGGACGAGTTCCATTTCTACGCCGACCCGGATCGCGGCTGGGCATGGCAGGTGCCGCTCCTAGAACTTCCGCGGGCCCAGTTCCTGCTGATGTCCGCAACGCTGGGTGACGTCAGTTTCTTCGAGCAGGACCTGACCCAGCGCACCGGCCGCCCTACCGCGGTGGTGCGCTCCGTCCAGCGACCGGTTCCGCTGTCTTTCCGGTACGTCACCACACCGCTGCACGAGACGCTGGAAGAGTTGCTGGCCACCAACTCGGCGCCGGTGTATGTGGTGCACTTCACCCAGGCCGCAGCTGCTGAGCAGGCCCAGGCGCTGACCAGCATCAACGTCTGCAGCCGCGCCGAGAAAGCCGCCATTGCCGAGTTGATCGGGGCATTCCGGTTCACCGCCGGTTTCGGGCGCACGCTGTCCCGGCTGGTACGCCACGGGATCGGGGTACATCACGCGGGAATGCTGCCCCGGTACCGCCGGCTCGTGGAACGGCTCGCCCAATCCGGCCTGTTGAAGATTGTCTGCGGCACGGACACGCTCGGGGTGGGAATCAACGTGCCGATCCGTACCGTGCTGCTCACCGCACTGGCCAAATACGACGGCACCCGCACCCGTCATCTCACCGCTCGGGAATTCCACCAGATCGCCGGGCGAGCCGGGCGAGCCGGCTACGACACCGCCGGCGCCGTCGTCGTACAGGCTCCCGAGCATGTCGTGGACAACGCGAAAGCGGTGGCCAAGGCAGGCGACGACCCCCGCAAGCTTCGCAAGATCGTCCGCAAGAAGCCGCCCGAGGGCTCGGTGTCCTGGAGTGAGCGCACCTTCGAGCGACTGGTCGCCGCCGAGCCCGAAGCGCTGGCATCGAGTTTTTCGGTGAGCCACGCGATGTTGCTCAACGTCGCCAACCGGCCCGGCGACGCGTTCGCCGCGATGCGCCACCTGCTCACCGACAACCACGAGGACCGCCCCGCCCAGCGCCGGCTGATCCGAGCGGCCATCGCGATGTATCGCGCACTGCTGGCCGCTGGTGTCGTCGAGCGCTTGCCGGTGCCCGACGAGCAGGGGCGCACGGTGCGGCTCACCGGAGATCTCCAGCTCGATTTCGCGCTCAACCAGGCGCTGTCCCCGTTCGCGCTCGCCGCGATCGAGCTGCTGGACCCGGATTCGGCCGACTACCCGCTGGATGTGCTGTCAGTGCTCGAGGCCACCTTGGACAATCCGCGGCAGGTACTGGCCGCGCAACTGTCCAAGGCCAAGGGCGAGGCCGTGGCAGCGATGAAGGCCGAGGGCATCGAGTACGAGGAGCGGATGCGGCTGCTCGAGGAAGTCAGCTACCCGATGCCGCTGGCTGATCTGCTCGACGCCGCGTTCGAGACCTACCGCCAAGGCCACCCGTGGGTGGCCGATCACCAGCTGTCTCCCAAGTCGGTGGCCCGGGATCTCGCCGAGCGCGCCATGACCTTCACCGAGTACGTCGGGTTCTACGGCCTGGCCCGCTCCGAGGGGCTGGTACTCCGGTACCTGGCCGACGCCTACCAGGCGCTACGGCGAACCGTGCCCGACGACGCCAAGACCGAGCCGCTGCGTGATCTTGAGGAATGGCTCGGGGAGCTGGTCCGCCAGGTCGACTCCAGCCTTCTGGAGGAATGGGAGAAACTGCGTGACCCGCAAGCGCCCGAGCTGGTAGGCACGTTACCGGACGACCGGCCTGCGCCGGTGACGACCAACGCGCGGGCCTTCCGAGTGCTGGTGCGTAATGCGCTGTTTCGCCGGGTGGAGCTGGCTGCCCGTCGGCAATGGGACGCGCTCGCGGCGCTCGATGGCGACGACGGGTGGGATGAGCAGGCCTGGCGCGATGCCGTGGAACCGTACTTCGACGAACACCGCGAAATCGGCACCGGCGCCGACGCCCGTGGCCCGCATCTGTTGATGATCGACTATCAAGCCGACCGCTGGCACGTGCGCCAGATCCTGGACGATCCAGCCGGCCACCATGACTGGGCCATCACCGCTGAAGTCGACCTGCCGGCTTCGGACGAAGCCGGCGTCGCCGTCCTGCGAGTGAGCTCAGTCGGGCCGATGTAAGGCTGTCAGGCCGGCTCGTTACCCGGCTTCCACTTGATACCGCAGCCGAGGCTGGGCATGTGCGGTTCTTCGACCGGCTTACCCGCCAGCACCAGCTCCAGCGCAGCGCGTAGCGCTTGGCCGGTCACCGGGGCGTCGTTGCGTGGCCGCGACTCATCGAATTCGCCCCGGTAGGCGAGCGTGTGATCTGCGCCGTAGAGGAAGAAGTCCGGCGTGCACGCGGCCCGGTAGGCCAAGGCCACCTGCTGGTTCTCATCGAGCAGGTAGGGGAAGGTGAACCGGGCGCGGTGCGCCTGTTCGGTCAACCCCGCCGGACCGTCGTCGGGATAGCGGTCGATGTCGTTGCTGCAGACCGCCACCGCGTCCAACTCATCGGTGTGTTCGGAGACGAGCGCACCGAGCTGCCGTTCGATGTGCCGGACATAGGGACAGTGGTTGCACAGAAACATCACCAGCAGCGGCCGGCCGGCGGCAAAGCCGTCCAAACGAACGATCTGGCCGTCAAGAGACGGCAGCGCGAAGGGCGGCGCCGGAGTGCCGAGCGGGACCATGAATGAGCTCACTGCCATACCGCAAGTTTTCCACTAGTAGCGGAATCGAGCGGGTTCGGGCGGCAAGATCGACCGGTAGGTTGACTGACCGTGGATCTCTACGAGGTGATGCGGACGACGCCGGCGACCCGGGTCTTCACTGACGAGGCAGTGCCGGATGCGGTCGTGCACCGCATCCTCGACCACGCCAGGTTCGCGCCCAGCGGCGGCAACCGGCAGGGTTGGCATGTCGTCGTGCTTCGCGATCCCGCGATTCGGCGCCGGATACGAGAGCTGTACGGCCTCGGTTGGCGTGAGTACATGGCTCATGTCGACGCGGGCCTGGTGCCGTTCGCGCCGCGGGAGCACGGTCGCTGGAACGGCCCGGCGGTCGATCTGGAGGCGGCCCGCCGGGTACCGAGACCCAACGACTTCGCCGACAGCCTGGACACAGTCCCGGTATTGCTCCTGCTGATCGCCCATCTCGGTTCGCTGGCCTGCATGGACAATGGGCTGGACCGGCAGAGCATCGTCGGTGGCGGCTCGATCTACCCGTTCGGGCACAATATTCTGCTGGCCGCCCGCAATGAAGGCCTCGGTGGCGTGCTGACGTCGGCATTAGTCCGCCAGGAACCAACCGTGCGCGAGTTGATCGGCATCCCTGACGACCACGCGATCGCCGGCCTGATCGCCCTGGGACATCCGGTGCGGACGGTGCGCAAGCTGCGGCGCCGGCCCGTCGAACAGTTCACCACGGTAGATCGGTTCGACGGGCCTGGCTTCAATCTTGACCGGCCCTAGTGCTTGGCCGCGTCAGTCTTCAGCACCGCCCTGGATCTTACGTACCACGCCGTCGATCTGGCTGCGCAACTTGCCCTTGGTGACCTGATCGACGAGACCGAGCGCCCCAGCTGCGATCTTGCCGGCCGCCTCGGGGTTGGCCTTCGCGAAACGGCGAGCACCTTCCACCGCACCCGCCAGAACCACCAGCTTCCCCAGCTTCCCCAGCATTGTTTTCCTCCCTTGGCCAGCCACAATCCCCACGCGATCATCGCGAAGTGGCGAGGATACCGCGACCGGATCGGGCCCGGGAGGATGGCCCGGAAAAGGCAGTCACAATCCCCCAGTCAGGACATTTGCGTCAAGTTCTCCTGACCCGGATCACCGGTCAGAATCCCATTGCTTGGGCGCGGCGCTTCACCTCGCGGCCCCGATCGGTTCGCAACGCCCCGATCGGGGTGCCGGGCAGCGAATCCTCTGCGGTGAACAACCAACGCAGGATCTCCTCCGCTGAATAGCCGGCATCGCGCAGCAAGGTGATTGTGCCGGGCAGTCCCTTCACCACAGCATTACCACTCAGAAACTCCGCAGGCACCACCGCGATGCCGTGCCGACGTATACCGAGCAGCTGCCCATCTCTGAGCATCTGGTGAATCCGGGTTATCGGCAGTCCTAGCCGCTGCGCCACATCGGGTAGCGGCAGCACCACCACCTCGGAGTCGAGCACGTCCGGGGCGATAGGGAGATCGCTCACAGTGGTCACCATGCCATACCCGCCAGCCGCAGCCCTTCCGCCGTTCGGGGAGCGCGGGCAGTCCGTACGATCCTCGGACTGTGGAATGGCAGGGCTCCGAGCACGACACCAACCTGGCCGGCGCCGTGCTGGACGGGCGCTACCGGGTGGGCCCGGTGGTGGCACGCGGCGGCATGTCCACTGTCTACCGCGGCACCGATACCCGGCTGGAACGTCCCGTCGCCATCAAGGTGATGGCCCCGCGGTTCGCCGCTGACCCGGCGTTCCTGCAGCGCTTCGAACGAGAGGCGCGCGCCGCTGCGCGACTGCATCACCCCGGTGTCGTGGGAGTCCATGACCAAGGTATCGACTCCTCTGCCGCTGGTGACCACGTGTACCTGGTGATGGAACTGGTGGACGGCGGGACCCTACGTGACTTGCTGCGCGAGCACGGCAGCCTGCCCGTGCCGCTGGCACTGTCGGTGGCCGAAATGGTGCTCTCGGCACTGGCTGCGGCGCACCAGGAGGGATTGGTTCATCGCGACATCAAGCCGGAGAACGTTCTCATCGGCCCCAAAGGCGTCGTGAAGGTGGCCGACTTCGGATTGGTACGTGCCGTTGCGGAGGCCACCAGCAGCACCGGAGACGTCATCCTGGGCACGGTGGCCTACCTGTCACCCGAACAAGTCGCGACAGGCGCCGCCGACGCCCGTAGCGACGTGTACGCCGCCGGGGTGTTGCTGTTCGAGATGCTGACCGGGTCACCGCCCTACACCGGTGAGACCGCGCTGTCTGTGGCCTATCGCCACGTGCACGATGACATACCGGCTCCCAGCACAGCGGGTGCGGTGGTGCCCGCTGCGCTGGATGAGTTGATCGTGCGGGCCACCCGCCGTGAACCCGCTGCCCGCCCGCCGGACGCGGCGGCTTTCCTGCACACGCTGCAAGCGCTGCGGGTGGACTTGGGAATCGATCGAGTACCGGTCCCGGTGCCGATCACTGCGGGTGACAGTGCCACCACGACGACCGCTGCTCACCAGCTGGGACCGCGCGGAACGCGGGCTCTGATCAGGACTGATGCCCCGACGAGTGGGCCGCTGACACGGCCGCCGGTTTCGCCGGTGGTGACCGCGGTGGACTCTCCTCCCCGCAGAGTGGATCCCGCCGCGGATCCCTACCACCGCGAGCGCGCTCGCAATCGGCGCGCCTTCCTCGTCTGGATGGTGATCGTGCTGATCCTCGCGAGCGCGGTCGGGGCGGGTGCGTGGTGGCTGGGCAGCGGCCGGTGGACCATGGTGCCCAACTTGACCGGCCTACACCGCGGAGCAGTGCCGGCCGCGCTGGCCTCCGCTGACCTCAAAGCCCACCTTGTCGTGGACCACAACGACACCGTCCCAGGCGACCTGGTGATTCGCAGCGAGCCCGCGGCGGGTCAGCGAGCAACGCGTGGCTCGGACGTCACCGTGGTGATCTCACTGGGCCATCCGGTGGTGCCCGGCGTGGAGGCGGGCAGCACCCTCAACGATGCCGAGCGGGCCATCCAGGAGGCGGACCTGACGCCGCGGACGGACCCCGACGCCGGGCAGTTCAACGACGCCATCCCGGCTGGCGCCGTGGTCGGGCTGCGGCCTGCTCCGGGCACCGTGCTCACGGTCGGCGCACCGGTCACTGTGGTAGTCAGCAAGGGGCCGGCCCCGGCCACGGTGCCGGACGTGCGCGGGATGCGCCAGGCTGAGGCGATGGCCGCCCTTACGCGTGCCGGCCTGCGCGCGCAGGTGCGGCGGCAATTCGACGACGAGATAGCCGGTGGGCGCGCGATCGGAACCGATCCCGAAGCGGGTACCGGTCTCGCCCGCGGCACCAGCGTCATCCTCCTGGTCAGCACCGCGTCGGTGGTTCCCGATGTGGTCGGGCTCCCGGTGGCCCAGGCCCGTCAGGTGCTCGCGGACGCGGGACTGAACAGCACGGTCAACCAGCAGCCCGGCGGGTTCGGGTTTTTTCCCAATCTCCCCGACATCCCCGGCCTCGGTGGCTTCGGCGGCTTCGGTAACCGCGTGGCCTCCCAATCCCCAGCCGCCGGCCAACCCGTCCGCGAAGGCACCACCGTAACCCTCACCGCCTCCTAGATCGCCGCGCCCGCGTTCTGGATGCAGACTGCTGTTATGGGCACCCGACTTACCGCAGTCTGCATCCAGAACGTGGTTTTAGGAGCGGAGCATTTCGGCGACCAGGAAGGCGAGTTCGAGGGCTTGTTGGGTGTTGAGGCGGGGGTCGCAGGCGGTTTCATAGCGGCCGGACAGATCCGCGTCGGAGATGTCCTGTGCGCCGCCGAGACACTCGGTGACGTCCTCGCCGGTGAGCTCCACGTGAATGCCGCCGGGGTGGGTACCCAGCGCGTGGTGCACCTCGAAAAAGCCCTGCACTTCGTCGACCACCCAGTCGAAGTGCCTCGTCTTGTACCCGCTGGACGATTCGATGGTGTTGCCGTGCATGGGATCGCACTGCCAGATCACCTGGTGCCCAGTGGCGGTGACCTTCTGCACGATTTCCGGCAGCAGGTCGCGGACCCGCTGCGCGCCCATCCTGGAGATCAACGTGAGGCGGCCTGGCATGCCGTGCGGATCCAGCCGCTCGACGTACTCGACGGCCTGATCCGGCGTGGTGCTCGGGCCCAGCTTGAGCCCGATCGGATTGGCCAGTAGCTCGGCGAACGCGATATGCGCCCCGTCCAGCTGGCGGGTCCGCTCCCCTACCCAGACGAAGTGCGCAGACAGGTCGTACAGCTTGGGCGTCGGTCCGGTGCAGTCCAGGCGGAGCATGGCCCGCTCATAGTCGAGCACCAGCGCTTCGTGGCTGGCATAGATCTCGGTGGAGTGCAGTGAGGAGTCCTCCACGCCACACGCCGACATGAATCGCAGACCGCGGTCGATCTCCCCAGCCAGCGCCTCGTAGCGGGCACCAGCCGGCGATCGCCGCACGAAGTCCTTGTTCCAGTCGTGCACCCTGTGCAGATCCGCCATGCCGGCCAGGGTCAGCGACCGGACCAGGTTCATCGCCGCCGCCGCGTTGGCGTAGGCGCGAATCATCCTCGAGGGGTCGTGCACCCGCGCCTCGGGCGCAGGGGCCAACGAGTTGATCATATCGCCGCGGTAGGACGGCAGGCCCAGTGCGTCGATCGGCGCGGACCGCGGCTTGGCGTATTGCCCGGCTACCCGACCCACCTTCACCACCGGCAGGCTCGACCCGTAGGTGAGTACCACCGCCATCTGCAGCAGCGTGCGGATATTGCCCCGCAGATGCGGCTCGGTGTTGTCGGCGAAGGTCTCGGCGCAGTCCCCGCCTTGCAGCAGGAACGCCTCGCCGCGGGCCACCGCCCCGAGGTGATCCCGGAGCTGATCCACCTCGGGAGGCACGGTGATCGGTGGGACGCTCTCCAGCACGGTGCGGATATTGCGCACCGCGTCCGGATTCGGCCAGCTCGGTTGTTGCGCAGCTGGTCGGGATAGCGCGGCGTCAAGTTTGGCCCGGAGGTCAGCGGGCAGCGGCGGTAACTCCGGCAGCGTGTCGATCGGCACGTCCACGGTCCAGTTCACGGTGTTTGAGCGTATGGGGTCAGGAACAATGCCGGTTCGGTGGGCCCGACCGACATCTGGTTGGGTACGGCCCGTCAGCCGAAGAACACCTCGGCCTCCGCGTAGCGGCCCTGCGGAACCGTTTTGACCACCGCGGTGGCCTCCGCGAGTTTCACCCGAATGATGTCGGTGCCGCGCAGCGCCACCATCACACCGCTGTCGCCCTCATGTACCGCGTCAATGGCATGCACGCCGAATCGAGTGGCCAGCACCCGGTCGTAGGCAGTGGGCTTGCCACCTCGCTGGATGTGTCCCAGTACCACCGCGCGAGACTCGGCACCCGTGCGGCGCGCGACCTCGTCGGCCAGCCAGTTGCCGATGCCGCCGAGGCGGTGGTGGCCGAAGGCGTCGACCTCCGCGGCGGCGAGCCGCTCCGCACCACCTTCTGGTACCGCCCCCTCGGCGATCACCACGATCGCGGCGTCATCGCGCTCAAGGCAGCGAACGACCCACCGGCACACTCGTTCGACCGAGAATGGCCGTTCCGGAATCAGGATCGCATTCGCGCCGCCTGCCATCCCGGAATGCAGCGCGATCCAGCCCGCATTGCGGCCCATCACCTCGACCACCGCCGCCCGGTGGTGCGATTCGGCGGTTGTGCGCAACCGGTCGATCGCCTCGGTGGCGATGTGCACCGCAGTGTCGAAGCCGAAGGTGTAGTCGGTGGCGCTCAGGTCGTTGTCGATGGTCTTGGGCACGCCCACAACGAAAAGCCCGTCCTCGCTCAGCCGGCTGGCCACCCCGAGGGTGTCCTCACCACCGATCGCGATCAAGGCGTCCACACCGTGCTCCGCGAGGGTGCGCCTGACCTGCTCGACGCCGCCGCTCTCCCGGTAGGGATTGGTCCGTGAGGTGCGCAGGATGGTCCCGCCGAGCGGAAGGATGTGCTCCACGTCAGCCAAGCCGAGCGGCTGAACCAACCCCTGCATCGGCCCCCGCCACCCGTCCCGGAAGCCGACGATCTCGTGGCCGTAGACCTCGATGCCTTTACGGGTTACCGCCCGGATCACCGCATTGAGCCCGGGACAGTCACCGCCCCCTGTCAGTACGCCGACGCGCATATCGATTTCGCCCCTTCCCCTGCCGGTAGCCAGCCCGAGTCAATTGACGGGCGAGAGCCTGGCACGAGCCGGATCAATGAGCAAAACGTGAGGTCAACGGCGGCGACTTTGCTGCGCCATGCGGTGCTGCTCGATCACCCGCCAGCGGGTCAGGTTGTACCGGGCATCCGCCACGGCGTCGTGGGCGTCACTGGGCGGCGGGGGCAATGCCGGCTTGCCGGCGTCTTCCCAACGCTGCCGCAGGTCTCGGGTGAATCGCGGTAAGACCTTGGGCAACGCAGGCATCGGGCCCCACAGCTGAGCAAGGGCGACATGGTCATAGGCGGCGAACCAGGCCCACAGCTCTATCCGCTCGCCAGGGGCGGTGAGAAATTCCAGCAGCGTGTCGCGGATGGCCGCGCGGTCGCGCCAAGCCGGATCGGCGGGAGCGGGCAGCTTGGGCAATACGTGCGACCGGACCCACTCGCCGGCCCGCTGCGGATCGAACTCGGTGGACACCGCGTAGTACTCACGACCCCGCTCGTCCACCACCCCAATGGAGATCAGCTCGATGGTGACACCATCTTCGATGAACTCGCAGTCGTAGAAAAACCGCACGATCGCGCAGCCTACGCACGCCGCCGTGGCGGATGGATCAGGACGCCTTGAGCGTCAGCCGCGGCGGCGCGGCCTCACGCTCCTTGACCGACGTGGCGTAGATGTCGACGTATTCCTGACCAGACAGGTCCATCAACGAGTACATGATCTCGTCGACCATGGATCGCTCGACGAATCGATCACCAGCCATACCGGCATAACGGGAGAAGTCCAGTGGCGCGCCGAAGCGGATTTCCACCGGATGGGGACGCCACATCTTCGTGCCGGCGGGGCTGACCTTGTCGGTACCCACCATCGCCACCGGGATCACCGGAACACCGGCCTCCAGCGCCATCCGGGCCACCCCGGTCTTGCCCTTGTACAACCGGCCGTCCGGAGACCGTGTGCCCTCCGGATAGATGCCGAGCAACTTACCCGCAGTCAGCAACCGGACCCCGGTGTCCAGAGCCGCCTGCGCGGCCGATCCGCTAGACCGGTCGATCGGTACCTGGCCGGCAGCACTGAAGAATTGCCGCTTGAGCCATCCGCGCAGCCCTGGCGTGGTGAAGTACTCCCGCTTGGCCAGGAATGTGAGCCGACGACGAATCATCAGCGGCAGGAAGAATGAATCGGCGACCGCGAGGTGGTTGCTGGCCAGAATCGCACCACCGCGCTTGGGAATATGCTCGGCGCCCCGGACCTGCGGGTGACATGTCAGCCTCATTACCGGGCCTAGCAGCAGGTGCTTGAGCAGCCAGTAGAACACCGCCTACCAATCCTTCCCTCGCCAACGCGAGCGAGCGCGTCAACCAGCCTACGGAGCACGATATCCGGGACACAATGGCCCCGCGGCATCCTGGCCCACACAGCGCCGGCCGACCCGGGTTCGGCAGCCGTAAGCACGCACGCGCTGGGGCGCGTCCAGCCGGTAATGTCACCCTCGCAGCGAGCTTGCCCGAGTACGGAGAGTGGTGTCGCCAGTTGACTCATCTCGATCCCGAAGAGCGTTCCAACGATAGTTCGGGAGACAGTGTGGAGGACACCGACCTCGCCTTCGCCCGCATCGTCGCCGGCTTACGGGCCCAAGACCTACCGGCCCACGACCTACCCGCGCAGTCGGACGAACCCGGCTGGCCTGCCCGGGACTTCGCCACGGACACTGGCGAGGATCACTTCGATCCACCCGAACCACCCCCGTTGCCGATGCCCCGGCCACGCACGGTGGGCGGAGTACTCACCCTCGCCGTGGGCGTGCTGTTGCTGGCCGCCCCGAACCTGGTGGGTCTGGGCGAACGGCTGGCGATGCCGCTGGGCTTACTCACTGTCACCGCTGGGATCGGATGGCTGGTGATCGGCTTGCGGCCCGGCCCGTCAGCGGCAGGACCCGACGATGGAGCCCAGCTCTAAGGCCCCCGGCTGTAGCGACCCTCCGCTGTACCGGGCTCCGGGCGGCAACGTCAGGCGAGGGACTCCACCCGGCGCTTGAGCTCCTTGAGTGCGGTATCCATGATGACCTTCTCGGCTCGGCGTTTGATCATTCCGATCATCGGGATCGCGAGGTCCACCGAGAGGCGGTAGGTCACCTTGGTGGCGCTGGCGGCAGCTGTCGACGCGAGCGGTTCCAGGACGTAGGAACCGTGCTGGGCTTTCTGTAGCTGCCCCTCGACCAGTTCCCAGGCCACCGTCAGCCCGTCTTCCGACCAGACGTAGTCCAGTACGTACACGTCCTTGACGAGGCCGGCGTCCAGCGAGAACCGGACCCGCTCGGCGCGATCACCGGCGCCGGGAATCATGACCTCGGCATTCTTCACGGCCAACGCCCACTCCGGATAGCCGGTGAAGTCGGCGATCACATCCATGATCGCCTCGGGACCGGCGTTGATGACGATGGACTGGGTTGACCGGTCAGTCATGCGCGCAGGCTACCGGTCAGATCGGGGCCGGCAGTGCTCAACACCTCACCACATAGGGCCGCCCGGTGCGCTGGAAATGCCCCACGTTGACGCACTCGGTCCGACCCACCCGGACCCGCCGAGCCAGCGGCTGATGCACGTGGCCGAACAGTGCAGCATGCGGACGGTCGCGCCGGATCAGCGCGAGCAGGTGCTCCGAGCCGGTCTCGGGGCGCCGAGCCTGCACGTCGTAAAGCAGTTCGGGAACAGCGGGTGGGATGTGGCTGCATAACATGTCCACCCGACCAAGCGCCGCTACCGCGGTTGCATACTGCTCCGGCGTGCGCAGGTACGAACTGAACACCGGCTCACCCTTCGGCACGACCCCGCCCGGTAACAGGCCACCGCCCACGAATCCCCAATTCAGCCCACCGATCTCGGTGCTCCGACCGTCGAGGACGTGCACGCCGGCGTGCGCGAAATGCGGCCACAGCTCGGGAAGGTCGACATTGCCCGGGGTGGCGTAGGTCGGGCTGGGCAGCACCGCGAATAGCCGTTCGTACTGCTCGGCGATGGCTTGCCGGACGAGTTCGCGGGAATCCGGCAGCTGCGCCCACAGGTGCCGCACGAAAGCAAACGCCGCTCCCGGCGCCCCACTGGAACGCAGTTGCGCGAAGCGATCGACCGCAGCCGGCCCGAATACCGAGCCCAGAATCCCAGCGGAGTGATCGTGGTAGTCCACAAAGTCGATCAGGTCCCCGAGCACCAGCAGAGCATCGGCACCGTCGCCCGCCCGGGCCAGCGCGTTCACGTTGCCGTGCACGTCGGACACCACGTGAACCCGCACGGTCAAGCAGGCTACCGACGCGGGCTCGGTTGGGCGGGGACCGGTCTGGTCCTTCCAGCGTGCGGATCGCTGTCTTAGCAGGCCTGTTGGACGAAACATCGGTCGCGATACGTTTGCCAGGGCAACGCTGACGAGGTGTGGAGGTACCTGTGCGGGAGTTGATGGTTCCCGCCACCACCACGGTGGGTGACGAGGAGAACCTCACCGATGCGGTCTGGGCCAACGCCGAGCGCTTCGCCGCCAGTGTCAGTTTTCGCCGCCGGTGTGACGGCAGCTGGATCGACGTCACAGCGAGGCAATTCGCAGACGAGGTGACCGCGGTGGCCAAGGGCTTCGTCGCAGCGGGCATCAAGCGCGGGGATCGGGTTGCGTTGCTGTCGAGAACCCGCTACGAGTGGACCCTGCTGGACTACGCGATCTGGGCTGCCGGCGCGGCGACCGTACCGATATACGAGACATCCTCCGCGGAACAGGTGGAGTGGATTCTCGCCGATTCCGGCGCCAAGGCGATCGTGGTCGAGACGTCTGCGCATCGCGACATGGTCCAGATAATGGCTGATCGGCTGGTCGAGCCTGCTCGGATCTGGCAGATCGAGCCGGCCGACGACCTCACGCCCGCGATCGAGGAGCTCACCGCGCTGGGCAGCGCGATCTCGATCGACGCGGCGCGGGAGCGAGCCACCTCGGTGGGCGCCGACGACCTGGCGACCCTGATCTATACCTCAGGCACCACCGGACGGCCCAAGGGCTGCGAGATAACGCATCGCAATCTGCTTGGTGTGACCAGGTCGGCCGTGGCTGAGCTACCGGCGCTGATGCAGCCGGGCCAGTCACTGTTGCTGTTTCTTCCGCTGGCCCACGTTCTCGCGCGTATCTGCCAGACGTGTTGCGTGTACGCCCGGATCACGCTTGGACACGCTCCCGATATCAAGAACCTGGTCGCCGAGCTGGCTGAGTTCCGCCCGACCTTCGTCCTCGCAGTGCCTCGAGTTTTCGAGAAGGTCTACAACTCGGCCAAGCAGAAGGCACACGCTGAAGGTAAGGGCCGCGTGTTCGACATCGCCGTCGCCACCGCCATCGAGTGGAGCCGCGCCCAGGACGCCGGCGGGGCGGGACTCGCTCTACGAGCCAAGCACGCGGTGTTCGATCAACTGGTCTATTCCAAGCTCCGGGCGGTGCTCGGCAACCGGTGTCTCGCGGCGATTTCCGGTGGCGCCCCACTGGGCGAGCGGCTCGGACACTTCTTTCGCGGTACCGGCGTGACAGTGTTGGAGGGTTACGGGCTGACCGAGACAACCGCGCCCGCCACCCTGAACACCCAACAGCATCTCAAGATCGGCACCGTGGGCAAGCCGTTAGGCGGAGTGTCGATCAGAATCGGCGACGATGGCGAGGTGCTGATCAAGAGTCCTGGTGTGCTGCGCCGGTACTGGCACGATGAGCAGGCCACTGAGGAAGCGATCGTCGACGGCTGGCTGCACACGGGCGATCTCGGAGAGCTGGACGAGGACGGCTACCTGCGGATCACCGGACGCAAGAAGGAGATCATCGTCACGGCCGGCGGCAAGAACGTCTCGCCCGCGACGTTGGAGGACCGGATCCGCGCCCACCGACTGATCAGCCAATGCATAGTGGTGGGTGATCAGCAGCCGTTCGTCGCAGCCCTGATCACTATCGACGCCGAGGCGCTCCCGGCGTGGCTCGCCGAGCACAGCAAGCCGGCCGGCGACTCTGCCGCCGACCTGGTCGACGATGAGGATCTACGCGCCGAGGTGCAGCGCGCGGTGAACGACGCCAACAAAACCGTGTCGAAAGCCGAGGCGATTCGCAAATTCCGCATCCTGCCGGTCGACTTCACCGAACAGGGCGGCCAGCTCACCCCGAGTCTCAAAATCAAACGCGCGGTGGTGATCAAGGAATTCGCCGCCGAGATCGAAGCGCTGTACGCCCCGTAAGTGGATAACCGTGTTATATCCGTGCGGTCTGGCCGAGCAGGGCAGCCAGCCGCGCTGCTCGGCCAGACCACCGCCATTGCTCCTGCATCCAGCGCCGCCCGCAATGACCCATCGCTGCTGCGCGTTCGGGATCGGCGAGTAGCGTCGCGACGGCGTGGGTCACCGCTGCCAGGTCACGGCCGTTCACCAGCTCACCGGTCTCCCCGGGACGGACGGTTTCCCGGGCCCCGCCGGCGTCGCCCACCACCACCGGCAAGCCGCTCGCCGCGCCTTCGAGAAACACCAGACCGAGTCCCTCGACGTCCAAGCCGCGGCCTCGGGTCCGGCAGGGCATCGCGAAGACATCGCCGGCGGCGTAGTAGGCAGGCAGCTCACACCACGGCACAGACCCAGCCCACACCACGGCGTCACCGACTTCACACGAGTCGGCCAGCCGGTGCAACGCCGTGCGCGCGGGTCCGTCTCCGACGAGCAGCAACCTGGCTCCCGGCACCTGACGACGGATCGCGGGCAATGCCCGCACCAGCATGTCCTGCCCTTTGCGAGCCACCAGGCGGCCCACGCACAGCACTATCGGGGCCTGTCCCAGCCGGTGGCGTCGCCGGATGTCGGTTCGCGCAGCGGGATCCGGATGGAATGTGTCGCAGTCCACGCCGGGTGGCAGGAGTTCCAGCGCGGCCCGCGGGCCGAAAGCCGAGGCGATCCGGCGGCGGGTGTACTGGCTGACGGCGGTGACGACGTCGGCATCACGGCCTATCCGGCGGAGGGCGACCCGGCCAGGGGGAAGCATCGACCAGCCGACCTCATGCCCGTGACTGCTGGCCACCACCCGCCGTACCCCGGCACGGCGCAACGCCGGACCAAGGAGAGCCAGCGGAGCAGCGGCGCCGAACCACGCGGTCTCACATCGCAATTCCCGCAGCAGCCCGGCGGCCCGGCGCAGCACTGCCGGCGTGGGGAGCATGAGGGTGCCGGGATGTCGGACGACCGGAAACGGCAAACCCGCGTCGAAGGCCGCCGCACCCGGCCAGTCCGGCGCGTAGACGGCGATCGCGTGAGCAGGCAGGGCGATCGCCAGTTGGTGCAGGTATGCCTGGATTCCCCCGGGTCTCGGTGGGAAGTCGTTACTCACCAGCAAGATCCGCGGCATCGGCCCGACCGTACGGGTAACGCCACCGCAGGTTTGCGGCTCAGGCCGGTCTGGGACGTCGACTTGCGGTCCTGGTGGCCGGGCCGGAGACGCGGTGGGCTCAGCCAATCCGGCTCATTGCGGTGACTTGGTTCCACGGCACCGGGACGACCTTCACCACGTCTCCGGCCTGCGGCGCGTTGACGTAGAGCCCGCTGCCGACGTAGATCCCGATGTGGCTGATCGGCGAGTACAGCGCGATGAGGTCACCGGGCAGCAGTTGCGATTGGCTGACGCTGCGGCCCATCCGCGCCTGTTCCTCGGCTGAGTGCGGCAGGCCCGGCAGGCCGGCCTGCTCGAAGGCCCATTTGACCAGGCCGGAGCAGTCGAAGGTGATCGGGCCGTCACCGCCCCAGACGTATGACGAACCCTGTTTACTCAGCGCGATGCGGGCGGCTTGCACGGCAACACCGGCGCCGATCAAGTTGATCGGGAAGTGGGTGGTGCCGCCGGAGAGATACAGGGCCCGCGTTTGGCGGGTCAGCTCTGCGAGGCGCTGGGTGACCACCTGGATCTGCTGGTCCATCACGGTGCGGGACTGAGTCAAGTCGCCTTCGATCCGGGCCGCATCCTGTTCGGCCTGCCCAGCGCGCGCGGCGGCATCGTTGGCCGATTGCTGCGCTTGCTGGGTTTGCGCGACAGCGCCGGTGAGTCGGTCCAGCGCTTGTTTGTTGTCCACCGCGAGCATGTCCAGCGCCGACATTTGATCGAGGAAATCCTCTGGTGAGTCGCTGACCAGCAGAGCGGACAGGCGGGAAAGCCGGGCACCTCGGAATGACGCATTGGTGAGCCTGTCGACCTGCTCACGGTACTGACCCTGGACTTGCCGGGCACGGTTTGCGGCGGCGGAAGCGGCGTTGACCTCTGCTCTGGCTCGTTCCAGGTCAGCACGGCGGGCGTTGAGCTGGTCACGGGCGTAGTGCCATTTTTCGGTGAGGACCTCGGCCTGATGGTTCAGCTCAGCGAGTTGCTGCACCGCAGCTGGGCCATCTCCGGGCAATGCGGGATCCGCAATAGCCGGAGTGGACGTCAGCATCATCGTAAGACCCATGGTTGCGGCGGTCATCGTCGCTGAGGCAGTCCGCGTGAGGACACCGAGCCTCGCAACACCGGGGTCTTGATGATGCGACGACACGTCGCGGCTGTCTCCTCTTCCTTGACCGCCTACCGAGGCTGCCGGGTCCGGACCGGACGAAGGTGAGCCCTACCGGTGGACACGAGTGCCCGCTCGGATGCACCCAAGCCGGATTCATCCAAGAAGAAGTGCATCCCCGGCTCGACTCACTCAACACAGTCGATTCGGCGGTGACATGCGTTGCCGCCCCGTCTGGGAGGCACCTACCGCAACGTCTCGGGAAGATTACGAAAGGTGACCGACACTGTCACCACCGACGCGCCAGCGATGGGGCAAGTTGGCATCTGGACACGACGGGCGTCGCCACACTCGGAGCAGTGTTCGGCTCCACCGATCAGCCCACGTGGCGTCGAGACCGCTTACCGTCAGTCGCCGACCGCTCAACCCGGTCACGCTGGTGGACGCCAATGGCGATCCCTGTCGCGCAGGCACGCGGCGACTCATGGCGGTCCACCAGTTGCAGCGGGGGCACCATGCCGGCATCGGCCAGGGTGTCCAGCGCGTAGCGTTCCGTACCATCCAGGTCGACGCCTCCAGGAGGCGCTCCGAGCAGCACGGTGATCACGCAGTCCTGGCAAGCGCGGCCACGCGCTGCACACCGGTCACAATCCACTATCACGTCGGCTTCCTTCCGCTGATGATCTCGTCACCGCGGACGTTAGACCACTGCACCGACAATCTCGGCCAACCGGATACTCGTGCGCGGATGAGCGGCTGCTGGTGGCGGTGAGCCGTTTGGAGGCCAACGATCAGCCGATCCGGCGAATCGCCGTGACATCACGCCAGGGCACCCTGGCGACTTTGACGACGTCGCCACTCTGCGGCGCATTGATGTAGAGGCCGTTACCGACGTAGATGCCGATGTGGCTGACCGGCCAGTACAGCGCTATGAGGTCACCGGGCAGCAGGCCCGACGTGACCGGAGTGCCCACCCTGGCCTGGTCGAACGCCACTCTGGGAAGGTTGACACCAGCCTGGTGATAGGCCCACATCACCAGGCCCGAGCAATCAAAGGTGCCTGGCCCTTCGGCGCCCCAGATGTACGGCGCTCCCTGGCGAGTCAGGGCGGCGCGCAATGCCCTGATCCCGATGGTGTCGCCGACTAGCTCGAGGGGATAGTCGGTGAATCCTTCGGAGGCGTAGTGGGCGAACTCGTCAGCGGTGAGCTTGCCCAGGCGCTCCTGTACCAGATTGATCTGACGGCCCATCTCAAGCCGGGCCTTGGCGACATCACCGGCGATCCGAACGGCATCGAGTTCAGCGACGGCCGCCCGCGTCTCGGCGTCGGTGGCCGCGGTTTCCGCTTTTTCGGTACGGGCGACCGCGTCGGCGAGCTTATCCATCGCCGCCCGGTTACTCACCGCCAGCACGTCCAGCGCCGACATCTGATCCATGAATTGTTGCGGCGAGTCGCTGATCAGCATCGCGGTCAGGCTGCTGACCCGGACGCCCTCGAACGTCGCGCTGGTCAACCGATCTACCTGAGCGCGGAACTCTTTCTGGGCATCTCGAGCCTGATCAGCGACAGCCGTCGCAGCTGCCGCATCGCGATGCGCCTTCTCCGCGTCGGCCTGCCGGGCGAGCAGCCGGTCGGTGGCCAACTTCCACTGCTCGGTGATCACCTCGGCTTGACGGCTCAACGCGCGCGCCTGCGCGACTGCGCCACCCGGATCCGGCGCCGGCGCCGGCGCGGGGGCAGGGACCGGATCGGCGGCTGCAGCCACTGAGGGCACGCTGAGGATGGCGGCAAAGGCTGCGCTCACCGCCACGCCACGAAGCACCCGTTTCCGAGGATGGGAAGCCACCCGCGGCTATCTCCTGTTCTCGGACCTACCGTCCGGAGGATCGACTCGGAAGCGGGAGATCATCCCGCGTTATTCGGGTAACGCAGCCCTATGCCATATGGACGCGATTGATCACTCCAACGAAGTAACAACGACACACCGCAGCGGCACAAACAAAAGCCTGATTACGCAGCGTTACATTTAGTGCCAAGTTGGCCGCCCTTCAAGTACCGCCAACCCCCTGCTCTGCCGCTCCTAACAGCAGCCAACCGGGTCACTCGGCCCTCGCGACGGCTGCCGGGTTGGCCGCGGTTAACGACCCTCATGAGCGGGGTTGGTGGTCCTTGAAGAGCCGCCAACTCCCTTAGCGTGGGGTGGCGGACAGCTCGTTCGTCAAGGTCGTCCAGCGCTCCAGCAAGGTGGCCGCGGCGCCGGAGTCCACGGCCTGGGCGGCACGCTGTGTCATCTCCGAAAGGTCGTCCGCCAGAGCCCCGCCGAACCCGCGATGAGTCACCAGGGCCGCTGCGGCGTTGAGCAACACCGCATCACGAATCGGACCGGGATTCCCGGCGAGGAGGCGTCGCACTGCCACGGCATTGGTCGCGGCATTCCCACCACGCAGATCGTCGCGGCGGGCTACCGGCACACCCAGCGCGGCGGGGTCCAACTGGTCACGGCGCACCATCCCAGCCTCGACGATCCACACCGAGGTAGTGGTCGTAGTAGTGATCTCGTCGAGTCCGTCATCACCCCGGACGACCAGCGCACTGACTCCACGATCGGCGAAAACCTGGGCGAGCACCGGCGCCATTCGGGCATCTGCGCACCCCACCAGCGCAGCACGCGGCTGAGCCGGGTTGGTCAGAGGGCCCAGGAAGTTGAAGGCGGTGGGTATCCCGATCTCCCGGCGAACCGCGGCCGCGTGCCGCATCGCCGGGTGAAACAGCGGCGCGAAGCAGAAACCGATGCCGGCCTCGGCGACGCACTGCGCAACCTGCTCCGGGCCGAGGTTGATCGCCACCCCGAGCGCCTCGAGTACATCCGCGGCGCCGCATTGGGACGACGCCGCCCGGTTGCCGTGCTTGACCACGGGCGCACCTGCGGCGGCAGTGACCAGCGCCGCCATCGTGGAGATATTGACGGTGTGAGCTTGGTCACCTCCAGTGCCGACGACGTCAACTGCGCGCCGGGACACGTGGACTCGACGAGCGTGCGACAACATGCCTGCGGCCAGGCCGGCGATCTCCGCCGGCGTCTCGTGTTTGACCCGCAACGCGACCACGAAAGCGGCCACCTGCGCGGGCGTGGCCGCTCCGGACATCACCTGGTCCATCGCCCAGGTCGCGTCCTGGCTATCCAGGTCGGTGCCGGCGATCAGCTGGGCGAGCAGAGCCGGCCAACTGCAGGCCCGGGTTGGCGCCACCATGCCGGCAGCCTCAGCCGTTCGCTGCTTGCGCCCGTTGTGAGCGCAGCACTTCGGCCACGGTCTCCGCAGCGGCCAACGGATCCAGCGGATGCACGATCACCGCATCTGCTTGTGACCAGACCGCCAACCACCGGTCATCCCGACGCTGCACCGACACGATGATCGGTGGGCATGGCGCGATTTCGTTCTTGAGTTGCCGAGACAACCCCATGCCACCGGTGGGCTGCGCCTCACCGTCCAGGATGGCCAGGTCCACCCGTCCCGCGTCAACCTCGGCCAGCACCTCGTCGATTGTGCCGGCCTCGACATAACGCAAGCGGCCCACGTCCGCCGCGGGACGCCGCCCGACAGCGTTGATGATCGCCTCACGAACCTGTGGCCGGTGACTGAAGACCAGCACGGTGGTGGCGTCACTCGCAACGTTCATCTGGTGTCCGAAGCCTCATGTCCGATGTAGCCGCTGTCCGATGTATTGGAGGTAGCTGTCCATGTTCGCTGCTGTCCGTGCCCGCGCAGGCGCCGGCCTGGTGATACAGCGACCGCACATCGGCCGGGCGTGGAGTTTGCCGGTGGCAGGCAATCGTATACGGACAATCTCTCGCCAATGCGAGACGGCGTGGCCGAATCGCCGCGTGCTAGGATGCGGCCCCGCGCGCCACCGCTAGGGCGACCTACCAGGACCGGATCGTCACTCCTGGCGGTCTCGGCCGCCCCCGGTCCAGGCCGCGTTGGCGGCTTTCGTCATAATGCTCACCGTGACCTCGTCGAGCTTGGCAGGCCCCTCCATCAGCCAGCGGGTGCACTCGCTGAACCGACCCAACATGGTCAGCGTCGGCACCATCGTGTGGCTGTCGAGCGAGCTGATGTTCTTCGCCGGCCTGTTCGCGATGTTCTTCACGGTGAAGGCCCAGCACGATGGGCCGTGGCCACCGATCAACGTGGTCACCGGGGAGCCCATCCATCTCGACATCCCCTACGCGTTGGTGATCACGATCGTCCTGGTTGCCTCATCGTTCACCTGCCAGTGGGGCGTCTTCAAAGCCGAACAGGGTGATGTCTTCGGGCTCAGGCTCTGGTACACGATCACATTCTTCATGGGTCTGTTCTTCGTCCTTGGTGCCGCCAACGAGTACCACAACCTCATCACCGAAGAACATCTCACGATCCCGTCCCAGGCCTACGGCACCGTGTTCTACCTCCTCACCGGCTTCCACGCCCTACACGTGAGCGGCGGGCTGATCGCGTTCATCGTCCTGATGATCCGGACCAAACTGAGCAAGTTCACCCCCGCACAAGCTACGGCCGCAATCGTCGTGTCGTACTACTGGCACTTCGTCGACGTGGTATGGATCGGTCTATTCGCCGTCATCTACTTCTTGCCCTAGCACCGAACGGGGCCCCGAGAGGCCTTACCCGGCCGGAGCACCCAACGCCGAACAAGACACGACAGCAGGGGTAGCCAAGACCGATGACCAACGCCACACCCGACGCCCAATCGGGCGCCAGCGGATCGATCCCAACCAGGTCATCGGGCCCGGGAGGGCAGCCGAGACGTCGCAGGCCCGGGCGTCGCCGACTATCACGGATACTCGCACTCGGCGTGGCGTTGCTGGCTGCCGGCGGGCTGTATGTGATGTTCGCACCGCAACCGCAGACGGCGCACGCCCAGGCGGATCCTGCACTGGTTCGCCAAGGCGAGCAGCTCTACAACAACGCCTGCATCACTTGCCACGGTGTGAACCTGCAGGGTGTGCAGGGCCGCGGACCGAGTCTGATCGGTGTCGGCGAGGCCGCGGTGTACTTCCAGGTCTCCACCGGACGGATGCCCGCGTCTCGCCAGGAAGCGCAGATCGCCGAGAAGCCGGTGCGGTACAGCCCGCAAGAGATCGACGCGCTGGGCGCCTTCGTACAAGCCAACGGGGGTGGACCCCAGGTACCCACGGAAAGTCTCGCGGGCGGTGACACGGCCCGGGGAGGCGACTTGTTCCGGCTCAACTGCGCGTCGTGCCACAACTTCACTGCACGCGGTATCTCGCTGTCCTCCGGCAAGTACGCACCCGAAATCTCCGGGGTGAATGCCAAGCAGGTCTACACCGCCATGATCAGCGGGCCACAGAGCATGCCACGGTTCTCCGATCGGCAGATCACCCCGCAGGAGAAACGCGACATCATCGCCTACGTGGAGTCCATCACCGAGGAGGCCAACAACCCCGGTGGCTATCCCCTCGGCGGGTACGGGCCGGTCCCCGAGGGTCTGATCGCGTGGATCGTCGGAATTTCGGCGCTCGTGGGCATCACCCTGTGGATCGGGGCGAAGGCATGAGCGCCCATCGGGGATCCAGCGGCGGGCCACCGCTGCCGGATGACGCCGACCTATCGACGGCCAGCCGCGAGGAGCTCGTCAGGCTGGGCCTTGCGCTCGACGGGGTGACGATCGCGCACCGGGAGGATCCGTTCCCGGTGCCGGGTACCCGCGCCGAAAAGCGCACCGAGCGCGCCGTCGCTCGCTGGTTTCTCATCGCGGCATTGGCCGGACTGGGCTTCCTCGCCGCCTACCTGTTCTGGCCCTTCGAGTATGCGCCGCCCGGCACCCCTGGCAACCGGCACCTGCTCTATCAGTTCTACACACCGATCATCGGGGTGCTGTTGGGGCTGGCGGTGTTCGCCGTCGGCGCCGGGACGATTTCCTACGCCAGAAATCTGATACCCCATGAGATGGCGGTACAGGAACGCCACATGGGTGGGTCCGCGGAAGTTGACCGGGCAACGGTCAGCGCGATCCTGGCCGACTCCGGGGTCAGCAGTGGCATCACACGGCGATCAGTCATCAAGCGAGCCGCCGGGATCGGAGGCACGGTCCTCGGCGTCGGGCTAGGAGTCTTCGCCCTCGGCGGTCTGGTGCGCAACCCATGGAAGGGAGGCAACGAGGCCGCGTTGTGGGTCACCCCATGGCACTCCGACAACGGAGAGCCGGTGTTCCTACGCTATGACTCCGAACAGATCACCCTGGCACGACCCGAAGATCTCGCCGCGGGCAGCATCGCCACCGTCTTCCCGTTCAAGCGCTCGTGGACAGCGCAGGAGGCGCACGAGGCGCTGCGGGCGTCGGATAGCCCGGTCATGCTCATCCGGTTGCACCCCGAACAGGCGGCGCAGGTGGTCCAGCGCAAGGGCCAGGTCAGCTTCCACTACGGTGACTACTACGCGTACTCCAAGATCTGCACGCACTTGGGCTGCCCCGCTTCGCTCTACGAGGCTCAGACCGCCCGGCTGCTATGCCCATGCCATCAGTCCCAGTTCAACATGTTGGAATACGCCAAGCCGATCTTCGGTCCGGCTACCAGGGCCTTGCCTCAGCTGCATATCGACGTGAACGATGAGGGATACTTCTACGCCAAGGGCGACTTCATCGAGCCCGTAGGACCAGCGTTCTGGGAACGGAGGTCATGAGCACGATGTCCTCGACGTCTGGGCCTACCACTCCGGACAACTCCGGAGGGCTCACCGCTCGGGCGGGCAAGGCAGCCGACGAGCTGGATCAGCGGTTTCACCTGGCCGCCGGGATGCGCCGGCAGATCAACAAGGTATTCCCGACGCACTGGTCGTTCATGCTCGGTGAGATCGCGCTGAATACCTTCATCGTGCTGCTGCTATCCGGGACGTACCTGACCCTGTTCTTCGACCCCTCCATGCAGGAAGTCAAGTACAACGGCACCTACTCCAACCTCCGGGGCATCGAGATGTCCCGCGCCTATGCGTCGACCTTGGAGCTCTCCTTCGACGTCCGTGGTGGCCTGTTCATCCGGCAGGTGCACCACTGGGCTGCGTTGCTGTTCGTCGCGGCGATCGTCGCCCACATGTTCCGCACCTTCTTCACCGGCGCCTTCCGCAAGCCGCGGGAGACGAACTGGGCGATCGGCGTCGCCATCGCGCTGCTGGCCGGGATGGAGGGTCTCACCGGCTACTCGCTGCCCGATGACCTGCTTTCCGGAACGGGGCTGCGGATCATCTCGGCAATCACGATGTCTCCGCCGGTCATCGGAACGTGGGCGCACTGGGCGATTTTCGGCGGCGAGTTCCCCGGCACGCTGATCATTCCACGATTCTTCATCGTGCACGTGTTGATCATCCCCGGTATCCTGGTCGCGTTGATCGGGGTGCACCTAGGGTTGGTCTGGTACCAGAAGCACACTCAGTTCCCCGGCCCAGGGCGTACCGAACGCAATGTGGTAGGGGTCCGTATTCTGCCGATCTTCGCGACGAAGGCCGGCGGCTTTGCGATGACGAATATCGGCGTGATCTGCCTCATGGCAGGGCTGTTCCAGATCAACCCGATCTGGAACTTCGGGCCCTACAACCCCGCTCAGGTCTCGGCTGCTTCGCAGCCTGACTGGTATGTGGGTTGGCTCGATGGCTCGACCCGCCTGTGGCCCGCGTGGGAGATCTACCTGGGCAACTACATGATCCCGGCATCGTTCTGGCCGACGATGGTGATTCCCGGCATCATGTTCGCCTTGGCGTTCGCTTACCCGGGGATCGAGCGGAAGCTGACCAGGGACAACGCCTCGCACAACTTGCTGCAGCGGCCCCGAGACGTTCCGGTGCGAACCGGCTTGGGCATGATGGCGATTTCGTTCATGTTCATTTTGCTGCTCTCCGGCGGCAACGACGTCATCGCGTACACCTTCGACATCTCGCTGAACGCCACCACCTGGGCAGGCCGCATCGGCATGCTGTTGCTGCCACCGATCGCCTACTACGTCACCTACCGAATCTGCCTCGGCCTGCAGCGCGCTGACCGCGCGATCCTCGAACATGGGATTGAGACGGGCATCATCAAGCGGCTGCCCCATGGCGAGTTCATCGAGGTACACCAGCCCCTCGGTGGTGTCGACGACCACGGCCACCCCATCCCCTTGGAGTACCAGGGCGCACGGGTGCCCAAGCGGATGAATCAGCTGGGTTCAGCAGGTTCCCCGCTTCCCGGATCGACATTCCGACCGGATCCTTCGGATGAGACCAGGGCGCTGGAACGTGCTCGCCACGGATCCACCGAAGGGAATGGTGCCGGGATAAGCACCAACGGTTCGGACCGAAGAAGATTGGCGGGTCGGCCGCAACAGCCGAGCGAGTGACGACCAACCCCGTCGCGTCGGCGCCTCTACCACAACACCCACCGGCGATTCGGTCTTTGACCCGCCCACTCGACCCATCCGGCCTACGGTCGCTGGATGACCGAGCACCCCAACGCGCGGACGCTTCAGCACTACGACGCCCATGTGGTCGATGTCTTCCACGTTCACGACGGGCTGATCACCAAGTTCTGGTCCTTCTCCGAGGACCAGGCGGCGACGGACCGGATATGGCGTACTGCCGTCACCTCACGCGCACAACGCTGAACAGCTCACTCAGGCTTCGGACCGACGTGGTATTCGAAGACCAGCCCTGAAACTGTGCCGATCACCAGCACGATGCCGATCGCAACCATCCACCATTGGTCCAGCGCGAGTGCGTAACCCAGCACGCTCGCCCCGAGCGCCATCCCGAACGGCCAGTAACTGCCCGGCGAGAAGAACCCGAGTTCGCCGGCACCATCGGAGATCTCAGCCTCGGTGTCGTCCTCGGGGCGCATTCGGACTCGGCGAGAGACGAACCGGAAGTAGGTGCCGACGATGAGGGTCAGCCCACCGGTCAGAGTGATCGCGACCGACCCGACCGCCTCCCCGTGCGACCACAGCCCATAGATCGCCGCGGAGATGAAGAAGAACGCGGTAAGAATCTCGAAGATCCGCGCCTCGACCTTCATGGTGCTGCCTCACTCTCGAGCCTGCCCAAAGACCGTCTTATCCTGAAGGTTAGTGACCTCCCCGCGCTTGGCGTATTTCGCGGGCCGTCCGGTCTGTGTCGAACGGTGACGTGGTCACCGCCTCGGGAGCGCACAGCTCGCCGCAGTTCAGCTGGGCCAACGCTTCACCAGCCGAGTATGCGCGATGGGTCTGCGGGTTGGTCTGAGCCCGCAACGCCAGATAACGGTCGAAGAGGTCTGGGGACAGCGCCCTCATCTCGAAGTTCATCATCGAGTGATAAGTACCGCACAACTCCGCGCAGCGACCGACGAACGCTCCCTGACGCTGGACCGTCGTCTGGAATACGTTGTCGGTGTCGTTTTTCTCCGGGTAGGGGAAAACGTCACGCTTGAACAGAAAATCGGGAATGTAGAACGAGTGCAAGACGTCCGTGGACTCGATGCGGTACTCGACCACCCGATCGGTCGGCACTACCAGTAGCGGGATCGTGGTGGACGAACCGACAGTGGAGAGAGGTTCGCCGTCATCGGTCCGTCTCACCTGGTAAGTGCCGTTTTTACCGGGTTGATCCTGCAGGTACTGGAACTCCCAGTTCCACTGGAAACCGATCACGCGTACACGTAGGTCGGGATTGTCGACCTTCGCGTTGACGAAGTTCTGCGCGGTCACGGTGTAGTAAAAAAGCACAGAGACGATCACGAACGGGATGACGGTGTAAATGATCTCCAGCGGCAGGTTGTACTGGAACTGCCGCGGCATCTCGTCGGATCGTTTGCGGTGGCGGGCGACTGTCCACATGATCAGCCCAGCGACGACCGCCCCGACGGCCAGCGCAGCCACCGTCGCCCAGATCCACAGTGACCGCATCCGCTCAGCCTGGGGAGTTACCCCCTGCGGCCAGCCGAACGAGAACGCCTGATATACCGAGCATCCCGTGGAGACCAACGCGACCATCGCAGCTAATACGGCTACCTTCAGCAGCCGCCCGATACGAGAACGGACCACGCCGATCACGCCTGTTCCTCCTCGTTGACCTGACGCGCTCGTTCGCCGACGCGGTTAGCCCACTCCACCGCCGCTGAGCCTAACCCAGCGCGATGAGCGAACCTTCCCCGGGGCGCGAGTAGCTCGGTATGCCTGAGGTCATACTGAGCCGCCATAGGTTGGCTGAATGTCAGTGGTCTTAGCGGCGGGTCGGCCGCATGATGGGAGGGCAAGCGGGTGTGCGGGTTGCTAGGACTACTGACCGCGCAGCATGACGCGGCGCAGCGGGTGGCCGACGTCAACACAGCGCTTTGCTGCCAGCGGCATCGCGGGCCTGACGAGACCGGGACCTGGCATGACGATGACGTAGTGCTCGGCTTCAACCGGCTGTCCATCATCGATCTCGAGCATTCCCACCAACCGCTGGGCTGGGGTCCGCCGGACGCTCCGGGTCGTTACACGATCCTGTTCAATGGAGAGATTTACAACTATCTCGAGCTCCGCGAACAGCTGCGCGGCAAACCGTACGAAGTGAACTTCCTCACAGCGGGCGATACCGAGGTGGTTCTCGCGGCCTACCACCATTTCGGGCCGGCCGCAGTGCAGCGACTTCGGGGGATGTTCGCGTTCGTCATCTGGGACGCGCACCGGCGGGTCGTCTTCGGCGCTCGCGACCCCTTCGGCATCAAGCCGCTGTTCAGCTGCGCCGGACCGGGCGGGGTGGCCTTCGCCAGCGAGAAGAAGAGCCTGCTTGAGCTGGCGCCGTCGCTGGGAGTGTCGACGGCGATCGACCGGCGAGCGCTGCAGCACTACCTGACCTTGCAGTACGTGCCCGAGCCGGCGTCACTGCACACCGGCATCACTCGCATCGAGTCGGGCACGTCATTCACGCTGTCCCCCGGGGGAAAGTTGATCACCGAGCGATACTTTCGTCCCGAGTTTCGACCCCGGCAGGTCCGCTCCGAAGCGCAGGCGGATGCGCTACACGACGAGATCACCGCAGCGCTGCGTGACTCGGTTGCCAAGCACATGCGGGCCGACGTCACCGTCGGCGCGTTCCTGTCCGGCGGGATCGACTCCACCGCCATCGCCGCGTTGGCCCGCGAACACAATCCAGAGTTGATCACCTTTACCACCGGCTTCGAGCGGGAGGGCTACTCCGAGGTGGACGTGGCCGCCGAGTCCGCTGCTGCGATCGGCGTCCGGCACGTCATCCGCACCGTCTCGGCCGGCGAACTGGCTGACGCCCTACCGCTAATCGTGTGGTATCTCGATGACCCGGTGGCCGACCCCGCCCTGGTGCCGCTGTGGTTCATCGCCCGGCAGGCCCGCGAACACGTCAAGGTGGTGCTATCCGGGGAAGGTGCTGACGAGCTGTTCGGTGGCTACACCATCTACCGGGAGCCCCTGTCGCTGGCTGCGTTCGAGAAGGTACCCGGCGGCCTGCGCCGCACACTGGGCCGGATCTCGACACGGATGCCGGAGGGTGTACGCGGCAAGGACCTGCTCCGTCGGGGCGCACTGACGCTGGAGCAGCGCTACTACGGCAATGCGCGTATTTTCCGCGACGACCAGCTCCGTGGGGTGCTGCGTGGATACGACCCGACCGTCTCGCACGTCGATGTCACCGCAGCCCCCTACGCCGCTTCTGCCGGCTGGGACCCGGTCGCGCGCATGCAGCACGTGGACCTGTTCACCTGGTTACGCGGCGACATCCTGGTCAAGGCCGACAAGATGACCATGGCCAACTCGCTTGAGCTGCGCGTGCCCTTCCTCGATCCCGAGGTGTTCCGAGTGGCGGCCGCCATCCCGCTGCAGGAGAAGATCACCCGGGAGACGACCAAGCACGCACTACGCCGGGCGCTACGCGACATCGTGCCCGCGCACGTACTGAACCGACCCAAACTGGGCTTTCCCGTGCCGATCCGGCACTGGCTGCGCACGGACCTGCACGACTGGGCCCGCGGGATCGTCGACGACTCCGGCACCGCGGAGTTTCTCGACCTCGCCGCGGTGCACCAGATGCTCGATGAGCACCGGGCAGGTCCGCGCGACTACAGCAGGCGCATCTGGGCTGTGCTGGTGTTCATGCTGTGGCACGGCATCTTCGTCGAGCAGCGGATCGTTCCGGCCGTGCCCGAACCGCGCTACCCCGTTCAGGTGTAGCGGTGAACTAGCGTCGGGAGGTCCTAGTTGAAGGCCGTGAGGTCCTAGTTGAACGAGTCCCCACAGGCGCAGGAGCCTCCCGCGTTGGGGTTGTCGATCGTGAAACCCTGCTTCTCGATGGTGTCCACGAAATCGATCACGGCGCCTTGCAGGTAGGGCACGCTCATCCGGTCGACCACCACACCGAGGCCGTTGAAGTCCCGCATCGCGTCGCCGTCGAGAGTGCGCTCATCGAAGAACAACTGGTAGCGCAGTCCAGCACAACCACCGGGTTGCACGGCGATGCGCAGGTGCATGTCGCTCCGGCCCTCTTGGTCGAGCAACGCCTTCGCCTTCGCGGCGGCGGCGTCGGTGAGCTCGACACCGTGCGTGGGCACCTCGGTGCCGACGAGGTTCTCGACGGTCATGACTCTCCCCTGAAATTTGAGCTGGGCGCGGACGGCTGGTTCTACTCTACGCGAACGCCCCCGACCGGCGGCTGATTCCGCACCGCCCATGGTGACACATTGACCCTGCACCGTTCGGGTGTACGGCCGATTACCTCTAGGCTGGTGATTGTGAGGTTCCTGCGCGGCAACGCCGGCTCCGGTGCCACCGAGCCGGAGCCGGCCATGGAGGCGACCCCGCCAACCCGTACCGTCGGCAAGGGCCGACCCACCCCGACCCGCCGCGAAGCGGAGGGCCGCAAGCGCGGCCCGGCACCCCCGCCGCCCCGCACCCAGCGGGAAGCCCTGACGCGGATGCGCGGGTCGAAAGAAGAACGCCGCAACGCGGCAACCCAGCGCCGGGAACGGATGCTCGCGGGTGACGAGAAGTACTTGCTGCCTCGCGATCGCGGAGCGGTGAAGGCCTACGTGCGTGACCTGGTGGATTCGCGGCGGCACCTGGCCGGTGCGTTCATGCCGCTGGCCCTGCTGGTGATCGTGGTGATCCTGGTGCCGTCGCCGATAGTGCAATCGTATGTGTCGCTGGTGTCGATGCTGATGCTGTTGGCGATCATCGTCGAGGGCGTGCTGCTGGGCCGGACCATCACACGCCGGGTCCGCGAACGGTTCCCGAAAGCGTCGGAGTCCGCGGCGAGCCTGGGGTTCTACGCCATGACCAGGGCAACTCAGCTGCGCCGATTGCGGGTACCCAAGCCGCGCGTCGGTCGCGGTGACCCGATCCCGTAACCGTGGTTCGACTACGGCTGCAAGCTCATCGGGCCGTACACCACTGACTCCCCCGCCAGCAGGCTCACCGCCGCCACGCCGCCGTCGAGCAGGGTCTCCCACTCACCGCTGAGCCACTGCTCTGCATCGTCCTGAGTGTCGAATGTGACGTCCGGGCCAGCTGCCTGACCGCCGTCGGAATCCAGGTAGCGCCACCGCAAGGTCATCACATGCTCCCGTCTGCTGCTCGGGGCATCCGACGGTAGCGTCTGGCTGATGCGGACGCTGGTCCTCGGCGGTACGCGCTCAGGAAAGTCGGCGCACGCCGAAGGCTTACTGCGCGAACCCGTGGTGTGCTACCTGGCCACCGCCCGCCGCCGGCCCGACGACGATGACTGGGAGGCGCGGATCGCCGCGCATGTGGCCCGCCGGCCGCCGGGTTGGCGCACCGTCGAGCCGGCCGACCTGCCCAGTGCGCTAAGAACCGCCGGTCCGGTCCCGGTCCTGGTTGATGACATCGCCAGCTGGCTGACCGGCGAGCTGGACGACGCCGGAGCGTGGAGCGATTCGGAGCAGGTGGCGGCCTGCCGCACTCGGTGCGCTGAGCTGGTATCGGCGGTGGCGGCGTGTCCGGCCCGGTTGGTGATGGTCAGCGCCGAAGTTGGTCTCGGCGTCGTACCGGCGACCCACGCGGGGCGACTGTTCCGCGACGAGCTCGGCGCGCTCAACGCCCAGCTCGCCGCGGTGTGCGAGGAGGTGGTGCTCTTGGTGGCAGGCTTGCCCGTCAAGCTGCGCTGAGCGGATCGCCCGGCGCCACTGGTCGTCCGGGTGCGACGAAGATGAGCCAGGCGACGGACACCGAGCACCAGGAGAGCCGAGTGGACTTCCCGACGATCACGCCACCCGACCAGCAAGCCCACCGGCAAGCGGTGGCCCGTCATGAGCAGCTGACCAAACCAGCCGGTTCGCTGGGGCACCTGGAGGAACTGGGGGTGTGGGCAACCGCCTGCCAGGGGACCTGCCCACCGCACCCGTTCGTCCGCCCGCAGGTCGTGGTCTTCGCCGCCGACCACGGCGTTGCCGCTCACGGCGTGTCCGCCTATCCCAGCGAGGTCACCCAACAGATGGTGGCCAATTTCCTGAGCGGCGGGGCGGCGGTGAACGTGCTCGCCGCGGCGGCCGGGGCGACGGTACGAGTGGTCGATGTAGCCGTGGACTGCGATCCCGCCACCGTTGGCACACCGCCACTGGTCACCAAGCACAAAGTTCGCCGCGGCAGCGGCGCCATCCACCTGCAGGACGCACTGACCGACGTGGAAGTCTCCCAGGCGCTGCAGACCGGAGTGACGATCGCCGACGAGGAGATCGATCGGGGCGCCGACCTGCTCATCGCGGGTGACATGGGAATCGGCAACACCACACCCGCCGCAGTGCTGATCGCCGCGCTCACCGGAGCGGAACCCGTCGCGGTGGTGGGCCGTGGCACCGGCATCGACGATGCCGGCTGGATGCGCAAGGCGGCCGCGATCCGCGATGCGCTGCGACGGGCTCGCCCGGTTGTGAGTGATCCTGCCGCGCTGGTGCGGACCGCCGGCGGTGCGGATATCGCGGCGATGGCCGCGTTCCTGGCCCAGGCCGCCGTCCGACGCACCCCGGTAATCCTCGACGGCGTGGTGACCGGGGCCGCGGCGATGCTCGCTGAGGAGCTCGCGCCCGGCGCGCGGCAATGGTGGCTGGCCGGGCACCGCTCGGTGGAACCCGCGCACGCCTTGGCCCTGCAGCATCTCGAGCTGGTGCCGATCCTCGATTTGGGGATGCGGCTGGGCGAGGGGTCCGGGGCGCTGGCCGCCCTGCCGCTGGTGCAGATGGCCGTCCGGGTGCTCGCCGAGATGGCCACCTTCGCCGATGCCGGCGTGTCCGGGCCAGTGGTTGCTCCGTTACCGACCTCGTGAGACTCGTGAGCCGGGGACTGCGGCTGGCAGTGTCCTGGCTGACGGTCCTGCCGGTGGGGACGCTCGTCGACGTGGATCGAGACACCGCGCGCCGGGCGCTGTACTGGGCGCCCGCGGTCGGCGCCGGGTTGGGTCTGCTGGCTGCAGGCGTACTCACCGCATTGCACGCCTTGGGCGTACCGGCGCTGCTCAACGGCCTGATCGTGGTGGCCATCCTGGCTGGCTGCACCCGCGCGATACATCTGGACGGGCTGGCCGACACCGCCGACGGCTTGGGTTGTTACGGAGGAGCGCAGCGCGCGCTGGACGTGATGCGAGATGGCTCCTGCGGGCCCTTCGGCATTATCGCTTTGGTGTTGACGCTGGCCACGCAGGCCGCTTCGCTGGGAGCCCTTGCCGAGACCGGCCGGCTGGTCCCTGTGGTGCTGGCGGTGATCGCGGGACGGGCCGCATTCGGCTGGTGCACCCGCCGGGGAGTGCCGGGCGCCCGGCCTGCCGGCTTGGGGGCGCTGGTGGCGGACAGCCAGCCCGTCGCGGTACCCGTGGCCTGGTGGGGCATCCTGCTGGCCGGCGGCCTGCTGGCAGTTCCCGACCGCCGGTGGCAAGGCATGCTGGCGGTCGCGCTGGCCGCCCTCGCCGTAGTCGCGCTGTCCGCCCACACCCGCCGTCGCCTCGGCGGTGTGACCGGCGACGTACTAGGGGCCTCCAGCGAGCTGACCACCACCATCATCCTCGCCGTCTGCGCCACCGCCTGATCCCGATATGGAGACATATCGGGGTCCTGCGGTCCAGCGGCGGGGCGTCAGGGGAGGCAGGTCAGGCGAGGGGGGTCATCCAGTGGTGGGGGTCGGGGGCGGCGCCGCGTTGGATGGCGGTGAGGGACGCGCGCAGCCGGGCGGTGATCGGGCCCGGGGCGCCGGTGCCGATGGTGAACTCGCCGCCGGCGTGGGCCACCCGGCCGACAGGAGTGATCACCGCGGCGGTACCGCAGGCGAAGACTTCCGAGATATCCCCGGTCTGGACACCTTTCTCCCACTCCTCGGTGGAGATCCGCCGTTCTTCGACGCCCAAGCCGTGATCCCGGGCCAGGGTGAGCAGCGAATCGCGGGTGATACCGGGCAGCAATGCGCCGGTGAGCTCAGGAGTCACCAGCCGGGCCTGCGGTCCCTCGCCGAGGACGAAATAGAGGTTCATCCCGCCCATTTCCTCCACCCATCGCCGCTCGACCGCATCCAGCCAGACCACCTGGTCGCAGCCCTTCTCAGCGGCTTGCTGCTGGGCCAGCAGCGAGGCGGCGTAGTTCCCGGCGAACTTGGCAGCCCCGGTACCGCCCGGCGCTGCTCGGACGTACTCGCTGCACAACCACACACTGACCGGCTGCAGCCCGTCGCGGAAGTACGGCCCGGCCGGGGAAGCGATGAGCAGGTAACGGTAGGTCATGGCGGGACGCACGCCGAGACCGACCTCGGTGGCGAACAACATCGGCCGCAGGTACAGGGAATCCTCCCCACCGGCGGCGGGCACCCAGCCGATATCGGCGCGTACCAGCTCCCGCAGCGAGCCGAGGAACAGCTCGTCGGGCAACTCCGGCATGGCCATCCGCCGGGCCGAGGCACGCAGCCGGGCGGCGTTGGCCAGCGGGCGGAAGAACGACACCGTGCCATCCTGCTGCCGGTACGCCTTGAGGCCCTCGAACACCGCCTGCCCGTAGTGCAGCACCATGCTGGCGGGGTCCATCACCAGCTGCCGGTACGGGCCGATCTGGGCGTCGTGCCAACCACGGCCGGCGGTCCAGGAGATCTCCACCATGTGGTCGGTGAAGTACCGGCCGAAGCCCGGCGCGGTCAGGATCTCCGCTCGCCGTTGCGGCGGCAGCTGAGCGGGATGGGGCAGCCGGGTGAAGGGTGGCGCGGCGCTCATGGGCAGCACGGTATCCCGTCGGGTAACGAAATGGTAGGATGTCCCACTACTTTACCCCTGCGCCATGCTGGCTCGCGTGTCCGAGCCGCGAACCCCGATCCGGATCACCCGTACCCGCCTGGCCGATGGTCGCGCGCTGACCTACTACGACGACCGCGAGCCTTACGCGTCCGGCGCAGCCACCCGAGCCGTGCACGACTCCCGCGACCTGGGCCCCGATCAGGCCCGACCTACGATGCGCCGCGACGTGCTCACCGGCGAGTGGGTCATCCTGGCCCCGCACCGGATGACCCGCACCCACCTACCCACGGCTGCGCGCTGCCCGCTGTGCCCCAGCCGCCCCGGCGCGGTGACCGAGATCCCGGCCGACGACTACGACGTGGTGGTGTTCGATAACCGGTTCCCCTCTCTGGCCGCCACCATGGAACCGGTACCGGACTTGGTCGACGGGGATCCGCTATGGCCGCAACAGCCCGCCATCGGCCGCTGCGAGGTGGTCTGTTTCACCAGCGCCCACGGCGCATCGTTCGCTCAGCTCACCCCGCGCCGGGCCGCGACAGTGATCGAGGCGTGGGCCGACCGCACCCGCGCACTGTCTGCGATGAGCCCGACCCGGCAAGTGTTCTGCTTCGAGAACCGGGGCGCAGAGACCGGGGTGACGCTGCACCATCCGCATGGTCAGATCTACGCCTACCCGTTCGTGTGCCCGCGCACCGAGCGCCTGCTGGCCCGGGCCGCCGCGCACCGCGAGAGCACGGACCGCGACCTGCTGGCCGACGTGCTCGCCGCTGAGCTGAGAGCGGGCACCCGGGTGGTGCACCGCGGGGCGGCGTGGACCGCATATGTACCCGCCGCCGCCCGGTGGCCGGTGGAGATGCACCTGGTGCCACACCGCGCGGTACCCGACCTCGCAGGCCTCGACGACGCGGAGCGCTCGGAGCTGACCACGCTCTACCCCGCGCTCCTGCGGCGGGTGGACGACTTTTTCGCCGACCAGGGCGACCATGGGCCGGTGCCGTACGTCGCGGGCTGGCATCAGGCTCCGATCGGTCCAGGACGGGACCTGATCCGGCTGCACCTGCAACTGTTCTCAGTGCGCCGCGCCGCCGGGAAACTCAAGTACCTCGCCGGATCGGAATCCGGGATGGGCGTCTGGCTCAACGACACCACCCCCGAGCGGATCGCGGGCAGGCTGCGGGAGCTGGCGTGAGCACCGCGTTGCGCGCCGCCTTCCGCGCCGCATTCGGCCGGGAGCCGCAAGGTCTGTGGTTGGCCCCTGGCCGGCTGAATCTCATCGGCGAGCACGTGGACTACGCAGGCGGTCTTTGCTTGCCGCTGGCGCTGCCGCAGTGCACCGTGGTGGCCGCGGCGACCCGCGACGACGGCCGGTTGCGGCTGCGTTCGTGGCACCGGGGTGCGCAGCCGTGGGAGGGTGCACTCAGCGCGGTGCGTCCCGGTCATCCGCCCGGCTGGGCGGCCTACCCAGCGGGTGTCATGTGGGCGCTGGGTCATCCGGCCGGCGGGCTTGACCTGCTCGTCGGCGATTCGGTACCACCCGGAGCCGGGCTGGCGTCGTCGGCCGCCCTCGAGTGCGCCGTCGCGCTGGCCGTCGATGCCCTGTGCGGCCTCGGGCTGGCCGCGACCACCGCAGGCCGCGCGTGGCTCGCCGCGGCGTGCCGCCGCGCCGAGAACGAGATCATCGGTGCGCCGACTGGCGGGATGGATCAGCTCGCCTCGCTGTGCTGCACCGCAGGACACGCACTACTACTGGATTGCCGAAGCCACACAATGCGGCAGCTGCCACTGGATCTCACCGCCGCTGGACTGAATCTTCTCGTGGTCGATACCGGGACGCCACACCGGATCGTCGATAGCGAGTACGCCGACCGCCGGCGCAGCGCCACGCTGGCCGCGGCAGCACTGGGCGTCGCTACCCTGCGGGACGCCGCGCCACATCAGCTGGCACAGCTCACCGATCCGTTGCTACGCAGGCGCGCGCGCCATGTAATCAGCGAGATCGCCCGGGTACAGGCCGCCGTGGCGCTGCTGGAGGCCGGCCGGATCGGTGACATCGGACCGCTACTCAACGCCTCGCACACCTCGTTACGAGACGACCTGGAAGTCTCCAGCCCGGAGCTGGACCGCGTGGTGGATGCGGCGCGCGCTGCCGGCGCGCTGGGTGCCCGGATGACCGGCGGCGGGTTCGGTGGCTCGGCCGTCGTGCTGGTCGAGCAGAGCGCCACCGCTGCGGTGATCCTCGCCATCGGCGACGGTGAACGTGTAACTGTGTTATAGCGCTACCACACTGTTAAGCGCCGAATCACTCACGAGCGCACCCGTGAAGGCACGAAGGGAGGTTTGACGACCTCGCAGGGCAACGCCCGGCCACGGACGTCGACCTCGACGGTTGCGCCGGCCTGCACGCCGGGGTCGAGCAGCGCCAGCGCAATGCCGGTGCGCAACGTCGGCGAGAAGGTTCCAGACGTGGTCTCCCCCAATAGCGCGCCCGCCGTAGTGCGCACCGCCATGTGCGGCCGCGGCACCCCACGCGCGGTGGCACGCAGCCCACGCAACCGACGCGAGGGTCCGCCGGCGCGCTCGGCGAGCAGCGCCTCGCGGCCCCAGAAAGCCGGCTTGTGCCAACCGACCGCCCAGGACAGGCCGGCCTGCAGCGGGGTGATGGCCGGGCCGACGTCCTGGCCGTGCAAGGGGTAGCCCATCTCGGTGCGCAAGGTGTCCCGGGCGCCGAGCCCACATTTCCGGCCGCCAAGCGGGCCCGCAGCGCCAAGCAGCGCCTCCCACAGAGCCGGCGCATCGTCCCAGGCCGGGAACACTTCGTAGCCACGCTCGCCGGTATAACCGGTGCGAGCGACCCGCACCGGTGCACCGGCATGCTCGGCATCGACAAAGCTCAGGTAGTCCAAATCCGTGACCGCCAGTCCCATGGCGCTGAGTAGCTCGGCCGAACGGGGTCCCTGCACGGCGAGCACCGCATACCGATCGTGCATGTCGGTCACTGTGATCGTCGGCGGCGCGGCAGCCACCAGCCGGCCCGCGACCGCCGCCGCGTTTGCCGCATTCGGTACGCAGAACACCTCATCGGGACCGACCAGATAGGCGATCAGATCGTCCACCACCTCGCCGTCTTCGGTGCAACACAGGGTGTACTGGACCTGCCCTGGTTCTATCTTGGCGAGGTCGGCGGTGAGACACGAGTTGACGAAGTCCGCTGCCCCGGGACCGGCGATGACGATCTTGCCAAGATGGGTGACGTCGAATATCCCGACTGCCTCCCGCACCGCGGTGTGCTCTGCGACGACACCTCCGCCGGGATAGCTGATCGGCATCTCCCACCCGCCGAAGGCAGCAAGGGTGGCGCCGGCCTGGACGTGCGCGGCATGCAGGGGTCCGCGGTGCAGGATGGGACTCACGGCTATGGAACGCTACCTCCTAGGGCAGTTGTCACTGCGACCTGCCCAACGCATCCTGACCCAACCATGTCAGCGAGGAGATCACCGTGACCACCCCGACGCTGCGCCTCACCGATTCCTCGGTGACCACCGCGACCGTCGATGCCCTCGTGGTGGGGACCGTATGCGGCGAAGGAGGTCCCCAGCTCCTTCCGGGTAACGAGGAGGTCGACGCGGCATTCGGCGGTGCGCTGGTCGACCTGCTGGTCGTGCTGGGCGCGCGCGGCAAGGCCGATGAGGTGATCAAGGTGCCCACCCGCGGAGTCATCAGCGCCCCGCTGCTGGTCGCCACCGGGCTCGGCGAGATCGAGGGTCAACCCAGCAGCGAGCAGGTACGCCGGGCCGCTGGGGCCGCGTCCCGGGCGCTGTCGGGTACCGCTCGAGCGATCACCACGCTGTCCCGTGTCGACCTGGCCGCCGCGGCCGAGGGCGCTGCGCTGGGTAGCTACGTGTTCACCGCATACCGTTCCCGCAACGGCGACGCGCCGCTGGAACAGATGGATCTGTCGGTGCCCTCGGCCCGCGACGCGGAGGCGAACCACAGCCTCGCCAGGGCCGCTCTGGTGGCCGAAGCGGTGGTGGCTGCACGTGACCTGGTGAACACCCCACCCAATGACCTGTATCCCGCCTCATTCGCTGATCGCGCGGTGAGCCTTGCGGAGGCCGCCGGGGTACCCACCGAGGTACTCGACGAGAAAGACCTGCTACGGGAGGGCTACGGCGGCATCCTCGGCGTCGGCGGCGGATCGTCGCGCCTGCCACGGCTGGTCCGGCTGCATCATGCTCCCGCCGCGCCGAGGGCGAAGGTCGCGCTGGTCGGTAAGGGGATCACCTTCGACACCGGCGGCATCTCGATCAAGCCCGCGGCGAAGATGGAAGAGATGACCATGGACATGGCGGGCGCGGCTGCCGTCATCGTCACCACCGTGCTGGCCGCCCGGCTGGAACTGCCGGTCGAGGTGATCGCCACCGTGCCGATGGCCGAAAACATGCCCTCGGCCACCGCTTACCGGCCGGGGGATGTACTCACCATGTACGGGGGCACCACCGTGGAGGTGCTCAACACCGACGCCGAAGGGCGTCTGATCCTCGCCGACGCGCTGGTCCGCGCGGCGCAGGACGACCCGGATTACCTGATCGACACGGCCACCTTGACCGGTGCTCAGGTCGTCGCGCTGGGCAACCGGACCCCGGGAATCATGGGTACTCCCGAGTTTCGGGACCGGGTCACTGCGATCTCGCAGGACGTCGGGGAAAACGGCTGGGCCATGCCGCTGCCCGAGCACCTGCGGTCCGACCTGGATTCCAAACTCGCTGACATCGCCAACGTGGCGAGCCACCGCTGGGGTGGCATGCTCGCCGCCGGGGTGTTCTTATCCGAGTTCGTTCCCGACGGCGTTCCGTGGGCGCACCTGGACATCGCGGGCCCGGCTTACAACACCGGCTCGCCGTGGGGATATACCGGCAAAGGAGGCACCGGGGTTCCGGTGCGCACCCTGGCCGCGGTCCTCGCGGACATCGCCGAACGAGGTTGAGGCGCTACTCTCGCTCGCGCTGGCGGGCGGTGTAGTCGCGCATCCGTTGCGGGTATCCGATGAGGGCGACGTCATAGATCGGGATCCTCAGCCGCTTGGCCAACCGCCGCGCACCGTGCGCACTATCGACCCGGCGCCGGGTCCATTCACCGTCGTGGGCGACCAGTAGGACGGTCATCTCCGTGACCATGGTGCGGGGCTCGATGAACGCCTCCACTCCGCTACGCGCCGCTGCCCACTGCTCGAGGTGATCGAGGTCCGCGCTGGACGCGGCGCGCGCCCTCCCGGTGCGCTGCCTGCCCAGTAACCGATCCAGCAGACCCAACTCCGCATCTCCTCCGCCGGCGCGCCTTGGGCGATCGCGCCAGCTCAACGCTTTCTCGCCCACGTCGCAGACGTCCGCAGCATGGTGACAAGATGGCTGTGGCGCACGCGGCGCTGGGCCGCATTCCCATGTCCGGGTGCCACGTTACCGACGTCTGCTCCAGGAGCGTCTCAGTGCCAGACACCTCAGCGAACACCACTTCGTCAAGTCCGGAGACATCCGCCGACCTGGTAGTCCTCGGTGCCGGCTCGGGCGGTTACGCGTGCGCGCTGCGTGCCGCGCAACTGGGTTTGACCGTGGTCCTGGTGGAGAAGGACAAGCTCGGTGGCACCTGCCTGCACCGCGGTTGCATCCCCACCAAGGCACTGCTGCAGGCCGCAGAGGTAGCTGACGCCGCTCGCGACGGTCACCAGTTCGGGGTGAAGTCCGCGCTCGAGGGCATCGATATGGCAGGCGTCAACAAGTACAAGGACGGCGTCGTCGCCAAGATGTTCAAAGGTCTGCAGGGATTGGTGTTGTCCCGGGGGATCAACTACGTCGAAGGCACCGGACGGTTCGTCGCGCCCAATGCTGTCGACGTCGACGGGCAGCGCTATACCGGGCGCAACGTCGTGCTGGCCACTGGCTCCTACGCCAGGTCTCTGCCCGGTCTGGAGATCGGCGGCCGAATCGTCACCAGCGATCAGGCCTTGAACCTCGACTACCTACCCGAGCGCGTGGTGGTGCTGGGCGGTGGCGTGATCGGAGTCGAGTTCGCCAGCGTGTGGCGCTCCTTCGGCGCGGACGTGACCGTGGTGGAAGCACTGCCCAGGCTGCTGCCTGCAGAGGACGACTTCTGCTCCAAACAGCTGGAGCGGGCGTTTCGCCGGCGGGGAATCATGTTCAAGACCGCCGCCAGGCTCACCGGGGCGAGCCAGTCCGAAGCCGGGGTCACGGTAAGCCTCGAGTCCGGGGAACAGCTCGAGGCCGACCTGCTGCTGGTTGCCGTCGGCCGGGGACCGAACACCGCCGAGGCCGGGTACTCCGAGGCCGGGGTGCGGATGGAACGCGGCTTCGTGCTCACCGGCGACCGGCTGCAAACCAACCTCCCGGGGGTGTACGCACTGGGCGACATCGTGCCCGGATTCCAACTCGCCCATCGAGGGTTCGCCCAGGGCATCTTCCTCGCCGAGGAGATCGCCGGGCGCAAGCCCAGCACGATTGACGAGGACGGCATCCCGCGGGTGACCTACTGCGAGCCCCAGGTAGCCGCGGTCGGGCTCACCGAGGCGCAGGCCAGGCAGCGCCATGGCGAGATCGAGACGATCACCTATGACCTGGCCGGCAACGGCAAAAGCGTCATCCTGCAGACCCGGGGGGCGATCAAGCTGGTGCGAGCCAAGCACGGTCCGGTGCTCGGAGTGCACATGGTCGGTGACCGCGTCGGCGAACTGGTCGGCGAGGCCCAGCTGATCGTCAACTGGGACGCTTACCCGGACGACGTCGCGGCGCTGGTGCACGCCCATCCGACACAGAACGAGGCGCTCGGCGAAGCCCACCTCGCCTTGGCGGGCAAGCCGCTGCACGCGCACGGCTGAGCGACTCCGACCGCGACAACCGGCGCACACCAGAAGGAAACACGACGAGAGTCGAGGCAACAGATGGCGTACTCCGTGGCGATGCCTGCGCTCGGCGAGAGTGTCACCGAGGGCACGGTGACGCGCTGGCTCAAACAAGAGGGTGAGACCGTCGAGGTTGATGAACCGTTGGTGGAGGTATCCACCGACAAGGTCGATACCGAGATCCCCTCGCCTGCGGCCGGCGTGCTCGAGCGCATCGTGGTACCCGAGGATGAGACCGTTGAGGTCGGCGCCGAACTCGCCGTAATCGGTGACGCCTCGCGTCCTTCCGCGCAGCCTCCCACCGCACCTCGCCACGCGGCGCCCAATCCGCCCAATCCCCCCGTGTCCAGTCCCACGACGGCCCGTCCGACAGAGGTCGGTGACGATCGGCCGGCGGAACCGCTGCAGCGGCCGCCGGCGCCCGCCGCCACGGGCTCCAGGAAGCTGGTGACAATGCCGGTGCTCGGTGAGAGCGTCACCGAGGGAACCGTGACTCGATGGCTCAAGCAGGTCGGCGACACCGTCGAAGTGGACGAACCGCTCGTGGAGGTATCTACCGACAAGGTCGACACGGAGATCCCCTCTCCGGTCGCGGGCATGGTGTTAGAGATCGTGGTGGCGCAGGACGAGACGGTCGCTGTCGGCGCCACCCTCGCCGCCGTCGGTGACCGTGAGACGAAGCCGGTCCCAGCCCCGCCGAGTCAGTCCGAACAAGGAGTCCAATCTCGCCAATCTGCTGCTCACGAGCGGGAACCGGCAGCCGAGAACGCTGAGGACCACAGCGGCGCACCGTACGTAACACCCCTGGTACGCAAGCTCGCGATCGAGCACGGCATCGACCTGTCGACCGTACAGGGCACCGGGGTCGGTGGCCGCATCCGCAAGCAGGATGTGCTCGCCGCCGTCAAAGCACCCGAGCCTGAGCCAGAACCGGCACCGATGCCTGCGCCCCGAGCACCGACCGTGTCGCAGCCACAGCGGGCGTCCACCGGGACGACGGACGGGGCCGGGCCGTCAGCGGCGTTCTCCGAGCTGCGGGGTAGGACCGAGAAGATGTCCCGGATGCGCAGCGTCATCGCCAAGCGGATGGTGGAGTCGCTCCAGGTCTCCGCGCAGCTGACCACCGTGGTCGAGGCAGACATCACCCGGCTGGCACGGTTGCGCGATCGAGCCAAGCGGGACTTCGAGGCGCGCGAGGGCGTCAAGCTGTCGTTCCTGCCGTTTTTCGCCCAAGCCACGGTCGAGGCGCTCAAACAGCACCCCAAGCTCAACGCGTCGATCGACACCGACAAGGGCGAGATCATCTACCACAACGCCGAACATCTTGGTATCGCCGTGGACACCGAGCGTGGCTTGCTCGTCCCGGTGATCCACGATGCGGGTGATCTCAGCATCGCCGGGCTGGCGCGCCGGATCGCCGACCTTGCGGCACGGACCAGAACCAACAAGATCACCCCGGATGAGATGAGCGGCGGTACCTTCACCCTGAGCAACACCGGCTCAAGAGGGGCGCTGTTCGATACTCCGATCATCCTGCAGCCGCAGGTCGGGATACTCGGCACCGGCAGTGTGGTCAAGCGGCCGGTGGTGCTCTCCGGCGACGAGGGCGACACCATCGCGATTCGCTCGATCAGCTACCTGGCCCTGTCCTACGACCATCGGCTGGTCGACGGGGCCGACGCCGCGCGTTTCCTCAACACTGTCAAACAACGGCTGACCGACGGCGCCTTCGAAGCCGGCCTCGGGATATAGGTCGCCAACTCGGCCGATTCCTGGCAACAGAGCATTCTCGGCCGCACCCCGCGCCATGAATCTGGGTAGCGCCGTCTGCCAGAGACCCGAGAGGATCTCCCCATGCGTGTCGTGATCGCCGGGTCATCGGGTCTCATCGGCACCACGCTGGTGGCGCTACTGCGCCAGGCGGGTCATGACGTACTCCGGCTGGTGCGCAGACCTGCTCGCGCCCCGGACGAGCGGCGCTGGGACCCGCCGGCGGCGACCATGGACGCCGACACTTTCGACGGCGTCGACGCCGTGGTGAACCTGTGCGGCTCGGCGATGGGCAATCGGCGGTGGTCCGGAGAAGTCAAACAGGCCATCCGCGACAGCCGGATCATCCCCACCGAGGTGCTTGCTGCGGCGGTCGCCGAGTACCGGGTTCCGATGCTCGTCAATGCCTCCGGGGTGAACTACTACGGCGACACCGGGCACCGCGAGGTCGATGAGACCGCCCCGTCGGGCTCCGGCTTTCTTGCCGAGGTCTGCCGTGACTGGGAAGCGGCCACCGTGCCCGCCGAGCAGGCCGGGGCGCGGGTGGTACGGCTACGTACCGGTCCAGTGATCTCCCCGTCCGGCGGGCTGATGGGCCAGCTCAAGCCGCTGTTCGCGCTCGGGCTGGGCGGCCGCCTGGGCAGCGGGCAGCAGTACATGCCGTGGATCTCACTCGACGACGAGGTGGGTGCGATTCGCTTCGCGCTCGAACACGACGAGGTGTGCGGCCCGGTCAACCTCACTGGCCCGAACCCAGTGACCAACGCCGAGTTCACCCAGGCAGTGGGCGAGGTGATGCACCGCCCGACACTGCTCGTGGTGCCTGGTTTCGCGCTGCGCCTGGTCCGCGGCGGCGAACTCGTTGACGAGATGGTGCTGGCCGGGCCGCGGGCGGTGCCCGTGGTGCTGCGCAAGCACGGCTACCCGTTCCAGCACCGCACTGTCACGGCGGCGCTGGCCGCGGCGCTGGAGTGACGAATCGGCGCCCGGCGTAATCTCGGCCTCGTGACCGTCGCTACCCAGTCGTGCCGGAGCACTACAGCGCCGGTTGAGGTGCACTACCTCGGCACCGTTGACTACCACCAAGCCTGGACGCTGCAGCGAGAACTGGCAGCCGCCCGTGCGGACGGCACCGGGCCCGACGTGCTGCTGCTCCTCGAGCACCCGTCGGTGTACACCGCAGGCCGGCGGACCACGGCTGCCGAGCGACCCAGCGACGGCACGCCGGTGATCGATGTGGACCGCGGTGGAAAGATCACGTGGCACGGGCCGGGACAGCTCGTCGGCTACCCCTTGATCAAGCTGGCCGAGCCGGTGGACGTCATCGACTACGTGCGGCGCCTGGAGCAGGCGCTGATCGCCGTGTGCACCGGGCTGGGCCTGGACGCCGGGCGCATCGCGGGGCGGTCGGGGGTGTGGCTGGTCGCGGATCCCGCTAGCGGGCGCCCGGAGCGCAAGATCGCCGCAATCGGGGTCCGGATCAGCCGGGGCGTGACCACGCACGGGTTCGCCTTCAACTGCCAGCCGGACCTCACCGCATTCGATCGCATCGTGCCCTGCGGCATCACCGATGCCGGCGTGACATCGCTGACCGTCGAGCTGGGCCGGCCGGTATCCGTGGCGCAGGTGCTGCCGGAAGTGCAGCGGGCGGTCCTGGACGCCGTCGACGGCACTCTGCCGGTGAGCTCATGAGCCGGTGGACCGAGGCGGATATCCCCCCTCAGGCCGGCCGGACTGTACTCGTCACCGGAGCCAACTCGGGGTTAGGTCTGCAGACCGCGATGGTGCTCGCCGGGCGTGGCGCAACGGTGTTGCTGGCGTGCCGCGATCCGCACCGCGGGCAGGCGGCGTTGGCCCGCGTGCGGTCCGCGGCCAGGGCGGACGCCACGCTGGTGCAGCTCGACCTGGCTGACCTCGGCTCGGTACGCAAGGCCGCGGACGAGGTCCGGGCGATCACTGGGGACCGGCTGGACGTGCTGGTGAACAACGCCGGCGTGATGGCGACCCCGCCGCGGCGCACCGTTGATGGGTTCGAGCTGCAGATGGGCACCAATCACCTCGGGCACGCCGCATTGACCTGGTTACTCGCTCCCGCCCTGGTACCCGGCGCCCGGGTGGTCACGGTGTCCAGCCTCGCGCACCGCGGCGGTGGACTCGACGTCGAGGACCTGAACTTCGAGCGGCGGCGACGATACAACCCGGTCACCGCCTACAGCGCGTCGAAACTGGCGAATTTGTTGTTCACCTTCGAGCTGGACCGGCGGGCCCGAGCCGCCGGGCGGGAACTCATCGCCGTCGCCGCTCATCCCGGCCTGACCGACACCGAACTAGTGCCCAACACCACCCGGATGCACGTGCCGGGTCCCTTCGCCGAGCTCGCCAGATGGGGCAACAAGCTGATCAGTCAAGGCGTCGCGACGGGTGCGTTGCCGCAGCTGTACGCAGCCACTGCGGCTGATGTCCGCAGCGGGGAATACCTCGGTCCGACCAGCCTCGGCGAGACCCGGGGAGCCCCAGGCCGGGTGCCGGCAAGCCGGGCTGCCTGCCAGCAGCACACCGCCCGGCTGCTCTGGGACCGCACCGCGCAGCTCACCGGTGTGACGCCGGATCCCGCGTAGGGTGGCGTCCGTGAGCGCGCCAGCACCCGAGCCCGGCGGCCGCAAGCTGCTGCGTCTGGAAGTCCGCAACAGCCAGACCCCCATCGAGCGCAAACCCGCGTGGATCCGGACCCGGGCCACCATGGGACCGTCGTTTCGCGACCTCAAAGGCTTGGTGCGGCGGGAGGGCTTGCACACCGTCTGCGAGGCGGCCGGCTGCCCCAATATCTACGAGTGCTGGGAGGACCGGGAGGCGACCTTCCTCATCGGCGGCGATCAGTGCACCCGGCGCTGCGACTTCTGCCAGATCGACACCGGCCGCCCGGCCGCGCTGGACCGCGACGAGCCACGGCGGGTCGCCGAAGCGGTGCAGGCGATGGGGCTGCGCTACGCCACCGTCACCGGAGTGGCCCGTGATGATCTGCCCGACGGCGGCGCCTGGCTGTACGCCGAGACCGTCCGGCAGGTCCATCTGCTCAACCCGGGTACCGGGGTGGAGCTGCTCATTCCGGACTTCAACGGCAGTCCCACGCAGCTCGGCGAGGTGTTCGAGGCCGCACCCGAGGTGCTGGCACACAATCTGGAGACGGTGCCCCGGATCTTCAAGCGGATCCGGCCGGCGTTCCGGTACGACCGGTCGCTGGACGTGCTGCGAGCAGCCCGGGACACGGGACTGATCACCAAGTCGAACCTGATCCTGGGCATGGGTGAGCAATCCGACGAGGTCACCGCCGCGATGGCCGACCTGCGCGCCGCGGGATGTGCACTGCTGACTCTCACCCAGTATCTTCGCCCGTCGGCGCGGCACCATCCAGTGGCTCGGTGGGTAACCCCGCATGAGTTCGTCGAGCATGCCCGGGTGGCCGAGCTGATGGGGTTCTCCGGCGTGATGGCCGGACCGCTGGTCCGGTCGTCCTACCGGGCCGGCAGGCTGTATGCCTTGGCCGTCGCGCGCCGCGGCGGGCGGTTACCCGAGCACCTTGCGAAGCTGGCTGCGGCCGGCCCGGCCGCTCAGGAGGCTACTCGCTTGCTGGCCCGCTGATCGGCCCCTGATGATCGGGTCCCTGACCAGGGAGGTCCGCAACAGGTGATCCGCAAGTATCCTATGAGCCATGCCCGCTAAACCCTCTCCCAAGCCTGCCTCCGGCACCAAGGACAAAGCGGCCGCGAAGGCCGCCCAACGGGATCGCCGCGCCGCCGCTAAGCAGCGCCGAGCGCAAGTTCTCGAAGCGTTCAACATCCAGCGCCGGGAGGACAAGGCGTTACTGCCGTTGATGATCGGCGCTTTCGTGGTGATCACAGCGGTGGTGTTCGGGGTGGGCTTTCTATTCGGCGAACAATGGTTTGCCCTGCCGCTGGGCGTCCTACTCGGCGTACTGGCGGCCATACTGATCTTCGGTCGGCGGGTTCAACGCAATGTCTTCGCCAAGGCCGAAGGCCAGCCGGGCGCGGCGGCATGGGCACTGGAGAACCTGCGTGGTGGGTGGAGGGTAACGCCGGCCGTGGCGGGCACCACTCAGTTGGACGCCGTGCACCGGGTCATCGGGCGACCCGGAGTAGTGCTGGTGGCGGAGGGCGCTCCGCATCGACTCAAGCCGCTGCTGGCGCAGGAGAAGAAGCGGGTGTCGCGGCTGATCGGTGACACACCGATCTATGACGTCACGGTGGGCAACGGGGAAGGCCAGGTGCCGCTGGCCAAACTCCCCCGGCATCTGGCGAAACTCCCGCGCAACGTCACTGCCGCGCAGATCGACGGGCTGGAGAGCAAACTGGCCATCCTGAGCACCCGCGCCGCCGCGATACCCAAGGGCCCCCTCCCCCAGGGTGCCAAGATGCGCAACGTCCAACGCGCCACCCGCCGCCGCTGACGCCTTCCGGCTGTCATCCCCCGGCATGGAGACATATCGGGGTGATCCGGCCCCTACCGAGCCCGATATGTCTCCATGTCGGGCCGGTTGTTAGCGGGTGCGCAGCACGATGGTGCCTGCTGCCCGGTCGTGCAGACCGCGGCCGTCGGTGTTGTAGACCACCGGAGGGATGAGCAGGCAGAGCAGTACTGTCCGGATCACCGCGGCGGCGAAACCGGCGCGTTGACCATCCAGTTGAGCGACACGCAGTCCTGCTACGGCATGCCCGACGGTGCGGCCGGCGATGCCTACCGAGGCCACGGTGACCGCAGCGAACAACACCAGCGCCGAAAACGCCGGGTTTTTGGTGAGTAGTTGGGCAGCCACCGAGCACGGCAGCCAGTCGATGACGATGGCAAGGATGCGGGGACCGAAACCACCGGCGGAACCTGGTCCGTGTTCGGGCAGGCCGAGCCGCTGCCCCGGATAGTCCTGGCCGCTAGGTCCTGCTTGCGGGTCCTCATCGGGCTGTTCGGGACGGCCCGTCAGCCAGGTTTGGGTCCATCTGCTCACTCGACTAGGTTATGCCGTCGGCAGGCTAGCCTCGCCGCCACCAGCCCTTTAACCTGGGCGAAACATCCGGGTGACCGGGGTGCAACATCGCCCTCTTAGGTTCGCCGCAGCGACGTGACCGATCACGCCGGTCCACAGCACAGCGCACGAAGGAGTGAACGACAGTGTTCTCCAGCCCCGATGAGGTCCTGCGCTTCATCGCTGACGAGGGCGTCGAGTTCGTCGATGTCCGCTTCTGCGACCTGCCGGGTGTCATGCAGCACTTCACAGTCCCGGGGGAATTCTTCGACGCAGACATCATCGAGGAGGGCCTGGCCTTCGACGGCTCGTCGGTGCGCGGGTTCCAGTCGATCCACGAATCGGACATGCAGTTGCTGCCCGACCTTGTCACGGCGCGCATCGATCCGTTCCGCGTGCAGAAGACGCTGAACATCAACTTTTTCGTGCATGATCCACTCACTCGTGAGCCTTACAGCCGCGACCCCCGCAACGTGGCCCGCAAAGCCGAGGAGTTTCTCGCCTCGACCGGCATCGCCGACACGGCGTACTTCGGTCCCGAGGCCGAATTCTACTGCTTCGACTCGGTGCGCTTCGACACCACGCCCAATAGCGCATTCCACGAAATCGACTCGGTTGCCGGCTGGTGGAACACCGGTGCCGACGAGGACGGTCGCAATCAGGGTTACAAGGTCAACTACAAGAGCGGGTATTTCCCCGTGCCCCCCACCGACCATTTCGCGGACCTGCGCAACGCGATGGTGACGAACCTCATCAGCTGCGGCTTCTCCGTGGAGAAGGCGCACCACGAGGTAGGCACGGCGGGCCAAGCGGAGATCAACTATAGGTACAACACCCTGCTACATGCCGCGGATGACCTGCAGCTTTACAAGTACATCGTCAAGAACACCGCGTGGGCGACCGGGCGTACGGTCACGTTCATGCCCAAGCCACTGTTCGGCGACAACGGCTCCGGTATGCACACCCACCAGTCGCTGTGGATGGATGGTAGGCCGCTGTTCCACGACGAGTCCGGTTACGGTGGGTTGTCCGACATCGGAAGGCACTACATCGGCGGTATCCTGCACCACGCGCCGTCCCTGCTGGCGTTTACCAACCCGACAGTGAATTCCTACCACCGCCTGGTACCCGGTTTCGAGGCACCGGTGAACCTGGTGTACTCACAACGCAATCGCTCGGCCTGCATCCGGATCCCGATTACTGGCAATAATCCGAAGGCCAAGCGGATCGAATTCCGTTGCCCAGACGCTTCGGGTAATCCCTACCTCGCCTTCTCCGCCATGATGATGGCGGGCCTGGACGGGATCAAAAACGCCTACGAGCCCGCCGCGCCGATCGACAAGGACCTCTACGAGCTGCCCCCCGAGGAAGCCAAGGACGTCGCGCAGGTGCCGGCAAGTTTGGGGGCGGTGATCGACCGACTCGAAGCCGACCACGACTACCTGCTCGAAGGTGGCGTTTTCACCCCGGACCTCATCGAGACCTGGATCGCCCTCAAGCGCGAAAACGAAATCGATCCATTACGCCTGCGTCCTCACCCGTTCGAATTCTCCCTCTACTACGACGTCTGATCTATTCGGGCCCTTGAACAGGGATTTCACTGATCCAAGGGCCCGACAGGCCGCCCACAGGCCGTAAACATTCAGCCAGTTCGGCATGGCCGGTCGGCCGGTTGGGCGTCCGGTGGTGTGCGGTGTGTGGGGGGGTCAGGTCGGTGTGGGTAGCGCAGGTATCCAGGGGTTGCCGGTGAGCGCGTCGCGCAGGACGGTGATGGCGTCGTGGCCGTGAAAGCCGGGTCCGCATGACCCAGGTACTCAGCCAATGCCCGGATACTTTCCCCTGCATCGAGCAGCACCGAGGCATAGAAGTGCCGGAGCGCATGAAACCCGTCAGCGCGGCCGGGATTGACGATGCCGCTCTCCCGGAGCGCGGGCTTCCAGACGTGGTGATTAAATGAGTGCCGATGGATCTGATGATGTTCTCGCGTGTAGATGAGTAGGCCAACCGTGGCGGGCTTCCCGGTCGGCGCTTCCCAGGGAAGCGTCACCCGCAACGTTGGGAAGCTCCGCTTATGCTGTTTGATCGCATCGAGAACACTCGCGGGTAGTGGTACCTCTCGCGTCTTTCGGTGTTTGGGCAGCGCAAAGACCATCTGATTTCGGATGATCTTCACCTGTCGTTCCACTCGGAGGATGCCGGACTCTTCGTCTACGTCATCTGCTGAGATGCCGAAGACCTCGCCCTGTCGGAGACCGCATCCTGCGCCAAGGTTGATCATGATCTGGTATCGCTCCCCCAGCGCCGCGCGAACCCCAAGGACGCGATCCTCCGACCAGGGAACAACCTTGGGGTACTCGCCGCGGGGCTTGGTCACTGACGTCGCGTTGCAGGGATTCTTGTTCAGCCTCTCGTCATCGATCGCCGCGGTGAAGACTGCTGAAACGTTAGCGAAGATGGTCCGACGGTATGTCTCTGCAAGACCCTTCTTCTGTAATGCCCTGTCCCACTCGCGAATCGTTGACGGGCGGATGTCGCGCAGCTCACGATTTCCGAAGTATGGGTAAGCGTGTAGTCTGAAACGTAACTCTGTCTGCTCTCGGCTCGACTCATCGAAAGTTCGCGAGTCAAGCCACTTTTCGGCGAACTCGCGGAATGTCACCTTGCCTGCATGGGGATCGAGATAGCCGCCCTGTCGTATGTCAACCTCAGTCTTATGCAGGAAAGCTTTCGCAGCCGAAAGCTGGCGATCCGGATAAGACCGCGCTCTTTCCTGTCCGTTCGAATCCAGCTATCGAACCTTGTACCGGTTACCGCTGCCGTACAACTCGGTCTTCTCCTTGACAGGCTTCCCCCCGTCGTCAAACACCGCCTTACCACTCTCTGGGTCGACCTTCGTTCTAAACCAACGATCTTGAATATGTCCCACTGCTGTCATCTCCCCAGGGGGTCGAATTGTTAAAGTATTTGCGCTCAGGCCGCGTCGGTCTTCGCGAGGTCGTCTTGGAACCATTCGCTGACCGCGGCAGGATCCCATCGAAGATGTTTCCCAAGCTTACGGGCGGGTGGGCCGTAACGTTTCTTCCGCCAGGCACGAATGGTGTCTACGGGAACGCCAAGGAAGACCGCCAGGTCTTCAATTCCCCATAGCCGATCGAACTCGTTGAGGCGCACTTCTTCCCCTACTCTTCGCCTTTGGGGC